>CALFWM010000052.1 GCA_937928635.1 uncultured Sulfitobacter sp. | reverse complement strand
GCGCCCTCAGGCGCTTTTCACTTCGTACGACAGCATGAGAGGGGTAGGGTTATCCGCCCCAGGTCCGCACCACGCCACAGTCCATGTGCACAAAGTTGGAACCGGAGTAACGGCCAACACCACCGCCTTTGCACGCAGCCGCAGCGCGGGCGATTTGTCCAACGGAGCGGGAGCCAAGCCGCAGGTCGGCAGCTTTGCCTTGCATATGCAGGGAGTTTTTCGCCACACCGCGCGAACGGCGGCGCAACATTGCGTTGGTTTTTGGGCTGCGATAGCCGCTGAGCAGCATGTAGGGTTCGTTGGCGTCCATCAGATTATGGGCGGCCGCCATAATGTCGATTGTGCGCAGATCCATGTTTTTCACGCCATCTGTACGCCAGTCACGCATGAAATAGTTCACCTCTTTCACCGCGTCTTTGATATAGTGGCCCTCAATCCAGTAGATCATGTCGATCCGCTCACCGGTGCGGCCGGAATACATGCGGATGCGGCGAATGTCGCCACCGCCGCGCAGAAATCCCGCTGCGTTTGAAAAGGTTGGAGCGGCCGTGATGGTTGTTGCCGCGAACGCACCCAACAAGGCGCGTCGGGTCATCCCCAAGGAGCTATTGCCTGTCATATCAGTTCTGTCCCGTCGTCTGCCTGCGTGACCCGTGATGTTACACAAGCCCTGCATCTCATCCCCAGATGCAACACCGTTATTGCATAAGGCGATTCGTGAACCAAGAGCTGAATCCGACCAGCACTTTCTATCCGCAATTTTAGGCGATTTTCTGCGCACTTCTTAACGAGTGTTGCAATCGCCTCTGCGCAGAGAGGTGTATTTGGCGCACAACGCCCAATTTCTTGTGTTTTTTTACCAATCGTGAATGGACTCCGCTTCACTGCTTCGGGAAGGATGACTTTAGTCATTTCGCACCGATTCATGGAGTATTTCGTGTTCCACACAAAAATAACCACTAAAAGTGGTAGAGGCATCCTGGCAGCATTGGCAATTGGTACTCTTGGATTTTTCGCGCCAGCGCCCGCTGCCGCGCAGATCACTGCCTTTAAACAGGCCGTCGCAGAGGCCGCCGCACGTGACGATGATATCGCAGCATTTTACCGTGCAACGGGCTATGAACCGATCTGGACAGGGGTGGACGAACATGACCGCGCCCGACGCGCCGAACTGCTGCGCGCGATCCAATCGGCGGGGTCTCACGGGCTACCCGTGGCGCGTTATAATCCCGAAGGACTGATCGCCCAATTGCGCGCCGTGCGCTCCACCCGGGATCGCGGCATGGCCGAGGTCGAGATGAGCCGCATCTTTTTGCAGTATGCGCGCGACATCCAGACCGGGCTGATCCGCGACCCCAAGCAAATCGACAGCGGCATTGTGCGCGAAATCCCCAAACGGGACCGCACCGCGTTCCTCAAGGACATTGCAGGGGGCAAACCCGCTGCATTTTTCCGCGCCTTGCCCCCGCGCAGCATGGAATACAACGCATTGATCAAAGAAAAAGTGGTCATGGAAGGGCGTCTGGCCCAGGGCGGTTGGGGCCCTATTGTGCCGGCCCGCAAGCTAGAGCCCGGTGACAAGGGGGCCGCCGTCATTGCGCTGCGTAACCGGTTGATTACAATGGGTTATATCACCCGCTCCAACACGATGGTTTATGACGAAACCATCACCAATGCGGTGCATGAATTTCAAATCGCCCATGGGTTAAACCCGGATGGCAAAGCGGGGGGCGCGACCATGGCGCAGATCAATGTGGGCGTCGAACAACGCCTGCAATCTGTGATGGTCGCGCTGGAGCGGGAACGCTGGTTCAACACCGAACGGGGCAAGCGGCATATTCTGGTTAATATCCCCGATTTCACTGCCAAGGTGATTGATGATGGCAATGTGACCTTTCAAACCCGCTCCGTTGTGGGCGCGCGCGACAGTGATCGGGTGACACCGGAATTTTCCGACGTGATGGAACATATGGAGGTAAACCCCAGCTGGTATGTGCCGCGCTCCATCATCACCAAGGAATATCTGCCCTCGATGCAGCGCAACCGCAATGCTGCAAGCCATTTGTTGATCACGGATCGGCGGGGCCGCACGGTCAGCCGGTCCTCGATCAACTTTTCCAAATATACGGCACGCACCTTTCCCTTTGCCATGCGTCAACCGCCCAGCCGGTCCAACGCGCTGGGGCTGGTGAAGTTCATGTTCCCGAACAAATACAACATCTACCTGCATGACACGCCGGCCAAGAACCTGTTTTCACGCGATGTGCGTGCCTTTAGCCATGGGTGTATCCGGCTTGCGCAACCGTTTGAGTTTGCCTACGCATTGCTCGCCGTGCAGGAAACCGACCCGGTGGGGCGTTTTCAAAACGCGCTGAAATCAGGCCAGACCACGCGAATCGTACTGAAAGAGCCGGTGCCCGTGCATTTGATCTACCGCACCGCCGTAACCAACGCGCGGGGCCATACGGAGTATCGCGCCGACATTTATGGCCGTGACGCAAAGATCTGGTCTGCCTTGTCAAAGGCAGGGGTGGCTTTGCGCAGCTATCAGGGCTAATCATGCCCCCGGTTAACCCCGGGGGACGCCATGTCACATACCATTGGTGAAATCGCAGCGGCCCTTGGCGCTGATGTTGTGGGGGATGCCACGCTGGTCATTGGCCGCGTGGCCGAACCGACACTGGCCGGGCCGGATGACCTTGCCATCGCCATGACACCGAAGTTTGCCGATGGGTTGTCCACGGGACGCGCACGTGCGGCGTTGCTGTGGCCGGCGGCAGACTGGCAAGCCCTTGGTCTGGCAGGGGCAATCCTGCCCAAACGCCCGCGCTATGCGATGTCTGGCCTGACACAGATGATGGACAGGGGGCAGGGGTTTGCACCGGGCATCCACCCCTCTGCGGTCATTGATCCCGCCGCGAAGATCGCAGACGGGGTCAGCATTGGCCCCCTTGCGGTTGTCTCTGCGGGTGTGGATATCGCGGCAGGGTGCGTGATTGGCCCGCAGTGTTTCATCGGTCAGGACGTTACAATTGGCCCTGATGCCTTGCTGCGTGAACACGTCAGCATTGGTGCGCGCGCCACCATCGGAACGCGGTTTATCGCACAACCGGGCGCGCGGGTTGCCGGAGACGGGTTTTCCTTTGTGACGCCCGAAAAAAGCGCTGTTGAATCCGCGCGCGCCACATTGGGGGATCAGGGCGATGCCAAGGCGCAATCCTGGAACCGCATCCATTCTCTGGGCAGCGTCACCATTGGAGATGATGTGGAAGTTGGGGCCAATACCACCATCGACTGCGGCACCATCCGCGATACGCACATTGGCCATGGCACCAAGCTCGACAGCCTTGTGCAGATTGGCCACAACGCCACCATCGGCAATCACACATTGATCTGCGCGCAGGTCGGTGTTGCGGGATCAGCGAAAATTGGCAATTACGTTGTGCTGGGGGGGCAATCAGGCGTCAGTGACAACATTTTTGTCGGGGATGGGGCGATATTGGGAGGCGGCACCAAGGTGCTTTCAAACGTGCCTGCCGGGCGCACGATGCTGGGCTACCCCGCCACACAGATGGACCGCCAAATGGACATCTACAAGGCGCAACGCCGCCTGCCGCGCCTGCTGCGAGAGGTCGCAGACCTGCGAAAGGCGGTTTTCAAACCCACCAAGGGTGACTAAATCAGCAACAGACGAAACAGGCGGGATGCAGATCAGATGGACATCACAGATCGGGTCATTGAAATTATCGCAGAACAGGCGGTTCTGGAACCACAGGACGTCACCCCCGACAGTACGCTGGAAAGCCTTGGCATTGACAGTATGGGGCTGGTCGAAAGCATCTTTGCCATTGAAGAGGCTTTTGACATTTCGGTCCCGTTCAACGCGAACACGCCCGAGGAGTCAGATTTTGATATCTCCTCCGTGGCCAGCATCGTGGCAGGCATCAAACGCCTCAAGGCCGAACAGGGATGAAACGGGTTGTCATCACGGGCGCGGGCACGATCAACGCGCTTGGTCATAACGTCAAAGACACCATGGCGGCCATGGCGGCGGGCACCTGCGGCATCGGCGCGCTGGCGTTTCGCGATGTGGAGCGGCTGCAAATCCAGATCGGCGGGCAGGTGCGCGGGTTTGAGGCCGAGGGGCGGTATAACCGTCAGCAAATGTCACTTTATGACCGTTTTACCCAGTTTACGCTGGCCGCCGCCAAGGAAGCGATTGAACAATCAGGCTTGCAGTTCTCCGGCGAATTGTCCGCGCGCTCTGGCGTGGTGCTGGGCACGGCGGGGGGCGGGGTGTCCACTTGGGATGACAATTACCGGCTGGTCTATGAAGAGGGCAAAAACCGGGTGCATCCCTTTGTCGTGCCCAAGCTGATGAATAATGCCGCCGCCAGCCATATTTCGATGGAGTTCAATCTTAAGGGGCCGTCCTTTACCGTGGCCACGGCCTGTGCCTCGTCCAATCACGCCATGGCGCAGGCGTTTTCGATGGTGCGTTCCGGCATGGCCCCGGCGATGATCACCGGCGGGTCAGAAAGCATGTTGTGCTTTGGCGGGGTCAAAGCCTGGGAAGGTCTGCGCGTCATGAGCCGCGATGCCTGCCGCCCGTTTTCCGCCAATCGCAATGGCATGGTACAGGGCGAAGGGGCAGGGGTCTTTGTTTTTGAGGAATTGGAGCACGCCCGCGCGCGCGGCGCCGAAATTCTGGGCGAGGTGGCAGGCTTTGCTATGTCATCGGACGCCGCCGATATCGTCATGCCCTCCAAATCAGGTGCTGCACGGGCCATGGCGGGCGCGCTGGCGGATGCGCAGGTCAACCGCGAGGATGTCGGATATATCAACGCCCATGGCACGGGCACGGCGGCAAATGATAAAACCGAATGCGCAGCCGTGGCAGATGTCTTTGGCCCGCATGCGGATGACCTGATGATTTCTTCCACCAAATCCATGCACGGCCATTTGATTGGCGGCACCGGTGCGGTGGAATTGCTGGCCTGTATCATGGCGCTGCGTGACGGGATCATCGCCCCCACCATCGGTTATCAGGAGCCTGACCCGGAATGCGCGCTAGACGTTGTCCCCAATGAGGCGCGCGAGGCGAAGGTAGATGTGGTGCTTTCCAACGCCTTTGCCTTTGGCGGCATGAATGCGGTACTGGCCTTGCGGCGGTTCTGATCCGGTGGGCCGCCCGATTTACAGATGAATTTTGCTGCCGACCTTGAGTTCTGAGCCACTGACAATGGAGCAGTTCAGGCCAGAGCGATGCGCCAACAGATCACACACAGAGGAGCCAAGCAGCAGGTCAAGATATCGACAGGGCTTGTTCAACCGTCCGCCCAGCAGTTGCACATCACCGACCCAAAAATGTTTGCCCACCAGATGGTTCAGCGGCACATCGCGGGTGGTCAGGTTGCGCCGATGGTCCTGCACCGCCAGGTCAATGTCATGATCCCGCTTCAGCGCCTCCAGCGTTTCAACCTCTATCAGGGTCACCTCACGCACATCCGGTATCTGTGAATATTTCCCGGTGCCCAAAGCATATCTGTCCCCCTCCAGCCCCTGACCGGGGATCACACCAATCGCCTGATGCGCGACCATGGGGGCACCCGCCTTTGGCGTGGTATGAATGTGTAAAAGGCGGCCCTGCCACATGAAACAAATTTCCTTATCAGACAAAATGGGTCACCCCGGCAGGGGTGGCCCAGCGTGATCTATCTCATTGAGACCAAAACATTACTGGTCGAGCACCGACACCTTGTCATAGCTTGCGGTGAACCCCTCAAGCGACAGGACCAGCTCAACCTTTTGATCCGGTGCCAAGGCAGGCACAATCGTCATCACCGCCTGATTGCCCCGTTTGAACGATGCAATGTCTGGCGCTGTCAGTCCAAGGCGCACGTAGCAGCCCACCGGATTGCAGAACGCAAACGGATACCGCCGGGCCTTGGCCCCATCAACGGAAAGGGTCATCTGGCTTTGCAGTGAGGTTTCCAATGGCACCACCACGGTGGCCCCTGCCTCTGCCTTGCCGCCATCGGGCAGACGGAACAGGGACACTTCGGCAACCGGATTGCCCTCACTGTCCCCAACCAGCTGATACATCTGGCAAGGGTCGACTTCTTCGGTGGTTTTGATACACCTCAGATCCCATCCCCCAATCGTTTCCTTGGTATAGGGCTTGCCCAGATCGGGATCTTTGTCTGCATCTTCACCCAGGCTCAGCTGATCCTCCAGCGGGGGCGTGGTGCCGGTGTCAGCCTCTTCTGTTGCGTCTTGTGTCGTTGTGTCGCTTTGCGCATACAGCGCAGCCGACGGTCCCAATGCCAGAGCAAAGCTGAGCGGTAGGGCTGTGAAAAACCTGTTCATGTCATATCCACATTTGTTGCTTTTGCTCGATTTAGCATGCCGCACAGGGGATGTCAGCGAAGAACACAACATATTGTGGTGAGGAAGGGCGATTTTCTGCTGAAATCAAACACGATTGGTCAAAATAAAAGAGAGCGCAACGCGCTCCCTCTCATTTGGTCTCTCCCCGTCGGACTGGGCCGACTTATGGGCGTGACGATACGAAAGACCGACCCAGCGGTCAACCGGAAATCATGGATGTCAGATAACATTTTGTTAGCGCAAACACGACCTTAAAACCCTTGAGCTTGGCTGTTGTGCTTGGACAAATGTGGCAGGCAACACTTGCCCCGCAGCGGACAGGGAACAGACTGCCAAATGCAGGCATGACAAAAAAAGGGCCGCACCCAAAGGCGCGGCCAGTCTGACAGGGAGGAAGTGTTGCAGATCAAAAACGGACATTCCCGATGTGCAACAAATAGACTATGACGCAGAAAGGTTAAATTTGTATGCTCAATCGGGATCAGACCGGGCAGCGCCATCTTTGGGGGAATTCACGTGGTACAGGACATCTTTATCGGGGGCGGCGGCGAAGGGTACGGCACAAGGCAGTTCCTCAATATCGGCTATGCCAACCGGCACGGCCTGGTGGCGGGCGCAACAGGCACGGGCAAAACCGTCACCCTGCAAATCCTGGCCGAAGGGTTTGCCGCACAGGGCGTTCCGGTGTTTTTGTCCGACGTCAAGGGTGACCTGTCAGGCCTCGCCAAATCCGGGTCAGCCGATCACAAACTGCACACCCCCTTTATGGAGCGCGCCGCAAAAATCGGGTTTGACGATTTCAGCTATGGCGCCTTTCCGGTCACCTTTTGGGATCTCTACGGTGATCAGGGGCATCCGGTTCGCACCACAGTGTCCGAAATGGGCCCCTTGTTGCTGGCGCAGTTGTTGGGCCTGACAGAGGCGCAAGAGGGCATCCTGAACATCGCCTTCCGCGTCGCGGACGAGGATGGCTTGCCCTTGCTGGACCTCAAAGACCTGCAAGCGCTGCTGGTCTGGATTGGCGAAAACGCCAAAACCCTTGCCCTGCGCTATGGCAACGTTTCTGCCGCCTCTGTGGGGGCGATCCAGCGTCGGCTCTTGGTACTGGAAAACCAGGGCGCGGCTGACCTGTTTGGCGAACCGGCCCTGGCGCTCAGTGACCTGATGTGCACCGACACGGATGGGCGCGGGGTGATCAACATACTGGCGGCGGACAAACTGATGGGCGCGCCAAAACTCTATGCCACCTTCCTGCTCTGGCTGCTCTCTGAACTCTTTGAGGAACTGCCAGAGGTGGGCGACCCAGACAAACCCAAACTGGTGTTCTTTTTTGATGAGGCGCACCTGCTGTTTGAAGACGCCCCCAAGGCACTGGTGGACAAGGTCGAACAGGTTGCGCGCCTGATCCGCTCCAAGGGGGTTGGCGTCTATTTCATCACTCAAAATCCGGCAGATGTGCCTGATGATATCCTTGGCCAATTGGGCAACCGCGTGCAGCACGCCCTGCGCGCCTTTACCGCCAAAGACCGCAAAGAGCTACGCATGGCCGCAGAAACCTACCGCGAGAACCCGCGTTTTGACACCGAAGAGGCGATCAGAGAGGTTGGCGTGGGCGAGGCCGTGACCTCCTTTTTGCAAAAGAAAGGGGTGCCAGGCATTGTGGAGCGCACATTGATCCGCCCGCCGTCCTCGCAGCTTGGCCCGATCACCACATCAGAACGCGCCGCGCTGATGGCCAGCTCATCCATGTCCGGCAAATACGACAAACGTCTGGACCGGGAAAGCGCCTTTGAAATCTTGCGCGCCCGCGCGGACAAGGCCGCAGTCGAGGCCGCCGCCGCCGAGGAAAAAGCCGAAGAAATTGAAACCCCCGCCTTGCGCGAGTTCAACAACGCGCGGCGCTACGCGGGCAAGGGCGTGACCCGCTCCACCTCCCGCGCGCCCCGGCGCAAATCCCAGGAGGGCTTTGGCGGGGCCATCGCCAGCGTCGTGATCAAAGAGCTTAAGGGCACCACGGGACGACGCATCGTGCGCGGCATTCTGGGCGGGCTTTTCAAAGGCCGGTAAGCCGTAGGGTGCGCATTGACTGCGCACCATGGGCAACGTCGATCTGGAAAGTGCTGGTGCGCAGTAAATGCGCACCCTACTTTTCGGGGATCAACCCACGCGGGCTGAACCTTAGCACCAGCAACAGCACAATCCCCATCGTCAACAGTCGCATATGCGCGGCACTGTCGATCAGATGCTCCTTGAGCGCTGAACCGTCGGCCATACCCGAGGTAATCTGCTCCATCAGCCACAGCCCCATGGGCTCCACCTGAACCCAAAGGAACCAGATCAGGAACCCACCAAGCACAGAACCGAGATTGTTGCCCGATCCCCCTACGATGACCATGACCCAAATTAGGAATGTAAAGCGCAGCGGCACATATGTCCCCGGCGTCAGCTGACTGTCCAGCGTGGTCATCATCGCACCGGCAATGCCACAGACCGCAGACCCCAGGATAAACACCTGCAAATGGCGCGCGGTCACATCTTTGCCCATCGCCTCAGCCGCAACCTCGTTGTCACGGATCGCGCGCAACATGCGGCCCCACGGCGAGTGCAAGGCACGTTGGCTCATCCACAGCAGGATCAGCAGAACGATCAGGAACAGTACGATATAAAGCACCTTTACCCATAGGGTTGAGGCATCCACAGGGTCGAACCCAAGAGATGCGGCGCGCTCCACAAAGTCCGGGTTGTTCTGCAAAGTCAGCTCGTAAGGCACCGGGCGCGGAATGCCAATCACGTTTTTTACACCCCGCGTCAGCCAGTCTTCATGTTTGAGGATCGCGATGATGATCTCGGCAATGCCAAGCGTTGCAATCGCCAGATAATCGGAGCGCAATCCCAACGCTGTCTTGCCGATGATCCAAGCTGCCCCAGCAGCAAACAGCCCGCCCAATGGCCAGGCGAGCAAGACAAACAAATCATAGTTCTCACCCACTTTCCCGTCACCGGGATTGATGCCGCCAAGGTAGCCGTATTGCGCCGGATTGATCTTCTCAATCAGGCTGACGGAGGGGTCCAGCAAGCTGCGGAACACAAAGAAACCCGTCACAAGCATCGCCAGAACAATCAGTGTGCGGAGCCGCCCCTTGGGCAGGTTTTTCACCAACAGGATCGTGGCAAAGATCGTACCAGCCCCCAGCAGCAACGCGCCAATAACGCCCCAGCCCCCGGCCTCAAACGCGCCCGGCGTGGGCTTCATACCCACCAACACGGCCGCTAGCCCGCCAAGGGCCACGAATCCCATGATCCCGACATTAAAAAGCCCCGCAAAGCCCCATTGCAGGTTCACACCAAGGGCCATGATCGCAGACACCAGCCCCATCTGCACAATATAAAGCGCTGAAGACCAGTTTTGCATGTACCCAACAATGACAATCAGCCCGGCGACAATGCCAAAGAGCATCGTGTTTTTAATCGTCTCGTTCATACCGACTGTCCCTTAAACAAACCTGTGGGTTTGACCAGCAGGACGATCAACAATATGCCGAAACTGACCGCAAATTTGTAATCCGTGCTCAACAATTGGACCAGCCCGCTGGGCTCAAGATTTTCGGGCATGAGGTAGACCAGCACCTTTTTCCAGGCATAGGTCACTGTGACTTCAGAGAAGGCGATCACAAATCCACCTGCGATGGCACCAACGGGGCTGCCAAGTCCGCCAACAATCGCACTGGCAAAGATCGGCAAAAGAAGTTGGAAATAGGTCAGCGGCTTATAGCTTTTATCCAGCCCGTAAAGCACCCCGGCAATGGTCGCCAAGGCAGCCACAATCATCCAGGTGATCATCACCACGCGTTCCGGGTTGATGCCAGAGAGTAGCGCCAGATCCTCATTGTCCGAATAGGCACGCATGGATTTGCCCGAGCGCGTCTTGTTCAAAAACCAGAACAGCGCAATCACCACGACAATGGCCGTGACAATGGTGATGCCTTGGGTGGTCTTGAACGCCAACCCTTCGCGCAGGCCCGTCATTTCCTTGAACGTGCGCGCCTTGATGATAAAGCGTTCGCCATCCAGAAAATTCTGGTCGTTGGGTCCAATGATAAACCGCGTCACGCCGTTGTAGATAAAGGTAATCCCAAGGGACACGATGACAAGGATCACCGGTTTTGCCTTTTTCACCCGGTAGAATTTGTACACCGTGCGGTCGGTAAACAGCAGCAGCCCAATGGTGATCACAATCGCAAAGGGCAGGGCGAGCAGGGCGGTTGGCAATGGCCCCAGACTGATGCCCCAGCTTTGAAACAGCCAGGTGATCAGCACCGCCGACATTGCCCCAAGCGCCATGGTGTCCCCATGGGCAAAGTTGGAGAACCGCAGGATGCCATAGACCAGCGTCACCCCCAGTGCCCCAAGCGCCAGTTGCGATCCATAGGCGATGCCCGGGATCAGCACATAGTTGGCAAGGGCCACAATTGCGTTGAGAAAATCCATTAGGGTGTGCCCTCGCAAGTACCGTGATACGTGATGGTAAATGGGCCATCCAGATGGATGGTATAGCGCGCCGCACCACTAGGGGCCTCGCTGAGCAGATGGGCCGCAGTGGGCGCCTCAAAAACATAATGCAGGTTGTCGTCCGAGGCGATCATACGCCCCTCAAGCGTTTCGGCATCGCTGATCAGCTGGATGACCTGGCCATCCCCTGCGACAAGCTCCACACGATAGCTGGTCTCGGCACATGCCTCACCCTCAAGGCATTCCTGCGTGAACAGGCATGTCGTTGCGGCAACCGAAGGCCCCGCGACGCTCAACGCGAGAATTAGAAGAATAACTCTCATTCAATGCACTCCCCAACCATCGTTTGTATCCTTGCGCCCTTTAACCGGGTGCGTCCGCCAAGTTGTAGCAAGTCCTTTGACAGCCGGAATTCCACATTGGCCGCATGGATTTGGGTCCAGACAAAATGTTGGTCATAGGACAAATGCAGCGTCTCCAAAATGTTTGGGTTTGGACGCCTGACAAACCAGAAGGGCGCAACACTCTTCCAGCCCTCTTCCGCAATGCGCACGGAACCTTGCAAGCGTACGGCCATCGCGCCACGGCTATGAATGCCCAGTTCAAACTGGAGGTCTGATGGTCCACAGCCTTTTTCGGCCACACAAAGGCGTGCAACAGAGCATAAAGTGGTGCGCTCCGTTTGCGCGCCAGCTTGATGGGCGGCAAGGACGGATATCAATGTCAGCATGCCTCGCATTTTCAGCCCCCCAAAAACGATTTACGCACGTCGGGATCGTTCAGCAAATCCTTACCCGTGCCGGAATAGGCATTCGCCCCTTGGACCAGAACATACCCCTGATCCGCAATTTCAAGCGCTTGGCGGGCGTTCTGTTCCACCATCAAAATGGGTATGCCTGTGCGCGCAACCTCGATGATGCGGTCAAACAGCTCATCCATCACGATGGGGCTGACCCCGGCGGTGGGTTCATCCAGCATCAACACCTTGGGCTGCGTCATCAATGCGCGGCCCACGGCCACCTGTTGGCGCTGCCCGCCGGACAATTCGCCCGCCGCCTGCAAGCGTTTTTCCTTGAGGATCGGAAACAGGTCATAGACCTGCGCCATGGTATCGGAAAAATCATCGCGCCGGATAAAGGCACCCATTTCCAGATTTTCCTCCACCGTCATAGAGGTGAAAATATTGGCGTTCTGGGGCACAAACCCCATGCCCTTGCTGACCCGGTCTTGTGGCGACAGGGCGGTAATGTCCTCGCCATCCAAACGCACATGGCCCTTGCGCATGTCGAGCATGCCAAAAACGGCCTTCATCCCCGTCGATTTGCCCGCGCCATTGGGGCCGACAATCACGGCAATCTCACCACGATCCACCGCAATGGTGCAATCGTGCAGAATGTCGGGGCCGTTGCCATACCCGGCGGTCATGTTTTCACCAATCAGGAACGGCCCACCGGGCGCGGCATGGCTTTTGCCGCTGGCGCGCGGCATTTCATTACCCATGCCCATGCCCATGCCCTTGGCATTGCCAAGCGAGAGGTCTTTGTTGCCCCGGTCTGAATAGGGATCGCTCATAGGTCGCTCTCTTTTTCTACAAAGTGTCGCTGTCGCACGGTGTGTGCCCCCTTCGTCAACACTATTTTTTGACCTTTACGTTGAAGGAAACCTGGACCGCCGAGCGGAATGCGGCGTCAAAAGCGATCTGCTCCTGAGACAATTTGAACACCTCTGGCACGCGGGGGACCGCGATGGTGGTTTCTGCAAATCCCAGCCCATAATCGAGGGGGATCACCTGAAGCTGCAAAAGCACGAGGCTTCCGTCTGCTTCTTGGGCAAAAGCCTCCAAACGATAGAGCTTGCCCGCTGGCGTCCTTTTGGCAGAGATCAACCGCACAAGACGGCGGTCGCCTCTGGGCCCCTTGGCAAAGGCATATTCTTCGGCCAGGGCGTCCAACGTATCCACGTCCAGCGCACGGGACTCACCCTCCCGCATCTGAAGTACCCTTAATGCGGCTTTCTTCTCATCGCTCAAGCGGTAGAGCGTGGGTTCGCCGTAACTGCGTGTCCCGTCAAGCTCCCAGCCAGTGTCTTCTATACAAAACTTCAGATCGCCAGCAGCGGAAAAGACGTGACAGGGATCAACCTTCGTTGCCTTCTTAAAACCCTCCGGTTTGCCTACACCTTTGAAGAAGCTCTTGCCGCTGCCAGAGTTCAGGGCCTCGGCATTGACGTTGCTGGCCAAGAGTGCGGCTGCAATCAAACCGCAGACCAGCGGGTGGGGCGCGGGCACAGTCATACGCCCACCTTGTCCTTGTTTTTCAGACCCGTACCCAGATAGGCCTCAATCACCTGCTCATTGGCTTTGATCTCCGCCAGCGTTCCTTCGGCCAACACACGGCCCTCAGCCATGCAGATCACCGGGTCACACAGACGCCCGATAAAATCCATGTCGTGCTCAATCACCACAAAGGTATAGCCGCGCTCCTGGTTCAGGCGGATGATGGCATCCCCAATGGTGTTGAGCAGGGTGCGGTTCACACCCGCGCCGACCTCGTCCAGAAACACGATCTTGGCGTCGACCATCATCGTGCGACCCAGCTCCAGCAGCTTTTTCTGCCCCCCTGAAATCTGCCCCGCCTTTTGCTCGGCCAGATGTTCGACCGTCAAAAACTCCAGCACCTCATCCGCCTTGGCCCGCAGCGCGCGTTCCTCCTCCGCAATGCGCCGGGTGCCAAACCAGGTGTTCCACAAGGTCTCCCCCGATTGGCCCCCGGGCACCATCATCAGGTTTTCGCGACAGGTCATTGACGAAAATTCATGCGCAATCTGAAACGTGCGCAGCAATCCTTTGTGAAACAACGTATGCGGCGGCAGGCCGGTGATGTTTTCGCCGTCCATGTAGACCTGACCGGATGTTGGTGGAAGAACGCCCGCTATCACATTGAAAAGTGTTGTTTTTCCCGCGCCGTTGGGGCCGATTAATCCGGTGATGGAGCCCCGGTCAATGCTCAGCGAAGAGCCATCCACCGCGTGAAATCCGCCAAAATGTTTGTGCAGATCATCCACCACAATCATGTGGTCGCCCGTTTGGCTCATCTGTCTATCCCTGTCATGCCGCATTTTGCGGTCAAATTCTTGGTCTTTTATGGCAATACAGCCCACGTCAGACGCGGGCTGTATCAGATCATGAAAGACGCGCCTTACTTGAAACCAATGGTTTCGTTCTTGCCGTCCTTTACTTCGATCATCTTGTAGGTCCCTGCGGATTCACCGGGGCCAATCAACTCAACCGCAGAGGCACCAACGTAATCCACGTCTTTGCCCGCCTTGATCAGCTCAAGCGCTTTGGCCAGCTCACCAGGGAAGATCTGCTCGCCGGGCGCATTTGCCACGTCCATGATCTTGGCTTTGTAATCACCCGGTTCCGCAGACCCTGCCGCCTGCATCGCCAGCATGATCAATGCGGCCGCATCATATGCTTCTGGCGTGTAGGGCGAAGAGCCGTCAAAACCTTCGGCATCGGCCATGCCTGTAAAGGTGTCGATGCCTGTGCCCTGGGTCCCTGCAACCTGACCGTAAGAACCGTCCAGATCAGGACCGATGTTCTTTGGCAGGTTCTCACCAATCATGCCGCCGGGCAGACCAAATGTGTCCCATGCCCCTGCATCCAATGCACCTTTGATGATGCCCGCACCACCCTGGTCAAGGTAGCCTGCAACAACCAGCAGATCCCCACCGGCAGAAGCCAGCGCACCCACTTCGGCAGAATAATCCGCTTTGCCGTCTTCGTGCGCTGTGACGATGGTCACTTCGCCGCCGATGGCTTCAAAGGAGGTCTGGATCGCATCCGCCAGACCCTTGCCATAATCGTTGTTGGTGTAGGTCAGGGCGATGGATTTAACGCCACGCTCCTGCAGAATTTCTGCCATAACCTCACCTTCACGTGCATCTGAGGGCGACGTGCGGAAGAACAGGCCGTTGTCTTCCATGGTGGTCAGACCGGGGGATGTGGCGGAAGGTGAGATCATCACCATGCCGTTTGGAATTGCAACGTTCTGCAAAACCGCACCTGTGACGCCGGAGCAATCCGCGCCAACAAGGCCCTTGATGCCGCCCGCGATCAACCGCTCGGCAGAGGCCACGGCCATGCCGTTGTCGATGCAGCCGGAATCCGCGCGCTCGCCGGATACTTTGGCCCCATCCAGCAGCATTCCGCTGTCGGTGACTTCTTTCATTGCCAGTTCGGCGCCAGCAGCCATGGGGCCGGTCAGCGATTCAATGGGCCCGGTAAAGCCGTACAGAATGCCAAGTTTGATGTCTGTTGCATGGCCATCCGCATATGCAGACGATGCCAGCAGTGCTGCGGCCGTTGTGGCCATAAGCATCTTTTTCATGTTTCTCTCCCTGAATGAAACCTATTGTTCGGCAGAAATCCTAGGCGCAGGGTTCTCAAAAGAAAAGACATTTCTGGTGTATTTTACCCGTCTCCTTGCGGCAAGCAGGCGGCCATTTGCTGGAAATCCTGATCGCTCTTCCTACCTCTAGTGGGAGACCCTTGAGTTGTCGGAGAACGCCCATGCAATCCCCCCGTTTCTTAACTGCCGTATTTGCCATTTCTCTGGCCCTGTTTTCTGTCGCCACCGGCGCTACGGCACAGGGCACCATCACCATCAAATCGGTTGTTCAGGGCCTTGATGCACCCTGGGCCATCGCACCCTTGCCAAACGGTGATGTGCTGATCACTGAAAAGGGCGGCACGCTGATCTATGCAGGGCCGTCAGGACGACACAAGGTCAAGGGTGCACCATCGGTACAGGCCAAAGGGCAGGGCGGGTTTCTCGACATCACGCTGGCCAATGATTTTGCAACATCCCGGCGGGTCTTTTTCACCTATGCCAAGGCGCAGACGCGCGGCGGCAGTGGCACGGCTCTTGCCACAGCACGGCTATCGGCGGACGGGCGCCAGCTTGAGGGGCTGACGCAACTCTTTGAAATGAAAGAGGGAAGCAAAGGGGGGCGGCATTTTGGCTCCCGCGTGGTGCAGGCGCGCGATGGCAAATTGTTTGTCACCATTGGCGATCGCGGTGATCGGCCTGCCGCACAGGACCTCAGCCGGCACAACGGGTCCGTGATACGCCTAAACGCGGATGGATCGGTGCCGCGCGACAATCCTTTTGTGGGGCAGGCGGGGGCCTTGCCGGAAATCTGGTCCTACGGCCACCGCAACCCGCAGGGGGCCGCGTTGGATCTGTCCGGCACGCTCTGGCTCAGCGAACATGGGGCAAAGGGCGGCGATGAGGTTAACCGCATCCGCAAAGGGGCCAACTACGGCTGGCCGGTGATCTCATACGGGCGGCATTATTCAGGGGCCAAAATTGGCGAAGGCACGTCCAAGGCCGGCCTGCAACAGCCTGCGCATTATTGGGATCCGTCCATCGCGCCTTCTGGTCTTTTGGTCTATTCCGGCACGATGTTTCCGCAATGGCGCGGTCACATCTTTGTGGGGTCTCTCAAATTTGACTACATCGCCCGCCTCAGCGGCAATGCCCTGACTGAAACCGGCCAGATCAAATCCACCGCCACCGAACGGGTGCGCGATGTGGTGGAGGGCCCTGATGGCGCCATCTGGTTCATTTCTGTGGGCAACGGCGCGGTCTACCGCATCGCGAACGACAGCTAATGCGGTCCTCTCTGGCTCGGAACGTCCCGAAGCCCAGCTTCATCCGGAGAGATACCAGCCGATGAGGCTCCCGACCAAAACCTAAATGGACAACCGTACCGCGTGACTGCCACGTTCGCGGTAGGGTGTGGTTTCATAATGCGCGCGGTAGCATTTGGAAAAATGCGAGGGCGAGGCAAAACCACAGGCAAGCGCGACGTTGATCACCGACATGTCTGTTTGCATCAACAGGTTACGCGCCTTTTGCAGGCGCAACTCCATGTAATACCGCTTGGGGGACCGGTTCAGATAGCGGCGGAACAGCCGTTCCAACTGGCGCGTGGACATGCCCACGTCTTTGGCCAAAATCGACGGGCTGATCGGCTCTTCGATATTGCTTTCCATCATCTGGATCACCTGACTTAACTTTGGGTGGCGCACCCCGATCCGCGTGGGCACCGACAGGCGCTGCGTGTCCTGATCTGTGCGGATGGAGGAATAGATCTGCTGATCCGCCACCGCATTGGCCAGTTCTTCGCCCTGATCCTCGGCAATCAATTTCAGCATCAGATCAATAGAGGACGTCCCGCCAGCCGTGGTCAGCCGGTTTCCATCCACGACAAAAACCGATTTGGTCAGTTCAACCTCTTGAAATTCCTCGGCAAAACTGTCCTGATTTTCCCAATGTATCGTGGCGCGCTTGCCCTCCAGCAACCCTGCTTTGGCCAGCGTATACGCGGCGGTGCACAGCCCGCCGACAACCAGCCCCTTGCGGGCCTCCCGGCGCAGCCAACCCAGCACTTTTTTCGTGGTGGTGTCCTGTACATCCAACCCACCGCAAATCATCACCGTATCATCGCGTGCCAACTCTTCCAGATCACCATCCAGCTGAAACACGGTCCCGGCAGAACACACGGTTGTCTCACCACCCTCACCAATGGTGATCCAGGTGTAGACGGTCCGCCCGGACATGCGATTGGCAATGCGCAGGCTTTCAATTGCGCTGGCAAAACACATCAGGCTGAACTGGTCGAGCAGCACAAAAACAAACCGGCGCGGCTTGTCCGGGTCAACGGGGATGCGGGTGGCGGGGCGCTGATCAAACATGGTGGTCTCTTGAAGAAGATCGGAAATTCCCGGTCTGCGGCGTGCGTCTGCATCAGCCCGGTGATCCAGCCTGACCACGCAACACAGCTTTGGTCAAGTCCTGCAATTGCGTTCTGGTCACTCCGCTCAGGGTTTTGTATAGGAAATCTCCATGACAGCGCTAACACATTCGCGCATCCAACCGGAGAGATCACGATGACACAGTGGAGCAAATCAAGCTGGCGCGCCTTGCCGCGCATCCAGATGCCAGATTACCCCGATATGGCCGCCCTGAACGCGGTCGAAGCAGAGCTGGCACGCTATCCACTTTTGGTCTTTGCAGGCGAGGCGCAGCGGCTCAAAACCCAACTTGCTGCCGCCGGTCGGGGGGAGGCGTTTTTGCTGCAGGGCGGCGATTGCGCCGAGAGCTTTGAGCAGTTCAGCTCCGATGGCATTCGCGACACTTTTAAGGTGATGCTGCAGATGGCCATTGTGCTGACCCACGGTGCCAAGGTGCCGGTGATCAAGGTCGGGCGTATGGCCGGGCAGTTTGCCAAACCCCGGTCAGCCAACACAGAAACCGTCGATGGCACCGAATTGCCCAGCTATCGCGGTGACATCATCAACGAACTGGCCTTTACCAAAGCCGCCCGTGTGCCGGACCCCAGCAAAATGCTGCGTGCCTATACACAGGCCGCTGCCACGCTGAACCTGATCCGGGCCTTTTCAACAGGGGGCTATGCGGACATTCATCAGGTGCACGGCTGGACATCCGGGTTCCTTGATCACGAACGGGCCGAGAAATACCGCGAGATCGCCAACCGTATTTCCGACACGCTTGATTTCATGGGTGCTGCAGGGGTGACCCCTGACACCGCGCATTCCTTGCAGGCGGTTGATTTCTATACCAGCCACGAATCGCTGCTGCTGGAGTATGAGGAGGCGCTGTGCCGTCAGGACAGTCTGACAGGCAAATGGCTTGCCGGGTCCGGTCATATGATCTGGATTGGCGATCGCACCCGCCAGCCCGATGGCGCACATGTTGAGTTTGCCAGCGGGGTCTCCAACCCCATCGGTCTCAAATGCGGCCCCACGATGGAGGCCGACGACCTCAAGAAGCTGATGGCCAAGCTGAACCCCGAAAACGAAGCAGGCCGTCTGACGCTGATTGCGCGTTTTGGGGCCGGTGCCGTTGGCGATCATCTGCCGCGGCTGATCAAAACCGTCCAGCAAGAAGGCGCGAACGTGGTCTGGACCTGTGACGCCATGCACGGCAACACCATCAAATCGACCTCGGGTTACAAAACCCGACCGTTTGATTCTGTGCTGCGCGAAGTGCGCGAGTTCTTTGGCGTTCACACCGCAGAGGGCACCGTGCCCGGGGGCGTGCATTTTGAGATGACCGGCCAGGACGTTACGGAATGCACCGGTGGTCTGCGCGATGTGAGCGATGAGGACCTGTCAGATCGCTATCATACCGCCTGTGATCCACGCCTGAATGCGAGCCAATCGCTGGAGCTTGCCTTCCTTGTGGCAGAAGAACTTTCCGCGCGCCGTGGCCTCCAACAGGCCAAAGCCGCAAGCTGATCACGCTACCAAAGCATGACCATCCAGACCGGGCTGCACCGTTGTGCGCCCGGTCTTTTTCATAGGCGGCGCAGTTGCCGAAAAACCCACATATGTTGCGCAATGGCGTCATTTTTGTTAAGATCGCCCCTCAGAGGGTTGTTTTAATGAGGGAAAGTTGATGGAAAATTTATTTTTGGCCGGTCTGATCCTTCTGGCACCTTTCGCCTTTCTGATCGCAAACACCGACAGTGACGAGGACACCGATGAAGAGGCTGAGCCCATTGGCACCGAAGGCTCGGATGTCATTGACAACAGTCAAAACACCCAAGGACAGCTTTATGACCTGCAAGGCGGGAATGATGTCATTCAGGCCGGTTTGGGGGATGACACGATCAATGCAGGCAGCGGCGGCAATCAGATCAATCCGGGGGCGGGCAATGATCTGATCGCGGGCAGCACGGGTCCTTTGACCGTGTCTGACAATGCCGGGGATGACACGGTGATCGGCAGCGAGACAAACGACTGGATTCGCGACCGAACCGGGAACAACCTGATCGACGGGGGTGCCGGGAATGACCGGATAGAGGCCAACGTGGGCAGCACTGTCACCGGCGGGGACGGCATTGATCGTTTTGACATGACCCTTAATGTGGGCGCGCCAACGCCTTTGGTGATCACGGACTTTGAGCCCGGCACAGATTTCTTTAGCAACCTTCACCTGCGTGTCTCAGGCACGCAGACTGGCGCGCTCAGTTTTGAAGAGCGCAGCGACGGGCAGGGGGCCAACATTCTGTTTGGCGACAATGTCATTGCCGAGGTTATGGGGGCCTCTCGCAGTGATCTTGAGGCAATTGATATCGGGAATTGGATTCTTGAGGAAGGTGCCACGTTTACCAGCACAAGTGACGCGGGCAACGACACCATCAATGGATCGCAAGGCGCGGATGTGATTGACGGCGGGCTGGGCGACGACAGTATCTTTGGCAACCGCAACTTTGGCGCTGAGGGCGATATGTTGTTCGGGGGCGAGGGCGACGACACGTTGGTTGGATTTGGCATCACCGAACGCGGTGCCCCGGTTGGGGTCGGAGAAGGGTTCATCACAGAGCAATCATCGCTCTTTGGGGGTGCCGGTGATGACGTATTGCGCAGCATCGACTCCAATGTTCTCACAGGAGGCGACGGCACGGATGTGTTTGATGTGACAGTCACGGATGACACGCTGATTGCGCTGCCCCCTGCCAGTGACATCACCGATTTTGTCCTGGGCGAAGATACCCTGGTCATCGGCACCAACCGCGTTCTGCAAGAGGACGACATCACTATTCAGCCCTGGCCCGATGGCATGGGTGCAGACGTCCTGAACGGGGGTCAGCTGCTGGTACGGGTCACCGGTGGTCAGAACCTAACGCTGGCTGATCTTGTCTTTGAAAGAGGCACCTGAGCGCGCCCTTCAATCCTTATCCTCATCAGACTTGATCAATCGCAGGTAGGGCGGTCTCTTGCTGCCCACCCGGCTTTCAAGAGGTGTGGTTGATTTGCCCTCAAACCGCGTGCCGGGCTCATTGAACCCTGTGGCCTTTACGGTATTGCCCACTGGGGGCAAGGGTGAGGGCAGGCTGACCGACCCGTCCCCGGCAATCAAACGCTGACTATCCAAAGCGGTCAGATCAAACCGGCGCGGCGCGCTGCCAAGCTCACCTTTGGTGACAAGACAGCCCAACGCCCGGCTGATGTCGCCCAAATCGCTTTTGAGCGGCAACAGAATCATCCGTGCCTCCAATCCGGGCCGGGACGGCGCACCGGGTGCAATCATCCGCAGGTTCAAGGTGGCGGGGGCTTGAAACATTTCTTCAAGGGCATCAGAGACCCTGCGCCGGTCCGTGGGGGCAAAGAATGTGGTCAGGGGCATGCCGCGCACTTCCATCCCCATCAGGGAGGTCAAATGCGTACCTGCAACACGCAAACGCGCAATTCCCGCCGCCACACGCTCCAACACAAAGGCATTTTCCAGCGCGCCATCAATACCGCGCGGGTCCACGTCAGAGCGCGCGGGCACAAGCCTGTTGCCCCGCAATGCGTCCCAATAGGCCTCCACCTGTGATAATGCAGGGTAACCCGTTTCTGGCTGAAAATCAGACATGCTAATTACATTCTGCGCGTTATGGTGTGCGTTGTCCATGAAAGACCATCTTTTGTTGTACGGGCGCCACCGTGTTACCGACCCCTTATAGAGGTCTTGCCACAGTTTTGTCGCATCAAAGCGCCCCCAGCGCCAGATAAGTTTCGAAAATCTTAATAACCTGGGTCGAGACAATTTTCATGACCTTTTCATGATACTGGTTAACAGAAGCCACCGCACAGGGCTTGCCCCACGCAACGCTTTCGCCCTATTGCACGGGGTATGTTCCATCCAGCGAAAGGTTCGACTGTATGATCCGTTCAATGACAGGCTTTGCCGCACATAGTGGTGCTGACAGCCCCTTTAGCTGGGGATGGGAGCTGCGCAGTGTGAATGGCAAGGGGCAAGACCTGCGCATTCGCGTGCCGGACTGGATTGAAGGGCTGGAGGCCGCCCTGCGCAAAAAGCTGGGCGCAGAAACCGCGCGTGGCAATATCACCTGCAACCTGCGCCTGACCCGCGAGGAAGGCGGCAGCACCCTCAGCGTTAACCAAACTCAGCTTGCGGTTGTTCTGGGCGCGCTGCACGAGATTGAGCAAAGCGCAATTGACGCCGGTGTGTCACTGGCTCCTTCAAAAGCAACTGATATTGTCACCATGCGCGGCGTGCTGGAACAAGCGGTGCAGGAGGACGATGCAGGTGCCTTGGCAAAGGTGCTGCTCGCGGATTTTGACAAGGTGCTGCACGATTTTAACGGCATGCGCACCACCGAAGGCGCGGCCCTTGCCGATGTGCTGGCGGGACAGCTGAGCGAAGTAGCCAAGCTGACCGCAGAAGCCGCCGCCCTGGCAGACACCCGCAAAGATGAAATGGCACAAAACCTCAAACGCAACCTCGCACGGGTGATGGAAAACGCCGATGGCGCCGACGCGGGCCGCGTCGCGCAGGAACTGGCCCTGATTGCGGTCAAGGCGGATGTGACCGAAGAAATTGACCGCCTGACCACACATGTGAGTGCGGCCCGTGATCTGATCGGGCAGGGCGGGCCGGTGGGGCGCAAGCTCGACTTTCTGATGCAGGAATTTAACCGTGAGGCAAACACCCTGTGTTCTAAGGCGCAGCATGCGGGGCTGACCAACATCGGTCTCGCACTCAAGGCAGTGATTGATCAGATGCGCGAACAAGTTCAGAACGTGGAGTAAGCCGTGACGGTGATGCAACCAGACAGTGACCGGCGCGGTCTGCTGATCATTCTCAGCTCCCCCTCGGGGGCCGGTAAATCCACTCTGGCCAAGGGGCTGATGACCTGGGACCCCTCGTTGCAGTTTTCGGTGTCGGCCACCACACGCCCGCCGCGCGCGGGCGAGGTGGATGAAAAAGACTACTTCTTTATTTCAGAACAGGAATTCCGCAGTTGGGTGTCGGGCGGTGAAATGCTGGAGCATGCCCATGTCTTTGGCAATTTCTACGGCTCCCCCAAAACGCCGGTGGAAAAGGCGATCAATGCCGGGCGCGATGTGCTGTTTGACATTGACTGGCAGGGTGCGCAGCAAATCCGCAACTCCGCCCTTGGGGCCTATACGCTGTCGATTTTCATCCTGCCGCCTTCCATTGCCGAATTGCACCGCCGTCTGGTGGGCCGCGCACAGGATGCGCCGGAAACCATCAGCAAACGCATGCAAAAAAGCTGGGACGAAATCAGCCACTGGGATGGCTATGACTACGTCCTGATCAACGACGACCTTGCTGAGACCCAGGAAAAGCTGCGGACCATCATCAAGGCAGAGCGGATGAAATTTGCCCAGCAGCCCCGGCTGTCAGACCATGTGCGCTCCCTGCAATCAGAGTTTGAGGACATGTCATGACCCAATACGCGCTTGGTGATCTCACACCAAAAATTGACCCGGACGCCTGGATCGCCCCGGATGCCAACGTCATTGGCAATGCGGTGCTGGAGGCGGGCAGCTCCGTCTGGTTTTGCAGCACCCTGCGCGGTGATAATGAAGTCATCCATGTGGGCAAAGGCTCCAACGTGCAGGAAAACTGTGTGTTTCACACCGATATCGGCTATCCGCTGACGATTGGGGAAAACTGCACCATCGGGCACAAGGTCATGCTGCACGGATGCACTATTGGTGATAATTCCCTGATCGGCATGGGCGCAACCGTGCTGAATGGCGCCAAGATTGGCAAGAACTGCCTGATCGGGGCAGGGGCGCTGATCACGGAAAACAAGGTCATCCCCGATGGCTCCCTTGTGATGGGTGCACCGGGCAAAGTGGTGCGCACATTGGACGACGCGGCTATTCATATGCTGACCGCCTCTGCGCTGCAGTATGCACAAAACGCCGCGCGGTTCCGCCGGGACCTGCGCCCGCTCTAGCAGCATGGGGGATGCGCCACTCACCGGGTTGCTGGCAACCCTGCCGCTGCCGACGCTGGCGATTGACACCGCTCAACGCATCGTCGCCTTGAACCCGCCAGCGGGGCGGTTGTTTGGCGTCGCGGTGGTGAACCGTCACTTTACCACGGTGCTGCGTCAACCCGTACTGGTCCGCGCGATTGAGGCATGTCTGAAGGATGACACCGCCCGTCAGGCCCCCTATCTGAAACGCACTGCGGGGCGCGACGGCACCTATGACGTGCACGTGCAGCGTATTGGCGCGGACCGCCCCGTGGTCCTGAGCTTTCAGGACATGACCCAGCACACCGACGCCGGCCAGATGCGCCGTGATTTTGTGGCCAACGTCAGCCATGAACTGCGCACGCCACTGACCTCGCTGATGGGGTTTATTGAAACCCTGCGCGGGGCGGCGCGGGATGACGCCTCGGCACGGGATCGGTTTCTTGGGATTATGGAGGCGGAGGCGGGCCGGATGAACCGCCTTGTGGGCGATCTGCTCTCGCTCAGCCGGGTGGAAGCGGATGAACGGGTCCGCCCCACGGACGCCTTGAACCTGACGGATGTTTTGCAGACAACCTTGCGCAATATCAGCCCCTTAGCGGATCAAGCGCATGTGGAAATAATGGCAGATGTCCCGTCACAGCCGCTGCGTGTTTTGGGGGATGGTGACCAGCTGCAACAGGTCTTTGCCAACCTGATCGAAAACGCAATTAAATATGGCGGGGACCATCAGCGCGTGCAGATATGCGCCAGCACGGAAACCTATGACCGCACCCTTCGCGCGCCTGCGGTCCAGATTGACATCACGGACAGCGGCCCCGGCATTGCGCCCGAACATCTGCCGCGCCTGACCGAACGATTCTACCGCGCTGACAGCCACCGCAGCCGTGCCATGGGCGGAACAGGGCTTGGTCTGGCGATTGTGAAGCACATCCTGAATCGCCACCGGGGCCGGTTGAAAATCACATCCGAGGTCGGAAAGGGGGCCTGTTTCACCGTCACGCTGCCCCTCGATATGGGGGAGGACAGTTAGAAAAATGCAAAATACGGGGTTCTTTGGGCTGTTTATTTGAAATTCGGACGTTTTGTCATAAAACTGTAATACAGGTGTCACAAAAGCGCAGCACAGGATACCTAGAGCTTAGCCCACGATCACCAACGGGGTGATTGCATGAGAGACATCTGACAGGAGACACCATGTCACTGAAAACCTTCTCAACCTCTGCTTTGGCCATTGCGGCCCTGACCACGGCCGCCGCTGCGCGCGATCAGGTCCAGATTGCAGGCTCCTCCACCGTGCTGCCCTATGCCTCCATCGTGGCCGAAGCCTTTGGCGAGAATTTTGATTATCCCACGCCGGTTGTGGAATCGGGCGGATCCTCCGCCGGTCTGAAGCGGTTCTGCGAAGGTGTTGGCGAAAACACCATCGACATTGCAAATTCCTCTCGCCAGATCAAAGAAGGCGAACTTGCGGTCTGTGCCCAGAACGGTGTCAACGACATCATCGAGGTGCGCATTGGCTACGACGGTATCGTCTTTGCGTCTGATATTGCTGGCAATTCTTTCGAATTTACCCCAAGCGACTGGTTTAACGCGCTGAGCGATCAAATCCTTGTGGACGGCACGCTGGTGGCGAACCCCCACACCATGTGGAATGAGGTCAACGCCAGTTTCCCTGCACAGCCCATTCAGGCCTACGTGCCGGGCACCAAGCACGGTACACGCGAGGTGTTTGAGGACAAAGTGATCCTGGCAGGCTGTGAGGCCACAGGCGCCTTTGAGGCTTTCAAAGCGGCCAATGGCGACGACAAGAAAGCGGCGGAAAAGGCCTGTGTCGCGCTGCGCACCGACGGAAAATCTGTCGATATTGACGGGGATTACACCGAAACACTGGCCCGCATCGAAAGCAACAAGGACGGTATCGGCGTCTTTGGTCTGGCGTTTTACGAAAACAACACGGACAAGCTGCAAGTGGCGACCATGAGCGGCATCGTGCCCTCCACCGAGAGCATTGCAAGCGGGGAATACCCCGTGTCGCGCCCGCTGTTCTTCTACATCAAAAAGGCGCACATCGGGGTGATCCCGGGTCTGAAAGACTTTGCTGAATTCTTCATGCTGGATGACGTTGCAGGCCCTGACGGCCCGCTGGCAGAATACGGTCTGGTCTCTGACCCTGAACTGGAAGACACCCAGGCCGTGGTGGCCGATGAAGTTGTCATCGGTGGCGGGTCCTGAGCTGAAACTGTGATCGGGGTGCCTGAGGGTGCCCCGATAACTTACATCAACGGCCGGGGCTAATGCGCTGATATGACTGTCACATCTCACCTGTTCGGTCTGCCGCTCGCGCTGATCCTGTTGATCGCCGTGGGCGTCATTGCGGCCACCGGGTACGGGGTGGCCCGCAACCGTGCCCTGTCCCGCGCGGGTGGGGATGCGCGGGGCCTGCATTCGCTGCCGCGCTACTACGGCTCCGCCGCCGCGATGTTTGCAGCGGTGCCCGCCCTTGGCTTTATGGTGATCTGGCTGCTGAGCCAGCCGATGGTGGTGCAAAACGCCGTGCTCCCCCTGATCCCTTCGGCGGAGATCACCGATGCAGGCATCCAAAACCTGATCGTGTCTGATGTGTCGCGGGTCGCGGGCGGGCTGGATGTCGCAATGGCGCAAGGCGTGCTGGACAATGCGGCCATCACAGCCATGGCTGATGACCCCAAAGACCTGCGTGACACGCTGGGCGCACTTGGCGTGGCTTTCGGGGCTGACGTAAAACCCTACGTGCTGAAAGCCGCCCAAGCCAGCCGCACCCTGGCCGGGCAGGGGCGGTTTTGGATGCTGATCGTGGTGCTGACATTGGCCCTGATCGGGGCGGGCATTGGCATCCGGCTGGCGGATCCCGCCTACAGGGCGCGCAACGTGGTGGAGCGCGGGGTGCTGGTGTTGCTGATTGGCGCGGCGTCGCTGGCGGTGCTGACCACCTTTGGCATCGTCCTGTCGATGCTGTTTGAATCCATCAACTTTTTCCGCCTGCACGATTGGAAAGACTTCTTTTTGGGCACCACATGGGCGCCAAACTTTCGCGGCGATTCTGATCTGTCGATCCTGCCCCTGCTTTGGGGCACGATGTATATTTCACTGGTGGCATTGCTAGTTGCGGTGCCTATCGGCCTTTATGCCGCGATCTATCTGAGCGAATATGCCGGACCCAAGGTACGGGCCATCGCCAAACCCTTGCTGGAAATCCTCGCCGGGATTCCCACCATTGTTTACGGGCTTTTTGCCCTGCTGACTGTCGGTCCGTTTCTGGTCAACATCTTTGGGCGGGGCGAGGCGGGCGTGCTGGGCGTGGAATGGATGTCCGGTGCCACCGCTGTGCTGACTGCCGGGTTGGTCATGGGCATCATGCTGATCCCGTTTGTGTCCTCTTTGTCGGATGACATCATCAACGCGGTGCCCCAATCCCTGCGCGATGGGTCTTTTGGGCTGGGGGCGACGCATTCTGAAACCGTGCGCCAAGTGGTGCTGCCAGCCGCCTTGCCGGGGATTGTGGGGGCAATCCTGCTGGCGGCAAGCCGCGCGATTGGGGAAACCATGATCGTGGTTTTGGGGGCAGGGGCCATCGCGCGCATCTCCGGCAATCCGTTTGAGGCCATGACCACCATCACCACCCGCATCGTCAGCCAGTTGACGGGTGACACTGATTTTGCCAGCCCCGAAACGCTGGTGGCTTTTGCGCTGGGTCTTACCCTTTTTGTACTGACACTGGGGCTGAACGTGGTCGCGCTTTACATCGTACGCACCTACCGGGAGCAATATGAATGAAGCAATCTTCGCTGCTGGTGCAGGACGCGCGCACCCTTAAACGCAACCGGGCTGAGGCACGATTCAGGGCCTATGGCATTGCCGCCATTGTCATTAGCCTGCTGATGCTGACGGTCCTGTTGGTGACCATCATCGGGCGCGGCACGGGGGCATTTCAACAGACCTATGTGACCTTGCCGGTGGAGCTGCTGGAAAACAAACTGGACAAAAAAGGCAACCGCGATCTGGCCGACATCAAAAAGGTGTCCACCTTTGGCTATGCGCCCCTGATGGCCGATGCCTTTGAGGCCAAAGTGGTGCAGGCGGGCATCGAAACCAGCCTCTCGCCCAAGAAAATGGCCGCCATCCTGTCAAAGGATGCCGCCGCACAATTGCGCAGCTTTGTGGTGGCCAACGTGGATAAAATTGGTGAAACTGTCGAATTTGAGTTCCTCACCAACAGCCGGGTTGATGGCTACCTGAAGGGGCGCGTCAGCCGGGACAGCATTGCAAACGACAAGAACATCACACCGGAACAGCTTGATCTTGTTGATCAATTGATTTCGGATGGGGCGCTGGAGAAACGGTTTAACTTCGCCTTTGTGACCGGTGCAGACGCCTCTGACGCGCGCCCCGAGGCCGCAGGCATTGGCGTGTCGATGATCGGGTCATTCTTTATGATGTTGGTGGTGCTGGCGCTGGCCCTGCCCATCGGTGTTGCCGCCTCGATCTATCTGGAGGAATTTGCCCCCAAGAACTGGATCACGGATATCATCGAGGTCAATATCTCCAACCTTGCCGCGGTGCCGTCGATTGTTTTTGGTATCCTTGGTCTGGCCGTGTTTATCAACTACATGCATTTGCCAAATTCGGCCCCGCTGGTGGGCGGGCTGGTGCTGACGCTGATGACGCTGCCGACCATTATCATCTCCACCCGCGCCTCGCTTAAATCCGTGCCGCCCTCGATCCGGGACGCGGCTTTGGGGGTAGGGGCCTCCAAAATGCAATCGGTGTTTCACCACGTCTTGCCACTGGCCGCACCGGGCATCCTGACGGGGACAATCATTGGCCTTGCTCAAGCGCTGGGGGAAACCGCACCACTGCTGCTGATCGGCATGGTGGGTTTCATCGCCTCCAACCCGCCCGAAACACTGGCAGAGGGGCTGATGTCGCCAAACTCCGCCATGCCCGCCCAAATCTACGAATGGGCCAAACGCGCGGACCCGGCTTTTTACGAACGCGCCTGGGGCGGCATCATCATTTTGCTGCTGTTCCTGATCACCATGAATGCAATCGCTGTGCTGTTGCGCCGCCGATTTGAACGCCGCTGGTAGGGGCAGAATATGACAACAGACACCATCAAAATCGCGGCCCGCGACGTGCAGGTCTATTATGGCGACAACCATGCCATCAAAGACGTCAACGTGGACATCGAGGATAAAACCGTGACGGCCTTTATCGGTCCGTCCGGTTGTGGAAAGTCAACTTTTTTGCGTTGTATCAATAGGATGAACGACACAATTGATGTATGTCGCGTGACCGGTGACATCCGCATTGATGACGTGGATATCTATGACCGCGCCATTGATCCCGTGCAGCTGCGCGCCAAGGTCGGCATGGTCTTTCAAAAACCAAACCCCTTCCCAAAGTCGATCTATGACAATGTGGCCTATGGGCCGCGCATCCACGGGCTGGCGCGCAAGAAAAGTGACTTGGACGACATTGTCGAACGCGCCCTGCGCCGCGGCGCGATCTGGGATGAGGTCAAGGACCGGCTGGATGCGCCCGGCACCGGATTGTCGGGTGGCCAACAACAACGCCTGTGTATCGCCCGCGCGGTGGCCACGGAACCCGAAGTGTTGCTGATGGATGAACCGTGCTCCGCACTTGACCCAATTGCAACGGCGCAGGTTGAGGAATTGATTGATGAGTTGCGTCAGAACTATTCGGTCGTGATCGTCACACACTCCATGCAACAGGCCGCGCGGGTCAGCCAGAAAACCGCGTTTTTCCACCTTGGCCATTTGGTCGAATTTGGCGAAACCGACAAGATTTTTACCTCACCCGAAGACCCGCGCACCGAAAGTTATATCACCGGACGGATTGGATAAACCATGTCAAATCAACATATTGCCTCCGCCTTTGACCGCGATCTTGAGGGCGTTCAGGCCCAGATCATGAAGATGGGCGGCCTGGTGGAAGACGCGATCCGCCTTGGCGCACAAAGTCTTGAAACCCGTGACGAAGATCTGGCAGCACAGGTCAGGGCAGGGGATAAAGCCATCGACCAGTTGGAAGAGATGATCAACGAACAGGCCGCCCGTGTCATCGCATTGCGCGCGCCAACGGCGATTGATTTGCGCCTGATCCTGAGTGTGATCAAGATTAGTGCCAACCTGGAACGTATTGGAGACTATGCAAAAAACATGGCCAAGCGCACGGGCGTTCTGGCCCAGATGCCGCCCGTGAATGACAGCACCGGGGCGATCAGGCGCATGGCACAAGCGGTTGAGGGCATGCTGAAAGACGCGTTGGACGCCTACATCAGCCGCGACGCCGAACTCGCGCTACAGGTCATCAGCCGTGATGAAGAAGTTGACCAGATGTACAACGCCTTGTTCCGGCAATTTCTGACCTACATGATGGAAGATCAAAGCAACATCACGCCCTGCATGCATCTGCATTTCATCGCGAAAAACGTTGAGCGTATGGGCGATCATGTGACGGCCGTTGCAGAGCAAACGGTTTATCTCATCACGGGCCAGCACCCGGATGAACAGCGCCCCAAAGCGGACAAAACGTCACTTAATTCAACAGATTAGAGGCCATGGCGACAGTGCAACCTCAGATTTTGCTGGTCGAAGATGAACCGGCACAGCGCGAGGTTTTGGCCTATAATCTGGAGGCAGAAGGATACGCGGTGCGCCGTGCTCAGGATGGCGAAGAAGCGCTGCTGCTGATCTCCGAAGCGCCGCCAGATCTGGTGATCCTGGACTGGATGATGCCGCTGATGAGCGGTTTGGAGGTCTGCCGCCAACTCAAGGCCCGGTCGAACACACGCGACATTCCGGTGATTATGTTAACGGCAAGGTCCGAAGAAGCAGACACCGTGCGCGGACTGGAGACTGGTGCGGACGACTATGTTGTCAAACCCTACGCGCTGCGCGAACTGATGGCCCGGGTGCGCACGCAACTGCGGCGTGCGCGGCCG
>CALFWM010000051.1 GCA_937928635.1 uncultured Sulfitobacter sp. | reverse complement strand
GCAACAAGACGGTTGGGCACTCGGATCACGCGGGGCTGGCCGTTGAGCTCAAAGAAGACTTTCACCTCACCGTCCTCATTGGTGTCTGACATCGCCTGCATGCGGATTTCCAGCGTTTTGCCGGGGTCGATTTCGGCAGAGATTTCCTCAGACGGTTCCATGCCATAGAAAAACGTTTGTGTTGGCAGGGTGCGCACGGGGCCGTAGACGCGGTGGCGGCCCATGTAGTCAAGGAAGACTTTGGGGTACATCAGGTAGCCGCAGAGGTCTTCATCGTCGATCTCTTTGCCCTCAAGTTCGGCGGACAGCTCAGCGCGGGTGGCCTCCAGATCAACCGGGGCGAGGTGTTTGCCGGGGCGCTCCAGATTGGGCTTTTCGCCTTTGAGTGCCTTGCCCAGAATGGTCTCGGGGAAGCCGCCGGGAGGTTGGCCCAGATTGCCGCGCATCATGTCGATCACGCTGTCGGGAAAGGCAACATCGGTATCGGGGTTTTCCACATCTGCGCGGGTCAGCCCTTGTGACACCATCATCAGGGCCATGTCACCGACAACCTTGGAGGAGGGCGTAACTTTGACAATATCCCCGAACATCTGGTTCACATCTGCATAGGTGCGCGCGACCTCGGGCCAGCGGTCATCCAGCCCCAGCGAGGCGGCCTGCGCCTTGAGGTTGGTGAATTGACCGCCGGGCATTTCGTGCAGGTAGACTTCTGAGGAGGGGGCCTGCATGCCGGTTTCAAAGGCTGCATATTGGCCGCGGACTTCTTCCCAGTAATCAGATATTTCGCGCACGACCTTCATGTTGATGCCGGTGTCGCGGTCGGTGTGTTGCAGGGCTGAAACCACCGAGCCAAGGGTGGCCTGTGATGTGTTGCCGGAGAGCGCATCCATGGCGCAATCCACCGCGTCCACGCCCGCCTCTGATGCGGCAAGGATGGTGGCACAGGCGATGCCAGCGGTATCATGGGTGTGAAAGTGAATTGGCAGGCCCACTTCGGTTTTCAGGGCCTTGACCAGTACACGGGCCTGAGCGGGTTTGAGCAATCCGGCCATGTCTTTCAGACCCAGCACATGGGCCCCGGCGGCTTTCAATTCCTGGCCCATGGCCACGTAATATTTCAGATCATACTTGGCGCGGTCAGGATCGAAGATGTCGCCGGTGTAACAGATGGTGCCTTCGCAGACCTTGTTCGCCTCAATCACCGCGTCCATGGCGACGCGCATATTTTCGACCCAGTTCAGGCTGTCAAAGACCCGGAAGACATCGACGCCAGTGTTCGCCGCCGTGGCGACAAACTTTTGCACCACGTTGTCGGGGTAGTTGGTGTACCCCACGCCGTTGGAGGCGCGCAGCAGCATTTGGGTCATCACATTGGGCATGGCATTGCGCAGATCGCGCAGGCGTTGCCAGGGGCATTCCTGCAAAAAGCGATAGGCCACATCAAAGGTAGCACCGCCCCAGCATTCTACCGAAAACAGCTGCGGCAGGTTGGCGGCATAGGCGGGCGCAACCTTGATCATGTCATGGCTGCGCATGCGGGTGGCGAGCAGGCTTTGGTGCCCGTCGCGCATGGTGGTGTCGGTAATCAGCAATTGGCGCTGCTGCTTCATCCAATCGGCCACGGCCTGCGGGCCTTTTTGCTCCAGCAGGTTGCGGGTGCCCATTTGCGGCTCGCCCAGTGCAACAGGCGGCTTTGGATCGCGCAGGTGGGCAGGGGGGCGCGCATGGTCTTTGGTTTCGGGGTGCCCGTTCACGGTGATGTCCGCGATATAGGTCAGAACCTTTGTGCCCCGGTCCTTGCGGCGCTTGAACTGGAACAGTTCAGGCGTCTCGTCAATGAATTTGGTGTGGTATTCGTAGTTCAGAAACGTCGGGTGTTTCAGCAGGTTTTCCACAAAGGCGATGTTGGTGGAGACACCGCGAATGCGGAATTCACGCAAGGCGCGGTCCATGCGGGCAATGGCCATTTCGGGGGTAGGGGCCTTGGCGGTGATCTTGGTCAGCAGGCTGTCATAATAGCGCGTGATCACGCCGCCCGCATAGGCCGTGCCGCCATCCAGACGGATGCCCATGCCGGTGGCCGAACGATAGGCGGTCAGGCGGCCATAATCAGGGATAAAGTTGTTTTGTGGGTCTTCGGTGGTGATGCGGGTTTGCAAGGCGTGTCCGGTCAGGGTTACGTCAGATTGGCTGGCTTTGCCCGTGGCCTCCTGAATGGTTTTGCCCTCAGCGATGAGGATTTGCGCACGCACAATGTCGATGCCGGTGACTTCTTCGGTAACGGTGTGTTCGACCTGAACGCGGGGGTTGACCTCAATAAAATAAAATTTGCCATCCGCCATATCCATCAGGAATTCGACGGTGCCGGCGCATTCATAGCCCACATGGGCACAGATTTTGCGACCCAGGGCGCAGATTTCGGCGCGTTGTTCTTCGGATAGATAGGGGGCCGGCGCGCGTTCCACGACCTTTTGATTGCGGCGCTGAACGGAGCAGTCGCGTTCAAACAGGTGATAGATTTCGCCGTGTTTGTCGCCGAGAATTTGCACCTCAACATGGCGCGCCTTGAGGATCATTTTTTCAAGATACCCCTCGCCATTGCCAAAGGCGGCTTCGGCCTCGCGGCGCCCCTCAAGGATTTTTTCCTCCAGTTCGGATTCTTCCATGATGGGGCGCATGCCGCGCCCGCCGCCGCCCCATGAGGCCTTGAGCATAAAGGGATAGCCGACCTTTTTGGCCTCTGCGCGGATGGCTTTCATATCATCGCCCAGAACTTCGGTGGCCGGGATCACCGGCACGCCAGCCTCAACCGCCACGCGGCGCGCGGAGGCTTTGTCACCCAGGGCGCGCATGGTTTGCGCGCGCGGGCCGATAAAGGTGATGCCGTTTTGCTCGCAGGCGTCCACGAGTTCCGGGTTTTCAGAGAGCAACCCGTAGCCGGGATGGATCGCATCTGCGCCAGAGGCTTTGGCGACACGGATGATTTCATCAATGCTGAGGTAGGCGGCAACAGGGCCGAGCCCTGCGCCAATGCGATAGGCCTCGTCCGCTTTGAACCGGTGCAGGCCCAGTTTGTCTTCCTCGGCATAGACCGCAACCGTCTTTTTGCCCATCTCATTTGCGGCGCGCATGATGCGGATGGCGATCTCACCGCGGTTGGCAATCAGGATTTTGGCGAAGTCAGGCATCAGATGGGTCCTTACTTTGGGATTTGGATGCACTCTAGGGATGCTGCGGTGCAGCGCAAGGGGGATCAGGTGATTTCAGGTTGGTTTTGCGCGAGGGCTGCGTAGTTTGTCAGATCAAAGGGGGCTGGCAGGTCGGCGTAGTTGCGCGCACCCAGCTGGCCCATGTTGGCAATCAGATCAAGGCGCAACAGTTCAATCAGATGGTCAATGCCCTTGGGGCCAAGGGCGGCAAGCGCAATGTGAAAGGCGCGGCCCAGCATGATGAAATCTGCACCAAGGCTCAGGGCGCGCAGGATATCGAGGCCGCTTTCCACACCGCTGTCAAAGATTAGCGGCAATTGCGTTGCGTCGCGGATATGGGGCAGGGCGTCAATGCTGGCCGGGGCCGCGTCAAACTGGCGCCCGGCATGGTTGGACACCCAAATGGCATCGCCGCCCAATTGCTCAAACCGGCTGGCATCCTCCGGGCGCAGGACGCCTTTCAAAATGAAAGGTCCCGCCCAATTGTCGCGCAGCCAGCTGACATACTCCCAATCGGGCGAGGTGCGCAGCAGGTATCCCACGTGTGCCGTGGGTGGCAGGCTGGCCAAGGACCCATCGGTGTATTTCTCAAGTGTGCGCATTTTCGGCATCCCCCGACGCGCCATGCCCAGAGCCCAGGTGGGGCGCTGTGCTATCTGGGCCAACAAGCGCGGGGTCATACGGGGCGGATGGGTAAGGCCAGAGCGCGTTTGCCGCTCCCGCCTAGAGGCCACGGGCACATCTACTGTCAGGATCAGGGTTGAAAACCCGGCTGTTTTGGCCCGGTTCAGCATGTCGCGGCGCACCTCAGGGTCGCGGGGCGGATACATCTGGAACCAGGCGTGTGACCCAAGATGCGGCGCGAGGTCTTCGGGATTTTGTGCCGCAACGGTGGAAAGACAATAAGGGATGTTGTGACGGGCGGCCGCGCGGGCCAGATGCCCTTCGGCATCGGGCCAGATCAGGCCTGACATGCCGATGGGGGCCATGCCAAAGGGCAGCGGGTATGTGGTATTGAGAAAGCGTGTGGACAGATCCGGGGTGAATTCCCCCTGCAACACCTTTGGCATCAGACCAACGCGGTCCAGTGCTGCACGGTTCAGGTGTTTGGTGTGTTCCTGACCCGTGGCGCTGTCAAGATATTCCCAGACAAATCTGGGCAGTCGTGTCTGCGCCCGGGCGCGCAAATCAGACAGGGCAAGATAGCGGGTCATCAGGTCCATGGGGGCATTTGCTGGATTGTGCGCAAAAAGTCCAGCGTTGGGCTGTGAGGCGGGGGCAGGAGCGAGGGCCAGCCCTCGCGCTCCCGGGAAGAGTTAAGGCCAGAAAGAGGAGGGGAACATCATGAGAACACGGGTTTTCGCGGCGGTGGAATCGCGTTAAGATAGATGCATGAGCAGTTTTGATGAAATGGACGCCTTTGAAGGTGCGTCGTTGTCCGCGCGTGCGATGGCCGCGCGCCCGCAGCCTTATCTGGACGGGTTGAACTCCGCGCAGCGGGCCGCAGTGGAACAATTGGAGGGGCCGGTTTTGATGCTGGCCGGGGCAGGTACGGGCAAGACCCGCGCCCTGACAGCACGCATTGTGCATCTGCTGAGCACGGGAACGGCGCGCCCCAACGAGGTTTTGGCCGTGACCTTTACCAACAAGGCCGCACGCGAGATGAAAAACCGAGTGGGCCAGATGTTGGGCCAGCATGTGGAGGGCATGCCCTGGCTCGGCACGTTCCATGCGATCTGCGTTAAATTGTTGCGCCGGCATGCGGAACTGGTGGGGTTGAAAAGCAATTTCACCATTCTGGACACGGATGATCAACTGCGCTTGCTTAAACAACTGGTGGCCGCAGAAAGCATTGACGACAAACGCTGGCCCGCGCGGATGCTGGCCGGGATCATTGATGATTGGAAAAACCGCGCGCTGACGCCGGAGAAAGTGCCGACGGCGGATGCGGTGCTATATAATCATCGTGGCATGGAGATTTATGACCAATATCAGCGGCGCCTGAAGGAGTTGAACGCGGTCGATTTTGGTGACCTGTTGTTGCACATGGTTACGATTTTTCAGAACCACGAGGATGTGTTGGGGCAGTATCAGCGCTGGTTCAAATACATTCTGGTGGATGAGTATCAGGATACCAACGTGGCCCAATATCTGTGGCTGCGGCTGTTGGCGCAGGGGCACAAGAACATCTGTTGTGTGGGGGATGATGATCAGTCGATCTATGGCTGGCGCGGGGCCGAGGTGGGCAACATCCTGCGGTTTGAAAGCGATTTTCCCGGCTGTCATGTGGTGAAGCTGGAACAGAATTACCGCTCCACCCCGCATATTCTGGCTGCTGCCAGTGGGGTGATTGAGGGCAATGCCGGACGGCTGGGCAAAACCCTGTGGACCGATGAAACCGAAGGCGAAAAACTGCGCCTGATTGGCCATTGGGATGGGGAGGAAGAGGCGCGCTGGATCGGGGAGCAGCTTGAGGACATGCAGCGTGGCACGCGCGGGAATGCGCCGCTGTCGCTGGATGATATGGCGATTTTAGTGCGGGCGAGCCATCAGATGCGCGCCTTTGAAGATCGGTTTTTGACCATCGGGTTGCCTTATCGCGTGATCGGTGGCCCGCGGTTTTATGAACGCATGGAGATCCGCGATGCCATGGCCTATTTCCGGGTGGTGACCAGCCCCGATGATGATTTGGCGTTTGAGCGGATTGTGAACACGCCCAAGCGGGGCCTGGGCGACAAGGCGCAGCAAAAGATCCAGGTCTGTGCCCGCGAAAATGGTGTGAACCTGGTGGAAGGCGCGCGGATTTTGCTGGCAGATCAAGGGTTAAGCGGCAAGGGGGCTGCGCAACTGCGTCTGTTGATTGACGGGATTGACCGCTGGGGTGAGATAACGCGCGGCAAGCGGATTGTGGCGGAGACAGATGACGTTGTCGATGTGGGCGGCCCAATTGAATACGCCCCGCCAGAGATCAGCCATGTGGAGCTGGCACAGATTATTCTGGATGAAAGTGGGTACACGGGCCACTGGCAAAACGACAAAACGCCGGAGGCACCGGGGCGGCTGGAAAACCTCAAGGAACTCGTCAAGGCGCTGGAACAGTTTGAGAACCTGCAGGGGTTTCTGGAACACGTCAGCCTGATCATGGACAACGCGCAGGAGGCGGAAGAGGAAAAGGTGTCAATCATGACCCTGCACGCGGCCAAGGGGCTGGAGTTTCCTGCGGTATTTCTGCCGGGGTGGGAGGATGGTCTGTTCCCCTCGCAGCGGTCAATGGACGAGAGTGGAATCAAAGGGTTAGAGGAAGAGCGCCGGTTGGCTTACGTGGGCATCACGCGGGCAGAGCGGATTTGCACGATCTCATTTGCGGGCAACCGGATGGTGTTTGGGCAATGGCAATCTGCCATGCCGTCGCGGTTCATTGATGAGCTGCCGGAGGATCACGTGGAGGTGCTGACGCCGCCCGGCCTATATGGTGGTGGATTTGGCGCGGCAATGCCAAAAAGCAATCTGCATGAGGCGGCGGCGGAAGCGAATGTGTATAATTCGCCGGGCTGGAAACGATTGCAGGCGCGCAGTGGGGAGCGGGGGATGTCGCAGCCCTCGGAAACACGAAACGTAACAATAGATCTGAATGCGGTCAGCAGTTTTGTGATGGGGGAGCGGGTGTTTCACCAAAAATTCGGCTACGGCGCGATTATTGGCATCGAAGGCGACAAGCTGGAAGTGGATTTTGAAAAGGCCGGGGTCAAGAATGTCGTTTCGCGGTTCTTGACGGGCTGTGATGATGTGCCGTTCTGATATGCGGCGGGTCGCAGGGGGGCGAGAGTTTAACGAGTTATCAAATGTTTACCGAATAGATCGGTGACATACTGGTCCGCGTTCCTGAGGGTTTGGAATTTGAGCCTCACCCCGGCGTGATCGCGCGAGAATCGGTTTCATCGGGTCTGAATGTTGGCTCTTCCTGCGTCGAAACATGCGTCCGATGACCGAAAGATTCGCTGCATAACCTTTTGGATGGAAGGAATTGTTCTAGTGTCGCGGGAATAATTTCGGTCGGGAAAATTCAAATTCGTTAATTTTCAATTAATTATTCAAAGACCGGTAACTTTCCGCTCATTTGGCCTAGAAGCTTCGGCGGATTATTGCGAACCTGCATTTCTATATTTTAAATAATAGGAGGCTCATATGCCAGACGGACTCAATCAAATTGACGGTGAAGCACAAGGCCAGGATGATGTTCTTTTCGGCTCCAGGGGAGACGATTTGATGCAAGGCAACAGCGGCGACGACGTTTTGTACGGCGGGCGCGGCGAGGACCGCATGATCGGTGGTCAGGGCAATGATGTTTTGGCCGGTGGTCTGGACGCGGATACATTTGTCTGGAGCGCGGGTCACATTGGTGACGGCGAAACCGACTTTATCACCGACTTCAGCCTTTCCCAGGGCGACATGCTACAGTTTCTGGACTCCGGCAGCGGCGATCTCAACGTGCTTTCTGTTGAGGTGACCGGCAGCGAAGAGACCGAAGCCAACGGCGTTGATTTGCGCAACAGGCAGGTGTCGGACAACGACGTTGTGTTCACCATTCAGAACTCCACAACGGGCGCCACCCAGGATATCGTGGTTCTTGATTCCTGGTCACGGGGCCAGAACGATCAGTGGGTCGACTTCCTGGCGGATCTGGGTCTGGTCTTTGGTGACAACACAGAAGAAGAACCTGAAATCGTCGTCATTGATGCCGAAGAGCCGGAAGTCTCTGTCATGGATGATCCGTTCATCATTGGCTAAGCAGGCCGGTTTGCTGCGTGGGTTGATGAGTTCCATAACCAGCAGCGATTTGGTTTGAAATTGAAACACCCGTGACTGAGGTTTCAGCGCGGGTGTTTTGTTAAGATAGTGGAACGGCGGCGCCTTTGCAGGCACCGCCGTTCTTTTGTAGCCCGATGCGAAAAGGGAGGTTCTGGCACCGGGTCAGGTGGGGCCGCAAAACGGGAGGGAGAAGCGGACCCCGGAAATGGCGGCGCGGATCAGGGAGGAGATACGCGCGGCCAAACTTAAATGCGGCTTTCGCTGGTTTTCCACGCGATGTGATGTAGATCGCAACGGCTCAGCCCCAGGTCCGCCAATTCACGGTCACTGAGCACGCTCAGCTCACGCAGGGTCTTGCGGTACATTTTGTTTTGGGCACGGCGGGTTTTGAGCGCCGCAAGAATGCTGCGGGTGCGATCAAGGAAAGAAGGAGCGAAAGTTGTGTTCAAATATGCCATTTGGTCACCTCAGTTTGGTTTGTTGTTCCGTTTGGTTGATCCATAGATACGCCGATTTGGGGCGCTAACAATGGTCACGGATGCAATGCCGCTATGCAGCATTTGCATGTGTGGCTATCTGTTAATGCACTGTTCTTAATATGTAATTGACCTAAGGTCAGATGCCGCATGTTTCTGGTGGGGGAAGGGCAAAAAAAATGCGGCGACATCAGGGAGGGGATGTCGCCGCTTAAATCAGGCCCAACTCGGGAGGAGGTAAGCGGACCTGTCTGTCTGTTAGAGACCTGCACCGTGGTGCGTCTCATGAAACAATAATTAGGATAAATGCTGCGGTTGCACAATTGCTTCTTTTGCAATGCTGCTATGCAGCAATCGCATTGGTGCAGTGTGTGTTCTGATGGGGTGGGGACTGATTTGCCTGCATGTGGCCTGATCCTCTGGGGTAAAACGCCTGTGCCCCTTGTGATTTTCCACGAACCTGCGCATTTCAGGGTCAGAGTTTAGGAGTTCCCCATGGCCGTCACCAAATCCGATGTTGAAGCTGCCCTGTCCCGGGTCAATCTGCCCGACGGGCGCAACCTGTTGGCGCATGATTTGGTGCGCGCACTGACGGTGGAGGGGGACACGGTGCGTTTTGTCATCGAGGCCCCAAATGCAGAGGTCGCCAAGGCGATGGGGCCACTGCGGGATGCGGCAGAAAAGGTTGTGTCAGAACTGCCCGGCGTGCGCGTCGCCACAGTGGCGTTGACGGCCCATGGCCCCGCCGCGCCACCCAGCCTCAAGATTGGAGGCCATCCAAAGCCGCAGGAAGGGCCAACAAAACCGACCGGTGTGCAGCGCATTCTGGCGATTGGCAGCGGCAAGGGTGGCGTGGGCAAATCCACCGTCAGCTCAAACCTTGCGGTGGCCCTGGCCAAACAGGGACGCAAGGTTGGCCTGCTGGATGCGGACATCTACGGGCCAAGCCAGCCACGCATGATGGGGGTCAACAAACGCCCTGCCAGCCCCGATGGCAAAACAATCATTCCGCTGCATGCCCATGGCGTCACGATGATGTCGATTGGCTTTATGATGGAAGAAGGCAAGGCGGTGGTCTGGCGCGGGCCCATGTTGATGGGCGCGCTGCAACAGATGTTGGGGCAGGTGGAGTGGGGCGAACTTGACGTGCTGCTGGTCGATCTGCCGCCCGGCACGGGGGATGTGCAATTGACGCTGTGCACCAAATCCGAGCTGAGTGGCGCAATTATCGTGTCCACGCCGCAGGATGTGGCGCTGATTGATGCGCGCAAGGCGATTGATATGTTTGATACGTTGAAAACCCCCGTTCTGGGCCTGATCGAAAACATGTCGATGTTTGTCTGCCCCACCTGCGGTTCAGAGCATGAGATTTTTGGGCATGGTGGCGTCGCCGCAGAGGCGCAGAAACTGGGTGCGCCCTTGCTGGGCAGTTTGCCGATTGATCTGGACACCCGGCTGGCCGGGGATGGTGGTACGCCGATTGCCGCCGGTGACGGCCCCATGGCGCAGGCCTATGCGCGCATTGCCGAGGGGCTGATCAAGGGCGGCATGGCCTAGCTTGATCTGCTGCTTCCCCGGCGCATGCGGGGCAGGTCAAAAGATAAAATCGTCCCGGCTCAGGTCATCGTGCGACACGCCCAAAAGCAGGATAGAACTGTTTTCATCCACGCTGATCAGCACATCGCTGCCAACCTGCGTGGTCTGATTTGCCAACAGGTCGTCCAGCTCAAGAAAGCTGACCGCACTCCCCAGATCAATCCGTTCAAACGGGTTGGTGGCCGCGAAATCGCCAATTGTGTCATGGCCAAACCCGTTTGAATTGCCGGTGAACACAAAGGTATCGGCATTAAAGCGGCCAAACAGCATATCGTCGCCTTCGCCCCCGTTAAGGGTGTCAAACCCGGCCCCGGCCTCCAACAGATCATTGCCTTGACCGTCTTCAATAAAATCGTTGCCACCACCGCCGTAGTTGCGATCATCACCCTGTTGGCCAAACATCTCATCCGCACCATCGTTGCCAAACAGCGCGTCTGGCCCCGTGCCGCCCTCCAGCGTGTCATCGCCCAGACCTCCAAACAGCCGGTCAAATCCTTCGTCGCCGCGCAGCAGGTCGTTGCCCGCGCTCGCAAACAGATTGTCGGCATTCGTGCCACCACTCAGGGTGTCATTTCCATTGCCGCCCTGAAGCACGTCAAATCCTGAATGGCCGGCGAGGCTATCGTCGCCATTGCCGCCCGACAGGCTGTCTTGACCAAGACCGCCGGACAAATCGTCGTTGCCGTCATCTCCGATCAAAAAATCATTGCCCGCATCCCCGACCAAGGTGTCCTCGCCCGCCGCACCGCGCAGAAAATCCTGGCCTGCGCCACCCTGCACGCCATCATTCCCGGCGCCCGCATTCACACTGTCATTGCCAACGCCGCTTGTGACCTCATCATTGCCCGCATCGCCAAAGATCAGATCATTGCCCGCAGACCCATCCACAAGATCATCCCCCGTGCCGCCGCGCAGAACGTCAGCCTGGGGTGTGCCGACAATATCCAGATCATGCAAACCATTTGAAAAAGCAAAGTTCTGGGTGACGATCATCCCCTGCATCGGGAATTGCCGATCGCCGGGCAGCAGGCCTTCTGCGATACCAAGCCCGATCAGTTCAAGCGCCGGGTCTAGCATGTTTTCGCGATGGCTGGGGCTGGCCAGCAGGTCGGCAAACAGCCGATCAACGGTATCAAACGGGTCTTCTTCAAAACGGCTCGGGCGTGCGAGAATGTTTTCGGCCCAAAGCCAGCGGGTGCCCAGATCAAATTCAGCAGTGCGCATGCGGCCCAGCGCCAGCGTACCGTTTATGCCCGTATGATCAAAATTATTGGTATCCAGCATCCACTGGGAATGGGCGTCTGCGGCCGCGTTCAGGTTCAGTTCCAGCATCAGGGGGGCAAGGTTTGCGGCGATGCGGGCATCGTTGATCAACGACAGCATATAGCGTTCAATTTCGGTGGCGCGCGTCATGGTGGGTTTCCTGTGCCTCTGAGACCTGCTGATGCCCCCGCGCTTGTGTTCAGCGTCTTTGAGGGGCGTTATGGTGGCAGACTATCATGAACGCAGGGGCGCTGGCAAAGGGGTTGCGCGCGCTGTGGCACGGAAAAACGGACCCGCCAATGGCAGGCCCGTTGCAGTGTCTTGTCACAGGCGGTAGGGGCGCGGGTGTGGGGTCAGAAGGTAAAGTCAGTGCTGTCCAACTGGGCGAGGTTCACACCAACCAGCGTGATGGAGCTGTTTTCACCTGCGTCAATCGCCACGTTGCCGCCCACCTGACGGGCGTGGTTGTTCATCAAATCATTCAGATCAGTGATCGCGGCAACACCGCTCAGGTCGATCCGCTCAAACTGGTTGGTGGCGGCAAAATCGCCAATGGTGTCGTTGCCAAACCCGCCCGTTGCGTCGGTGAACACAAAGAGGTCTGCGTTGAAGCGACCATAAAGCGTGTCGTCGCCCACGCCACCGTCCAGCGTGTCAAAACCAGCGCCCGCTTCCAGCAGGTCATTGCCTTCGGCGTCCTGAATAAAGTCGTTGCCGCCCGCGCCATAGCTGCGGTCGTCCCCTTCCTGGCCAAAGATAAAGTCAGCGCCGCCATTGCCAAACAGGGCGTCTGGTCCGTCGCCGCCTTCCAGCGTGTCATCGCCAAAACCGCCAAACAGGCGGTCAAAGCCGTCACCGCCGCGCAGCAGGTCATTGCCGATGCCGGCAAAAAGGTTGTCGGCCTGTGCGCCGCCATCCAGCGTGTCATTGCCATCACCACCTTGCAAGGCGTCAAAACCAACACCGCCGCTCAGGTTGTCATTGCCCGCGCCACCCGACAGGCTATCGTTGCCGTGGGCACCGTCCAATGTGTCATTGCCGCCGTCCCCGAGGGCAAAGTCATGGCCCGCAGCGCCGTACAACATGTCATCGCCGTCTTCGCCGCGCAAAAAGTCGTTGCCGGTTTCGCCCATCAGGCGGTCATTGCCCGCGCCACCATTGACGCTGTCATTGCCTGCACCGGCAAAGACCGTGTCCGCACCACTGTTTGAAATAACAATATCATCGCCCGCCTGGGCGGAGATGTGATCATTGCCCGTGGTCGAGCGAATGGTCTCGCCGGCGCTGGAGCCGCTCAGGTCTTCATCCAATGTCCCGCCGGAGTTGCCAAAATTCTGGGTGACAAGCACCGATTGATAGGCACCTGACGCGCCATAGGTGAGGGGGCCCGTCGCAATGCCCAGGCCAACATGTGTATAGTCTTCGTCAAGGATATTGGCGCGGTGGCCGGGGCTGTTCATCAGGCCGCGGTGGATCACCTCGACCTCATCATAAAAGCTGTCGGAACCGCTGATGGATTGCGCCCCGATGTTTTCACCGGTGGACCAGCTCCCGCGCAATTCAAACCCGGCAGAGACCATGCGCTGGTTTGAGGATGTGCCGTTAATACCTGTGTGGCTGAAAGTGTCGGCGTCGATCATCCAAGCGGAATGTGCATCAGCGGAGCGGTTGAGGTTGAGTTCAAGGGTGAGGGGCGGCAGGCCAACAGCGGCGCGCTCCTCATTCATCAATTGCAATAGGTGGCGTTCAAGATCTGTGGCAACAGTCATTGTCTATGTCCTAGGTAACAAGGCCCGTGAGCAGAGGGCGGGGTACAGGGTGCGCGATGCAGATATCGGGCGAGTGCAGGTTCTAGATGGCATTAGAGGCGTGATTTTAACTTGATTGGGACATTTTCAGGGCATGTCCGGAGTGTGGGAACATCCCCGGGCCCTGACCCGAATACTGCGTAACCCTGTGTGCTGCCTCAAGTGACGTCTCTAAGGGTGCGCTGTTTGGGCGCTGGGATGCTGATCCTTGGGAGGGACGTTGGCGGGGGGCTGCCATCTGATCAAATGAACGGGTTGTTAGCGGGATGATGCCCGGAGTTGCGCTGATTTGCGCTGATCTGTCGGGACAGGCTGGGAAAGTATGGGACGTCGGACGGGAATTAATGGGACAGGTTCAGCGCAGTCAGAGTGAAACGGCCTAAATCCGGCCGATTCCGAATCAAATTTCTGAGAGCGGGCTTGATTCTACCTCCTGATTGACAGAACAAGGCGGGAACATTGTTTGGATACTCAATAATTGAAATGTTTTTTGGGAAATTATGGGAACTTTTTTCAAAGATGCTGTCTACCCAATATATAGATGCATCTTGGGCTGCTTATACTATTTGTGCTAAATTTGAGGTGATTTTCGCCCATACAGTAGGGCCTGTGAGTCGATGGATTCCCTAGTCTCAACCTATTTATTGAAAAAAACAGTAGACGCCCACGTTTTCCCATGGCATCCCTATTGCATCAGATGAGAACGGGACACGGGGCACCAAACGACCCCAAACAAAAATAAAAACCGAGCAGGTTTCATACAGGCACCCAGCTTTCATCCGACAACGAAATCCGGCGCGCGGGCGAGCAGACATCCCCCCAGGTGGCGCGCGCAGTCGGACTTCCCCGCCTAGTTGCGGGACGAGGGCGGCGGGTTGATCAGTGGCAGCAGATCAACCCGCCGTTTCCATTTTCAAAGACCGGTTTTTTGTAAGGCTGGTACATAACACAGCGCAGACCGCGCAAGAGGGACATCCCGCCATGTGCGGACAGTAGGGTAAACACAGTGAGCCGCAGGTTCAGAGGCGAAAGCCAACACAAGGTCGATACAAAGGGGCGGGTGTCTATCCCAGCCTCTTTTCGCCGTGTGTTAGAGGCGGGCGACCCGAACTGGAAAAACGGTGACAACCCTGAACTGGTGATCGTCTATGGCGACGCCAAACGTGATTATCTGGAATGCTATACAATGGAGGCAATCGACGAGGTCGATGCCAAGATTGACGCGCTTCCACGTGGTTCTGTTGGGCGCAAAGCCTTGCAGCGTTTGTTCCACGGTCAGAGCTTTCCGACAAACGTTGATGAAACAGGCCGTCTGGTGCTGCCTGCCAAGCTGCGCAAGAAAATTGACTTGGAAGGTGAGGCGCTTTTCTTTGCCACCGGTGACACATTCCAGATTTGGAAGCCCGAAACCTACACCGCCAACGAAGAAGCATGGGAGGATGATCTTCCCGATGACTTTGATCCGATGGCCTTTTTGGACGGCGCGCCGGGGGAGTAACGCACATGGCTGCTGCGGCCTCTCCTGTTGAATCTGCCCCACATATACCTGTTCTCATTGATCCTATTTTGCGGGCTGTGGCGCCGGTGGAGGGTGTTTGGCTGGATGGCACCTTTGGGGCGGGCGGGTACACGCGTGCGTTTCTCGATGCTGGTGCTGAGCGCGTGATTGCAGTGGACCGTGATCCGCTGGCGTTTGAAATGGCGGCAGATTGGGCTGGCGAATATGGCGCGCGTATCACCATGCAGCAGGGCGTGTTTTCAAAGATGGATGAATACGCGCAGGACCTTGATGGCGTTGTGCTCGATTTGGGTGTGTCCTCGATGCAGTTGGATCTGGCCGAACGCGGTTTTTCCTTTATGCGGGATGGGCCGCTGGACATGCGGATGTCTCAGGATGGCCCCTCCGCTGCGGATCTGGTGAATGATCTGGACGAAGAGATGCTGGCCAGCATCCTGTTTCACTACGGTGAAGAGCGCGCGAGCCGCCGCATTGCCAAGGCGATCACACGTGTCCGCGATAAGGCTCCGATCACCACCACGCTAGAATTGGCGAAGCTAATTGAGAGCTGCCTGCCGCGCGCCAAACCCGGGCAGAGCCATCCGGCCACACGCAGCTTTCAGGCGCTGCGCATCGCGGTGAATGATGAATATGGTGAATTGTTTCAGGGCCTTATGGCCGCAGAACGGGCGCTGAAACCCGGCGGCAAACTGGCCGTCGTGACCTTTCATTCGGTTGAGGACCGTATGGTCAAACGGTTCCTGACCGCGCGCTCGGGCGGGGGCGGGAATGCCAACCGCTACGCCCCGGAGCAAAGGCGCGCCGCGCCGCAGTTCCACGTCGAAAAGCGCAAGGCAATCAGCGCCGATGCGCAGGAATTGGATGAAAACCCCCGCAGCCGATCCGCCAAACTGCGGGTCGCGATCCGCACCGATGCGCCCTCGGGCCAGATAGACAGCAAATCCATCGCCATGCCGATGGTCAAAGGATTAAACTGATGCGTGCCGTTCTCTATATTCTCACCTCACTGGCCGTCATTGGCCTCGCCTTTTGGGCCTACCGCGAGAATTACGCGACCCAACAGGCGCTGAGCGAGACGGACAAATTGCATTCCAACATCCGCGCGGCACATTCCCGGCTGGCGGTGCTCAGGGCTGAATGGGCCTACCAGAACCGCCCCGACCGGTTGCGCGATCTGGCCGAAATCAACTTTGAACGTCTTGGCCTGCTGCCCCTGCACCCCGATCAGTTCGGGCAGGTGGATCAGGTGGCCTATCCGCCCAAACCGCTGCTGCCGATCACCGATCCGGTTGATGTCTCCTCCTTTTCGCAACCCGCCAACTCCGAAGTAGACCCTCTATGATCCGTACACCTCTGCGCCCGCTGGCCCGCATCCTTCAGGCCCGCGAAAAGGGTGAAAACCCTGACGCGATTGAACGTGAAAACAAACGTATCCGCCATGAGCAGATGCGCGATCATTCCCGCATGCGGGCCGAGGGGCGGTTGCTGATCCTTGGTGTGTTCTTTTTTGCGGCCTTTTCGGTGGTCGGCGCACGCATGGGGCTCTTGGCCACCACCGACCCGGTTGAGCCACGCGCCCATGCGCCCGGTGCGGTGATCAGCGCCAGCCGCGCCGACATTGTGGACCGAAACGGCTCTATCCTGGCGACAAACTTTGAGACCCACGCGTTATATGCCCAGCCCAAACACATGGTGGACCCGGAATATGCTGCCAAGAAACTGGTGGAGGTGTTCCCTGATCTCAAAGAAGAACGCCTGATCAAGGATTTTACGGGCAAACGTAAGTTCCTGTGGATCAAAAAGAAAATTAGCCCGGAGCAAATGCAGGCCGTGCATGAGATTGGCGATCCGGGGCTGTTGTTTGCGCCGCGCGACATGCGTCTTTACCCCAATGGCACGCTGGCGGCCCATGTGATGGGCGGGGCGTCTTACGGCAAGGAGGGCGTGCACGCCGCCGAGGTGATTGGCGTGGCCGGGGTTGAGAAATTTCATGACGATTACCTGCGCGATCCGGCCAATGGCAACCGGCCCTTGCAGCTTTCGCTTGATCTGACGGTGCAGGCCGCGGCCGAGCGGGTGCTCTTTGGCGGCATGAAATTAATGAATGCCAAGGGCGCAACCAGCGTCTTGATGGATGTGAAAACAGGCGAGATCATCAGTGTAGTGTCCCTGCCGACATTTGACCCCAATGACCGTCCCCGGCCCGCGACGCAAGGAGATGCCTCTGACTCTTCGCTGTTCAACCGTTCGGTGCAGGGGGTGTATGAGCTTGGCTCCACCTTCAAAATCTTCACGGCGATTCAGGCGATTGATCTGGGGCTGGTTAACGTCAACACGGTCTATGACACTGATATCCCGATGAAGGTCGGCGGCTACACAATCCGGGAATTCAGAAACAAGAAATACGGCGATTTGACGGTCAGCGACATCATCGTGAAATCCTCCAACCGCGGCACAGGGCGCATGGCGCTGCAAATCGGACCAAAGCGGCAAAAGGCGTTTCTGGACAGTCTGGGCTTTTTCAAGGCCACGCCGTTTGAGATTGTCGAGGCGGCGGGCGGCAAGCCGTTGTTGCCCAAACGCTGGACCGATCTGTCAACCGTCACCATTTCCTATGGCCATGGATTGTCCAGCAGCCCCATGCATCTGGCCGCAGGATATGCCGCCATCGCCAACGGCGGGTTCAAGGTGGAACCCACATTGATGAAACAGCGCGGCCCGCAGTTGGGTCCGCGCGTGATGTCTGCACGGGCGGCCTCTGACGGGAGGGCGATGCTGCGCAAAGTGGTTTCAGAGGGCACCGCCTCCTTTGGAGAGGTGCCGGGGTATTCTGTCGGCGGCAAAACCGGCACAGCGGACAAACCCAAACCCCGCGGCGGGTATTACAAGGACAAGGTTATCGCGACCTTTGCCTCGATCTTTCCCGCGCATGATCCGAAATATGTATTGATCGTTACGCTGGATGAGCCGGTTGAAACATCCGGCGAAAAACCACGTCGCACTGCCGGTTGGACTGCCGTGCCCGTCGCCGCCGAGATGGTGCGCCGGATTGCGCCACTGCTGGGCTTGCGTCCGCAGGTTGATCCGCTGAGTGAGGCCGTGGTAACGCTGACGTCGAGCAACTAAGCCGCAAAGGCACGACCCCAATGCATACGCCGCCAAACCCGTCTATCAAATTGAATTCATTGGGTTTGATCGCGGCGGGTGGAGAGAATCCCACCATCAACTTTCTTGCCGTGGACAGCCGGCGCGTGCAGGCGGGCACTTTGTTTGCCGCTATGCCCGGATCACTGGTGCATGGCGCAGGTTTTGTCGAAACCGCGCTTGAGCAAGGCGCAATTGCGGTGCTGACAGACCCAGAGGGTGCTGAAATGGCCGGTGCAGCGATCCGTGCGGCAGGGGCTGCGTTGATCATATCCGAGCAGCCGCGCGAGGCTTTGGCGCGTACCGCAGCGCTTTATTTTGGCGGCCAACCCCAGACGATGATTGCGGTTACAGGCACCAATGGCAAAACATCTGTGTCAACCTTTGTGCGCCAGATCTGGATCGAGATGGGGCTGGCGGCTGTTAACCTTGGCACCACGGGGGTGGAGGGGGCGTGGTCGGCCCCGCTTGCCCATACCACGCCTGAGCCGATCACCTTGCATTGGGCCCTCGCAATGGCGCACCAACAAGGGATCACCCACGCCGCGATGGAGGCGTCCAGCCACGGGCTGGACCAGCGCCGGTTGGACGGGGTCACCCTGACCGCCGCCGGGTTTACCAATTTCACGCAGGACCATCTGGATTATCACGAAACGTTTGAGGCCTATTTTGACGCCAAGGCCGGCCTGTTTGCGCGCGTATTGCCGCCCGATGGCACGGCGGTCCTCAACATTGACGACCCCAAAGGCGTTGAGATGGCCGCGATTGCACAGGCGCGGGGCTGCTCGGTGATCACCGTGGGGCGCGATGGGGGTGATCTGCATCTGACAGGGCAGCGCATGGATGCGGTTGGCCAAGACCTGCGGTTTGACTGGCAGGGCAAGACCTATCAAAAACGCCTGAACCTGATTGGTGGATTTCAGGCGGATAATGTTCTGCTGGCCTGTGCCCTTGTGATTGCCTGTGGGGCGACACCGGGGCATGTGTTTGACACCATGCCGCATCTGACAACAGTGCGCGGGCGCATGCAACTGGCCGCCACGCGCGACAATGGCGCAGCGGTGTTTGTTGATTATGCCCATACCCCTGATGCGGTTGCCACAGCGCTTGGCGCGATGCGCCCGCATGTGATGGGACGATTGATTGCCATTGTGGGGGCAGGGGGCGACCGGGATGCAGGCAAGCGGCCCTTGATGGGCGCGGCTGCAACGGCCCATGCGGATGTTGTGGTGGTGACCGACGATAACCCCCGTTCAGAAGACCCCGGCGTGATCCGCGCTGCGGTGTTGGAAGGTGCTGCGGATGCCATCGAATTGGCCGACCGGGCCGAAGCGATTTTGCGCGCGGTGGACATGTTACAGCCTGGCGATGCCCTGCTGATTGCGGGCAAGGGGCATGAGACCGGGCAAATTGTCGGGGACGATGTGCTGCCCTTTGATGATGCGGAGCAGGCCTCGATGGCGGTGGCCGCGCTGGATGGGAGAATGGCATGAGCCTTTGGACAAGTGCTGAGATGGTGGCCGCAACGGGCGGGCGCGCCCTTGGGGAGTGGACCTGTGATGGCGTATCTATTGACACCCGCACGATTGACGCCGGTGATCTGTTTGTTGCCCTAAAGGACGTGCGCGACGGGCATGATTTTGTGGCCCAGGCGCTGGAAAAAGGGGCGGGGGCCGCCTTGGTATCACATGTGCCAGCGGGTGTGAGCTCGAATGCGCCCTTGCTGGTGGTGGAGGATGTGCTGGCCGCGCTGGAGCAGTTGGGCGCGGCTGCCCGCCAGCGCATGCAGGGCAAGGTGGTTGCGGTCACGGGCTCCGTTGGCAAGACGTCGACCAAGGAAATGCTGCTGGCGATGCTGAGCGATCAAGGGCGCGCGCATGCCTCCGTGGCGAGCTACAATAACCATTGGGGCGTGCCCCTGACGCTGGCGCGCATGCCGCGCGATACGGAATTTGGCATCATTGAGATTGGCATGAACCACCCCGGAGAGATTGAGCCGCTTGCGCGTCTGGCCCGCCCGGATGTGGCCATGATCACCACGGTTGCCGCCGCCCATCTGGAGGCGTTTGAGAACGTTGCGGGAATCGCTGTTGAAAAGGCCGCGATTTTTGCAGGCCTGCCCATTGGCGGCGGCGCGGTGATCAACGCGGACATCGAACACGCGCCAATCCTGTTGGCCAAAGCCCATGATTGCCGGGTGTACGACATTACCTTTGGCGTACATGCATTTGATTTTAAACTAAAAAGCGTGAAGGTGACAGCGGACACCACCGTGGTGCAGGCAGAGTTTGAAGAGGCCCCGCTGCTGTTCAAAATCGCCACGCCGGGGCGGCATTTTGCGATGAATGGCCTTGGGGCCTTGGCCGTGTGTTATGCCTTGGGCGTCGATATGGCCTTGGCGGCGCAATCTCTGGGACGGTGGCGCCCGTACAAAGGGCGCGGCGTGCGGGAAACCATCGTGCTTGACCCGGTTGAAACGCACCTGAGCCTTGATCTGATTGACGACAGTTACAACGCCAATCCAACCTCGATGGCTGCCGCGCTGGAGGTGCTGGCCGCCTCAGAAGTGCGCAATGACATTGGCCGGGTGTCCAAGGGCCGCCGCATCGCTTTCTTGGGCGATATGAAGGAGTTGGGCGAGGATGCGGCTGCGCTGCACGCGGGGTTGGCGCATCTGGAGACCACCCAGAAACTGGATGTGGTCCATTGCATCGGCCCATTGATGAAATCGCTGCACGCGCTGCTGCCGGAACATCAGCGCGGGCTTTGGGTTGAGACGTCAGCCGACATTTTGCCGGGATTGCGCGACCATCTGGACAGTGGAGATGTGGTATTGACCAAAGGATCTTTGTCCATGCGCCTTGGCTCAATTGTTGACGCGATCCGCAAAATGGGCCATCCGGTTCTGGAGGGCTGAGCCTTGCCTGGCCCACAAGATAATGAGTTAGGACGTTTCAAATGCTCTACTGGTTGACGCTGCTGTCGGATGGTGGCGACTTTTTTAACCTGTTTCGCTACATCACCTTCCGCGCCGGGGGCGCGTTTTTGACGGCGTTGATCTTTGGGTTTCTGTTTGGCAAACCGCTGATAGCGGTGTTGCGGCGTAAACAGGGCAAGGGCCAGCCGATCCGCGATGATGGGCCAGAAGGGCACTTTGTTAAGGCAGGCACGCCCACCATGGGCGGGCTGCTGATTGTGGGGGCTTTGCTGACCTCGACTCTGCTCTGGGCACGTCTGGACAATCCGTTTGTCTGGCTGGTGTTGTTTGTGACGATGAGCTTTGCGGCCATCGGGTTTGCCGATGATTACGCCAAAGTGAGCAAACAAACCACATCAGGTGTGTCAGGTAAAGTTCGGTTATTGCTGGGTTTTTTGATTGCTGCCATCGCTGGTCTCTGGGCCGCGCAGTACCATCCTGAAGGATTGCAGTATAAGTTGGCGATGCCGGTGTTTAAGGACACGCTGATCAACCTCGGCTACCTGTTCGTGCCCTTTGCGGTAATCGTGATCGTCGGTGCGGCCAATGCGGTAAACCTGACGGATGGTCTGGACGGGCTTGCCATCATGCCGGTGATGATCGCCGCCGGGACGTTGGGGGTGATTTCCTATGCGGTTGGGCGTGTCGATTTCACCGAGTATCTGGACGTGCATTACGTGCCGGGCACAGGCGAAATCCTGATCTTTACCGCCGGTCTGTTTGGCGGGGGCCTTGGATTTTTGTGGTACAATGCGCCGCCCGCCGCGGTGTTTATGGGCGATACGGGGTCATTGGCCCTGGGGGGTGCTTTGGGGGCAATTGCGGTGGCCACCAAACACGAGCTGGTGCTGGCCATCGTCGGTGGCCTTTTTGTGGTAGAGGCGCTGTCGGTGATCATTCAGGTGCTCTATTTCAAACGCACGGGCAAACGGGTATTTCTGATGGCACCGATCCATCATCACTATGAAAAAAAGGGCTGGGCAGAGCCGCAGATTGTGATCCGGTTCTGGATTATTTCGCTGATCCTGGCGATGATCGGACTGGCGACGCTGAAGGTACGGTAGGTCAGTTGCGCGTGCCGCGGGCGGGGGAGGCCCGGCGGAGCCGGGCCTTTGGAGGCTCTGCCTCCAAACCTCCGGGAAGAGTTATGGCCAAAAAGAGGGGCGAATAGATGGTTCCGGTACAGGGTTTGACGGGCGCGCGGGTTGCCGTTCTGGGGTTGGGGCGCTCCGGGTTGTCGGCTGCGCTTGCCTTAGCCGCTGGCGGGGCTGTTCCGGTGTGCTGGGATGACAATGAAGCGGCGCGCGGACGGGCCGAAGAGGAGGGGCTTGTCTGCGAACCTTTGTTAAAAGCAGGTTCTTTTGGCGATATTGCGCGGTTGATTGTGAGCCCCGGCATTCCGCATCTATACCCCGCACCCAATCCAGTTGTGGCCGTAGCGCTTGCCGCAGGTGTTCCGGTGGACAACGATATAAGCCTATTCTTTCAGAGTTTTGCCACGCGGGATTGGGACAGTTTTGATGTCGCACCGCGTGTGGTTGCGGTCACCGGGTCAAATGGCAAGTCCACCACATCTGCGCTGATCCATCATATTCTGGAGCATGTGAACCGCCCCGCGCAATTGGCGGGCAATATTGGACGCGGGGTGTTGGATCTGGAACCGGCTGTTGATGGTGAGGTTGTGGTGTTGGAACTGTCCAGCTATCAGACCGAACTGGCGCGCAATCTGACGCCGGATGTGGCCGTGTTTACCAACCTCAGTCCAGATCATCTGGACCGCCACCACGGTATGGGGGGGTATTTTGCGGCCAAACGACGGTTGTTTGCCGAAGGTGGGCCAGACCGGGCGGTGATTGGCGTGGATGAACCCGAGGGGGTTTTTCTTGCCGGGCAAATGAGTGAGGGGCGCGCAGATGACCGGGTGATCCGGGTGTCTGTGGAACGTAAACTGGCCGGCCCCGGCTGGCAGGTTTTTGCGCGCAAGGGGTTCCTGGCAGAGGTGCGCAAGGGCAAGCAGATAGCAAGCATTGATCTGCGCAATGTGCCGGGATTGCCCGGGGCGCATAACCATCAGAATGCCTGCGCGGCCTATGCCGTGTGCCGCACACTTGGGCTTGCCCCGCGTGTGATAGAGGCGGCGTTTAACACCTTTGGTGGGTTGCCACATCGCTCCCAGTTGATTGCAGAGCAGGGCGGTGTGCGTTTTGTGAATGACAGCAAGGCGACAAATGTGGATTCAGCAGCCAAAGCGTTGAGCGCGTTCAAGAATGTGCGCTGGATCTGTGGCGGATTGGAAAAAGAGGGCGGGCTGGATGGATTGGCGCAGGCCAGCCAAACGGTCAAAAAGGCTTATGTCATCGGGCGTGAGGCCGCCGGATTTGCGATGCAATTGAGCGTTGAGGCCGAGGTTTGCGGAACAATGGCCGCAGCCGTAGTACAGGCGGTGGCAGAGGCCGAGCCGGGGGATGTGGTGTTGTTGGCACCTGCTGCCGCAAGTTTTGATCAATACGACAGTTTTGAGCGGCGCGGCGAGGATTTCATTGCCGAGGTTGAAAAAGCGCTAGGCTGAGAGCGCGCTTGCGCAGGCCATGGCGGAGGACCATGCCCATTGGAAGTTGTACCCGCCCAGCCAGCCGGTAACATCCACAGCCTCTCCGATAAAGTATAGGTTATCGTGGGCATGTGCAGCCATGGTGCGGGCGTTCAGATCATCGGTGTTTATGCCACCCAATGTGACCTCGGCGGTGCGGTAGCCTTCGGTGCCGGAGGGGTGCAAGCGCCAGTTTTGCAAATTTGCAATCAGGCTTTGCAGGCGGGCATCAGACCAGTCCGCCAGATTGCCTGACAGATCCATGTCACCGGCAAGGTGATCCACCAATCGTGCAGGCAGGAAGGCGGCCAGCTCCGTTGTGAGGTTGCGCCGCCCGGTGATCCGGCGTTGGCTGCGCAGCGCCTCAAAGATATCCGTTTCAGGGCAGAGGTTTACAGTGATGTTTTCACCTTCAGACCAGTAGCTTGACGCTTGCAGGACTGCGGGGCCGGAAAGGCCGCGATGGGTGAACAACAGAGCCTCCTCAAACTCACCTGCGCCTGCACGCACACGGGAGGGAACAGAGACGCCGGAGATGCCTGCAAAACGTCCCTCGGAAAAGGTAAAGGGCACCAACGCAGCGCGGGTATCCGTGACGCGCAGGCCAAATTGGCGGGCGATGTCGTAGGCAAAACCGGTTGCACCCATTTTCGGGATGGATTTGCCACCCGTCGCAATTACAAGGTTTTTGGTGGTGATGTGGTTTGTGCCCTGTGGTGTGGTGAGGGTAAAGGTGAACAAATCCGTGTTCTTTGCAAAATTGCTGGCCGTACTTTGCAAATGTAGCTCGACCCCAGCGCCCTGCATCAGCGCGCGTAACATGGCAACGATATCTTTGGCGGTGGTATCACAAAACAACTGGCCCAGTGTCTTTTCGTGCCAGGGGATGTTATGGGCCTCAACCAGCTCAATAAAATCCCATTGGGTGTAGCGGGCCAGTGCTGATTTGCAAAAATGCGGATTGGCCCCCAAAAACGCATCCGGGGTGCAGTGCATATTGGTGAAATTGCAGCGCCCGCCGCCCGAAATGCGGATTTTTTCGCCCGGTGCTTTGGCGTGGTCCACCACCAGCACACGGCCCGTGGCATGGGCGGCGCACATCATACCCGCAGCACCTGCGCCAATGATCGTGGTGTCAAACTGCATGCCCGCGCTTTGGCCTGTTCAGGCGGGCTGGTCAAGATGACGTGAAAAGGGATTGGCGCGGGGGGTCGATTTTGACAAGAAGAGAAAATCTAAACAAGGACCGACCCATGACAGCTCTTTTTGCCGGACAGGCCTTTCCAAAAACCAACGTTGCACAGGTGGGGGGCGGGACCATCACCCTGGGCACGCCAGGCGGGGCACTGGACTGGCAGTTGGTTGTGGTTTATCGTGGGCTGCACTGTCCGATCTGCAAGAGGTATCTGACGCAACTGGATGGGATGAAAGAGAAATTTCACGAATTAGGGGTGGAAGTTGTCGCCGTCTCAGGTGACCCGGAGGCCAAGGCAAAAACCATGGTTGATGAGGCCGGCATCACCCTGCCTGTCGGATATGGGCTGAGCCTTGCGCAGATGGCCGGCCTGGGGCTGTTTGTGTCAGAACCGCGCGGCCCGCAGGAAACAGATCAACCCTTTCCGGAGCCGGGATTGTTTGTGATCAATGAAAAGGGCAACGTTCAGATCCTTGATATTTCCAATGCACCTTTTGCGCGGCCTGATCTGGAAAGCCTGCTGGGCGGGATCAAATTTGTTCGCGCCAATGATTACCCCATTCGCGGCATGCATCAGGTCGCCTGATCTTTGCATCTGGCTGTCCATCAGCATGCAATCCGCCGCGGGCACAGATCAGGGTAGATTCGCGCTCCGAACCTGTCTATGCTGTCCCTAACGATCCCCAGAAAGGGGACGATTGAGGCAGTGTAGGGCAGACAACCATGACAGAGATGGTCTATGGCGCGGTTCCCGTGGTGCGGGACGGCGAGCCGATTCTTCCAAAATGGTGGCGGACGGTGGACCGCTGGACGATGGGCTGCGTCCTGATGCTGTTTGGCGTTGGGCTGCTGCTGGGCTTTGCGGCCTCAGTGCCCCTGGCGGCCAAAAACGGGTTTGAACCGTTCTATTACGTTCAACGGCAGGCGTTTTTTGGCGGCATGGCTATTTTGGCGATGGTGCTGACATCCATGATGTCACCCACGCTGGTGCGTCGGTTGGCGGTATTGGGGTTCTTGGCGGCCTTTGTGGCGCTGGCGCTGTTGCCGTTCTTTGGCACCGATTTTGGAAAGGGCGCGATGCGTTGGTATTCGCTCGGCTTTGCCTCTGTGCAGCCCTCAGAGTTTTTGAAACCCGGGTTTGTGGTGGCCGCCGCCTGGATGATGGCCGCGAGTATGGAGATCAACGGCCCGCCCGGGCGCACCTGGTCTTTTGCGCTGTGTATCGCAATTGTGCTGATGCTGGCAATGCAGCCTGATTTTGGGCAGGCCTGTCTGGTGCTCTTTGGCTGGGGTGTCATGTATTTCATCGCCGGGGCACCGATGGTTTTGCTGGTGGGCATGGCAATTGCCGTGGTCATGGCGGGCACGCTGGCCTATTCCAATTCAGAACACTTTGCCCGCCGCATTGATGGATTTCTCAGCGTTGAGGTCGATCCGACCACGCAGCTGGGCTATGCCACCAACGCGATCCGCGAGGGCGGGTTGTTTGGGGTTGGCGTGGGCGAGGGGCAGGTGAAATGGTCACTGCCCGATGCGCATACCGATTTCATCATTGCGGTGGCGGCAGAGGAATACGGGCTGGTCTTGGTGCTCTGTATCATCGCACTTTACACCGGGGTTGTTGTGCGCTCCTTGCTGCGGCTGGTACGGGAACGTGATCCGTTTATCCGCCTTGCGGGCACCGGGTTGGCCTGCATGTTTGGGGTTCAGGCCATGATCAACATGGGCGTGGCAGTTCGGCTGCTTCCCGCCAAGGGCATGACCTTACCTTTCGTCAGCTATGGTGGTTCCTCGGTGATTGCCTCAGGGATCGCCGTGGGCATGTTGCTGGCGTTTACGCGCACGCGCCCACAAGGCAAGATTTCTGATATCATCGGGCGCAACAAGGCGCGGTAACGAGAGATGAATGCACCCCTTTTGATCATCGCAGCAGGCGGCACCGGCGGGCATATGTTCCCGGCGCAGTCGCTGGCCGAGGTCATGCTGGCGCGCGGCTGGCGTGTGCGGCTCAGTACAGATGCGCGCGGGGCGCGGTATACGGGCGGCTTTCCAGCGGCGGTTGAGGTCACGCAGGTGCGCTCCGCCACCTTTGCGCGGGGTGAGGCGCTGGCCAAACTGTTGGTGCCTTTGAAGATCGCCATGGGCACTTTGCGCGCGACCCTGCGTATGTTGCGCGACAAGCCTGCGGTGGTTGTGGGCTTTGGTGGCTATCCGTCGATCCCTGCACTGGGGGCGGCGACGCTGTTGCGGTTGCCCCGGATGATCCATGAGCAAAACGGCGTGTTGGGCCGGGTGAATGAAGCCTTTGCCAAACGGGTCGATGCCATTGCCTGCGGCACCTGGCCGACCGTACTGCCCGAAGGCGTGAGTGGCGCGCATGTGGGCAACCCGGTGCGCGGCGCGATTCTGGAGCGTGCAGGCGCGGGTTATATTCCGCCCGGCGATTATCCGATGGAGCTGTTGGTGATGGGCGGCTCGCAAGGCGCGCGTATTCTGAGCGATGTGGTGCCGCCTGCGCTTGCTGGTCTGCCGATGGAAATGCTCAAGAACATTCGCGTCAGCCATCAGGCGCGCGAAGAAGACGGTGAGCGGGTTTCAAAATTCTATGCCGAGGCCGGGATTGCCGCGGATGTGCAGCCCTTTTTTGATGATGTGCCGCGCCGCATGTCAGAGGCGCAGTTGGTGATCACGCGGGCCGGGGCCTCGTCGATTGCGGACCTTTCGGTGATTGGACGCCCCGCGATCCTGATCCCCTATGCCGCCGCCGCTGGCGATCATCAAACCGCCAATGCACGCGGGCTGGTTGATGCAGGTGCCGCAGTGATGGTGCAAGAATCCGCACTTTCCCCTGAAAGCCTGATGGAACACGTGAACATTATTCTCGGCGCGCCGGACGCTGCGTTGCAAATGTCGATTGCCGCCCTGTCAACGGGCAAACCCGAGGCCGCAGAGGCACTTGCACAGATGGTAGAAGAATTGGCCCAGAACACCGGGGCCCAAAAAGGAACAGCACAATGAATGCAGCCGCCACCAAATTGCCCACAGATGTGGGGCCCATCCATTTTGTCGGCATTGGCGGCATTGGCATGTCGGGGATCGCCGAGGTGTTGTTGAACCACGGCTACACGGTGCAGGGGTCTGACTTGAAGGCGACCAAGATCACGGATCGGTTGGTCAAACTGGGCGTAACGGTGTTTGAAGGGCAGCGGGCGGAAAACATCGAAAATGCCGAAGTTGTGGTGATTTCCTCTGCCATTAAAACCGGCAATGCGGAGCTTGACGCGGCCCGCCTGCACGGCTTGCCAATTGTGCGCCGGGCCGAGATGTTGGCCGAACTGATGCGGCTGAAATCAAACATTGCAGTTGCTGGCACACACGGCAAAACCACCACCACCACGATGGTGGCCGAACTGCTGGTGGCCGGGGGCATTGACCCGACGGTTGTGAACGGCGGGATCATCCACGCATATGGCTCCAACGCGCGCATGGGGCAGGGGGAATGGATGGTGGTGGAGGCCGATGAGAGCGACGGCACCTTTAACCGCTTGCCTGCAACAATCGCGATTGTCACCAACATTGACCCCGAACATATGGAGCATTGGGGTGATTTTGACACCTTGCGCAGGGGGTTTTTGGATTTTGTATCCAACATTCCATTTTACGGGCTGGCCGTGTGCTGCATTGATCACCCGGAGGTGCAAAGCCTTGTGGGTAAGATCAGTGACCGGCGCGTGTTGACCTATGGGTTTAATGCGCAGGCGGATGTGCGTGTGGTTGGACTGCACTACAAGGGCGGCGTGGCGCATTTTGATATCCACCTGCAAGATGAAGACATCGTGATTGAAGGGTGTGAGCTGCCCATGCCCGGTGATCATAACGTGTCCAATGCACTGGCGGCTGTGGCTGTCTCGCGGCATTTGGGCATGAAAGCGGATGAAATTCGTGCGGCTCTCAAAGCCTTTGGCGGCGTTAACCGTCGGTTTACAAAGGTGGGCGAAGTTGACGGGGTGACAATCATTGATGATTACGGCCATCACCCGGTTGAAATTGCCGCGGTGCTTAAGGCGGCGCGACAGGCCACAGAGGGGCGTGTGATCGCGGTGCATCAGCCGCACCGTTACACGCGGCTTAGCCATCATTTTGAAGAGTTCTGCGCCTGTTTCAACGATGCGGATGTGGTGGGCATTGCCGAGGTTTACGGCGCCGGAGAAGATCCCATTCCGGGTGCGGACCGTGATGGGCTGGTGGCCGGGCTGATCCAGCATGGCCATCGCCATGCGCGCGCTGTCACGGATGAGGCGGACCTTGCCCGGCTGGTCAACGAACAGGCACGCCCCGGTGACATGGTTGTCTGTCTGGGGGCGGGTACAATCAGCACCTGGGCCAATGGCCTGCCCGAACGGATGGCGGCATTAAAAGGGGCTGCAGCCTGAAAGATCACAAAAAGGCCAATCCTTTCTTGGGGGGAGGAGTTTCGGCCATAGAAATGACGAATATCTCTGAAAGGATATCAACATGACCCCCTTGTTCTGGATTTCACTCACATGGGTATTGGCGAGCGTCGCGGTGGCGCGATTGCCCGTTCATCAGCGGTTCCTGCCCGGAGCCTTGCTGATGGGGACGGCTGTGCCAATCCTATTGGCGATTGGTTTTCAGGTCGGTTGGCTGATGGCAGTTTTCGGGGTGGCGGCGGTGGTGTCGCTTTATCCCAATCTGGTGCATCTGCTGCACGCGCGGTATCGCGGCGAGGAAACGGCGATCAATAGGGCCGTTCTGCGCTATCTGGTAAGTCCGGGGGATGTGTGAACCATTGTCGAAAAAGAGATATAGATGATTGCAGGTGTCGCATGTGCCGGATTCATACTTGGCTTGGTAAGAGGCGAGGCCGCGCGCATCCTGTGGTACCTCGTTCTTGGTCTTTACGGCTTGCTCTGGCTGCAGGTCATTCTCAATTGGGGCGCGATGTTCACAGGTGTTGCCATCCTCGGACTACTGATCGCGGTGCCGATTTTTCTCATCGCCTGCTTCTTTGGCTTCATTGTGTTGGCATTGATCGGGAGATGATCAGATGACCCTGTTATGGCTTTGCGTGCTCTGGGTATTTGCAAGCGTGATTGTGGCGATGCTGCCCATGCGCCGCCAATATATTCCGGGCGTGGCCCTGTTGCTGGCCGCACCGGTGCTGATCATCATGATTGGTGTGCAGGTGCATTGGCTCGCAGCGCTTGCTGCTTTGGCGGCCTTTGTGTCCATGTTCCGCAATCCGCTGCGCTATCTGCTGGCAAAACTCAGAGGACAAAAACCGGAGGTGCCGCAATGACGCTTTC
>CALFWM010000050.1 GCA_937928635.1 uncultured Sulfitobacter sp. | reverse complement strand
CGCACCTTCAAATACAATTCCACGGTGAAAATCCCCAAGCCCTCCCATCAAGTGAAAGGGCCAAAGTGGCCGACTTTTAAGCCGCCCGCGACAACACAACGCCGCCGCTACCGTGGCCGAGTATTGCTCCGCCGATCACAGACATGACGACAGATCTCGCTTTGCAAGCACTGTTAGCTGCTGTTTGGAGGCGTAAACCAAAGCAGAAAGTACTGATCCATTCGGATCAAGGCTCTCAGTTCACCAGCACAGAGTGGCAATCGTTTCTCGGCAAACACAACCTAGATGCCAGCATGAGCCGCCGTGGAAATTGTCATGACAACGCAGTCGCAGAAAGCTTCTTCCATCTATTGAAACGCGAACGGATCAGACGGCAAACCTACCTCACACGCCACGCAGCAAGGCAGGACGTGTTCGACTACATTGAGATGTTTTACAACCCGAACCGTAAGCACACCAACAACGGCATGCTGTCGCCGGTTGACTATGAAATGAAACAGAAGAAAATGAACGAGGCAGGCGTCTAGGAAACTAGGGGCACCGCAATCCCTGCAAACGTTACTGGTTCAAAAACTCAAAGGGCCAAATTTTTCTTCAATTAGTTGCAACAGATTGCCAAACAGAAATACCCAAAATGCCATCCATGTTGCCGAGCTAACCAAAATGACTAGAAAAGCCTTGGGTCCAAAACTCGAAAAGGTTCCAAAGAGTGCCGAATTTATTGGCCTAGAAATCGGAATGAATCTCAACGCAGTGTGTTTAATCGCCGAATGAAGAAAATTGTCACTGCGTTGATGAAGCCCAGAAGATACCAAGTAGTAAAATCGACCCGGCTTCTCGTTCAAATACAAAATTCGAGGAGTGAGCCATCTATCTGCCTTTAACAGCTTTGACGAAAAAAAGTTCAAGACTTCAGCAAACACCACTCCTGCCAGCGCAAGAAAAAATACTTGTTGTTCGGACATACCGCTTGTGAAAGCCAGCGTGGCCGCGGCAACAATCGCTGCTCCATAAGTAAAAAAACCGCTCAAGATGAACGTATCTACGAAAGCCGCTAAAACGATAGAAAATGATATACTCTCGATCATCTCGAAGTCTCTAAATACCCAATACTGCGATCATACCAACCACAATTGGGATGCGAGTCAGTGATGTCGAGAGCCGGGTGTCTTGATTGACCAAATATCCAACTATTAACGTTAGCGCCAAACCCAACGAAACAACTGATCGTGCACTTCCCTCGACCAAAAAAATTAATGAGATTAGGGAAATCCCCATAATTGCGGTTTCTAGTGCAATGCCCCACTTTTGTCCAAGGATAACTGCCAATGTCTTGGTGCCGGAAAGTATGTCAGCTGTACGGTCACCAGTATCGATTACTATTTCTCGTCCAACAAAGTATGCGAAGCCGATAGTTATGTATTGGATTCCAATTATCTGATCACCAGCCACAATGTTAAGAAACAATGCCGGGCTCATACAAAGAAGTGCGGTGTATACTCCCTTAAGAGCAGGCAGTGCCTTAGAAAATGGTGAGTATACCGTCAAGGCAATCGCCAACGTAACTAGAATTAAGAATGACGAAGTATTTAGGAAAATCAAACTAACTGCCCAACTTAACAGCAACCAACTAAGTGCAACTATGCGAACCTCTCGTTGGCCGAGCTGCCCCCGAACTAGAATCTTATCGATCCTCCCGCCTTTTTGATCTTTCTCTAAATCGTATATATCATTGATCACAAAGCCGAACATGGTCACCAAAAAAATAGAAACGCCTGCGGCAGCTGCGACAACTCCAGTGGTCGCGCTATAGGCTTGAAGAACCACAACTACTGCAAGACCGGCCAAACTAGACGCGAACGCACGCGAAATATTAAGGTAACTAGCAGCACATTGTACACATTGATTCAGATGCAGACCTGTTAACTCAATTAACGAGCGACTTGCATTTCCCTTTTTTCTTGTCCTCTTTTGCTCCGCACCGTTGTTCTTACCAGCCGCTGGTTGTGCAGTCTCTTTAATGTCTTGATCGCCACTGTTTGAATTTTCACCGTCATCTACATCTTCTTCTAGGTCACCGCCCCCAAGCTCATCATCTCTCCATACGTAAAAAACGAGTACGACTGCGATCAGAACAAGTGAGAAAATTTGAAATTCGTCGACTTGTGCAAATACAAATGCTTGTGATTCATAAACTTTACTCAGAATAGACGTGACAAATAGTGCGTAAATACTGACGAAAGACGCCACTACAAAGAATAGGAGCATGCAGTTCTTCTTCATCAAGAACGCGTATTTTACAGTGGCCGAACTCCTTGCGCGCAGTGTGTTGTCCATTAGCTCCTGATAGTCAGACTGTAACAGCACAAATATGATAGTCAGGAACACACCAAGTATCGTAGTGATGCGGTCGGACAAACTATTAATTTCACTACCATCAGGTGCCGTTGTGTCTACAACAGAACTAAGAAGCAAAATCGAATTTGGATAGTTACTCCCGAGTAGCAAACCTCCGATGATCAGTAGCGGAAGTGCGAATCCGAACGCCATTGAGAAAAGTCGGAAATTTTTGCCTGTTTTGTTGGATACACTTATCCACACAACAAGGAAGAAAAGTGTGTAAACGTAAAGAACCCATACTGGTAAGTTAGGGTCAGGATTCATAACCAAAACATGACCACCGCTGCCAAGGCACATGCTGACAAGAAGACTTTTGGGCATCTGTCATAGCGGGTTGCGATCCTCCGCCAGTCCTTGAGGCGGGCAAAGCTGTTTTCGATTTTGTGGCGTTTCTTGTAGCGATCTGCGTCGTGTGGAATGGGCACGTTGCGACCTTTCCGTGACGGGATGCATGGCGTGATCCCTTTTTCCTCAAGGGCTTCGCGATACCAATCTGCATCATAGCCGCGATCTGCCAGCATGTGTTTGGCCTTGGGTAAGTCACTCAGCAAAGCCCGTGCCCCGATGTAATCGCTGCGCTGGCCGGCGGTCAGGAACATCCGCAAAGGGCGGCCAACGGCATCGGTGACGGCGTGCAATTTCGAGTTCATCCCGCCCTTCGTTCTTCCAATCAGGCGGCCACGCCCCCTTTTTTGAGCCGCAGGCTGGTGGCAGTGCGGTGCGTCTTGAGGTGGGTTGCATCGATCATCAGCATTTCTGTTTCGCCGCTCTGATCTGCCAGTTCCAGCAGCATCCGGGCAAAGATGCCTTTCTCACTCCACCGCTTCCAGCGGCTGTAAAGCGTCTTGGGCGGCCCGTATGCGGCGGGTGCATCCCGCCACCGTAAGCCATTGCGATTGATGAAGATAATCTCGCTCAGAACACGCTTGTCATCCACGCGAGGCTTGCCGTGAGACTTGGGAAAGAAGGGCGAAAGCTTCGCCATTTGTTCGTCTGTCAACCAGTAGAGATCGCTCATATCACCGCTCCGTTTTGAACGGACGTGAATCATGCAGCAGAACTGAAATCAATGCATCCTGACCCTAGGCGAGCCGACAATGGATGAGGGCTTCGGTGCAATATATCGGGTTGATGCCTTTGGTGTTGCCGTCCTGGCTTGGGCAAAAGATGAAGTTTGACGATTTCGATAGAATGATGCGCCGACATGAGTTGAGCCTCGATGAAACAGTTCCATCATGTGAATGGATAGTCTTGCGCTTGGATGGCAGGGGCTTCACGAAATTGACGAAGGAAGCGCTTGATTTCACACGCCCTTTTGACGTGCAATTTCATGCAGCGATGAAAAGGACTTGTGAGCACCTTCTAACATGTGGCGCGAAGATATCGCTTTGCTACACACAGAGCGACGAAATCTCCCTGCTTTTGAAAACTGAAAACGTCCCCTTCAACGGCAAGACCAGGAAGTTGAACTCTGTGTTTGCGGGAGAGGCCAGTGGCGTTTTTTCACTTGAGGTAGGCTGCTCTACGGCATTCGATTGCCGCACGGTACCTCTCTCTCAGACTGCCGACGTCGTTGACTACTTTAGATGGAGAGCAGAAGACGCAAACCGCAATGGATTGACGGCATTCTGTTATTGGACACTACGCGAAGCAGGATATGAGCCCTCTACAGCCGATGCCGAAATGCACGGCCTCTCAAAGGATCAAAAGCTAGCGCTGCTGTCTACCCATGATATCGAATTCGCAACACAACCTGAGTGGATGCGCCTAGGTTCATTTTTGCGTTGGAAAACGGACGCTCGTATTGGCGTTGACCCAAGAACGAGGACTGAGGTGGCAACCACTCGGCAGGCTTTTGAATGGCTGGAGCCCTGTCCCGTTGGAGCGACAATTGCAGCTCTTGTCATGGAGACATGCGCGCCAAAGACGTGATGGATGCTACAGAAACCAGACTTTCGCAGTTCCAGCTTCGATGGAAGCACAATCCGCATACCGGACCTCTGCACTCCCAGCGACGTCGCCACCCAAGCCCCGCAAAAAGAAAAGGCCCCGCAAATCGCGAGGCCTTCCCAAACAGTATGAACCGCAGCTTACTACTTCGCAGCCAGCCCGATGTCGTCGCCCATGGCAACCATGTCGGAGAGCATCTTGGCGGCGTCATCCACCGGACCCGGCTCATTCTGGAAGTTCTCTTGCGCCTTGCCGTACATCGACTTGGCCTCTTCCATCAGCTCGTCCATGGTCGCCTGCGTCATCTCGCCCTTTGGAACAGCGCGTTCCGCCAGAACGGAGATCCCACGGCTGGAGATTTCGGCAAAACCACCGGTGACCACATAGTCCGTGGTGCCTTCGGGCCCTTCGACCTTAAGCACGCCGGGGCGCAGGGTGGTGATGACAGGCGCGTGGTCCTTCATCGCGGTCATGTCGCCTTCGGCCCCCGGAATGAGGACGCTGGTGGCTTCGAGCGAAGCCAGGCGCCGTTCCGGTGACACCAGATCGAATTGGAACGTATCTGCCATCTGTCAGAACTCCCTAGGCTGCGTCTGCTGCCATTTTCTCGGCTTTCGCCTTCACTTCGTCGATGCCGCCGACCATGTAGAACGCACCTTCGGGAAGGTGGTCATACTCGCCCGCCACAACGGCTTTGAACGACGCGATTGTGTCTTCCAGAGGCACCTGAACACCGTCAGACCCGGTAAAGACCTTCGCCACGTCAAACGGCTGGCTGAGGAAGCGTTCAATCTTACGGGCACGGGCCACGGCGAGTTTGTCTTCTTCACTCAGTTCGTCCATGCCGAGGATCGCAATGATGTCCTGAAGCGACTTGTAACGCTGCAGAACCTGCTGCACGTCGGTTGCCACTTTGTAGTGCTCATCCCCGATGATCAGCGGGTCCAGCAAACGTGAGGTGGAACCAAGCGGGTCCACAGCCGGGTAGATGCCTTTTTCGGAGATCGCACGGTCGAGAACCGTTGTCGCGTCGAGGTGGGCGAACGATGTCGCAGGCGCCGGGTCAGTAAGGTCATCCGCAGGCACGTATACGGCCTGAACGGAGGTGATTGACCCGTTCTTGGTGGAGGAAATCCGTTCCTGCATCGCGCCCATATCGGTCGCCAGTGTTGGCTGGTAGCCCACCGCAGAAGGAATACGACCCAAGAGCGCAGACACCTCGGAACCCGCTTGTGTGAAGCGGAAGATGTTGTCAACGAAGAACAGAACGTCAGAACCGGATTCATCGCGGAACTGCTCGGCCAGTGTCAGGCCGGACAGGGCCACACGCATACGCGCACCGGGAGGTTCGTTCATCTGGCCGTAGACCAGCGCAATTTTGGATTCTGGCAGGTTATCCGGCACGATAACGCCCGATTCGATCATTTCGTGGTAAAGGTCGTTCCCTTCACGGGTCCGTTCGCCCACACCCGCGAACACGGACACACCGGAGTGCACCTTCGCGATGTTGTTGATCAGCTCCATGATCAAAACGGTTTTGCCAACGCCGGCACCGCCAAACAGACCAATTTTACCACCCTTGGTGTAGGGGGCCAGCAGGTCGATCACTTTGATGCCTGTGGTCAGGATTTCAGTCGCGGTGGACTGTGCGTCAAAGGAGGGCGCATCGCCGTGGATGCCGCGGGTCTCTTGCGCGTCAACGGGGCCTTTTTCGTCAACCGGGTCACCGGTCACGTTCATGATGCGGCCCAATGTGCCGGTGCCAACGGGCACCTGAATGGGCGCGCCAGTGTCAGACACGGACTGGCCGCGCACCAAGCCCTCTGTGGCGTCCATCGCAATGGCGCGCACGGTGTTTTCACCAAGGTGCTGGGCCACTTCGAGAACCAGTTTGCTGCCATTGTTGTCTGTTGTCAGACCGTTCAGAATTTCTGGCAGTGAATCCTCAAACTGAACGTCAACGACCGCGCCGATGACCTGTGTTACTTTGCCGACTGCATTAGCCATGTCGTTTCTCCGATTTGTCTTACAGCGCTTCCGCGCCGGAAATGATTTCGATCAGCTCGTTGGTGATGACGGCCTGACGGGACCGGTTGTACTGGATTGTCAGGTTGTCGATCATGTCACCAGCGTTGCGTGTGGCGTTGTCCATTGCAGACATCCGCGCACCCTGCTCTGACGCGCCGTTTTCCAGCATCGCTGAGAACAGCGCTGTGGCAACACCGCGCGGCAGCAGATCCGCAAGGATCGCCTCTTCGCTGGGTTCATAGTCAAACACGGTTGCTTCCGCGCCATCGTCCTCGCCTTCCTCAAAGGAAGCCGGGATGATCTGATGCGCCGTTGGGATTTGGGTCACAACGTTTTGGAATTTCGCGTAAAAGATCGTGGCGACGTCAAACTCACCCGCATCAAAGCGTGCCAGCACATCCTGTGCCACCACCTGCGCGTCGCCGTAGCCGATACGCTTGATTTCGCTTTGATCCACGTGGCCGATCAGATGATCCGCAAAGTCGCGCTTCATCTGGTCGCGGCCTTTTTTGCCAACGGTCAGGATTTTCAGCTCTTGCCCTGCGGCAAGAACTTCCTTCGCGCGGGCCTTGGCCAGCTTTACGATGTTGGTGTTGAAACCACCGCACAAACCGCGCTCTGAGGTCATCACCACCAGCAGTTGCACCTTGTCTGACCCTGTGCCTGCAAGCAGTTTGGGGGCAGAGTCTGATCCACCAACAGAGGCCGCAAGCCCCGCCATCACGGCGTTGAACCGTTCTGAATAGGGCCGCGAGGCTTCCGCAGCTTCCTGCGCGCGGCGCAGTTTTGCCGCGGCAACCATCTGCATGGCCTTGGTGATCTTGCGCGTGGATTTCACGCTCTCGATCCGGTTTTTAAGGTCCTTGAGATTAGGCATCTGCCGATCTCCCCCTTATGAAAAGTCAGAAGCGAAGGTGTCGATGGCCGCTTTCAACTTGTCCGCCGCATCGCCTTTGATCTTCGGGTCCTCGTTTGTGATCCAGTCCAGAACGTCCTGGTGCTTGGAGCGCATGTGGTTCAGCAGACCTTCCTCAAAGCGGCGCACATCCGCGATTGCGAGCTTATCGAGGAAACCGTTTGTGCCTGCAAAGATCATCACAACGATTTCAGCGTTGGTCAGAGGCGAATACTGCGGCTGCTTCATCAGCTCCGTCAGGCGCGCACCACGGTTCAGCAACTGCTGGGTGGCGGCGTCCAAATCAGAACCGAACTGCGCAAAGGCCGCCATTTCGCGGTACTGAGCAAGCGACAGCTTAACAGGACCCGCAACGGAGGACATCGCAGATGTCTGAGCGGAGGAACCCACACGCGACACCGACAAACCGGTGTTCACCGCAGGACGGATGCCCTGATAGAACAGTTCGGTTTCAAGGAAGATCTGACCGTCAGTGATGGAAATCACGTTGGTCGGAATAAACGCGGAAACGTCACCACCTTGGGTTTCGATGACAGGCAGAGCCGTCAAGGAACCGGAGCCGTTGTCTTCGTTCAGTTTGCAGGAACGTTCCAGCAGGCGGGAGTGGAGATAGAAAACGTCACCAGGGTAGGCTTCACGCCCGGGTGGGCGACGCAGCAGCAAGGACATCTGACGATAGGACACAGCCTGCTTGGAGAGATCATCATAGATGATCAGCGCATGGCGGCCCGCATCGCGGAAGTGCTCTGCCATGGCGGTTGCAGCGTAGGGTGCGAGGAACTGCATCGGTGCCGGCTCGGACGCGGTCGAGGCCACAACGATGGAATATTCAATCGCGCCGCTTTCCTCCAGCTTTTTCACCAGCTGGGCCACTGTGGAACGCTTCTGGCCGATGGCCACGTAAACGCAGTAGAGTTTCTTGTTCTCATCGTCGCCAGCCGCATCGTTGTAGGACTTCTGGTTCAGAATGGTGTCGAGCGCGATGGCTGTTTTACCGGTCTGACGGTCACCAATAATCAATTCGCGCTGGCCACGGCCAACGGGGATCATCGAGTCAACGGCCTTGAGGCCTGTCGCCATGGGTTCGTGTACGGATTTACGCGGGATGATGCCCGGCGCTTTCTGCTCGGCCAGCGCGGTCTTTTTCGCTTTGATCGGGCCTTTCCCGTCAATCGGGTTACCCAAGCCGTCCACAACGCGGCCCAGCAGTTCGTCACCGACGGGCACGGACACGATGGACTTGGTGCGCTTTACCGTGTCGCCTTCTTTGATGTCCCGGTCAGAACCGAAGATAACAACACCAACGTTGTCGCTTTCCAGATTCAGGGCCATGCCCTGAATACCACCGGGGAATTCGACCATTTCACCAGCCTGAACATTGTCCAGACCAAACACACGGGCAATACCGTCACCGACGGACAGAACGCGACCCACTTCGGCCACTTCTGCTTCTTGACCGAAATTCTTGATCTGGTCCTTCAGGATTGCAGAAATTTCTGCTGCTTGGATACCCATTTATCCGACCTCTTTCATTGCATTCTGGAGGGAATTGAGCTTCGAGCGGATTGACGTATCAATCATCTTGGAGCCCACTTTAACGATTAAACCGCCGATGAGGCTTTCATCAACGGTCTGATTCAACGTGACGGTTTTGCCAGTGGTCACTTTCAGCGACGCGGCAAGTTTGTCTGACTGCGCCTTTGTCAGCGCCTTAGCAGAGGTGACCTCCGCCGCAATCTCACCCTTGTCCTCAGCGATCACATCGCGCAGCGTCTGCACCAATTGGGGCAGCACAAACAGACGGCGCTTGGCCGCCATCAGCGACAGCGTGTTCGCTGTTGTCGGGGAGAGTTTCATTTTCTTGGCAATGGCCGCAATGGCCCCCGCCTGTTCATCGCGCGAATAGATTGGGGAATGAATCAGCGCGCGGAAATCATCACTGTTGGTCATCGCATCTTGCAGACCATCAAGATCGCTCTCAAGGGCTTTGACCTTTTTGGTCTCTTTCGCAAGCTCATAGACTGCTGTCGCATAACGCTGGGCAATGCCGGTGGAGATCGAAGCTGGTTCGGACACGTCCATCCTCTCGTTGGTGTAGCCGGATATGCGAATAGAGTCGCGTCACCGGAGTGTTGGCGCGGCTTGAAACGGTTCAAGACGTCAAAATCAGGGGCGATGTAGCAGAGAGGTCGCGCCCCCGCAACACAGTATCGTGTGCTTATGTTTGACGCGACAGCCTTTATTTCCTTGGCAAACACCCAAGATGCGGCGGATTGACACGATCAGATGCATCATGTTCTGGCAGATTTTGCTGTACTGCAGCGAATCCATTGGATTTCTTGCGGATGCCTTTCATCGTCTGGCACTCAATCCGCGCTTCAGTGCCGCCTTGTCCCTATTTGTGTCTGCACGCAGTCAGATCTGATCATTCGGCTCGCAGATCAAAACCAGCAATCGGATCGTCAGCAGGCGTTCAACACGTTGCCAACGCGCTCAAGAACAATTTTCCCGGTCATATTTTGGGCGGATTAACCCCGTAGAAGGAAACAATTGGCACATAAAGGCGGTACTGTCGCGCAAATGATCACAAATTTGTCCCTATGCTAACATCAGTTTGACACCCGGTGCACGGACAGTAACGAAGAATGATTGCCAGAAAGGTGAACCATGTCTCCATTTGTCCTGATCGGATTGCTGAGTTTCAGTTTTCTATTGCCGATCTTCACGAACTCGGATGATGAAGACAACATCGCAGAGCCAGCAGACCTAACGCCGCCCGAGACCACAGTGGAAGGCACGGCGGGGAACGATACGCTGACAGCTGATTCTGGTGAAACCATCAACGCAGGCGATGGCGCGGATGTGCTGGGTTTTGAGGGCGACGCAAGTAACGCGTAAATCAATGGCCAGGCGGGAAATGACACCCTGACCGGCGGTGGCACAGCCCCAACCCTAAACGGTGGCGATGGCGACGATGTGCTCAGCGATGCCGGCTCAGAGGCCGCAGTGCTCAACGGGGATGCGGGGAACGACGACATTACCATCAGCGGCAGCGGCGGTGCCCTTGTGGACGGCGGGCTGGGCAATGATGAAATCACCGCATTTGCTGAAACCGAAGGCGCCGTTTTGAACGGTGGTGAAGGGGCAGACACAATTGACCTGCGCGGCACAGGCAATATCGCAAATGGCGGCTTGGGTCAGGATGTGATGACGCTTTTGGGGAACAACACCCTGAACGGTGGTGAGGGCGACTATACGCTGACAGCAACCGACAGCGCGGCAGGCACTGCCGCAACTTTGCTGGGGGGGCGGCGGTGATGATGTGCTGATCCACACCCAAATCGGCACCGCCAATACGCTTGCGGTCAATGCAGACGGTGGTTTTGGCGATGATACCCTTCAGGCCGGGCTGCAATTGCGCGAAACCGTTTCAGAAACACTTGATGCGCTCACCAGCGGCACCGGCAGTGATACCTTTTTGCTGGACCTGTTGACAGATGTATCGGCAGACGCCTTTGACGACGAACTGATTGCCAGTGTGCGGATCACCGATTTTGACCCCGCGTTGGACACTTTGATCATCCAGACAACCAACATTGATCAGGGTCAGGCCAGCCAGCCCGTTCGTACGGTTGAGGGGTTCACCCTGTTTGAAACCGACGATGGCGCATTTACCGATGTGGAAATCACCTTTGACGAGGCGGGAAATGATACGGTGCAAACCGTGCGATTGTTTGGTGTGGCGGGCCTGCAGGACAGTGACCTGACGCTGGTGTCCTGATCAGTGGTACGGTCTGACCCGACCGCGCTGATCAGATAGGTTTTGCATTGGGTGCGCGCACCCCTTCCAGCACATTCATGGTGCGCGGGCTGCGTTGCACTTTACCTTTGGGGGGATAAACCAGCTTCGTCGCCTCCACCATAAAGGCCCCGCCGGCCATCATCGTGGGCACATTGCGCCCGACCCGTTCAAACACGCCAGCGGAATTCATCCACAGCCGTTTCTGCGAGGGGAATTGATACAGCGCACCGACGTGGCGTTCCGGCAGGAACTGGTGCTTTTTCAGCTGCATGTCCAACTGCCCCGGCGAATAGGGCCGACCGTAGCCAAACGGCGTGCGATCCCGCCGCGCCCAAAGGCCCGCACGGTTGGGCACAATAAAGATCACCTTGCCCCCCGGCCCCAGCACGCGCCAGCATTCCTCCAGCAGATCGGACGGACGTTCTGACGTTTCCAGCCCATGCAACACCACCAGTTTGTCCACATGCCCTGTTTCCAGCGGCCACAGTGTTTCCTCGCACAAGACAGAGGTATTGGCCTGCCCGGAAGGCCAGGGGAAAACACCCTGCGGCCCTGGCATCAGTGTGAGTACCCGACGTGCGTCTTTGAGGTAGGGGCGCAGCAAAGGTGCCGCAAAACCAAACCCGACCACGGTTTGCCCCTTGGCCTCCGGCCATAATTCTAGCAGACGCTTGCGCATGCTGGCCTGCGCCGCACGGCCCAGCGTGCTGCGATAATAGAAATTGCGCAGGTCCTGCACATCAAGATGCATTGCGGAGCGTCCCTGTCCCTGTCACTCTGGCGCTAATGTAGGCATCCGCGCGGAGTTTCACCATGCCCTTTGATCTGATCACCATTCCATGCCTCTCTGACAACTACGCCTTTTTGTTGCGCGATCATGACAGTGGCAAGGTTGCGCTGATTGATGTGCCCGAAGCGGCCCCCATTCTGGCCGAACTCAAAGCGCGCAACTGGAGCTTGAGCCAGATTTGGCTGACCCATCACCACGATGATCACGTCATGGGCCTTGCGGCTGTACTAAAGGAACATGAGGCCAATGTGATCGGGGCCAAGGCAGATGTGCACCGCCTGCCCCCGCTGGACCGGAAGGTCGAAGAAGGCGACAGTATTACGCTTGGTTCACTTGAGGCGCAGGTGATTGACGTACCGGGCCACACTCTGGGCCATATCGCGTTTTACGTCCCCCGCGCGCAGACCGCGTTCACCGCGGACAGCCTGATGGCACTGGGCTGCGGGCGCCTGTTTGAGGGCACGCCAGATCAAATGTGGGCTTCATTGCAGAAAATGATGGCCTGGCCCGCCGACACAACCATCTGTTCTGGTCACGAATACACCACGGCAAACGCAAAATTTGCCCTGACGGTTGATCCCGAAAACCCGGCGCTTATATCAAGGGTCAAGGCGATTGAAATCGCCCGCTCAAAAGGCACCCCCACCGTGCCGTCGGACCTTTCAACCGAGCTAGAAACCAATCCCTTTCTGCGTGCCGCCGATCCGGCCATTCGCGCACATCTGGGGATGCAAACCGCCAGCGACACGGACGTTTTTACCGAGATCAGAAAACGCAAAGACAACTTTTGACGCCTTGCCATCATGAGACAGCAATTGGGTCAGAGTTTCGCCAATATGTTGGTTAAGATTCAATTATAAAGGCTGATAACGGGTAAATTTTTCGAGAAAGCGCTTGAAGCTGCCGCGTTATCAACCAAACTCTAACACTATGAGACCATGGTCAGGCTGGGACAAGCTATCTCGCCGATCCCCAACTGACCCCGAATGAAAAGGAGCACAAGCGTGCCTTCATTCTCGACCACACTTGAGCAGGCCATTCATGCAGCCCTTGCACTGGCCAATGCCCGCCGCCACGAATTTGCAACGCTGGAACATTTGCTTTTGGCGCTGATTGATGAACCAGATGCGGTACAGGTCATGAAAGCCTGTTCTGTAGATCTGTCCGATCTGCGCGAAACACTGGTGGAATTTGTGGACGAGGACCTGAGCAATCTGGTCACCGATGTCGATGGTTCAGAGGCTGTGCCAACTGCCGCCTTTCAGCGTGTGATTCAGCGTGCCGCGATCCACGTGCAATCCTCTGGCCGCACAGAGGTGACCGGGGCAAATGTGCTGGTCGCCATCTTTGCGGAGCGCGAAAGCAACGCCGCCTACTTTCTGCAAGAGCAGGACATGACGCGGTATGACGCGGTCAATTACATCGCCCACGGCGTCGCCAAAGACCCCGCTTATGGTGAATCCCGCCCCGTGGCCGGTGCCCCCGAGGTTGAGGATGAGGCCCAGGGCGTGACAGAGGGCGACAAAAAAGAATCCGCGCTCGACAAATATTGCGTGGACCTTAACGCCAAATCCCGCGAGGGCGATATTGACCCGCTCATTGGCCGCGACGAAGAAGTCGAACGCTGCATTCAGGTTCTGTGCCGTCGTCGCAAGAACAACCCGCTGCTGGTGGGTGACCCCGGTGTTGGCAAAACCGCCATCGCAGAGGGGCTTGCGCGCAAGGTGGTCTCTGGCGAAACGCCCGAGGTCCTGTCGGGCACAACGATCTATTCTCTCGACATGGGTGCCTTGCTGGCCGGCACCCGCTATCGCGGCGATTTTGAGGAACGTTTGAAAGCGGTCGTCACAGAGCTTGAGGAACATGACGACGCCGTCCTGTTCATCGACGAAATCCACACTGTGATTGGCGCTGGTGCCACATCTGGTGGTGCGATGGATGCCTCCAACCTGCTGAAACCTGCGTTGCAGGGCGGCAAGCTGCGGACCATGGGGTCCACCACCTACAAGGAATTCCGTCAGCATTTTGAAAAAGACCGCGCGTTGTCACGTCGTTTCCAGAAAATTGACGTGAGCGAACCCTCTGTAGATGACGCCGTGAAAATCCTCAAAGGGCTCAAGCCCTATTTTGAGGATCACCATTCCGTCAAATATACCTCTGATGCGATCAAAACCTCGGTGGAACTGGCCGCGCGTTACATCAATGACCGCAAGCTGCCGGACTCAGCCATCGACGTGATTGATGAGGCAGGTGCCGCACAACATCTGGTTGTGGCTTCCAAACGCCGCAAGACCATTGGCCAGAAAGAAGTTGAAGCGGTGGTCGCAAAAATCGCCCGCATCCCGCCAAAATCCGTCTCCAAGGACGATGTTGTGGTGCTGAAAGACCTTGAAAAGTCTCTCAAACGCGTCGTCTTTGGTCAGGACAACGCGATTGAAGCGCTGTCCTCTGCGATCAAACTGGCCCGCGCGGGCCTGCGCGAACCTGAAAAACCGATTGGCAATTACCTGTTTGCAGGGCCAACCGGTGTGGGCAAAACCGAGGTGGCGAAACAACTGGCGGACACGCTGGGTGTCGAACTTTTGCGCTTTGACATGTCCGAATACATGGAAAAACACGCCGTTTCCCGCCTGATTGGTGCGCCTCCTGGATATGTTGGCTTTGATCAGGGCGGCATGTTGACAGACGGCGTGGATCAGCACCCCCATTGTGTGCTGCTGCTCGATGAAATGGAAAAAGCGCACCCGGATGTCTACAATATCCTGTTGCAGGTGATGGATCATGGCAAACTGACCGATCACAACGGGCGCACGGTGGATTTCCGCAATGTGGTGGTCATCATGACCTCCAACGCGGGGGCTGCTGAACAGGCGAAAGAGGCCATCGGCTTTGGCCGTGACCGCCGTACGGGCGAAGACACCGCCGCGATTGAACGCACGTTCACGCCGGAATTCCGCAACCGTCTGGATGCGGTGATCAGCTTTGGCGCATTGCCAAAGGAAGTCATTCTGCGCGTCGTAGAGAAGTTCGTGTTGCAGCTTGAGGCCCAATTGATGGACCGCAATGTCACCATTGAATTGTCCAAAAAGGCAGCCGGTTGGTTGGCGGACAAGGGCTATGACGACAAAATGGGGGCACGTCCACTGGGACGGGTTATTCAAGAGCATATCAAGAAACCCCTCGCTGAAGAGCTCCTGTTTGGCAAACTCGCCAAGGGCGGAGTTGTCAAAGTTGGCGTGAAAAAGGGTGAGTTGGACCTTGAAGTATTGGGCTTGGAAAAAAAGCGGCTGTCGGGGAATAAACCTCCCCTTCTCACCGCTGACTGAGGGTGAGCCTGCTCTGATCACGGGGTCACACGGGCCCGACCTGCGTCACCTTTTGACAAAGGAGTTTGAACAGGCAATGCGAACATCTCACGTCTCAATTGTCGGGGCCGCCATGGCCCTGACATTCGCTTGGGCCACATCAACGCTGGCTCAAGACATCATCCTAAGCTCCCCGATTGACTGCGATGTCAACGCGACCTGTTACATCCAGCAGTATGTTGACAGAGACCCGGGACCCGGCGTGCAGGACTACCGTTGCAAAGCGCTTGCAAACGACGGCCACAAAGGCACTGATTTTGCGCTACCCTCGCTCAGGATAATGCAGCAGGGGGTCGATGTCCTCGCTGCTGCCGATGGCACGGTGGCGGGTGCGCGCGATGGGATGGCCGACACCGGCCTGACCCCAGACACAGCAGCCACCATCGAAGGGCGCGAATGCGGCAATGGTCTGCGCATAGATCACCCAGGGGGATGGAGCACCCAATACTGCCACCTCAAACAAGGCTCGGTCTCTGTGCGTGCGGGCGATGCTGTTTCAACGGGTCAACCCATTGGAGAGGTTGGCCAATCTGGTGCCGCCACCTTTCCACATGTGCACTTCAGCGTTCGAAAAGACGGCAAACGCATTGATCCTTTCAACAGCGAGACCTCCCAGACCTGCGCGCCTGAACAGGGGAATTCATTGTGGCGCGAAACCCCGCTCTACCGTCCCGGCGGCCTGATCACGGTTGGCCTCTTTGACCGGATCCCCGAATATGCAGAAGTCAAAGCGGGCACCGCAGATTTACGCACAATTTCCCCAACGTCCCCCGCCCTGACAATTTGGGGCTACATGTTCGCGACCCGCAAGAACGATATCTTGCGCCTTGATCTGAGTGGCCCGGATGGCACCATCATTACAAGAGACCTGATGCTGCCAAAATCTCAGGCTTTGGCGATGCGCGCCATCGGCAAAAAGCGCCCGAGTACGGATTGGCCGGCGGGACAATACACAGGAACAGCAACCCTGATCCGTGATGGGAAAGTTCTGGAACACAAGACGGTCACACTCATGCGACATTGACAACGGGTAGGTTTCAGCACGGTGGTCAGCACGCGCAAGGTCTGCAAAACCACCTGCACCGCGATGGGCTCAGGTCCGCTACACGCGCCTGTAAATGAAATCACGGGGGTCTTCCCCCGTGCCCGCAGGATCACTTTTCAGTAAATTTCAGTTCAATCCGCCGGTTTTGCGCGCGCGCCTCGTCTGTGCTGCCCAAAGCGACCGGCTGGAATTCCCCAAATCCGTTGGCCGCCAGACGGTCCGGCGGAATTTGAAGCGCGTTGATCATGTATTTAACCACAGACAGCGCACGCGCCTGAGAAAGCTCCCAGTTGTCCGCAAATTGACCCAACCCGGACAGCGGCGCGTTGTCCGTATGGCCATCCACGCGGATCACCCAATTGATCTCAGGGGGGATGTCATCCGCAACGCTGCGTAAAATCTCGGCAACTTTTGCAATCTCCGCTTGCCCGTCTGCGGACAGGACCGCGCCACCTGGCGGGAACAGCACCTCTGAGGAAAATACAAACCGGTCACCATCAATCCGGACCCCATCCTGTGCCCCAAGCACGTCGCGCAACCGGCCAAAGAACTCCGAACGGTATTGCTGCAAATCCTTTGCTTCTTCTGCAAGCGCGCGGGCTTCTTCCTCCAGGCGCGCACGTTCGGCAGCTTCCAGATCGGCGCGCCGCGATTCCTCTGCCGCGACCCGCGCGAGGGCGGTATTCAGCTCCGACCCAAGGGATTGCAATTCAACATCCTTGGCGGCGTCCCGTTCTTTCGCGTCATCCAGCAGCGCCCGCAGGCTGCCCAATTCTGAACGCAACGCCGCGACCTGTTGGTTCAAAACCTCCGTCTGCCGTTTCGCCTCCGCACTAACCGCTTGCTCCCCTGCCAGCGCCTGTTGCGCCGCAGCCAGCAATGCCGCCTTTTTCTCCGCATCTGTGGTCTGATCATTGGCCAGGGTCTCTGCGGCCAGTTGTGCTGCCAATGCGTCACTCAGCTGCGTGCGCAGGTCATCACGCTCTGCACTCAGGGAATTGCGCGCACTCTCAAGGTCAATTTTTAACTTATTTAACTGCGCCTCGGCCAGTTGCAACGCAGCCTGCAGTTCTTCTTTATCCGCACTCAACGCATCGCGGGTTTGCGCCAACATGGCCTCCAATGTGGCTTGCCGCGCACGCGCCTCAGCCAGTGAGGCCCGTAACCCTTCCCGGTCTGTGATAGATTGCACCTGCTCCGCGCTCAACGCTGCCAAACGCTGCTCCAGCGTGTTCTGCCCCTCCTCCAGTTCTCCGACACGGGCGCGGGCTTCGGCCAGCGTGTTCTGCAATTCCGTTCGGTCCGCGTTCAGCGTCGTTTCGGCTGCATTCAAGGTTGCGATTCTCTGCTCCAGCTCGGCTTTTGCATCTTGCAGGGCCCCAAGCTCTGTTCGGGCCTGCGATAGGTCACCCTGCAAGGCAATGCGATCTGTGTTCAAGCTGTTTTCCGTCCCGCTGAGGGTTTCAACCGTGTTTTCAAGCGCAATTGTTTTGGTTTGCAGCCCTTCAATTTCGGCGCGTGCTTCCGCCAGGGCACTGCGCAATCCATCGCGATCCGCCAGAAACAGCCTTTCGCTTTCATTCTGCTCGCTTATCGCTTTTTCCAATGCGGTCTTGGTGCCATCCAATTCCGCCTGCAATGAGGAAATCAACGCCTGCGCCTCTTGCAGCGCTTGTTGGGCTTCGCCCTGCGCTTCTGCGCCGCTGCGCACATCGCCTTGCGCAATTTGCAAGCTCAGCAAGGCCGTCGCCAATTGCGAATCGAGGTCTTCTTCCGCAGCGCGAGCCGCCGCCAAAAGGGTCAGCGTGTCTTCGGCATCCTGACGCTGACGCTCCAGCTCCAGCGTCATTGCCGTCAGTTCCGCGTCAGCATTTTCCAGCCGTTCGCGCAGCGCCTCTGCTGCGGCAGCCTCTGCCAATCGCGCGGTTTCCTCAGCACTCAAGGCCTCGGCGGCCTCGGCCACCTGCCCGGTCAAATCCGCCACCTGCGCTTGGGCATCCGCATTGCGCGCGCGCAGATCCTCAATCAAGGCATCCAACGCCTCGCGCCGCGATGCGGCCAAACGGGCGGCCTCAACACCAGCGTCAATTTCTGTCCGCGCCTCCGCCAGCGCAAGGTTCAAGGCCTCTTGCGCACTCAGCAATTCGGCGCGTTCGCCTTCAAGGTCACTGACCTGTCCCAAGGCGGTATCGCGTTGCGACAAAAGCGCTGCCACTTGCGTTTCAAAATCTGCAATTTCGGAGCGCGCTGCGTTTAAGGCAGCGATCTGTGTGTCACGCTCAAAGGTCAGCGTGGCAATCAACACGGCCTGCTCCGTGGCCTCATCCTGTGCACTGTCCAGCGACGAGGACAAAGTGCCAACGCGGGTTTTAAGTTGTATATTTTCAGTCTCTTGCAACCCCAACGCCTGCGCCAAGGCCGCGACCTCACTGGCAAGATTATCCAGTTCGGTTTCCTGGCCGGAAATCCGCTCCGTCAGGACAAACTGCACCACCATGAAAATGGTGAGCACAAACATCAGCACCAGCAACAGACCCGTCATGGCATCCACAAAACCCGGCCAGATCGAGCTTTGAAACCGCGCGCCCGTCCGACGCGAGAGTGCCATGCTCAGAACTCCTCAGGTGGGGTCGTTCTACTGGCCCGCAATCGGCGTGATTCAGTGGTACGCGGCGCGTTTGTCAGCGCCTTAGTCAGACGCGAGATGTCATTGCGCAGCTCTGCCATGGTTTCCTGTCGCCCGGCAGAGATTTCCTCCAGAATACGCAGCATCTGCACATCAATGGAGCGCAAGCGCATCCGGCTTTCCGCATCAATGCCATCTCCGCCACCGTTGTGCGTTTGTTCCTGAAAATGGGTTTCCAGTACACTGACAAGGTTTTCCTGACCACGCGCCACTCGCTCCAGCGCGCCGGTAGAATGGCCGCCCGCCCCCTCCAGCCGCGTGCTCATACGCTCCATCGCATCCGCCAGTTTGCTGAGCTTTTCATCCACAATCGAGCGGCTCACATCAGATTGGGTGAACATTTGCTGCATGCTCTCCATCTGCTCTGCCATGTGATCGACCATGCCCGCCATGATCTGCTGCTCGGCGGAGGCATCCTCACCACTGGTAAATCCAACCCGCGTAATGGAGCTGAGCCAGTCTTCAAGCTCTTGATAAAACCGGTTTTGCCCGTGCCCGGCAAAGAGTTCCAGCAGGCCCACAACCAACGACCCGGCCAGCCCCAGCAGGGACGAGCCAAAGGCAACGCCCATGCCCCCCAACTGTGCCTCAAGGCCGGTCATCAGGCGCCCAAACACATCAACGCCGCCCTCGCCCTCCGTCGGGGCAAGGCTACGGATCGTGTCCACAACCGCAGGCACCGTTGTGGCCAGGCCATAAAACGTGCCCAAAAGGCCCAAGAAAATCAGCATGTTGACGATGTAGCGCGTGATCTCACGAACCTCATCAATACGGGTTGAAACAGAATCCAGAATGGAGCGAGTGGAGGAGGCATTGACCTGCATCCGCGCGCCGCGTGCGCGCAACAGAGAGGCCAGCGGTGCCAGCATCGTCGGCGGCACGGTGGACGGGTCCGCATCATCGGCCACAAAGTTTTCAATCCAGCGGACGGAGCCGATCAGCTGCACAACCTGATAGAAACAGGCAAAAACACCAACCACAAAGACAAAGATGATAACGCCGTTCAGATAGGGGTTGGCGGCAAAAATCGGCAACACCGAGGGCAGCGCCAAAAACGCGCCAAAGCCTGTCAAGCCAAGCACCACCAGCATCAGCGTGATCTGACGCACGGGCTGTGAAAATTGCGTTCCTGTTCGGCGGTCTGGCTGCGCCATGCGGCCTTGCTCCTGACCTGTTATTTGATCGTTTTTCTGCTCTGCGCGCAGCTTACACCGAAACGGCTACCCTTTGCCAAGATTTTATGACGCCAGTGCCTGAACCCGTGCGCTCAGCCATTCCAACGCCGGGTCCTCAAGGCCCACATCGCTCAGATGACGGGCGGTATTGTACAGATATTCGGTATTTGGCCCCCGTCCACCCACGGCCCGGGCAATGATCCGTGCCTGCTCTTCCAGCGGCAATCCCCCGCAATATTGAACGTGATTTTCATCAATCACATAGACCAATGCCTGCACCTCGCGCCCGTCCGACAGGCGCACAGTCAGGGTCTTTTCCACATAGGCCGAGGAAATCAGCTCCCGTTCACGCAGATAGGCCAGCGTTTGCGCCTCTTGCGCCACTGGCACGCGCAGCGCTACGCCCGCGCAGCTTTCACCGGGTTGCTCATCCAGTGCCAACACCAGCCCCGGGTCTTCTTCCGTGCCGCGATGGTGGATTGAGTGCATGCAAAACGACCGCGCGTAATCCGGCAATGTGCCGATTACGCTTTCAGCAACCTCAAACCCCGGATTCCAAAGCAGGCTGCCATATCCAAATACCCACATTGCCATTGCACTGGTCCCTTCTGTTCATCATCGGTAAACCTGATCTGCGGATTGAGTTAAAGGGGTGTTCACATGCGTTTGTTGATCAGACTGCTGATTGTAGTCGCGGTGCTGTGGTGTGGCTGGTGGGCGCTGGCAAGCTACGGCGCCGCGCAAGCCATCAACGCCTGGGTCGATGACCGCCGCGCCGCAGGCTGGGATATCACCGCTGACACCGCGCAAAGTGGTTTTCCGATGAATATCCAAACCAACGTGACCGCTCTGAGTGTACGCAACCCGGTTGCACAAAGCACCCTGACCGTGAACGGCGGCGCGCTAAAGGCACGCACCTACTGGCCCGGATATGTCGATCTGGACCTGCCTGATACGCCAATGGTGCTGGACCTGCCCGGCGGGCGTCTTGCACTTGAAACACGTAACGCCACCGCCGCACTGCGCCTGCGTCCGGGATTTGCGCTCGAACTGAGCAGTTTGCGCATCAACAGCGAGGGTTGGGGTGTCGTGGCCTATGAACAGGAGCTGTTGGTCAGCGATGATTTCACCCTGCTGGCGGATCAGGATCATCAGGACAACGCGCGCTACGCGATCACACTGGCCAGCACCAACCTTGCGCCCGGCACCTTGCCACGCCATTTGCTGTCCCTGCCCGAAACCTGGCCAACCACGTTTGAAGCCTTCACCGCAAGTGGCAGCGTCACCTTTGACGCCCCGCTGACGCCCGCCTCTTTTGAAGGCACCCCGCCACAGCTGCGCGGACTGAGAGTGCAGGAGTTGGATATCATCTGGGGTGATCTGGCCCTGCGCGCGACAGGCGATCTGGTGATTGACCCCAGCGGCATCCCCACGGGGCAGATGAACCTTCAGGCCCGCAACTGGCGCAAACTGCTCGACGTGGCGGAAGGTGCGGGCGCATTGCCAACTGCGCAGCGCGGTCAAGTCGAACTGGTGCTTGGCCTGCTTGCCAACCGCAGTGGACGCCCCGAAGACATGGACATTGACATGACATTTCAGAACGGGCGCATGGCGCTCAGCGGCATTCCATTGGGGTCTGCCCCCCGCCTGAAGTTCGAATAACCCCCGCCGAATATAATGCGGGCAAACGTTACTTGCAGTAACTGCCAGAGCGGTAGCGCGCCGTATCAAAGTGGAAATGATCGCGGTGAAATTTGTTCGCATTGGGCCCCAGAACTGTGCCAAACGGCCCGCAGGCCCCTTTGTGCATTTGCCGCAGGGGTTTGGAATATTTGCGATTGTTCCAGCCCTTGAGCACCGACACCTCTGTGCCGTCTTTCAGCCGGAACCCCGAAATATCAATCGCGCGGCCCTTGCCGTGCTCCGATATTCTGGCCCCGCGCTGGTTGTTGCGTGTGCGACACGCATAATGCGCCGCCACCTTGACTGACTTGAGGCCGCCGCCCTTGCGCGACAAGGCGGGTTTGGCAGCACGCTCCATCCACGACTTGAGCGCGCCGGCCGTCTGGCAATCCATCACCGCCCCGGTGCTGAGCGCCACACCAGAAACCGCGCGCACCCGCACTGCATTGTCCACGCCACACCCGCGCAGCTTGCCCGCCACGCGGCCCACGGCCTCACCCTGAATGGCAATGTCCCCGCAAATGGCTCCTTTTTCGCGCAACCGGCGCGCGGCGCGCCCTTCCTTTTCAACCTTGCGAGACCGGAACATCGGGCGCAGGGATTTGAACAACCCTCCGCGTTCCCGCGCGGCCTGATTGGCCTCGTCCGTCTGTGGTTGTTCAATCGCACCAGAGGGCGCAACGACGACGGGCTGTACCACGGGGTTTCCGCCCCGCTGCACCGGACGCAGTGAATCGCCAGGGGCCTGCGCCGCTGCACCACCTGCCGTGATAAGCAGGGCAAAGAGCAGATGCCGAAGCCTCATTTCTTTGCCCCGCGGCCAAAGTTCGGCTCATCCGTGTCTTGTCCCGCTTCGATAATGCCACGCCGAATGGCTCGGGTGCGGGTGAAGTAAGCATGCAGGTGATCTCCATCGCCCTGACGGATGGCGCGCTGCAGGGCGAAGAGTTCCTCAGTGAAGCGCCCGAGGATCTCCAGTGTGGCGTCCTTGTTGCTCAGAAACACATCGCGCCACATGGTCGGGTCAGAAGCCGCGATGCGGGTAAAGTCGCGAAAGCCCGTGGCAGAATACTGGATCACTTCTTCATCCGTGACCCGTTGCAAATCATCCGCGACGCCCACCATCGTATAGGCAATCAGGTGCGGCGCATGGGACGTGACAGCCAACACCAGATCGTGGTGTTCGGCGTCCATCTCATCGACCAGCGCGCCCGTCCCTTCCCAAAGAGCGCGCAACCTCGCGACGGCCACGCGGTCCGCGTTTTCAACCGGCACAATCAGCGTCCAGCGGTTGTCGAACAGCTCGGCAAATCCGGAGCGTGGCCCGGAATGCTCCGTCCCCGCAAGCGGGTGGGCGGGGATGAAATGCACGCCCTCGGGCACATGCGGTGCGACCTGCGCAATGACATCTGCCTTGACCGAACCGACGTCTGATATCGTCGCCCCCCGTTTCAGATACGGTGCAATTTCTGCGGCCACTGCGCCCATCACCCCGACCGGGACGCAGAGGATCACCAGATCGGCACCCTCCACAGCCTCAGCCGCGGTGTCGCACACACGGTCACACAGACCAATCTCTCGCGCCGTATCGCGGGTTTCGGCAGAGCGCGCGTAACCCGTGATCTCTCCCACCAACCCGGCCCGTTTGCTGGCCCAGAACAAGGATGATGCGATCAGCCCCAGCCCGATAAAGGCAACGCGATCATAGACTTGTGTCATCTTGTCCCCCTTCCTTGAAGGTACGCACCGCATGCACCACACGGCGGCAGGATGATTCATCCCCGACCGTGATGCGCAGGCAATGAGGCAGATTGTAACTGCCTACCGGGCGCACGATCAGACCTTGAGATTTAAGGTAGGCATCCACCGCCGTGGCCTCCTCAGCGGTGGCAAACCGGGCCAGTACAAAGTTGGTGCAGGACACATCAGAGGGCACGCCGATCTCTGCAAGCGCGTCCGACAACCAGACCCGCCAGCGCGCGTTTTCGGCCCGGCAATGGGCGGTATGGGCGGTGTCACGCACCGCCGCCTCTGCCGCATCCAAAGCAGCCTGAGAGGCGTTAAACGGACCGCGAATGCGGTTCAGTACGTCGATCACATGCGACGGACCGTACCCCCAACCGATGCGCAGACCGCCCAGCCCGTAAATTTTGGAAAACGTGCGTGTCATCACCACGTTTTCACGCTGATCTACCAGCGCAGCCCCGCCATCATACCCTTCGACATATTCTGCATAGGCCCCATCAAGCACCAGCAGGGCCTGCTCTGGCAATCCTTCGGCCAGTTTTTGCACCTCTGCCGCGCTGATCATTGTGCCCGTCGGGTTATTGGGGTTGGCCATAAACACCAGCGCGGTTTTATCCGTGCAAGCCGCCAGAATGGCGCCCACATCCGTGACACGCTCACGCTCTGCCACCTCAATCGGGGTTGCACCCGCGGCCAGCGCGTTGATGCGGTACATGCCAAAACCGTGTTCGGTGTGCACAACCTCTGTCCCCGGTCCGGCATAGGCCTGACACAGAAACGCGATCACTTCGTCCGAACCGGCCCCGCAAATGATCCGCGCGGCATCCAGCCCGTAGACCTCGGCAATTGCCGTGTGCAGCGCACCGTGATCAGAGGGCGGATAACGATGAAGGCTGTGCCCCGCGCGTGCATAGGCGGCTTTGGCCTTGTCGCTTGGGCCCAATGGGTTTTCGTTTGAGCTGAGTTTGACCACATTTTCAATGCCCGCCACATGGGACGCACCGCCCTGATAAGGCGCGATGTCCAGAATGCCGGGTTGAGGCGTAATTTTGGTCATAAAAACCCCCTAAGGTTAAGGGGGTTTTAGGGGGCGAGGCCCGCTAAGACCAGCAGGAAATCTGCGTCACGCCACCGCGCCCGGGCTTGGCTTCCAATCAAATCCAACGCGGATCACACCATGATCATTTGTGCCGCTCTCTTTGTGGTCATCCACGTTCAGATGATCGTTCTGCACCCACATTTCATCAAAGGCCCAGAGGCGACGTTTGGAATTGTCATAGAACTGCTCACTGAACATGATGTGATCCAGACTTTCGCGCTGCCCGTTGAACACATGGGTATAGTAAACGTCCCGGACGGAGCGGTATTCCTGCATGGTTTGCGCGGTGTAAAGCGCATTGTCCGCCCCACCGGAGGACAGCGGGCCGAGGAATGTGGGCTGTTCGCTGAGAATATTCATGGTGTTGCTGTTCTTGCCGTCGTTCATGTCCCCGATCAGGACAACCGGCGTTTTGGTGCCTTTGGTGGTTTTGGTGATCAGGACACGCAGGGCGGCAGCCTCCGCCGTGCGGCGCACGGTTGAGACGGCATAACCCAATGCGGTGGCATGGGGCCCATGTACTTCCTTTTCATACCAACTGCGCTCCCGCCAGATCTGAGTTGGGCGGCGTGATTTGAAATGGCAGACAAAGACATCAATCACTGGCGTCCGTGGGTCCGGCTGCATCTGAAAATGCAGGATCGGGCGGGAAAAGGTGCTGAGCTTTACCTCGATGAAATCCTGTGGTAATCCCCCTAAAATTAGTGGTGTTCAAAAGTAGAATTTTCTCGGCAAGATAACTGAGGAGATTTCCGATGAAGAATGGACGATACAGCGACGCGCAGATCATGGCGGTGTTGAAGCAGGCGGAGAGCGGTGTGCCGGTCTCTGAGCTGTGCCGTGAGCATGGGATGAGCAGCGCGAGTTTTTACAAATGGCGTGCCAAGTTTGGCGGTATGGACGCATCTTTGATGTCTGAGATGAAGGATATGGCGGATGAGAACCGCCGCCTGAAGCGTATGTATGCTGAGATGAGCATGCAGAACGACTTGCTGAAGGAGGCGCTTGGAAAAAAGCGCTAAGGCCGTCTCTGCGACGAGAGATGGCCATGAATGCGGTCGCACGATACGGCGTAAGTATCGCGTTGGCCTGTCGTGCCTTTGAGATCAGCGAGACCTGCTATCGTTACAGCCCTGTGCTGAGCGACGAGAACAAAGAGATTGCGGATTGGCTGGAGCGTTTGACAGCCAACAAACGCAGCTGGGGC
>CALFWM010000049.1 GCA_937928635.1 uncultured Sulfitobacter sp. | reverse complement strand
GCCAGATCATCCACCACTTTTGAGCTAAAGAACACATCCTCGCCCAGCTCGGGTTCATAGACGATCACTTCAATGCCCCTGGCCTTGATGCGTTTCATGATGCCCTGGATGGAGCTTTGGCGGAAGTTGTCCGACCCCTCTTTCATCACCAGCCGGTAAACGCCCACCACAGAAGGGGCCTTGGCCACGATCTGTTCGGCCAGAAAATCCTTGCGGGTGCGGTTGGCATCCACAATCGCCTGCATCAGGTTTTGGGGCACAGCGGCGTAGTTGGCCAGCAGCTGTTTGGTGTCCTTGGGCAGGCAATAGCCGCCATAGCCAAAGGATGGGTTGTTGTAGTGATCGCCAATGCGCGGATCCAGACCAATGCCCTCAATGATCTGGCGGCTGTCCATGCCACCGGCCATGGCATAGCTGTCAAGTTCGTTGAAATAGGCCACGCGCATCGCAAGATAGGTATTGGCAAAGAGCTTGATCGCCTCGGCCTCGGACGGGTCCGTGAGCAGGGTGGGGACGTCTTTGTCTTCGGCGCCTTCCTGCAGCAGGGCGGCAAACTGGCGGCCCCGTTCGGTCTGATCACCCACCACAATGCGGCTGGGGTGCAGATTGTCATAAAGCGCGCGGCCCTCGCGCAGGAATTCCGGGGAAAAGATCAGCCGCGTGGTGCCCAGCCGCTGGCGCGCACCCGCGACATAGCCCACGGGAATCGTGGATTTGACCACCACGGTGCTGGTGTCATTGGCGGCCAGCGCGGCCTCAACCACACCGTCCACGGAGCCGGTGTTGAAATAGTTGGTTTTGGGGTCGTAATCGGTTGGGGTGGCGACAATGACAATGTCTGCATTTGCCAGGGCGGTGGCAGCATCCGTTGAGGCGTTTAAGGTCAGGTCATCACGGGTCAGAAAGGCGCTGAGCTCGGCATCCTGAATGGGGCTTTGCCCGGCATTGACAGCATCCACGCGCGCGGGGTCCAGATCAACGCCAACCACCTCATGGTGCTGCGCCAACAGAGCTGCATTTGACAGGCCAACATAGCCCAAACCCATAACTGCAATTTTCATATTAATACTCTTTTTGTCGTACCTTAAAATACGCGGATGCATTGTATGTGATATTCACCTGACCCAAAACCCTGTCTTGCCGCTTAACTCAAGCATTTTTATGGCGCGCCGCGACATGCACCTTACTTATGGCGCGCCGCGCCGGGCCGCCCAGCTTTCGCAGAACTTCAGATAATGACGGGTGGGGTGTTTGGGCTCGATTTCTTCTTTTCCGCACCAGCGGCGCCATTCGGTTTCCAGATGCCGCACATCCCAGCCCGGCGCCAGAATGCGTGCATCAGTGTAGGCCTCCGCCTCCAACGGCCCTTCAAACAATTCCTCAACCGGCACCGGCACGGAACCGCGCGAATAAAAGATCGCCTGATTGCCCTCAATGCGCAGGGTGTAATCGGGGATATGATCATGGGCGATGTCTTGCGCTATGATTTTGGAGACCAGCCGTTTGAACTCCTTATCGGTGGAATAGGAACCGCATTTGTCCTTGAGCTTGCCCAAGCCGATCGCCCAGCGTTGTTTGTACCCACAGTGTTTGCGCGCGATCTCATAAAGCCGCCGCTCCAGCGGTTTGCGCAGACGGAAGTAGTTGCGCGACAGCGTCAGCACCTCGCGCGCGTTGATGGCGTTGAACACCCAGTCGGACAGATGCACCTCGATTTCCTGCATCCGCCCGTCGCGGGTCTGGCGCACAATGCGGTAGCGGTCGATCAACCCGAAACCATCGAGAATTTCAACGTCATCCGTGGTCACATTGGTGGTGATGCGGGTGCCTGAAAGCCGCTCAAAGGCCGCGCGCAATTGCTCATACCCGCGCCCGTCGGTGCCCCGGTTGGTGGCGGTCAAGAGATCATAGGCCTTGAAGCGCAAGGTCTGGCTGATCTCGCGCCCCTCATTGAGCGCCCCAATCACCTGGCTGATGCAAAAGATCAGAATGTCGCGGTCATAGATTGTCGCCAGCCCTTTGACCGATGGCACCACCTCCACAAAGGTCTCACCATTCTCATAACGCCGCACATTGCGGTCCGGTTTGGTGGAGATTGAAAAAACGGGGTGTTCCATCGAGCCAATGTCGCCCTTGGGGGCTGCATCAAAGATATCGCAGACAAAAAACCCGTCCTGACGCATGCGGTCAGGCAGCAGGGGCGAGCGTGCTTTCGTGTTATCAGACACCATGGGTTCTGTTTTCGTGTTAGCACACACCAAGGTCAAGTATTTTCGTGTTAGCACACACCTTTTTTCGTGTTAGCACACACTTTATAACGTGTTAGCACACACCGCATGTTTTTTAAGGCATTGATAGGTAAGGGAAAAAGGATGTTTGGGTGAAGTGTAACACATAAATTAACTCCTATTTAACACACCAGAGCGTACAGCAAGTTTCTTGATGGCCAGAGGTGGTCCTAGTATTTGGACCAGTTTGCAGCCGGTTTAAGATGGATCAGGGGATCATTTAGGCTGCTATTCTCATCGGTTCTGTTTTGCTGGCATATGCCTCATTGGGGGTCAACAAGCCGTGGGTCGA
>CALFWM010000048.1 GCA_937928635.1 uncultured Sulfitobacter sp. | reverse complement strand
TCAATGCGTCATCCCCCGATCCATCTCGACTTCACGCTCCTCTAGCTCTGTCTCAACCTCTCTTCGGCGGCTTTCACTAATTTCAAGCTGGTCTCTAGTTGCGTGCGCAGCGTCCCGTAGTTCGAGCCCTCGCTGAGCAAGCCGTGCAACGCCGCCACGGACGCCGTTTGCGATTGAATGAGCACCGACACGCAGGCGGCCAATCCATCCATCTGGCTCTGCATCCTGGTCGTCGAGCGTGCTTCCAAGCCGCTCAATTCTTTTGCTGAGACCTCGCAGGCCGTCACCAACCGCTCGACGCAGGCAAGCAAGTCGCGTTCCAAGGCTGTCAGGGGTGTCGTCATCTAGTTCTCCTCGATCTTTATGCAGGTCACTGATCTGCCGCCCAGCGTACAGGTCCTCAGCCGCGTCTTGGTCGGGTCCAGCACCAGCCATCTCCCGTCCTCCCTGTCGATCCTTGTCAGGCCCAAGTCCGTCAGCTCCGAGCTGGTCAGTATCAGCGTCCAAAGCAAGCTCGCGGCCATCATCGAGGCGATCCCCACTAAGAACGTCGCCATGATCAGCAAGGGCGAGATCGTCAGCCAGCTCTTGTTCTGTCGTAGGAAGGTGCGGGTATCGGTCTCGATTGTACGATGCGCGATGGTCGCAATTTTGCTCAAATCGGTCCTGAAGCTCTCCAGCTGGGATGCCATCGAGGCGGCGTAATCCTGCCGGATCGTGTCCAGCTCCGCGTTCAGCTTCTCGCTCAGCCGGGTCGGCTTGCCAGTCTTCATGGAAAATCTCTCCTTTCAAACGCCAGCGCTCGCCGGTGTCGGGGTCTTGGGCGGTTAGGTAGGCTTTGCCGACGCGGGGCAGGTCGAAGCCAGCATCGGCCAGGGCGTCGATCATGCTTGCTCGGTCGGTGATCAGGCCGACGCTGATCTGGTCTTGCAGCCACGCGTGCAGCTCGTCGCGGCCTTGGGCGCGGGTTGGGGTCTCGATGGTGTCGCGGACCTCTTGGGTGCGCTCCAGTTCCATCGGATCGGCCCAGCCGTGGCGCTGGTTCATCACGTCGCGCAGACTGTCAAAGGCGTTTTGATAGCCGGGTGGCGCGATATTCAGGCTGCGGCCCGAGGTCAGCTCCAAGCGCGGTGTGCAGAAGTGAAGCTCGACCCGGTCTTCGTGGGTATGTCGGACCCAAAGCACGTCATATTGCGTCGGGTCCAGCCCCGCGAAGGCCAGACGCTCAAAACCGTCCATGACCTCGGCCTGCTGTTCCTCGCTCGGGGCGTCGGTGGCGGCAAAGCTGATCACGCCCGCGCGGTAGGTCCATTGGTGGCGGCTGGCGTCGATCAGGGCTTCGGTGCGCTCGGGATTGCCGCGCAGGACCTCGGGCAAGGGTTCGCGCGTGACGGTCATCGGTTGGCCGTCTGCATCGCGGATCAGGTCGCGGTTGTTATCATAGGCCAGTACTTTGTCCGCGACGAGGTAGCCGACCGGACCAGCGCCCGCGCCTTTGCCGTTGCGGAAGAACTTGATCAGCATCGGCGAGACGCCTCGATGATTTGGGCAAGTTGGCGTTCGATGGTCAGCAAGCGGCGGGCGACGGTGAGCGCGTCAAGGTCAACACGGCCCGCCAGCATCGCGCGGTTCAGCCAGCGGGCGATCTGGTTGAGGTTACCACCGATGCGCCCAACGGCCAGCACCAACGCAGGATCCACGCGGGGGACGGGCTTGCGACGACGGGCCTCGGTGAGGCCAAGCGCCTCTCGAAGCAAGGTCGCAGCGGGCAGTCCAGCGGCCTCGGCCTTGGCGCGCAACTGGGCCTTCTCTGCCGATGTGCACCGGAAGACGAATGTCTCGGTCAGCGGCTCTTTGGTGCGGGTTTTTCCCGCGCCGGTGGGGTTCGAAGGGGAGGCTTGCCGCCCCTCGCAAGGTCCCGTGTCAGGAGCGCCAGCGTATGACATGGGTCGCCTTGCTGTTTGCTCTTCAGTGGGATCGGTTGCGGTCATTATCTTAGGCCTGCGGCTTGGATTTGGGCCTCGGAAACCATCTTTGACGCAAGCAACACCGTGACTTGCGTCGACGTGATGTGTTTGCACATCGGGCTGCGATCACTGATCCAGCACGCCAGCCGGGCATGGTGGTCAGCCTGCAACGCTGCCGCCTTCTCCCGGTCTTCCGCTTGCTTATCGACATAGGCCTGCCAGCGCCGTGACTGAAACCAGTTGTCGGAAAAGCAGACCTTGGAGCGGGTGAACCCTGCGCTGTCGGTGGCGTAGGCTTGGGCGGCTTGCAGCAAGTCCTCCGGCTTGATCCCTTCCTTCACGGCCTCTTCGATGTGGGCAAGGCAGGCCGCTCTGCCGCGAAGTCGGTCTGGTGGAAACGCGGCCAAGATCTTCTCAGCTTCTTCATCCGCCGCCGCCTCGCGCTCGCGCGAAGGAGGTTCTTTCTTAGGTTCAATGGTAAGGTTCCTGTCCCGATTTGAGACTACCCCCGTCTCACCCTTGAGACTTTTCCCCCGCGTTTTTGAGACGTTTCCCCCCGTCTCATTTTGAGACACAACCCCGTTGGGACCTCTATTGCCACCCTTCGGGCGTGCGCTTGGGCCAAGAGCGATATCAAGGTGCAATTCATATTGGTTGGACCCGCGCCCACCATCCCCGTCCCCTCGCGCATGGCGCGTGACAAGGCCGCATTCCTCCAACGTCGTCATATGCCGAAACAGCGTTGCGCGGCCCATCTCGCATTCGTCCGCCAACCGCTGTGCGCTCGGATTACACTGGCCGGTTTCCTTGTTGTGGAAGTCCGCCAGCTGAATCAGCACGATCTTGGCGGCGGGCTTCAGGCCTTTGACATTCGCGGCCCAGATCAACGCCATGCCACTCATGACGCCACCTGACCCGCCAGAAAAGGGCTGATTGCATTAAGCATACCACACGATTCTGCGGCTTGGTGTTGTGGAACAAAACCGGATTTCCTTGTGTCAAATTTGTGCCAATAGGAAACATGCGTTCCTGCATCGTTCTGCAAAAGGCTACATTTACCTTCAAGGCAAACACCTTTGCCTATTGCTGTTTTTACTGGGGTTCCGTATGTCCGGCGGTGGGACACCCTTCCCCAACGAAGGGCATTTATCTGTAAGGATAGCATCAATGGCTACTCAGCAACCGGTCACGCGACCGGCGAATTCTCGTTTTTCATCCGGCCCTTGCGCCAAACCCCCCACATTTGATCTGGCAAAACTCGCTTCCGCGCCCTTGGGCCGCAGCCATCGTGCGGCTGTGGGCAAGGAAAAGCTCAAGGCGGCGATAGAGACCACGCGCGACATCCTCGGCATTCCGGCAGACTATAAGATCGGCATCGTGCCTGCTTCTGACACAGGTGCCTTTGAGATGGCGATGTGGAACCTGCTGGGCGAGCGTCCCGTGCGGATGGTTGCATGGGAGAGCTTTGGCGCGGGCTGGGTCACCGACGTGGTTAAACAGCTCAAGATTGAGGCGACCACGCACACGGCCGACTACGGCAAGATCGTCGATATGGGCAGCTTAAACTACGACAACGACGTCTGCTTTACGTGGAACGGCACAACCTCCGGCGTGCGCGTCGCCTCTGGCGATGTGATCCCGGCGGACCGCGCTGGCCTGACGCTGTGTGATGCGACCTCCGCCGCCTTTGCGATGGACCTGCCATGGGACAAGCTCGATGTGACCACGTTCAGTTGGCAGAAAGTGCTGGGCGGCGAAGCGGCCCATGGCATGTTGATCCTGTCGCCGCGCGCGGTGGAACGGCTGGAAAGCTACACGCCCGCGTGGCCTCTGCCAAAAATCTTCCGCCTGACCAAAGGCGGCAAACTGATCGACGGCATTTTTGAAGGGGCGACGATCAACACCCCCTCAATGCTCTGCGTCGAGGACTATCTGAATGCGCTCGACTGGGCACAATCCGTGGGCGGCCTGAAAGGTCTGATCGCGCGGGCGGACGCCAATGCACAAGCCATCGCGGACTTCGTCGATGCTCACGATTGGATCGACCACCTCGCGGTGGACCCGGACACCCGGTCAAACACCTCGGTCTGTCTGAAATTCACGGACGACCGGATCACCGACGGTGCAGCCTTTGCCAAGGCCGTGGCAAAACGGCTCGCGGACGAAAACGTGGCCCTCGACATCGGTGCCTACCGCGACGCGCCTCCGGGCCTGCGCATCTGGTGCGGCGGCACGGTCGAAACCTCCGACATCAAAGCGATGTTGCCCTGGCTTGCCTGGGCGTTCGAGGCCGAACTCGCCAGCTGATACACCGACGCGATACCGACGTAATACCAACGTAATACCGACATCAGAAATGGAGCCCAAAATGGCCCCCAAAGTACTCATCTCCGACAAACTTTCCCCCGCCGCCGTCCAGATCTTCAAAGACCGCGGCATCGACGTGGATTTCCAACCCGACCTTGGCAAAGAAAAGGAACAGCTCGCCAAGATCATCGGCAACTACGACGGCCTCGCCATCCGCTCTGCCACCAAGGTGACCGAGAAAATTCTCGCCGCCGGGGACAACCTCAAGGTCATTGGCCGCGCGGGTATCGGGACGGATAACATCGACAAAGACGCCGCCTCCAAGAAAGGCGTGATCGTGATGAACACGCCCTTTGGCAACATGATCACCACCGCCGAGCACGCCATTGCAATGATGTTCGCCGTGGCACGCCAAATCCCCGAGGCATCCGCCTCCACCCACGCAGGCAAATGGGAAAAATCCAAGTTCATGGGTGTGGAGCTGACCGGCAAAACACTTGGCGTGATTGGCGCGGGCAACATCGGTGGCATCGTCTGTGACCGCGCCCGTGCACTCAAGATGAAAGTGCTGGCCTATGACCCCTTCCTCGGTGACGAAAAAGCCGAGAAGATGGGCGTTGAAAAGGTCGAGCTCGAAGACCTGCTACCGCGCGCGGATTTCATCACTTTGCACGTACCCTTTACTGAGCAAACCGCCAATATCCTCAGCCGTGAAAACCTTGCCAAAACCAAGAAAGGCGTGCGCATCGTGAACTGCGCGCGGGGCGGTCTGGTGGATGAGGAAGCACTGGCCGAGATGCTGCAATCTGGTCATGTCGCAGGCGCGGCCTTTGACGTGTTCAAGACCGAACCGGCCACCGAAAACCCGCTGTTCAACCTGCCCAACGTCGTCTGCACCCCGCACTTAGGCGCTGCCACCACGGAGGCGCAGGAAAACGTCGCCCTGCAAGTGGCCGAACAAATGTCCGACTACCTGCTGACGGGTGCTGTCAGCAACGCGCTGAACATGCCCTCCGTGACTGCCGAAGAAGCCAAGGTCATGGGCCCGTGGCTGAAACTCTCGGGCCATCTGGGCAGCTTTATCGGCCAGCTGACGGATGAGCCGATCAAGGCGATCAACATCCTTTATGACGGGACCGTTGCAGACATGAACCTTGATGCGCTGAACTGCGGCGTTGTGGCGGGCATCATGAAACGCGCCAATCCGGACGTGAACATGGTCTCTGCCCCCGTTGTGGCGCGCGAAAAGGGCATCCAGATCTCCACCACCAATCAGGACAAATCAGGCGTCTTTGACGGTTACATCAAGGTGACAGTGGTGACAGACAAACGCGAACGTTCCATCGCGGGCACGGTTTTCTCGGATGGCAAACCGCGTTTCATCCAGATCAAGGGCATCAACATCGACGCCGAGGTAGGCGCGCATATGCTCTATACCACCAACGAAGATGTGCCGGGCATCATCGGCACGCTGGGTCAGACCATGGGCGAAAACGGCGTGAACATCGCGAACTTTACCCTTGGTCGTGCAACGGTAAAAGGCGAGGCGATTGCGCTCTTGTACGTTGATGCACCTGTGCCCGCGCCTGTGATTGCTCAACTTGAGGCGACGGGCATGTTCACCCAGGTCAAACCCTTGCAGTTTGAGGTCGCCTGACCCCAAGCCAACCGGGGTGCCAGCAATCGGCACCCCGATATCCCTTGTCTGCACATCCAATCTGGTTCACACCAGACCCACCAAATTGCGCCAAGGACACCCCATGCCTCAACCGCTTTATGCTATTGGCGACATCCACGGCCAGTTGGGCGAACTCCACCGCGTTCTGGGTTTTATTGAGGCAGATGGCGGGACGGACGCCCAAATCGTTTTCCTGGGCGACTACACGGATCGTGGCCCAGACAGCTGTACCGTATTGGACCTGCTGATTGAGGGGCGCGATCAGGGCCGCAACTGGCATTTCATCAAGGGCAATCATGACCGCATGTTTGAATGGTTCATGCTGCCCTATCCCCGCCATGAGGCCTATCTGCCGGTTGAACTGGCCTGGCTGCATCCGCGCCTTGGTGGAGATACAACCCTGGCGTCATATGGGGTAAAAATGAGCCCGCAAAGCCGCACGTTAAATGTCCATGCTGATGCACTTCAGGCGGTGCCACAGTCCCACCTGGACTTTATCCAGACGTTACCCCTGACCTTTGAAACCGACGATCTGTTCTTTGCACACGCTGGCATCAAACCGGGCGTTCCTTTGGCGGATCAAGATGAAGAAGACCTGCTGTGGATTCGCCAGGAATTCCACAAAGATACACGTCGGCATCCAAAACTCATCATCCATGGCCACACCCCGGTGGATCAGGCCAAGCACCACGGCAATCGGATCAATCTGGACACAGGGGCGGGCTATGGCAAACCGCTGACCGCCGCGGTGTTTGAAGACACGGCGTGCTGGCTGCTTACGCCGTCGGGTCGCGTGGCTTTGACGGCTTAAGCGCCAATACCATCATCAGCCAAAACAATACGCCCTTCCCATGGGAGGAGAGGTTGGACCGGCCCGTGAAACTGGCATGTTCAAACATGGCCTGAAACGGGGGCCAACCGATGACCCATTGCACCGGCAAATCCTCAAAAATCATCCAATAGTAGGTGTAGTAGATCTGCGGCGACAGCCACACAAAAAGGGCATACAAACCAACGGCAATCAGCAAACGCACCATCAAAGACTTACCGCGCATCAGCCGCCACGCGCCAAACATCAATGCAACCGCGAGGGCGAAGCTCAGGCAGCCCAAACCAATCTGGCCGCCAACGCCGAGGGAGAAAAAGGAATCTTCGCTGTACATAAACGTCACCTTGCCTCAACCGTTTTCAGAGGGCCAGCACATTGGCAGCGCACTGCACCTCAAGGCACTTTTATTACCAGAAACGCGCGCACAGATCCTTCAACAGAAGCGACCCGGTGCTGCACATCTGCTGCATATCGCGCAGTATCACCGGGCAACAAACGTTCGACCCCTTCGCCGCTGCTGACGTCTGCGGTGCCTTCAATTATTGTCAAATGCGCGCTGGCCCCCTTTTCATACGGACTGCGGTGCAAAACCCCGCCCGCCTCAAAAAGCAGTTCATATACCTCATCCTGACCGGTCTTGTCCGTCGGTGACAGAACACGCATGCGGCACCCGGCACCCAGATTTTCTATCAGGGGCGTGTCACGGGCGCGCAACACCTCGATCTGTACCGGGACGGCGACCTCATCCATCAACACGCTAAATTCCAACTCAAGCGCACGGGCCATGTGCAACAGCGTCGCAATCGTAGGGGAGGATTCACCTCGTTCGATCTGGGACAGCATAGAGCGGGACACGCCAGAGGCCGCAGCCAAGGCCGCCAACGAATAGCCCTTGAGCACACGGGCCTCTTTCAACCGCGCCGGCAGCTTTGCCAGTATATTGTCAGTCGTATCCGCCATGGCAGATTATTGCACCGCGGACAGATACGCTGTCAATCACCTCAGATGTACCCCCTGACGATACATCTTGGCTGACAAACCTGCGTTCCTTGCGCATACTCAAAAGAGCTATTTCTGAAAGAGACCTCCCATGACCAAAGACATCGTCATCCTCAGCGGCGCACGCACGGCCATCGGCACCTTTGGTGGTGCTTTGGCGGGCACATCCCCCATTGATCTGGGCACCGCTGCGGCCACTGCCGCGATGACCCGCGCAGGGGTAGACCCGCACCAGATCGGGCATGTGGTTTTTGGTCATGTGATCAACACTGAACCGCGCGACATGTACCTCAGCCGTGTGGCGGCCCGTGGCGCGGGCGTGCCCGATGAAACCCCGGCGATGAACGTCAATCGCCTCTGTGGCTCCGGCGTGCAGGCCATTGTGTCTGCGATGCAAAACCTTGCGCTGGGGGATGCTGATTTTGCCCTCGCGGGAGGTGCCGAAAGCATGTCACGCTCCCCCTACATCATGCCCGCCGCCCGCTTTGGTCAAAAGATGGGCGATGTGAACTCCCTCGACATGATGCTGGGTGCCTTGAATTGCCCGTTTGGCACGGGTCACATGGGTGTCACAGCTGAAAACGTCGCAGCCGAACATGATATCTCCCGCGCGGCGCAAGACGCCTTTGCCCTGGAAAGCCAACAACGCGCCGCCCGCGCAATTGAAGCGGGATACTTTAAAGATCAGATCGTCCCCGTCGAGGTCCGCGTCAAACGCAACTTCGTGCCCTTCGAGGTCGACGAACACCCCAAGGCGACCAGTCTTGAGGCACTCGCTGGCCTGCGTGCCGTCTTCCAGAAAGACGGCAGCGTGACCGCGGGCAATGCAAGCGGCATCAATGATGGCGCTGCGGCTATGGTTTTGGCCACGGCTGACGCGGCAGAGTCCGCGGGCCTGACCCCACGCGCCCGTATTCTGGGATACGCCCACGCGGGCGTGCGCCCGGAGGTCATGGGCATCGGCCCTGTTCCAGCTGTTGAAAAATTATTGGCCAAGACGGGCCTTTCCCCGGGTGATTTCGACGTCATCGAAAGCAACGAGGCTTTTGCCGCTCAGGCTCTGGCCGTCAACAAAAACCTTGGTCTTGATCCGGCAGTCGTAAACCCAAATGGCGGGGCCATAGCGCTGGGTCATCCGGTTGGGGCAACCGGCGCGATCATCACCGTCAAAGCCCTCTATGAACTTGAGCGAACAGGAGGAAAACGCGGGTTAATCACCATGTGCATTGGTGGCGGTCAAGGCATCGCACTGGCGATAGAGCGCCTTTGATCTCCTCTTTCTGGCTCTAACTCTTCCTCGGGAGTATGAGGGTGGAAAACCCTCATCCGCCGCCCCCCGGGGCGGCGGCCCCACGGCGCGGTAGAATACCGCGCAACCAGAAAGGGCACTACTCCCCCGCCAGACGCTCCGCACGTCTTACCAGCTTTGCGGCAAGGTTAGGGCCAACCCCCGGGCGCGACCAGGGACAGACCGCAATACAAATCGCACAGCCCTGATGCTGGTTAAAGAACGGCAGGCATTTGTCAAAATCGACATACCACTTTTCTTGTCCCCGCACTGTTTTCTTGGTCTGAAACAAGGCCTCCGGGGGGCAGGCATCTTCGCAGATCCGGCAATTTGTGCAAAAGTCATCCACCCCAAATGCCTGCGCTGGCGTCAGCGCAAAAGGCGCATCCGTTAACACAGCAGACAGGCGGAAGGACGCCCCCATGTCGCGGTTGATGATCGACCCGTGTTTGCCCAACTCGCCAAAACCACAGGCGATGGCGGGAGGGATCATGGTTAACTTGGTGGCCATCGGCCCGGTCACAGGTTTCGCGGCCCATCCCTGCTCATGCAACCAGGCCGTGATCTCGACGGCGGCGGCAGCTGCACGGTGGTACTGCTGCATAACCTCTGCCCCGGCCAAGACGTCTGGCGCTTTGACAATCTCGTCATAGTTATGTTGCACACCTGCGATAATCACGCGCGATTGGGGTGCCTCGACACCTTCGAACAACCACTCTTGCTGCATCTGTGCGACGCCAATCTGCTCACAATGGCCCGCGTCCACAAACTGGTCCAGCAATGATGTCCATTCTTCGGGGGAATGCTCTGCGGCGTGATCTGCAACCGGCGGCAAGGGGCGGTTTGACACCTCTTGGCGTTTGGCGCGCATCTCTGCAAACACCGGCAGGCCCGGATCAACGGTAAAAAACCAATTCTGCATGTCGCCATGGGCTATGTCATCAGGCTTTGGTGCCCAATAGACAACGCTTGGCCGACGGCGTTCCGGCTCATCCAGCCCATTGATGGTGTTGCCGCTGACGCTTGGACGCAAGGCCATCTGGTTGGGGTCAGGGGTAAACGGACGGTATGGATTTGGACGGGGCATGCCCCAGCCTAGGCCTGCTCAGGTCAATCTGTCCAGTAGCAGCATCAGGCCCCCGCCAATCAAACCTCCTGAGAACAGCGCCAGAACAATCCAGCGCCAGAACCCACCGCTGGCCTCTTCCAGAAATTCGTTGCCCTGCCGGATCAGCGCGCCTTCGACCAATGCAGGCAGACGGGGGCCAAAGCGGGCAAGCACCATGGCGGTTTTACCCAGATCGTTCAGGATGGCCTGCGGGCCGATGGATTTGCGGATGTAGTTGGTCACAATCGGATTGGCGACTTCCCAGATGTTGATGTGCGGGTTGAGTGAGCGTGCAACCCCTTCGACAACCACCATTGTGCGTTGCAGCAAGATCAGTTCGGTCCGCGTTTCCATGCCAAAACGCTCAGTAACCTCAAAGAGATAGGTCAACAGCCGCGCCATGGAAATATGTGTGGCATCCATGCCGAATATCGGCTCTCCGACCGCGCGCAGGGCACGGGCAAATTCATCCACGTCCTTGTCGGCGGGCACATAACCGGCCTCAAAATGCACCTTGGCCACACGTCTGTAATCACGTTGCACAAATCCAAACAGAATCTCGGCATAGACCCGGCGGGTATATTTATCAATGTGCCCCATGATCCCAAAATCATAGGCAATAATGTCACCGTTTGGCGCAACTTTTAGATTGCCCTGATGCATGTCAGCATGAAAATACCCATCACGCAGCGCATGGTTCAAGAACAGCTGCAAAACGCGGGTTGACAATTCTACCCGGTCATGGCCCGCCGCATCAATGGCATCGTTATCCCCCATCGGCGCGCCATCCGCCCAGCCCAGCGTCATCACGCGACGGGCCGACAGGTTCCATTTGATCTGAGGCAGCTGAAACCCCTGATCGTTTTTGGTGTTCGCGGCAAATTCAGAGGCCGCCGCCGATTCCAGACGTAAATCAAGCTCGCCGCGCACCACGCCGTCAAAGTGTTCGATGACCTCCATCGGGCGCAAGCGCCGTGCCCCGGGCGAAAACAACTCAACCATTCGGGCGGCAAGAAAAAAGGCGTCCACATCCTTGCGAAACGCCTTTTCAATACCGGGGCGCAGCACCTTTACCGCAACCTCCTCGCCGGTCTGGGCAAGGGTCGCCTTGTGCACCTGTGCAATTGAGGCCGCGGCAACCGGATCACTGAAGCTGGAAAAAATTTCATCCACGGGCTGGCTGAGTTCTTTTTCAACCTCAGCCTTGGCCAGTTCCACCGCGAAAGGCGGCAGTTTGTCCTGCAAGACACGCATTTGGTCAGCCAGAACGTCCCCCACCACATCCGGACGGGTGGACAGAATTTGCCCGAACTTAATGTAGGCCGGTCCAAGAGCCGTCAGTGCGCGCGGTGCGGGAGGCAGGGATTTGTCGCCGCTGTAGCCCAGCCATTTGAACGGCAGACCCAGCGCGCGCGCCACAAACCGTAAGGCGGGTCCGGCCTCAAACGCATCGAGCACGATGTTCATTGCGCCAGCACGTTCCAGTGTCGCGCCTGTTCGGATCAGCCGCCAAATGTTGTGTGGACCCCGCAAGTTACAGTTTCCACCCAGAATGAAGTGCCGCAATACCCATCGTCAGATTGCGGTACTTCGCGTTGCCAAACCCGGCCTGTTTAACCATGTCCAAAAACGTTTCCTGATCTGGGAAATTGCGAATGGATTCGACCAAGTACTGGTAACTGTCCCGGTCATTGGCAATCACCTGCCCCATGCGCGGGATGACGTTGAAACTGTATAGGTCATAGGCCTTTTGCATCATCGGGTTCGGCAGCTGACTGAATTCAAGCACCATCAGACGCCCGCCGGGGCGCAACACACGGTAGGCCTCGTTTAAGGCCTCTTGTGGTCGGGTCACGTTACGGATGCCAAAACTGATCGTGTAGACATCGAATGTGTTATCTTCGAACGGCAGGTGCATCGCGTCCCCGACAACCCAGTCAAGGCTGTCTGCCAGTTGCGCGGCCTCCGCACGTTTGCGTCCCTCGACCAACATACCTTCGGTCAGATCACAGACGGTGGCGTGGCCCGACCCGGCGCGCCTGAGGAACTTGAATGACACATCGCCCGTGCCCCCGGCCACATCCAGCAGTTTCTGACCCGCACGCGGGGCCAGCCAATCCATCATCGCCTCTTTCCAGATGCGGTGGATGCCAACGCTCATCACGTCGTTCATAATGTCATATTTATTGGCAACGTCCGAGAAAAGATCCCGCACCATGCCGGCCTTTTCGTCTTCGGGCACTGTGGACGCGCCAAAATGGGTTGTCTTGCTATCGTCCATGACATCTTCCCGCCATCTATTCGTCAAGAAGGGGTTATACCCCTGACGGACAAGACACAAATCCTCATAATGACGCAGGGCCAATTTGGATGAACATCTTTTACCTTATCTTGATCGCTGGTTTGGTAATGGGTGTTTTCGCAGTGATTATCGCAATGATCGTTGAACGGGTCGCAACGCGCCGCAAAAACATCCAAGGCACACACAACATTCCAAAGAGTCAGGCCATTGTACCGCGGCTCAATCCTGGTGCGCTCATTGCAAGATGGGGGTCAAATGCCCCTACACATCACAGCCTGGATACAGTTGTCATGCGCCCCACGATCGGGGTCAAAGCCTTTGTCATTGGCATGGTTCTGCTGATGCTTTTCATAATGAGCGGTGAGGCTGGGGCGGTTTTTCGTAACGACATCATCACCGTGACGTTTGTTGTTGCCACTGTGGTGTGCGTGCTTTTGTTCTTATCGCTTTACGAGGTCCGCTACGATAGCGAAAGCATCACCGTGCCCGACGTGTTTTTCCAATCAAAAACATACAGATGGGACAGCTTTATCGCAATCAATCAATCTGACGACGTGACCTACACGCTGTTCTTTGAAGATGGGAAGGTCAGGGTGAGGAAATTCCTTGTCGGCATGCCAACATTCCTTACATTCGTCACAGAAGTCAGAGACATGAACAGCCGGGCGCTCTACTAAAGCGCCCGACAATCGGGGCGCAGTGCATGGTTTTCTTTTCAGGGTGGTGGGGCAATATACCCGCTTTGCCAGACAATAGTGTGGTGTGGGACTGATATGCCCGAATTGCCCGAAGTTGAAACCGTCATGCGGGGTCTTGCCCCGGTGATGCAGGGCGCGGTGATCGCGCGTGCCGATGTAAACCGGCCCGATTTACGCTGGCCGTTTCCAGATCGCATGGCCGAGCGGCTGACGGGCCAAAGGGTGGCACAGTTGCGGCGTCGTTCAAAATACATTCTGGCGGACCTCGATTCAGGAGAATCACTGCTGATTCACCTTGGCATGTCCGGGCGTATGCTGATTTCCGGTGATCCGTTGGGCAATTTTGTGCATGATCATCCGTCACCTGAAAAGCACGATCATGTGGTGTTTCACATGGCAAACGGGGCGCGCATTACCTTTAACGACCCACGCCGTTTTGGCGCGATGGACCTGTTGGACACGGCCCGTGCCGAGCGCCACAAACTGCTGGCCATTTTGGGGCCCGAGCCCCTTGGAAACGATTTTCACGAAGACATGCTGATCGCGGCCTTTCAGGGGCGCAACACGCCAGTAAAATCCGCCCTGCTGGATCAGCGTATCGTGGCAGGATTGGGAAACATCTATGTTTGTGAAGCACTTTACAGGGCTGGCATCCATCCCGCGCGCAAGGCGGGGCGTATTTCAGCGGCGCGTATCGCGACCCTGGTGCCGATCATCCGGCAGGTGCTGACAGAGGCGATTGAGGCAGGCGGTTCATCGCTGCGTGATTTCCGGCAGGCCGACGGTGAGTTGGGGTATTTTCAGCACAGTTTAGACGTCTACGGACGCGAGGGGGAACCCTGCCGCACCGCGACCTGCGGTGCACCGATAAAACGCATCGTGCAGTCCGGGCGCTCGTCCTTCTTTTGTGGCGCGTGTCAAAGATAGCTTGAAACGGCCCAGCGCCGTGATATGCACCTGTGCTCAAGCACAACTATTGGGAGCATCCCGAATGGCCTTTGAGACAATCATCGTTGACGTCGACAATCACATCGCATTGATCACGCTGAACCGACCTGACGCATTGAATGCGTTGAACGATGAATTGATGAAAGAGCTGGCCGAGGCGCTCAAGGCTGCCCAAGACAACGACAAGGTGCGCTGCATCGTACTGACCGGCTCCGAGAAGGCGTTTGCCGCCGGGGCGGACATCGCAATGATGCGCGACAAGAGCTTTGTTGAAGCATTTTCCGGCGATCTTTTCACGCCAGAAACCGATCAGATCATGCGGGTACGCAAGCCGATCATCGCGGCAGTATCCGGTTATGCCCTTGGGGGCGGGTGCGAATTGGCGATGATGTGTGACTTTATTATCTGTTCTGAAACCGCAAAGTTTGGCCAGCCCGAGATCAACCTTGGGGTGGTCGCGGGCATTGGTGGCACGCAGCGTCTGACGCGGCTTGTTGGCAAATCCAAAGCGATGGACATGAACCTGACGGGCCGTTTCATGGATGCGCAAGAGGCTGAACGTTCCGGACTTGTCAGCCGGGTTGTGCCCGTCAAGAAACTGATGGATGAGGCCATGGGAGCCGCGACAAAAATTGCTGAAAAATCCATGATCTCTGTCATGGTTGTGAAAGAGGCCGTGAACCGTGCCTACGAAGTGCCGCTGCGTGAAGGTCTGCTGTTTGAACGCCGCATGTTCCATTCGCTGTTTGCCACCGAGGATCAGAAAGAAGGCATGGGTGCGTTTCTGGAGAAACGGGAAGCGCAGTTCCGCGACAAGTAGCGCGGGCCCTTTTTTGCGTTTCGATAGGGTCAACCGTCGTTGATCCACCCCTGTTCAACTCCGCTCTCTATGACGTGAACACCGCCGACTCGACGTAGCGTCAAGGCGCGCCTAGCATTCCGTGCAGAAGATTTCACAGGAGCACCATCATGTCCACGACAGTCAAACCTACATCTTTCCTTGCGGCCTGCGCCATTGCAGTCTGCGGTGGGACGATGACCGCCAGCGCGCAATCCGCAACGGACACCGAAAAAATGTCATTCTTTATCACCAGTGTGGGATCTGAAAAGGGTGCGAACTTTGGCGGCCTTGAAGGGGCAGATGCCCATTGCACCAGCCTGGCCACGGCAGCCGGTTCATCCAAAACATGGGCCGCTTACCTAAGCACCAGTATGGTGATCGACCGCTCAAGCGGGTCACCTAAAGTCACCGATGGCATCAGCGCCCGTGACCGCATCGGTTCAGGCCCCTGGTACAATGCCACCGGTGAGATGATCGCAAAAGACGTGGATGACCTGCACAGCGCGAGTGTAAACATCAACCTCAAGACCGGGCTGGATGAGAACGGTAAAGAGGTCAATGGCCGCGGCAGCAAGCCCAACAAGCATGACATTCTGACAGGGTCAGATTCTGCCGGGTATTTCTCAACGGCGGGTGGCGACACAACCTGCAGCAACTGGACCAGCGGCGATGAGGGATCAGCAATTGTGGGTCACCATGACCGCGTTGGTCTGAACAAATCCCGCAACATGATCTCATGGAACTCCGCCCATGGCTCCGCGGGGTGTAGCGCGGATGCGTTCCCGCGCACTGGTGGTGCCGGGCTCCTCTATTGCTTTGCGCTGGACTAATGCGCCCGGTCTGACATCTGTGCCCTTCCTGCACAGGTGACACTGCGTTGGTTGTCAACCCTAACGAACGCCCTTGCACCGCGGCAGACCGAACTGTTGCGGTGCAATGCCTTTACAAACCCACCTGTGCCCCGCTATAGCGCTCACAGACATGCGCGTGCAGCCCGCTCAGGCTAGAATCACCTTACCGGAAGACCGGTCCGGGTTTGGCGTCACGCGCCTCACTTATTATGAACCCGAAAGGTTGATCCGCATGGCAAATACGCCCCAGTCCAAAAAACGCGCACGTCAGAACGAAAAACGCTTTGCCGTTAACAAAGCCCGCCGTTCACGCATCCGCACGTATCTGCGCAAAGTTGAAGAAGCGATTGAATCGGGTGATAAGGCCGCCGCAACAGAAGCCTTGAAAGCCGCTCAGCCTGAGCTGATGCGCGGCGTCACAAAAGGCGTTTTCCACAAAAACACTGCATCGCGTAAAATGTCGCGTTTGGCCTCTCGGGTTAAAGCGCTGGCGTAATCTCGCCCGGCTCATTGAACGGATCGGCCTAATGGGTTGATAAGAAAGGCGTCGCTTAGCGGCGCCTTTTTGCTAACCGATGAGTCTCAAAAGTTGGCCGCAGATTCTTTTTCGTAAAACCGTGAGTCAAGTTTGAAGATATGTTGAAGCGCGCCCTTTATCCTTGTTACCAAAGTCCAGCGATTCACTTCGCACGGGGGGACAGGCCCTAAGAATCGGTTTATCTGTTTTGCAGAAAAGCCGTGTTTTTAGGGAGTTTTTGGAGAACTTTCGGGTTCTTCATACGGTCTGCAAATGCTGCTGTAAGGTCATTTGCCCTGTCTATTTGGTACGAGACGGACGGGTTCGTTCGACGGTTGGTGGTGCTCTTTTCACGGGTGCTTTTGGCGTTGAATTTTCCATTCTGTAAGAGTGTCCAGCGGGACGCAGATTGGTTCTTTGAGGGGATCAAATTGCAATCTGTTTGCGTTTGGGCGGGGTTAATAGTTGTGGACCGTTGTCAGCGGTTCCAGGGCACAAATGACGGGATAAAAAATGACGCAAGATGATTGGGGCAACATCAAAAAACGGCTGCTTAAGACGGTCGGGCAGAACAACTACACAACCTGGATCGCACCGATGGAGCCCGGTGCCGTGTCCGAAGGGATTGCAACCCTGAATGTGCCAACCAATTTTTTCGGCAATTACGTCAGCCAGAATTTTTCCGATCTGATCCTGCATGAACTGCGGGCAGAGGGTGTTGACGTGTCACGGCTGAACTTTGCCCTCACACCACAAAACGCCCAGATCATCGCGAAACCAGCCGCCCGGCCCGCACCATCCCAAACCGACAAAGCCTCCGGCACCAGCCCGGTCACAACGGCTCCGCTTGACCCGCGCTTTAGCTTTGAGAACTTTGTGGTCGGCAAACCCAACGAATTGGCCCATGCCGCCGCAAAACGTGTGGCCGAGGGTGGTCCGGTCACCTTTAACCCGCTGTTTCTCTATGGCGGTGTTGGACTAGGTAAAACGCACCTGATGCACGCGATTGCCCGCGAGCTGAAAGAGCGCAAGCCGGAGATGAATGTGCTTTATCTGTCGGCGGAGCAATTCATGTACCGTTTCGTACAGGCCCTGCGGGACCGCAAAATGATGGACTTCAAAGAGATCTTTCGCTCCGTTGATGTGCTGATGGTGGATGACGTTCAGTTTATCGCCGGCAAGGATTCCACACAGGAAGAGTTCTTTCACACGTTCAACGCACTCGTTGATCAGAACAAACAGATCATTATTTCAGCCGACCGCGCGCCGACCGACATCAAGGATCTGGAGGAGCGTGTGAAATCACGCCTGCAGTGTGGTTTGGTTGTTGATCTGCACCCAACTGACTATGAACTGCGCCTTGGCATTTTGCAAACCAAGGTCGAAGCCCAACGCAAGACGTATCCCGGCCTGGAAGTCGAAAGCGGTGTTTTGGAATTTCTGGCCCATCGCATCACCTCTAATGTGCGGGTTCTCGAAGGGGCGCTGACACGGCTTTTCGCCTTTGCATCGCTTGTGGGCCGTGAAATCAATATGGAGTTGACACAGGATTGTCTGGCAGATGTGCTGCGCGACTCAGAACGCAAGATTTCTGTCGAGGAAATTCAGCGCAAAGTGTCCGAACACTATAACATTCGCCTGTCCGACATGATCGGCCCCAAGCGTCTGCGCTCTTATGCGCGTCCACGGCAAGTGGCGATGTATCTGTGCAAACAAATGACCAGCCGTTCCCTGCCCGAAATTGGCCGCCGGTTTGGCGGGCGGGATCACACCACCGTCATGCACGGCGTCAAGCGGATCGAAGAGCTGAAAGTCAGCGATGGACAGATCACCGAAGACCTCGAATTGCTGCGCCGCGCGCTGGAATCCTGAGTCTTTAACACACCAGTTCCGGGTAGGATTGGGGGGTGCTTTGGTGCGCCTCTTGCAATTGCGCGTGCAAACCCACAAAAGTCTTGTGAACACGCGGGAAAAGGGTAGTTTGCCTCTCCCGGTAGTGCGAAGGGGGTAGGCACATGAAATTCAGCATCGAACGCGCAGATTTGCTCAAGGCGGTCTCTCAGGCCCAGTCGGTGGTGGAGCGGCGCAACACCATTCCGATCCTTGCCAATGTGCTGATTGAGGCCGAAGGCAGCGATGTGTCCTTCCGCGCAACCGATCTGGATATTGAGGTCGTGGACAAGGTCGGCGCACAGGTTGAGCGCGCCGGAGCGACAACCGTATCCGCCACCTTGCTGCACGAAATCGTGCGCAAGCTGCCGGACGGCGCGTTAATCAGCCTCACCGCAGACACCGCCGCAGGCCGTCTGACGGTAGAAGCCGGGCGCTCCAACTTTTCGCTGGCCACATTGCCGCGCGAAGACTTCCCTGTGATGGCGTCTTCTGAGTATGCCTCCAATTTCAGTGCGCCTGCGCCGGTACTGCGCCGCTTGTTCGACAAATCCAAATTTGCGATCTCGACAGAGGAAACCCGTTACTACCTCAACGGCGTTTATATGCATGTTTCTGACGCTGATGGGGGCAAGGTGCTGCGCTGCGTAGCGACAGATGGCCATCGTCTGGCCCGTATTGATGCAGATCTGCCCGAAGGTGCGGCAGAAATGCCCGGCGTGATTGTCCCACGCAAAACTGTGGGGGAGCTGCGTAAGCTGCTGGATGACGATGAGATGAAAATCGCGGTGTCCGTGTCGGAAACCAAGATCCGGTTTGCCACGCCCGCAATCACGCTGACGTCCAAGGTCATTGATGGCACCTTCCCGGACTACACCCGCGTGATCCCGCAAGGAAACACACGCAAAATGGAGGTCGATGCGTCGGACTTTGCCCAAGCGGTTGACCGGGTTGCGACAGTATCGTCTGAACGCTCGCGCGCGGTGAAGTTGCAGTTGGACGAAGACCGGTTGGTGCTGAGTGTAAATGCCCCTGATTCCGGCGCGGCGGAAGAGGAACTGGCGGTTGCTTATGGGGATGAGCGGTTGGAGATCGGGTTTAACGCGAAGTATCTGCTGGAGATTGCCTCTCAGGTTGATCGCGAGAACGCGGTGTTCCTGTTCAACTCCTCAGGCGATCCGACGCTGATGCGGGAGGGCAATGACCTGTCTGCCGTTTACGTCGTCATGCCAATGCGTGTCTGAGGGTGTGGTCCCGGAGTTTTCAAAAACTCCGGTCCGATTTCTTTAGAGAAATCGGTGCCGGCTGATGGCTGGTCTCTTTCTTTCACAACTTACACTTTCTCATTTTCGCTCCCACAAACGGGCGGTGATTCATGTTGATGCGCGCCCGGTCGCCATCCATGGCCCCAATGGTGCAGGCAAAACCAACATCCTTGAGGCTGTCTCACTGATCTCCCCCGGGCGTGGATTGCGCCGCTCCAGCGCGCAGGACATAACACGACGGCCAGAGGCCTTGGGATGGAAGATCACAGGCATCCTGCACGCCCTGCACCAAACCCATGAGCTTGAGATATGGTCAGAAGGCGGCAATGCCCGTCAGGTCCGCATTGATGGCAAAGCAGCCCCGCAGACGGCATTGGGACGCATTGCGCGGGTGTTGTGGCTGATCCCTGCGATGGATCGGCTGTGGATTGAAGGTGCCGAGGGGCGACGACGGTTTCTGGACCGGATGACACTGAGTTTCATCCCCGAACACGCCGAACATGCGCTGGCCTATGACAAGGCGATGCGTGAGCGGAACCGGTTGCTCAAAGACATGGTGCGCGAACCCTCTTGGTATCTCGCGCTTGAGGTACAGATGGCTGAGGCAGGTGTTGCCCTGCATGCAGGGCGACAAAAGACACTGGACGCGATCTCAAACGCGCAGGCGGCAGCCAAGACAGCCTTCCCAACAGCGACGTTGGAGTTGATCTGTGAGATGCCGGATCAGGCGGAAGAGTTGCGGGCAGCACTCGCAGACAATCGCATGCGCGATTTACAGGCCGGGCGCACCCTTATCGGCCCGCACCGCGCGGACCTTTACGGGGTTTATGCAGACAAGGACGTGCCGGCCAAAGACTGCTCTACCGGGGAGCAAAAGGCGCTGCTGGTCTCGCTGATACTGGCCAATGGCCGCGCACTGGCCGACAGCTTTGGCGCGCCGCCTTTGCTGCTGCTGGATGAAGTCGCCGCACATCTTGATGCCAACCGTCAGGGCGCCCTTTATGATGAGATCACTGCCCTTGGCGCGCAGGCCTGGATGACCGGCACCGGGGCGGAAATGTTTACCGCACTGGGGCCGCGCGCGCAGGTTCTGGAAGTCACGGACTCAACAGGCATTTCTTCGATCATAGGACCCCAAGAATGAACACCCCTGTCTCCAATAGTATGTTTGCGAGAATCAAATCGGAACTGCACCGCATTGAAGAACACGAAGATGTCAAAATCCTCTTAGCGGTAGAGTCAGGATCTCGCGCCTGGGGTTTTCATTCACCAGACAGCGACTACGATGTGCGCTTTCTTTATGCCCGCCCGCCCCAATGGCATTATCGATTGGGAAAACGACGCGATGTTCTTGAATATCCCATTGACACTGAACTGGACGTGTCAGGTTGGGAATTGCGCAAAGCGCTGGAACTGATGCTGGGGTCCAATGCCGTTGTTGGTGAGTGGCTCCAATCACCGATTGTCTATGCACATGACCCAAGGGCGGTATCAGAATTGCGCAACTTTGCCGAGCGTTGCCTAAACCGCCGTTCCGTCACTTGGCACTACCTTTCCTTGGCTGAGCGACAATTGGCTCGACTCATGACGCCTGACGGGGGCGTGCGGTTAAAGCGGTTCTTTTATGTGCTGCGGCCCGTTCTCTCGCTGCGATGGATGCGCTTACATGATCGACCGATGCCTCCCATGGATATGAAAGCGCTGCGCGCAGGCTGTGATTTGTCTCTCCCAGAGGAAAATGCACTTGATGAACTGACAGCGCAAAAGATGGCGGCGCAAGAGCGGGCAGAAACGACCCAAAGGGACCCCGTCCTTGACACCCTGATCACACAGGAACTTGAGGTGGCCCGCGACTGGCTCAAGGCATCCCCCTCCGCATCGAAAGCCGCGCTCGAAGAAGAAGCTCACGCGCTTCATCTCGCTTTAAGCCCGCATTGATTTTGGACATCCTATTTCAGATTGACGCAACACACACGGACGATTGTTCGCAACCACAAAATGTTGCGTCAAAAGCGTGACATAGGGGGCAAAAAACACTATAAATCGGTGAAAATACAAAAGGCCTCCCCCATGTCTGAAGACGACAACAAGCCGGAAGAGTACGGTGCCGATTCTATCAAGGTTCTCAAAGGCTTGGAGGCCGTGCGCAAACGCCCGGGCATGTATATCGGTGACACCGACGATGGCTCTGGTTTGCACCACATGGTGTATGAGGTCGTGGACAACGGCATTGACGAAGCGTTAGCTGGTCATGCGGATGCGGTGACGGTCACCATTCACGACGATTCATCCGTTTCTGTCAGCGACAATGGGCGCGGCATTCCGGTGGGCATCCACGAGGAAGAGGGCGTTTCCGCCGCTGAGGTCATCATGACCCAACTGCACGCAGGCGGGAAATTTGACAGCAATTCCTACAAGGTTTCAGGCGGTTTGCACGGCGTGGGTGTCTCGGTTGTGAACGCCCTGTCGGACTGGCTGGAGCTGCGCATCTGGCGCGATGGCAAGGAACACATCGCGCGGTTTGAGCGTGGCGACACAGTGAAACATCTGGAGGTCGTGGGCGACACCGATCGCACCGGCACTGAAGTTCGGTTTATGGGCTCCACGGATACCTTCTCCAACCTCGAATATTCGTTCGAAACACTGGAAAAGCGCCTGCGCGAGCTGGCCTTTCTGAACTCCGGTGTGCGGATCATTCTGACCGATGAACGCCCTGCGGAGCAGCTGCGCTCAGAACTGTTCTATGAAGGCGGCGTGAAGGAGTTTGTGAAATATCTCGACCGTTCCAAAGCCTCTGTCATGCCTGAGCCGATTTTTGTTCAGGGCGAAAAGGACGAGATCGGCGTTGAAGTCGCCATGTGGTGGAACGACAGCTATCACGAGAACGTCCTGCCGTTTACTAACAACATCCCGCAGCGCGACGGAGGCACCCATCTGGCGGGCTTTCGCGGCGCGCTGACGCGGACGATTAACAACTATGCACAGTCCTCCGGGATCGCGAAAAAGGAAAAGGTCTCCTTTACCGGGGACGACGCGCGTGAAGGGCTGACCTGCGTGCTCTCCGTCAAGGTGCCGGACCCGAAGTTCTCCTCCCAGACCAAAGACAAGCTGGTAAGTTCAGAGGTGCGCCCCGCCGTCGAGGGGCTGGTGGGTGAGAAATTGGCCGAGTGGTTTGAAGAAAACCCCAATGAGGCGCGCATCGTGGTCAGTAAGATCATCGAAGCCGCGCACGCGCGGGAAGCTGCGCGTAAAGCGCGAGACCTCACACGGCGCAAGACGGCGATGGATGTGAACTTTCTTGCCGGAAAGCTGAAGGATTGCTCAGAAAAAGACCCGTCCAAGACCGAGGTCTTTCTGGTGGAAGGGGATTCCGCTGGTGGCTCCGCCCAGACGGGGCGGGATCGTCAGACGCAGGCCATTCTGCCGCTCAAGGGTAAAATCCTGAACGTGGAGCGCGCCCGGTTTGACCGGATGTTGGGCAGCCAAGAGATCGGCAATCTGGTGATGGCGCTGGGGACCGGGATTGGCCGGGACGAATTCGACATCTCCAAGCTGCGCTACCACAAGATTGTCATCATGACAGACGCAGACGTAGACGGGGCGCACATCCGCACGCTGCTGCTGACGTTCTTCTACCGCCAGATGCCGCAGTTGATCGAAAACGGGCATCTCTATATCGCACAACCACCGCTTTATAAGGTGAGCCGGGGTAAGTCTGAGGTTTACCTCAAGGATCAGGCCGCCATGGAGGATTATCTGATCCAACAGGGCGTTGAAGGCGCCATGCTGCGCCAAGGCAATGGCGAAGAGATCGTAGGTGCCGATCTGGCGCGGGTGGTCGACATGGCGCGCCAGATGAAACGTGTATTGGAGGCCTTTCCAACGCACTATCCGCGCCACATTCTGGAGCAGGCGGCAATTGCCGGGGCTTTTGTACCCGGCGTGGTGGATCAGAACCTGCAAGGGGTCGCGGATCAGGTGGCGACACGCCTGAACCTGATCGCGCTGGAGTATGAACAGGGCTGGCAGGGGCGCATCACGCAGGATCACGGCATCCGCCTGGCGCGAATCCTGCGGGGTGTCGAAGAGGTGCGCACGCTGGATGGCAAGATGCTGCGCTCGGGTGAGGCGCGCCGGTCAGGGTCGTTCACGCAGCATCTGCAAGAGGTCTACAACCTGCCCGCCACATTGGTGCGCAAGGACCGCAATCAGGTGATCCACGGGCCGATCGACCTGTTAAACGCAATCCTGAATGAGGGCGAAAAAGGCCTGTCCTTGCAGCGCTACAAAGGGTTGGGTGAAATGAACCCCGATCAGCTGTGGGAAACCACGCTGGACCCGGATGCGCGGACCTTGTTGCAAGTTAAGGTCGATGACATGGCCGAGGCTGATGATCTGTTCACCAAGTTGATGGGCGATGTGGTGGAGCCACGGCGCGCGTTCATTCAACAGAATGCGCTGAGCGTGGAGAATCTGGATTTTTGATGTGGTAAGGCGGGCTTAAGCCCGCCTTACGGATAATCTCAGAGGTTGCGCAATTTGGTAGGCGTTGCAGGTTGGCGCAGGCGCCAAATGGAGGCTCTGCCTCCAAACCTCCGGGAAGAGTTATGGCCAAAAAGAGGAAATCAGCGGACCTGTTGCGTTTCTTACTTTAGGCCGCGTTTGGCAATGTAGCTGGACAGGTTCAGGATCAACTGACCCCGCGCCGCAGCGATGGCATTGGGGCCCGCTTCGGGATCGAAGGGGACGCTCAGATCAAAGAGGCCGGAGCGTTCACGACCTGCACCTTCCTCCACCGCAACAAAGTACTGGCCAGAGGCGCGGAAGTTGCCCGTTGTGGTTGCGACCAGCTCCGTGAACCGGATTTCAAGGCGGGCATCCGGAAAGGCCTCAAACGGCCAGGGTTCTGATGCAATTCTGCGACCGGAAAGCCGCGCCAGATTTTGACTGATTTCCAAAGCAACCGCGCGTTCAGGCGCATCAGCCCACAGAACGCCGGAGGAACTGGTGAGCGTGCCATCCTCTGATTGCAGATGAATTTCATCCGCAGCCGCGTAGCTTGGCAAGGACACATCGCGGACCTCAACCGCGCCAAAGCGAATGCCAACTCTTTCCGTCACCTCAGGCGTGCTGACCGCAAAGCGCGCAGCCTCCCCAGAGCAACCGGCCAGAAACATGGCCAAACCAACGAGCAGAGCGTGAGGAGAAAGGCGCATGAGTTACCGTCCCAGCAAAAGCGAATTAGGGTTACGTTCTATGGCTTTGGCCAAGGATGCAAGCGCGTCCGCAGCCTTTTGAATATCGCGCAGGGCGGCCTGCGCGGAACGGCTGAGTTCTTCGCCTTTGTCATACCCTTCAATGGTGCGACCGGCCTGCGCAAACAGGCGATTCAGGCGCGCGACCATCTGTGGAAGATCCTGCGCGGTGAGCGCGACAGTGTCTGCTGCGGTACGGGCCGAGGCCAGCGTGCGGTTCACGTTTTCGACCGTCCCCCCCTCGCGCAGGGCCTGAAGGGTAAAGTTGACCTCATCCAGGGCACGTTTCAGGGCGCGCGGCAGGGCATTGAAGTCTTCGGCGTTGATCAGGGCATCGGCTGACCGGGTCAGGCCCGTCAGCTCACTGATCAACTCATTAACCTCAAGTGATTCCGCTTTGGCGGCAACGGCCTGAATCCGCTCCACCAGTTCGGGAACACCCGCAACGGCCGTGTTGATGTTTGCCGTGGCCGCCGCCGCGTCTTCCAGGACCTGGTTCAGACGCGCCGTGATTTGCGGCAAGGCCTCGCTGCTGCTTGCAGCATTGGCAGCGGCAGTGCGGGCAGAGGCGAGCGTTTCGTTGATGGTGTTTATAGTCCCCGCCGCGCGCAATTCTGCAAGCGTTGTGTTCACCTGATCGACCGCTTCTTTCATCGCTACTGGCAAACCAGTCACCGCATCAGAGGCGATCAGGGTTTCGGCGGTATCAACCAGAGCCGTTGCTTCGGCCATCAGATCTTCGACATTCAGCGCGCCCGCCTTTTGGGCAACCGCGCGCAAATCTTCGATCAGATCAGGCGCACCCGCCACGGAGGCCGACACGGTTTCAGCCGAGGCCGCGACAGTATCCAGGGCAGCAACCAATTTGGCGGCCAATTGTTGTTCTTCCAGATCAGCGACAAGCGCCTCAACCCGTGACAGTGTGGCATTTAATGCGACCGGGATGTTCTTGACATCATCCGATCCGACAAGGCCTGTAATTTCGGCAAGCAATTGGCGCAGGTCTTGTGGGGTCTCCCGCAGATCCTCATCCATCACCAAAGACTGCGCCGCATTCATGAACGAAATCGCACTGTTGAGCAGTTCTTCGATGGGCAGGCTGTTGATGCGGTTGAAAACACCCTCCACCGTGGCAGCGGCATCCGACACATCGCTCTGCGTGGTGGGCATCATTGGCAGGCCATTGGACATCAACCGCATTGTTGTGGGCTGAACATCGTCCACATTCACCAGCTCAATTTTCAGACCACCTGTCAGCAGACTGCCGGAGGCCAATCGTGCGCGCAGCCCCGTCGCAACCCGGTCTTGCAAAAAGCGCAGTGCATTTTCAGCGGTAACATCCCCGGGCAGGCCCAGCCGCGCAGGTTGGATCGACATGATCACGTTCAGGCGCACGCGGCTGTCACCAAATTGGTCGTTGTCAACAATGCCCGCCAATGTGTCGACTTTGCCGATGTTCAGACCACTCAGCTCAATCGGCGCTCCCACAACAAGGCCCGAGATGTTGTCATCAAAAATCACGCTGACCTTGAGCGGCTCAACCTCTGAGGCATTAAAGACCGAGTTTCGCGCGGTTTCTTCATCCGGGAAGATTTCGAAAATCGTGCCATCCGCGACACGGCCACCGCCAGAGACAAACGTATCAAAGGTAATGCCGCCGCCCACAAGGGTCGCAAGGGAGGAAAAATCAATCTCGGCACCGGCAGGGCCAATCGACACGGTAAAGCCAGAAGCATCCCAGAACCGAGTGGAATCGTTGACCAGAATGCGGTGTTCTTCAAAAATCAGCGCCTCGACAATCGCAAATCCGCCACGGGGGTCGATTTTGGCGCGGCCCACGCGACCCACTTCGATACCGCGATACAGGATCGGCGCGTTATCCGTAAGGTAACCGTTTGTGGTAGTGCGAAAGGCAATTTCCAGACCGTTGCGGTTGGTGTGGATCAGCGGGGCCTCTGTAGCGCCCTGAAACCGGTCACTGGGCGCGCCAATCTGTTCATCCCAGGACCCTTCGATATAGACACCGCTTAGCACCGTGGTCAGACCCGTGATGCCCTGAGCCGAGACCTCTGGCTGCACAATCCAAAAGGTCGCACTTGCGTCAATGTAAGGTGCCACATCTTTGTCAACGCGCACGGTCGCCGTCACACGCCCAAGGCCGGAGGTGAATCCGACTTTTTCAACTGTGCCGACTGTGATGTCGCGGTATTTGAGTTCGGTTTCCTTGGCTTTGATCCCGGTGCCTTTTTCAAACTCGATGACAATCAGCGGGCCAAGGTCATTGTAGGATTTCCATGCAACACCCAGCGCCGCGATCAGGGCCAAGAGCGGCACAAGCCAAATCACAGACGCACCGCTCAGAAACATTTTGCGCGCAGGTGAAATGGACACTTCTGGTGGTGTATCACTCATCGCGGCGTGGACCCCCATCCTTGCCCTGAACATCCCATATCATGCGGGGGTCAAAGGCCTGCGCAGACAGCATCGTGAAAATCACCGACAATGCAAAGAAGATACTTGCCAGACCGGGACTGATTGATGCCAGTGTCTTGAGTTGCACCAGCGCGGATAAAATCGCAACCACAAAGATGTCGATCATTGACCACCGGCCAATGTATTCGACCACCTCATAGAGCACTTGGCGAAAGCGGGTTGAAATCACACGCTGCTGGCGCACGCTGACGGCCAAAAAGGCGACGGCCCAGAACTTGCTCAGCGGAATCACAACAGAGGCAAACAGGATGATCAGCGCGATCCCCAGATTGCCATATTGCGCCAATTCAACCGCGCCGCTGATGATGGTGCTTTCTTCGTTCAGAAACAGGGTTCTTGTGTTCAGCATCGGGAAAATATTTGCCGGAATGTAACAGGCAACACCCAAAACCCAGAATGCCCAGACCCGGTGCAGGCTAAGATGATCACGCGACACCAGTGTGTGACCACAGCGCCCACAGGTGGCCACACCCAGCGGCCACGCCTTGGTGCACCGCCTGCAGGCAACCACACCCATCTCGCGGGCATTCACGAATTTTTCGGATTTTCCAGCGCGTGCCATACCGACCATCTACACATAAAACTGTCCTGCGCGATGCCGAGAACAACAAGAAGACCAAACATCCAGAACGCCGGTCCGAAACCGACATTCGCAAGGTCCGTGACTTTGACCAGCGCCACAGCACAGCCAATGGCGAATATTTCGGCCATGGACCAGGGGCGTAAGGCTTCGGACAGGCGAAAGGCCGGAATCGCGTGGCGCGCCGCAGGGCGGTCAAGCACCAAGGGCAGCAGTACATACAGGATCAGCAAGACCCGCACCAGAGGGATCAGAATGATCAACGCCAGGGCGGCCAGCGACAAAAGCAAAAGCGACCCGCCTGTAAACGCAAAGGCCGCATCAAGCACCGAGACCGCGTTTCGATTGCCCGCCGCATCAATTGTCAGAAAAGGAAATACCGCCGCACCAAGGATCAGAAACAGAACCGCAAACGCCACCGCAATGATTCGCAGACCGGCATCCTTGCGCGGCGAAATCAGCACCTTGTGGCAGCGCTGGCAAATCGCACGCTCGCCGTGCCCGGGCCGCTTAAGGCGATAGGCGGCGTCACATTGCGGGCAAACGATCAAATCGTCCAAACCGGCAGGGGCCTGCATATCAAGGGTGTCTTTCATGACCTGTATCTACAGCATCCGCAGGGGGGTTGGTATCACTATATCCGCCAGCGGGCCGGGTTGTGCCTATGGCGCGGACTGCGTCAGCGCATCATTTTCAGCCGGCGCCAAACCAACCTCGCGCATCACATCCGCTGTATCTGCGCCGATAGCTGTTGGGGGCTTGGGCAGGTCCGGCGTACTACGGTCAAAACGCGGGGCCGGGGCGGATTGCACAACACCATTTATGTCCAAAAAACTGTGCCGCGCGGCCATATGCGGGTGCTTGGGGGCTTCGGCAAAGGTCAAAACAGGGGCCACGCAGGCATCACTGTTTTCAAACACCGCCGCCCAGTGATCACGGGTTTGGCCCGCGAACAGTTTTGCAAATTCAGCGGTACGGGTGGCCCAGGTGGATTGATCATTCTGGCTCGCCAAGAGATCAGTGTTGAGGCCCAATTTTTCCAGCAAGATGGCATAAAACTGCGGTTCCAGCGCCCCCACAGAAATAAACCTGCCATCCGCGCAGGTGTAACAGCGGTAAAACGGTGCCCCGCCATCTAACCAATTGCTGGCCCGCTGGTGGGACCACTGACCTTTGGCCAACATGGTGTGGATCAGGCCCATCATGGCGGGGACACCGTCCACCATGGCAGCATCAACCACCTGACCCTTGCCGGACATACTCCGCTCAATCACGGCAGACAGGATACCAAACAGCAGAAACATCGTGCCGCCGCCATAATCGGCCACCAGGTTCATTGGTGGGACGGGCGGTGCATCCGCAGCACCCATGGCATGCAGCGCGCCGGTCAGGGCAAGGTAATTGATGTCATGCCCCGCCGTTTGTGACCATGGGCCCACCTGCCCCCAGCCTGTCATCCGCGCATAGATCAATGTCTCAGGACAATCGGTTGGACCAAGGCCCAGCCGTTCCATCACGCCGGGGCGAAACCCTTCGATCAGAATATCACTGCGCGCAATCAGTGCCTGTACCGCCCGCCGACCTGTTTCAGATTTCAAATCCAACACCACGGATCGTTTGCCACGCCGGTTCACATCGGCAAGGTCCAGTGGTACGGCTTTGCGGTCAATGGTGATCACCTCCGCGCCCAAATCCGCCAGCAATTGACCCGCCAAGGGGGCTGGCCCCAGCCCGGAAAATTCGATCACTTTCAGCGATGCCAAAGGACCGCTCATGTGAGACCTGACAAACGCTGTCGAAACGTGATTATTTTAGTCACTGTGATCTCCGGATCGTTGTTTGGGCAAGGTCGCGACATTGAAACCTGCGACGCTTTGCGGTTCAACATTTTCCTTGCGCACAGCACACCCTTGCGGTTTGAGAAAAACCGAACCAAAGACCCAAAGGATCAAACATGCCGGAATTCAAAGATCTGACGCGCTACTCCACCTTAATGATTGTCAGCGCGGCGACCCTGCTTTGTTTCTTTCTGATGCTGGTCTGGACATGGTGGTTTGCACTGCCGTTTCTGATTTTTGGTGTGTTGCTGGTGATTGGGGTCTACGACGTTAATCAGACCAAACATTCCATCCTGCGCAACTATCCGATTTTGGGGCACATGCGGTTCATCTTTGAGGGGATTCGCCCGGAGATCCGCCAATACCTGATTGAATCGGATCAGGACGAAGAACCCTTTAGCCGCGATCACCGTTCACTCGTCTATCAACGCGCCAAAGGTCAGGAGGATGCACGCCCCTTTGGCACGCGGGAGCGGGTCTATGATGCCGGATATTCCTGGATCACCCATTCGGCCTGTCCGGTGCATATCACCGACTGCGACTTTCGCACCACCATCGGCGGCAAGGAGTGCAAACAACCCTACTCGGCCTCGCTCTACAACATTTCCGCCATGAGCTTTGGCTCGCTGTCTGCCAATGCGATTGAGGCGCTGAATACCGGGGCAAGGCTGGGCGGTTTTGCTCATGACACGGGCGAAGGGTCCGTCAGCCGCTATCACAAGGCGGGGGGTGGTGATCTGATCTTTCAGGTCGCGTCGGGGTATTATGGATGCCGCGCCGCAGACGGGACATTTGACCCCGAGAAATTCAAAGCCACTGCGGCGCTGGATCAGATCAAGATGATTGAGATCAAGCTCAGCCAGGGGGCCAAACCCGGCCATGGGGGCATGTTGCCCGCCTCAAAAATCAGCGAAGAGATCGCCGAGGCGCGCGGTATTCCGATAGGGGTTGATTGCATCTCACCTGCCGCGCATTCGGCGTTTAAAACCCCCCTTGAAATGATGCATTTTATCAAACAGTTGCGTGATCTTTCGCAGGGCAAACCGGTGGGTTTCAAACTGTGCATCGGACATCAGCGGGAATTCATGTGCATGGTCAAGGCGATGCTGGAAACCGGGATTTACCCTGACTTTATCGTGGTGGACGGGGCCGAAGGGGGTACGGGGGCGGCACCTGTAGAATTCTCCAACCATGTCGGCATGCCGATGGTTGAGGGGCTTACCTTTGTACACAACGCATTGCGCGGCGCGGGCATTCGAGACCAGATCAAGATCGGGGCGGCGGGCAAAATTGTATCAGCTTACGACCTTGCGCGTGCACTGGTGATCGGGGCGGATTGGTGCAATGCGGCGCGCGGATTTATGTTTGCCATTGGATGCATTCAGGCACAGGCCTGCCATACCAACCACTGCCCTGTTGGCGTTGCCACCCAAAACAAAACGCGCATGCGTGCGCTGGATGTCGGTGACAAAAGCCAACGGGTTGCGCGGTTTCACAAGAACATGCTGGAGGCATTGGGCGAGATGACAGGTGCCGCCGGCCTTACCCACCCCAGCGCCTTTCACCCTGGGCATATGATGCTGCGGCAAGGCGACAAATGCATGATTCAGGGCGATCAGATGTATGCCTACCTGCCCGAAGGTTTCCTGCTGGATGACAACGCCGAGGATTTTGGCGGGCATAAAACGCGTTGGGCCCGTGCCAGTGCCGAGAGCTTTGCACCGCCGGCCTGTTAGGAGCTGGGGCCGTTCGCGGGTTTATCGTCTGCGCCTAATAGTCTTTTACCGGTTTGACATGCATTGGCACGGGAAACCGGAACGTCATCACATAAATGTCGTCATTTTGCGCCGCCTCTACGCGGCCATTCAACTGGCGGGCAAAAGCGGTGATCAGGCGGGCACCCAATCCTGTGCTGGAGGCTTCGGGATGCTTACCAACCGTGTTTTCTACCTTGAGGGTCGCGGTTTCCGCAGCGTCCTGTGTGAGCGAAATGCGGATAAACGCGGATTCACGCACGGGCTGGGCCACGTATTTCATCGCATTGGTCAGCGCCTCTGCGGTCAACAGGGTCAAGGGGGCGGCATCATCGGGGTTTAAGCTGATGTCGTCGTAGTGCTGGGTCACCTCGACGCTGGGGCCAACGTCCAACCCCACAGACAACAATTGCGTTACGATTTCCCGCAGCAATGTGCTGGCGTTTATCCGTGTCAGGTTGTCGTCCTTGTAGAGATTTTCATGCACCGTCGCGAGACTTAGCAAACGTTCCTGCAAACGTTGAAGCGCGAACCGGGATTCAGCTGTGTTGGCCTGCCTGATCTGCATGTTCATGATCGACGAAATCAACTGCAGGTTATTCTTTACTCTGTGATGCACTTCTTTGAGCAGGATGTTCTTTTGCCGCAAGGAATCTTCTTGCAACGCCTCGTCCCGCAAGATCGACTCGGCCATGTCCAAAAACGCGCTTTCCATCTCGACCAATTCGGTGGGCATGCTGGGTGCCAATGTGCCGCGCGGCATGGTGCGGTTCAGGGCAAAGCGCCGCATTTGGCGGCCCAGTTTGCGAATATGCGTAATTGCCAACCTGTCCAGCGCCCAAAAGGCCACAACCAGGCTGGCCACCCACATGGCAATCGGCACCAATGCATTGAGCCGTGACGCAAAGTCAGCGGTCAGGAATGGCGTATCAGAGGGCCACACGCTTAACGCATAGGCCGTGCCCGGCACAATTGGTACAATCGCGTAGGCGCGTGTTTCCCCTTGCTGATTTGCGTCCCGAAACACGGCTGAGTCCAATCCAGCAAGAGACTCCAGCGCAAACTCAGCCGGCAATTCCTGTTGTGCCACGGTCAGGTCATGCTCTGTGCTCAGAATATCGCCGTCCTGATTAAAGGTCAGCATGGTTAGCGGCCTCAGCTGGATCTGAGGTTCATCCGCCACGTCGAAGTGATGAAATGGGATAGAGATCGCCATGACACCCACGCTTTCGCCCAACTCATGTATCGGCACGGTCACCACTGTCTGTGGCCCGTCATCTGCCGCCCCGGATTTCATGGGGAATACCCGCCGTGTATGGGCGGCAATCGCCTCGCTGAACATCGCGTGGCTGCTGAAATCATGGGGCTCGGCCGCGGAAGAACAAGTCATATGGCCATTTTTCGCAACGAAACCCACCATTGCGTAAACACCTGCCGCCTCGCGGTATTCCCGCAATATTGCGGAGCATTCTTCGTCATTGTCGCGCCTTTGCCGCACAATTGCGCCCAGGGCTTCGGCGGTGCCGAAGGCTTCTTGCAGACGGCTTTGCTCGGTGGCTGAAATACGTTCTGTCACAGCCAACAGGGACAGTTCCGCGGCAGACTGGCTTTGAACTGCGATGTTGCGGGTCTGGATCACAGCCCACATCCCAATCGGGACCAGGGCAAGTGTGAGAAACAGCAACACCCGAACGGCAAGCCCGCGCAATATGTTGCCTGTAAAAAAGCCCGATGTCATTGCGCTAGAACGAGGATGTCTTGGACGACGAAATGACCGACATGGTGGCGTGATCCGTCATTTCCAGACGGTCATCCTGATGATGACCCATCAATTCTCCCAACCGAACACGGGCCCGGTTGGTGCGGCTTTTCATCGTGCCTATGGCAACACCGCACATATCCGCCGCCTCTTCATACGAAAACCCAGCCGCGCCGACCAACAACAATGCCTCACGCTGTTCGTCCTTTAGCTGGCCCAGCGCCTTGCGAAAATCGACCATCTGCATGTGACCGTCATGGGCGGGTTTTTCTGCGATGTTTTCGGTATAGACACCGTCAACGTCTGCCACCTCACGTTTGGAGCGGCGACGGGATGAATAAAATGTATTGCGCAGGATCGTGAACAACCATGCCCGCATGTTGGAACCGACAACGTATTTGTCGATGTTGCTCCAGGCTTTGACCAAAGTATCCTGCACCATATCATCCGCCAGCGCGCTGTTTCGCGTAAGGCTTACCGCAAAGGCACGCATCGCGGGCAAATGCTCCACCAACTCCTCCCTTGGGTCAGGGGAAGTCATCCGGTTTTGCCTTGCTTGACATCCTGTTGTCTAAGCTGGTCCAACAACGCCTTGAACCGGTCTGGCACGCCTTCCTCTAACGCCTCGTCATAGACGCGTTTGAGGTTTTCGTCGATCAATGCAACACGATCCGGTTTGTCTTTAAAATCCACTGAGGGGCCTTTTACATCATTCGCACACTGTCAGCGATATCGCTAATATTTGATGTGCATGTCGGAACCAAAACCCCCATAGTGGCGTTTGGTTCCAAGGAAATACAAAAAAGCAAGGACTGCGGCAGATGAGCGACACACACCAACAAGATACTTTAACCAATGCGGTGGCTGCTACCATTCCTTATCTGCGTCGCTTTGCCCGTGCCCTGACCGGCAACCAAACCAGCGGGGACCGATTTGCCGCAGCGACGCTTGAGACCATTCTGGCGGACCGGGACGTTCTGGCGAATATGTCGCCACGCACCGGTTTGTTCCATGTGCTTTATGGCATTTGGTCCAGCGCGGGTGCCCCCATTGAAAAGGACGAATCCGGCATCCACGCCAAGGCACAAAAGCGGCTTGCGGAATTAACCAACAACAGCCGCGAGGCCTTGTTGCTGCACACACTTGAGGGGTTCTCTTTTAAGGATGTGGCCACGATCATCGGCGTAGAGCAGGGCGAAGCAGAAGAACTGGTCGCAATTGCACGCCAGGAAATGAGCAACGCAGCGACCGGGTCTGTGTTGATCATCGAAGATGAAGCGATCATCGCGATGGACCTGGAATCGACGGTTTCCGAACTGGGCCACCGCGTTACGGGGATTGCACAAACCCGGGATGAGGCCATTGCCCTGGGCATGTCCGATGCGCCCGATCTGATTCTTGCTGACATTCAGTTGGCTGATAATTCATCAGGCATTGACGCAGTGAATGACCTGCTCGGATCATTGGGCCCGCGCCCGGTTATCTTTATCACAGCCTTTCCGGAACGTTTGTTGACAGGTGACAAACCCGAACCTGCATTTCTGATTTCCAAACCGTACAAGGTGGATCAGGTGATCTCAGCCGTGTCCCAGGCGATGTTCTTTTCGTCTACGGAAACGCTGAACATTTAAGCGTCGCGGCTTGATCCGTCTGGCTGAGGGGGTCTGCGCAGATCAATCTGCGCATTCACCGACCCTCCAAACAGCACCAGAAAGCTGCTGATCCAAAGCCATATCAGCATGGCGATGACAGCCCCAATGGATCCATAGACCTGATTGTAGTTGCCAAAATTCGTCACGTAAAATGAAAACGCGACAGACACCAAAACCCATGAAAACACCGCCAAAACCGCGCCAAAGGATAACCACTGGGTTCGCTTTGGTCTGCGGTTGGGTCCAAATCGGTAAAACACCCCAAGCCCTGCAAACAGCACCGTGATTGCGATACCATAGCGCAGGATTTCCGCCAGAACGGTGCCAACAGTCCCTAAAGGAAAGAACGCGAGGGCAACGGGAGCCACCACAAGGGTCAGCATGGCGACAATGGCGACCAACACCAGACCAAGCGTCATCAGCAAGGCCCGAAAGTAATGCCGTGCCGTTGCTCTGTTCTTGCGCCCATAGACGTTGTTGAGCCCCAGGATCATCGCGCCAACGCCTGCGCGCGCCGACCATAACCCCAGCAGCAAAGACACCAATCCGGCCCAGCCCAACGTGTCAGGGCTGGCCGTCACCAAAGCAACCACTTGGGTGTTGATGATCTCATACACATCATCCGGCAATAGCCCGCGTGCGTCTTCCAACTGGGCAATCACCACCACCGGATCCGAGATCAGGCCAAGCAGTGCGATCACCGCAGCCAAAGCCGGAAACAGCGAAAACATCCCAAAAAACGCAACCCCCGCTGCGATCAGGCTAAGATCATTTTCGCCAGCTTCGGCAATACTCGCCTTGAACCCGGCCCAATAAAGCGCCGCACGAGAGAGTTGGGATGGCTGGGTCACATCAATGCTTTCATTTGAATTCAAACGCGATAGGACCGCCCAGTGCGCTTGCCTAAATGATATCTTGCAGCGCAGGTCATTCAAGACGAATGATGCGTCTGACCACCTTAAAGGGCTTTGCGCATGACCACTTTCTCTTCCGACCTGATCACAAAGGTGCGCGATCGGTTCGCACACGTCGATACCTGTCCCTTTACCGGGCCACGCATCTTTTTTGAAAACGCGGGCGGTGCACTGACATTGAGATCAGCGGTGGAAACCTCAACAAAATTTGCTTCTGTGCCGGACAATCAGGGCCGCGATAACCCGGCCTCCCACATGCTGGTGGATGTGATCAAGCAGGCCAAATCGGACATGGCACTTTTCTTCAATGCCCCTGACGGCCAGTTTTTTGTGGGCGAATCCGGCACAGAATTAACTTTCCGGCTGATCCGTACCATGGTGATGGGCACCCCTGACGGTGGCATCGTTATGGGGTCCTCCGTGGAACACCCCGCGTCGCGCAGTGCCGCACAGCATTGGGCGCTGCAAGCAGGCAAGGAATATGTAAATGTGCCCCACGATGACGCAACCGGCGCTGTCAACGCGGCAGATTACGCGGCACATGTGACCCCTGATGTACACGTCGCCACAATCCTGCATACTTCGCCCGTGACGGGCATCGGTAATGATGTGGCTGCCATCGCTGCGGCGATTCGCGCAGTGGCACCTGAGGCCTTTATCTTTGTGGATGGTATCCAGCATGCCAGCCACGGCCACATCGACATCGCCTCCTACGATGTGGATGGGTATGTGATCTCTCCTTACAAGGTCTTTTCGCGCCATGGCTACGGCGTGGCCTGGGTATCTGACCGGCTGACTGCGCTGCCGGTGGAACAACTGTTCAATGGCCCCCATGAAAGCTGGGAAATGGGCACGCGCGATACAGGTGCCTATGCCACCTTCTCCGACGTGGTGCGCTATTTTGACTGGCTCGGAAGTGAGGTCAGCAAGAGCAGCACCCCCCGCGAGCGGATCGAGGCTGCCGGCGCGGCAATCCACGCCCATGAACAGGCTCTCACAAACGCGATGTTGCACGGTATCGGCAATCTGCCAGGCCTCGCCAACCTCCCCGGTGTGACCATTCTGGCGGGCATCGAAAACCCGGATCGCGAGGGACTGGTCAGCTTTTCACTTGAGAGCATCCCCGCCGCCGACATCGTAACCAGCCTGAACAACCAAGGCATCCGCACCCATACCCGCAAGGCCGACCATTACTCCGGCAATATCCTCACCCCGCTGGGACTGGACGCCGCCGTGCGTGTCTCGCTCTGCCATTACAACACTCTTGATGAGGTGCGCGCACTCTTAAGCGCCATGAAAGAGATGACAGACTGACGCTGCCCCCCTTTCACCCTTCCAATAAACTCAATCCCACACAGGCCACGCGTGCGAACCCTTGCCAAGAATGCGCTGAGCACCGAACATAGACCCATGACCCTATCCAACGCTATCTCCGCCAAACGTGATGATCTGATTGCCCTGACACAGGATCTGATCCGCATCCCGACGCTCAACCCGCCAGGTCAAGACTATCGCCTGATCTGTGAATACTTGGACAAGCGGCTTGCTGGCCACGGGTTTCAAACCGAACTGATCCGCGCCTTTGGCACCCCCGGGGACAGTGAAAAATACCCGCGCTGGAACATCATTGCGCGCCGCGAGGGAAAACACAGCGGCGAATGTGTACATTTCAACAGTCACACAGACGTGGTGGAGGTTGGCGCGGGCTGGACCTTTGATCCCTTTGGCGCAGAGATTTCTGATGGCAAGATTTACGGGCGCGGCACCTGCGACATGAAAGGCGGCCTTGCGGCCTCCATCATCGCGGCAGAGGCCTTTATCGAAATGCACCCGGACTTCTCCGGCGCCGTCGAAATATCCGGCACAGCGGACGAGGAATCTGGCGGATATGGCGGTGTCGCCTATCTGGCAGAACGCGGGTATTTCGACCCTAACAAAGTACAACACGTCATTATTCCTGAACCCTTGAACAAAGACCGCATTTGTCTGGGTCACCGCGGTGGCTGGTGGGCAGAGATCGAAACAAAAGGGGAAATCGCCCATGGCTCCATGCCTTTTCTGGGCGATTGCGCGGTGCGCCATATGGGCGCAGTGCTGGGTGAATTTGAGGATAAACTCTTCCCGGCCATGGCGGCCCGCACCACCGATATGCCCGTCGTGCCCGAAGGCGCGCGGCAATCCACCATGAACATCAATTCCATTCACGGTGGCCAGAAAGAACAGGATGATGATTTTACCGGCCTGCCTGCCCACTGCGTACCGGACAGCTGCCGCATCGTGATTGATCGCCGTTTCCTCGCAGAAGAGCCACTTGACCAAGTGCGCGATGAGGTCACCGGGCTGCTCGAAGGCTTGCGCGAAACCCGTGCAGACTTTGAGTATCAACTAACCGAGCTCAACAGTGTGTTACCCTCCATGACCGACCGAAACGCGCCGGTGGTACAGACCGTCACCAAGGCGATTGAAGATGTGATGGGGATAACCCCTGAATATGTTGCCTCGCCCGGCACCTATGATCAGAAACACATCGACCGGATTGGCAAATTGAAAAACTGTATCGCCTACGGCCCCGGCATTCTGGAACTGGCGCATAAACCCGATGAATATATTGGCATTGATGACATGGTCGAAAGTGCACAGGTCATGGGCACGGCACTAGAGAGCCTGTTGTTGCCCGAAGATGGGTGAAATCACCCATCAAACGTCACTCAAAAGCGGCCTCAGAAGCCAAGGCCAACCCTTCAACAATCCCGGTCATTGCCGCGCCGCGGTGCACCTCGGCGTGCTCAAAATCCCGTGCCAACGCGGACACGACCACTTCCATCAAACTGGACCCCCCAACCAGGATCAGTTTCGTCAAATCCCCCGGCACCATCCCTGCATTTTTAACGGTCGCAAGCGCGGTTTTGGCAATGTCTTGCGCCATTTTGGCCAGCGTGTAGGTCAATAACGCCGCTGGCAGGGGAACGCGTAAATCAGTCTCTAACATGCGCAAATCAATCTCTGGTGGGATCATGGCCCCCGGATCATTGGCCGCGATCTTGCCTGCCTCTACGGCAAAGGCAACATCATGACCCAACTCGTCCTGCAACACCTGCACCAGCCGCGCCAAACGCACCGGCTCGACCGCGTATTTCGCCAGATCCGCCGCCATGCGCCGGGTGTCCGGGCCATAAAGAAACGGAATTTTCTGCCAGGTTGCGAGGTCCGCAAATATCGCTTTGGGGGCGGTATGGGTCTCGGATCCAAATGCATGTCTGATCTGACTGCCGTGCCCCAGCAGCGGCATCACCTGCGTCAGACTCAGCTCCCGATCAAAATCGGTGCCCCCCAACCGCAATCCATTGCTGCCCAGAATGTCGATTTCCTCGGCCCCCTTTTGGCGAAACAGCGTGAAATCGGACGTACCCCCGCCAATGTCCACGATCAGCCCAAGGTCGCCGGGTTGCGACACCGCGCGGCTGGCAAGGGCGGCGGCCTCCGGCTCGGGCATAAACCGCACATCCGTGAAACCGGCAGCCTGATAGCAATCGCACAGATCAACCTCCGCCTGCGCATTGCGACGTGGATCAGCGCTGTGAAACAACACGGGCCGGCCAGACAAGGCGCGGTCAAACCGGAGCCCCGTTGTCGTTTCAGCGCGCTGTTTCAGCTCCGCCAGAAAGTCACCGATGATCGCGATAAAATCCCGTCGCTTGCCCAGCAGCATTCGGCTTTCACGCATCATCCCCGTGCCAAGCAGGCTCTTGAGCGCGCGCATATAGCGGCCCTCATCGCCGCCAATCAAGGCAGCCTGTGCCGGATGCCCATAAACCACCTTTTGAGCGTCAAAGTCGAAAAACACAGCAGTTGGCAGGGTCTGCGCCCCGGGGGCCACCTCAACCAAATGGGCCTGCCCGTTGATGGCGTAGCCACAGGCAGAATTGGACGTGCCAAAATCGACGCCCAACGTATGCGAGCCTTGCGCCATGTCATCCCTCCCCTATAGTTCAGAGACAGGTTGATTGGCATAACGTCACCCTTTCAACAGCGCAATCAGGCAATTGGATCGCTGGTCAATCCAACCCCCTGCCGTTACCCTTTGACCCAGATATTAACAGGGAGCGATCTATGTCTTACCTATCCACATTTTTTGTTAGTGCAGGCACGGCGGCCATCATGGCTGGTGCGGCTTTTGCCCAGCAGACCGACATCACCATCGCCATTCAGCTGGAACCGCCACACCTGGACCCAACATCGGCCGCAGCGGGTGCGATTGATTCTGTGCTGTATTCGAATGTGTTTGAAGGGCTGACACGTTTTATGGCTGACGGGTCTGTTGTGCCCGGTCTGGCCGCCTCATGGGAGATTTCTGATGATGGGCTGACCTACACCTTTAAGCTGCGTGAAGGTATCAAGTTTCACGATGGCACCGCGATGGATGCTGAAGACGTCAAGTTTTCGCTGGATCGGATCACCGCCGATGAATCAACCAATGCGCAAAAGGCGCTTTACGCCGCAATAGCCGACGTCACCGTGATCGACGCCAACACGGTAGAGGTTAGGTTGAGTGAGCAGAATGGTAATATGCTGTTCAACCTCGCTTGGGGCGATGCCGTAATTGTCGCGCCAGAGAGCATTGAGGGGATCAAACAGAACCCGATTGGCACGGGTGCCTTTATGTTTGAAAGCTGGACACAGGGCGACAAGGTCGAACTGTCGCGCAACCCGGAGTATTGGGGCACGCCCGCCAAACTGGATAAGGCAACCTTCAAGTTTATCTCCGATCCCACAGCCGCTTTTGCCGCCGTCATGGCCGAAGATGTAGACGCCTTTAGCGGCTTCCCCGCACCGGAAAACCTGCCCCAGTTTGAGGCGGACCCACGTTTTCAAGTGCTTGTTGGCTCAACAGAGGGTGAAACCATCCTGTCTACAAACAACAAGATGCCGCCCTTTGACAACGTAAAGGTGCGTCAGGCCGTGGCCCATGCCATTGACCGGCAGGCGATCATTGATGGCGCGATGTTTGGCCTCGGCACCCCGATTGGCACCCATTTTGCGCCCCATAACCCGGCCTATATCGACCTGGCTGGCCAGTCGAACTACGATCCGGACAAAGCGCGCGCCTTGCTGGCAGAGGCGGGTTTTGCCGATGGCTTTGAAACCACCTTGCACCTGCCGCCCCCCTCTTACGCACGGCGCGGCGGGGAGATCATCGCCGCACAACTGGCCGAAGTGGGGATCACCGCCAAGATCACCAACGTGGAATGGGCGCAGTGGCTGGAGACCGTTTTTAAGGGCAAGGATTTTGCCCTGACGATTGTCAGCCACACGGAGCCGATGGACATCGGGATTTACGCAAACCCCGACTACTATTTTCAGTATGACAACCCCGGGTTTCAGGATTTGATCGCCAAACTCAACGTCGAAACAGACCCTAACAAGCGGGTTTCGTTGATGGGTGAGGCCCAGAAGGTCATCGCGGATGACTATGTGAATGGCTATCTTTTCCAACTGGCAATTCCGACCGTGGCAAAGGCCGGATTGCAGGGTCTGTGGGTAAATGCCCCGACCCAGGCCACAGATTTGACCGGAGTCAGTTGGTCCAAGTAACCGCATCAGGCTGACGTTCAAAAAAAGGCCCCCTATTGTGTCGGGGGCCTTTTTTATCTAATCAACTTGGGTCCGCGCATCTGCAACCCACGCCGCCGCAAGACGGCAACAGCATCGCGCACTTCGCCGCGTACCTCGCCGTCTCTGGGCGCATCCTGCAAGGCTGTGAACCAGTGCTCTGGCGGATTGCGCCCGCGTTTGTTTCCTTCAAATGCCAGTCCGCGCAAGACCCCCTCTGCCTCCGATGGAACGCGCTCGGGCATATCACGTCCGTTCAGAATACCCCAGATCCCGGTCCACAGCCGCCCGACCGACCAAGGATTATACCCGCCGCCCCCCAACACGAGCAACCGGGGTGCCAGCCCCATCAAGCCACGCAAAACGTCCCAGTGGGCGTTGTTGGACAGGGACAGATGCGACAGTGGATCTTCCTCCACCGCGTCCGCACCGCATAGAAACACAATGGCCTCCGGGGCAAATTCAATCACCTTTGGCAGAATAAATATGTCTCTAACAAAAGCCATTTCACTGTCATTGAACCTACGCGGCACCGGCACGTTAAATGCATTGCCACCACCATCATTGTCTATTGTGCCGGTCCGTGGCCACAATTTGGCCTCGTGCACCGATATAAGCAAACAGTCAGGATCACCGCCAAACCCCTCCTCAACCCCATCCGCGTGATGGGCATCAATGTCCACATAGGCAATGCGTCGCACGCCGTGGTGCCGCAGGCTGCGCATCGCCAAGACCGGATCGTTAAGATAGCAAAACCCATTTGCACGGTCCGGCATACCGTGATGCGTGCCCCCGGCGGGGGAATAGATCACGCCGCCGTCCTTTAGAAGCTCACCGGCCAGAATGGACCCGCCCGCCGCCGTGGCTGGTCTGCGGAAGATTTCGGGAAAGACCGGGTTGGTAACACTGCCAATATCGTGACGCGCACGGTCGTTAGGAGTAGCCACCTGCGTGGCTTCGACACGTTGTAATGCGGCGATGTAGTCGGAGGTGTGAAACGTCTCTAACGCAAGGGGTTTTGCTCGTGGTGATAGAATAAACTGTGACTGCGGCAGCCAGCCCAGCGCGCGTGACAGGTCCATCACGGTCGACACCCGCGGCACCCGAAGCGGATGCCAGCGGCCATAGCTGGACCCGCGATAAATCTCATGGCCGATGAACATGGGTTGCGTCATGGCCCATACCTAGACCGACCTGATGCGAAAGCCCACTGGACGCCCCCGCCACAGCCGCCTACCCTTTCACAGATGCTTCGCTATGCCCTCAAACGCCTGCTGTCACTGGTGATCAGCCTGACCGTCGCGTCACTGGTGATTTTCTTTGTCATTGAGGTTGCGCCGGGTGATCCTGCATCGTTCATGTTGGGCATCAACGCACAACCTGAAACACTCGCCGCCTTGCGGGCGGAGCTGGGGTTGGACCTATCCAAGGGGCAGAGGTATCTGGCCTGGGTTGGCGGGTTGCTGAGTGGGGACTTTGGCACATCTTACACCTATCGCACGCCTGTGGCTGACATTATCGCCCAGCGCCTGTGGGTGTCCTTACCACTGGCGCTCTATGCCTTGGCCCTCAGCACATTGATTGCATTTCCCGCCGGAATCTATGCGGCCTCGCGTCGGGGGAGGGCTGGCGATATCGGCATGATGGGTGCGACGCAATTGGGCGTGGCGGTGCCTAATTTCTGGTTTGCCATGATGCTGGTGCTGATCTTTGCGATCAACCTGCGCTGGTTTGCCGCCGGCGGATTTGTGGGCTGGGATCGGGGGTTTTGGGCAGGTCTGCATGCCCTCACGCTCCCGGCTGTTGCATTGGCCCTACCTCAGGCCGCAATCCTTGCGCGTGTCATGCGGTCATCTTTGCTGGATGTTCTGGGCGAAGATTTCATGCGTACCGCCCGTGCCAAAGGGCTGTCGGCGCGACAAGCCTTGTGGCGGCATGGGTTGCGCAATGCATTGATCCCGGTGTTGACCATCATCGGGTTGCAGTTTTCATTTTTGCTGGCGGGGTCGATCATTATTGAGCAGGTGTTTTATCTGCCGGGTCTGGGTCGGTTGGTGTTTCAATCCATCTCTGCGCGCGATCTGATTGTGGTGGAATCCGTGGTCATGTTGCTGGTGTTCTCTGTGATCGTCGTAAACTTTATCGTTGATCTGGCCTACGCCGCCGTTGACCCCCGCCTGAGGTTACGCACATGAGGCGCAATCTGATTATCGGCGGCACACTGTGCGCGGTGTTTATCCTCGCCGCCTTGGTCAGCTTTTTCTGGACACCCTATGATCATAGCGTGCTTGATATCCCCAACAAACTACAACCACCCAATGGCACCCACCTGTTGGGCACAGATCACTTTGGCCGCGATATTCTGAGCATGATCATGGTCGGTGCGCGCACATCAATTGCGGTGGCGCTGGTCGCTGTGGGCATTGGCATGGGGCTGGGCATTCCGCTGGGCCTCTGGGCGGCGGCACGGTCCGGGTCTTGGCTGGATGAGTTGATCATGCGCGGGAATGATCTCGTGTTTGCCTTTCCTTTCCTCGTCATAGCCATCCTGATCACCGCAATCTTTGGGGCAGGCGCGATCAATGCGATCATTGCGATTGGCATCTTTAACATCCCCGTCTTTGCCCGGATCACGCGGGGGGCCGCATTGTCCCTATGGCAGCGCGAATTCATTATGGCGGCCCGCGTCGCCGGCAAGTCCGCCGCGCGCATATCGGTGGAACATATCCTGCCCAACGTCACCAATCTGCTGATCGTACAGGGCACCATCCAGTTTTCACTGGGCATTCTGGCGGAGGCCGGGCTTAGCTACGTCGGCCTTGGCGCACAGCCGCCGCTGCCGTCTTGGGGACGGATGTTGGCGGATGCCCAAACACTGGTCAGCATTTCTCCACATATGGCTCTAATGCCAGGATTTGCGATTATTCTGACGGTTTTGGGCCTGAACCTGATGGGGGACGGATTGCGGGATTATCTGGACCCCCGTTTAAGGGTGGCACGTACATGAGCTTGCTTGAAATCTCCAATCTATCGCTTTCGATCTATGAAACCGAGATTCTACACGACGTATCGCTCGCCATCGAGACAGGGGAGATTGTCGCCATCACGGGAGAAAGCGGCTCCGGCAAATCCATGACCGCCCTCGCCACGATGCAGCTTTTGCCCAAAGGCGCGCATACCACAGGCCAGATCATGCTCAGGGGCAAGGATCTGACACAGCTAGACGAGGCGGCGCTTTGCAAGCTGCGCGGCAATGAGGTTGGCATGGTTTTCCAAGAGCCTATGACCGCACTCAACCCGCTGCATACCATTGGCCGTCAGGTTGCCGAGGCCATCCGCATCCATAACCCTGCCCTTGGCCGGGTTGAGGCGGAAACACGTGCGGCAAAGACACTGACCCGCGTTGGCCTACCCGGCGATCAGTTTCCGCTGTCACGCTTTCCCCATGAGCTGTCGGGGGGCCAACGCCAGCGTGTTGTGATCGCCATGGCCATTGCGCGCCACCCTCGCCTGCTGATCGCAGATGAACCCACCACCGCCCTTGATGTGACGACACAGGCGCAAATCCTCGACCTGTTGAAAACCCTCGCGAAAGAGGACGGCATGGGCCTGTTGATGATCACGCATGATCTGGCCGTTGTGGCGGATATGGCGGATCGGATCGTCGTGATGCGCCAAGGTGAGGTGGTGGAGCAGGGGGAGACCAAGCACCTGCTCACCCACATGACACATCCCTACACCAAGATGCTGTTTGAAGCCTCAGCGCATCAAGTCTCTCTGCCCGAAGCCCCTTCCCCGCAGCCACTGCTCAACGTCGAAAACGTCACCCGCGACTACAAATTGCCACGCAAGACCCTGTTCGGTGCCCCCGGTCATTTCCGCGCGGTCAACAACGTCTCTTTCGATCTACAACGTGGGGAGCGGCTGGGCCTTGTCGGAGAATCCGGTTGCGGAAAATCGGCCCTAACACGGGCAATTTTGGGCTTGGAGCAGGTACAATCCGGCACGATCACGCTTAACGGCGCGCCTGTTTTCACCGACACCAAACCCAACCTGAATGTGCGCCGCAAAATGCAGGTCGTGTTTCAGGACCCCTACGGCAGCTTTAACCCGCGCCACCGCGTGGATCGCCTGATCACCGAACCTTTTTATCTGCTGCCTGATCCGCCAGCCGGGGCTGCCCGGGCCAAAGCAATTGATGAGGCACTGATCGCCATTGGCCTTAGCCCCGCCGACGCGCAGAAATACATCCACGAGTTTTCTGGCGGGCAGCGCCAGCGCATTGCCATCGCCCGCGCATTGATCATCAAACCCGAGTTGATCTTGTTTGATGAAGCCGTCAGCGCGCTGGATGTTTCTGTGCGCGCCCAAATCCTCGACCTGTTGGCAGACCTTTGTGAGGCTTATGCGCTCAGCTACCTGTTCATCTCCCATGACCTGTCAGTTGTCCGCACCATCACGGACCGCGTGCTGGTGATGAAATCCGGGGAAATTGTTGAGGACGGCCCAACCGAAGATGTCTTTCAATCACCACGGCATCCCTACACGCGCGACTTAATCGCGGCCGCACGAATGTTACCCTCTGTCGAGCAGGAGCATGCACATGCACATCCGGGTTAACGGCGTCCGGCTATATGTTGATATTGAGGGGCCCGGCCTTGTGCCAGACGGCCCTCTCTTACGCGAAAAACAGTCTCTAATCCTGCTGCATGGCGGCCCCGGCGCGGATCATTCAATTTACAAACCCGGCTTTTCCCAACTCTCTGATCTGGTACAAATCATCTACCTTGATCACCGCGGCAATGGGCGCAGCGAGGATGGAGACCCCGCGTTATGGACCTTGGATCAATGGGCAGATGACCTTGCACGCCTGATCGACACATTAGGCATCCCCAAGCCGATCATCTATGGCGCGTCTTTTGGCGGCTTTGTCGCACAGGCCTTTGCGACAAAGTACCCCGACGTCCCAAACGCGCTGATCCTTGCTGCAACGTCCGCAAAAGTGGATTTTGAAGTGATCTGCGACGCATTTACGCGCATCGGAGGAGCGGAGGCTGGCACAACCGCCCGCACCTATTGGAGCGCGCCAACCCCTGAACGGCGCAAGGCCTATTTTGAAAAGTGCCTGCCGCATTATTCCGTCAAAGGTCCAAGCCCTGATGTGATGGCCCGCTTGACTGTAAAAAACCCGGTCGCCATGCACTTCAACGGCCCCGGCAACGAAATGGGCCAGTTGGATTTTCGCAACGCACTTGCGCGCATCACCTGTCCGACGCTGGTTTTGTCCGGCAGCCACGACCCGATGATGCCACTTCAGTTTAGCAAGGTTATCGTCGATCATCTGACCCAGGCAGAGGTGACACACCACACCCTGAAAAACGCGGGTCACATGTTGGAAAATGACCAATCCGAGCGTTTTTTTACCCATTTGCGTGACTTTATCCAAAAGGCCCCTGTATGACCCCAATTAACCTCGCCGAAAAACTTGCGCAGATCAGCACCCATTGGGATCCGCACGTCATTGCCGCCTACAACGGAAACGACATCATGGTCGTAAAATTTCAGGGCGAATTTCCCTATCATCTGCACGAGAACACCGATGATTTTTTTCTCGTTCTCAGGGGTGAAATGGTGATGGACTTGCAAGGAGAGTCGCACGCCGTACGCACAGGCGAGATATTTGTGGTGCCTCAAGGCGTCACCCATCGTCCCCGCGCCGACAAGGAATGCGAAGTGCTGCTCATAGAACCAAAAGGAGAGCCCAACACGGGTGATCTGGCCACGGCCTCCGCCAAACCACACCTTTAATTTCACCCTTCCCTTAAACTCAATCCCACAGATACAACAGGCGATCCCATGCGCGTAGGCCCTAAAAACCTGATCACCGATGTGCCCGGCCTGCGGGTTGGCAACGCACAGGATGACACCCTCAAATCCGGCACGACAGTTGTGTTGGGCGATGCCCCATTTACAGCTTCTATGCACGTGATGGGGGGTGCGCCCGGGACGCGGGAGACAGACCTGCTAGCACCAGATAAATCTGTATCTGCGGTTGATGCACTGGTCCTATCAGGCGGATCAGCTTTTGGGCTCGATGCCTGCTCCGGTGTGGTTGCAGGTTTGCGCGCAGCGGGGCGTGGGTTTCAGGTAGGCACAGCAACAATCCCTTTGGTGCCGGGCGCCATCTTGTTTGACCTGCTGAACGGTGGGCAAAAAGATTGGGATCAAAACCCCTATGCGGCTCTGGGGCGGCAAGCCTATGACGCCGCAACCACAGCATTTGACATTGGCACCGTAGGGGCGGGCACAGGCGCGATGAGCGCGATGCTCAAGGGCGGCCTTGGCTCTGCGTCGCTTGAATTGCCAGACGGCACAATGGTTGGCGCCCTTGTCGCTGTGAACCCCGTGGGGGCTGTCACAACGCCGGGGGATCTGCATTTTTATGCGGCACCTTTTGAACAGGGGCGCGAATTTGGCGGTGCAGGCGTTGATCCGGCCAGTGGCCTTGGCCTGTCTACAGAAAGCCGCAAGACAAAGGCGATGTCACCACGCGAAAGTACGACGATTGCGATTGTGGCAACCAATGCGGCTCTCACAAAAGCAGAATGCCACCGCGTGTCGATTGCGGCCCATGACGGAATAGCACGCGCGATTGTGCCCGCACATACGCCCCATGATGGTGATCTTGTCTTTGCGCTCAGCACAGGGTCTGGGCCGGTTGGTGATCCGATGTTGATTGGCCATGCTGCGTCACTGTGTTTGGCACGCGCGATTGCCCGTGGGGTTTACGCCGCCACCCCAGCACCTGATGATCTGATACCCTGCTGGAGCAGCCTGAATGCCTGACCTGAAACGCCCCGATGTGACCCTGCACTATGAAATCGAAGGGCGTGGCCCGCCCTTGCTGTTGCTGGCTGGCATGCTCAGCGACAGCGCAACTTGGGCAGGTTTCACGCCATTACTCAGTGACCATTTCACGGTGATCCGCCCCGACAATCGTACGACAGGGCGCACAACACCGTGGCACGCGAACACCAGCATGGCGCTGATGACGCAAGATGCGCTTGCCGTAATGGACCACCTGGACCTCGGGCCATTTCACGTCGCCGGCCATTCAATGGGCGGTTTGTTGGCGATGGATCTTGCTGTGAGCGCACCCGACAGGGTCCGCACCGCCGGTGTATTTGCGTCAGGTCGTGTGCGCCTGCCCCGGACGCTGGCGGCGTTTGAGGCGTTGCTTGCCATAAGGCGCGCGCCACAGGGGGAGGAGCTATGGCTGCGCGCGCTTTACCCTTGGGTTTTTGGACATGGGTTTTTCGAAAACCCACAAAATGTTGAAACCGCCCTATTGGCGGCGATGAATTACCCTTTCAAACAAAACGTTGATGCCATGGCACATCAGATTAAGGCCTTTGGCCTGCTGCGCCCCATCGCCAAGCCTGCAAAGGTCAAATGCCCCACCTTTGTGGCTTATGCCGGGCAGGATATTCTGGTTCCTCCAGATCAGGCCCGGCCCAGTTTTCAGGGCATTCAGGATTTGCACGAGGTCACGATAGACCATGCAGGGCATTCCATCGTGTGGGATGCCCCGGATGAACTTGCCGCACATTATCTGGAGTTCATCAAGTCCACCGGGGACGGGGTGTAAATCAGACCGCGTCGGGCTGATTGGCAGGGGCCGCTTTTTCCAACGCGGGCACCATCATGCAGTTGTCATGGATGCGTTGGATTGTTGGATATGCCGTCATATCAACGTCAAACCGCGCATTGTTCAGCACCTGCGCATAAAGACACAGATCAGCTATGCCGACCGTGTCACCATGACAGAACTCACCCGTATCCGGCTCCGATGACAGGCGGGTTTCCAGCGCGTGCATCCCCGCATTGGCCCATCTGCGGAACCATGCGGCCTTGCCCGCGGCATCCACGCCATACTCGGCCTCCAGATGTTGCAGGATGCGCAGGTTGTTCACCGGGTGAATGTCTGCCGCCACAATCTGCGCCAGCGACCGTACACGCGCACGCCCCATCGGATCACCGGGCAACAGGGGTGGGTCTGGATGGACTTCCTCCAACAGCTCCAAAATCGCCATGGATTGCGGGACGGTCCCCATTGGCGTGACCAGTGTGGGCACCAACCCCGAAGGGTTCAGGGCCAGATGTTCGGCGCTGGCTTGCTCCCCTTTGAGCAGCGACAAGGGGACGTATTCATACGCCAGCTCTTTGAGGTTCAACGCTGCACGAACCCGCACCGATGTGGACGAGCGAAAGTAGTTGTGCAGCGTCAGACCGCTCATGCTTTGGCACCGATGGTTACTTCAAGCTCTCCGATGCCATCAACCCCGCCGGTGATCACATCACCGGTATTGACAGCACCCACACCCGCAGGTGTGCCGGTCATGATGATATCACCTGGGGCCAGTGTCACCGCACGAGACAGGGTCGCGATATGTTCGCGCACAGACCATGTCAGCTGAGAGATGTTTGCGTCTTGCTTGATCTCTCTGTTCACCGCCAGCCAGATGCGTGCGTCTTCAACGCTTGGCACGTCGGCCATGGGCACAATCGGCGCGATGGGGGCGGAATAGTCAAACCCCTTGGCCATGTCCCAGGGATGACCGTTTTCCTTTGCGGCCCACTGCAGATCACGGCGGGTCATATCAACACCAACAGATGCGCCCCAGATGTGATCAAAAACATCGCTTTCCGCAATGTTAGAGCCGCCTTTGCCAATCGCGATGATCAATTCGATCTCGTAATGCAGGTCATCTGTCAGTGGCGGATACGGGATGGTGCAAGGTGTATCCAACGCGGCATCCGCAGGCTTGGTGAAAAAGAAAGGCGGATCACGTTCCGGGTCTTTGCCCATCTCAACCGCATGTGCAGCATAGTTGCGACCCACACAAAAGATGCGCCGGATAGGAAGGCGCGCATCGCTGCCCAAAACGGCCAGACTGGCCTGTGGGGGGGCGTCAAAAACATACATCTGCTGGTCCTTTGTGACGTTCAATTGGCGGTATCATAGGGAACACGAACGCCGGTTCAAGGTGCGCGGCAGGTATCGCGCACCAATAGCTCAATGTCACAGCACACCCGAAACACATCGCGTTCGCTGTGGATGATGGAATGGGCGAGCCGTTCCCCGGCAAGCTGGCCAATCCGGCGGGCGGGCAGGCGTACAGTGGTCAGGTTTGGCTCCATCTCACGAGAACCCTTAAAATCGCCAATGCCGATAACCGACAGATCGCGCGGCACGGTCAGCCCGCTGCGCATGGCCGCGTAAATGGCACCCTGTGCCAGCACATCATTGCCACAGATAAGCACGCTGGGCTGGTGCGGGTTTTCAAACAACCTGCCCACAGCCTCCTTGGCATCCGCAATGCTGTAGGGTGCCGTGACGGACCATGCGGTTGGCACATCAATCCCCGCCTTATGCAGTACGGCCAAAGCGCCATCGCGACGGTCCCGCGCCCGGTCATTGCCCTGTAGCGGCGGAAAAACAAGGCCAATATCCCGGTGCCCTAGCCCCACCACATGGGCCGCTGCCGCCTGCCCGGCGCTGCGGTTGTCGGCCCCGACGCAGGAAATCGGGGAGGATCGATCATAGTTCCAGATCGTCAGCGCCGGGATGTCCTGACTTTCCAGCAACTGATAGGTTTCGGCAGAATGTTCCTGCCCGATCAAGGCAATGCCATCAACGCGATGTTCCAGAAATTTGCGCATCACCGCGTATTCCCGCTCCAGATCATACCCGTGTGAAGCCACTAGCAAGGTAAACCCTTGCGCATCCACGGCATCCGAAAACGCCTGCACCACTTCGGCAAAGATGGCGTGGTCAATTGTGGGCACAATCACCCCAATTGTGCCGGACCTTATCCCATGCATCGTCTGCGCCGCCCGGTTGCGAATATAGCCAAGCCTGCGCACCGCGGCGTCGATTTTCTTGCGAGTCGCGGGTTTCACAAGGTCAGGATGATTGTAGCTGCGCGAAACAGTCGAGATGGATACCCTGGCCGCCTTTGCAACCGCCACGATATCGGCTTTTTTCATAGCGCTATCAGACATATAAGCTGAAAATATGGGTCAAGAATGAAAACATTTGCAAAACTGTTTTCATTGCCTAGGGTAAATTGTCAACGCTGATGGTGCGCGCAACGGGGTGCAATGGAATTTCTGTTCTACTTTGGGGATGTCTTTACGCCCTTCAACTTTGGGCTGTTGCTGCTTGGAACCGTCTTTGGGTTGATCTTTGGCGCAACGCCCGGCCTGTCGCCAACCATGACCGTCGCTTTAGCGATCCCTTTTACGTTTAAACTGGAACCCGCTGCCGGGCTGATCCTGCTTGGGGCACTCTATACCTCCACCGTTGCCGGCGGCGCAGTGAGTGCGATTTTGCTGCGTATTCCAGGCGCACCCGCAAACATTGCCACCACGCTGGACGGCAATGCGATGGCCGCAAAGGGCGAAGGGGCAAAAGCGCTGCAATTGTCGTTCCTTGCGTCCCTTGTGGGCGGGTTGCTGGGCGTGTTCCTGTTGATCGCTGTCACCGAACCATTGTCACGCTGGGCGCTTGCCTTTGGCCCGTCAGAACTGTTCTGGATCGCAATTCTGGGCGTGACCATCATCGGCAGCCTTGATGGCGGATCGTTGGTCAAAGGCCTGTTGTCAGGCTGCATCGGGATGTGGCTGGCCACAATCGGGTTTGACGACATGCTGGGCGCGCAGCGGTTTGTCTTTCACCCTTCTCTGGGGGGCGGCATCAACATCATCGCGGCGCTTATTGGTCTGTTTGCAATTCCACAGGTGATCACCATGTTCGCGGGCGGACGTGTCGATGCAGCGGCCGAAGTGATCAAAGTGCAGAAACACAGGATTTCTGATGCGATCAGGGAACTGATGCGCCGCAAACGCGCCGCCGGGATTGGCACAATTGTCGGGTCCATCATCGGCCTGATCCCCGGCGTCGGCGGGCAGATTGCCGGGCTGGTGGCCTATGATCAGGCCAAGAAACTGTCGCCCGAGCGGGACAAATTTGGCACAGGCCATTCTGAGGGCGTGATTGCTGCTGAATCTGCCAATAACGCGATGGTTGGCCCTTCTTTGGTGCCGCTGCTGACGCTCTCTATCCCCGGCTCCCCCACTGCGGCAGTGCTGCTGGGTGGCTTGCTGATCCACGGTATTTTCCCTGGTCCCGACCTGTTTGTGAACCACGCAAATGTGGCCTGGACGTTCATCAACTCGATGCTGGTGGGTCAGATCCTGATGTGCGTGATTGGGCTTTATATCTCAGGCGTGGCCGCAAAGATCGCGCAGGTGCCGAAACATGTGATGGCCGCCGTCGTTCTGGCGCTTGCCGTCTTTGGCAGCTACTCGGTGCAGACCAGCATGGGCGACGTTTATGTCATGCTAAGTCTGGGCGTGATGATGTATTTTCTTGAACGCTTTGGCTTTTCTGCGGCTCCCTTGGTCCTGGGCCTGATCCTTGGCCCAATTGCCGAGGAGAACTTTGCCCAAGGTGCCATGATCGCCAATGCAACTGACGGTCTTGGGCCTTACTTCCTGACAGGCGGCATGAACCTTGTGCTAATCGCGTTGGTTATTGCCTCCATCGCCTATTCGGCATGGATGGAATTACGCTCGCGCCGCTACATCTCGAAAGAGGAGATCATCCAATGAGTGATCTGAGCCTGCCGCGCGTGCAGCACATCGTCGCCTCTGGTGTGGTGGCATTGGTTGGGGTTTGGGTGACCTATCTCAGCTTTACGCAACACCCCAGCGAGGCTTATGTCTTTCCCCGCCTTATCGCGACGGTGTTTGTGGTGTTGGCCGTCTGGACCTTTATCAAGGCCTGTCTGGGCTGGACAAAGGTTGGCAATGGTTTAAGCGGCGCGCACTTTATCCGTTTGCTGCCCGGTCTTTTCATCACGATGATCTATGTCTTTTGGATGGCAAAGGGCCTTGGGTTTTACACCGCCACCACCATCGCCTTTTTCATTTTGCTGACCCTTTATGACCCCGCCCCTCACGGCGCGGTCCTGTCATGGGTCAAGCGCGTCATCATCACGGCCGTCTTTTTGGCCGTTATGTACGGTCTCTTCGCACTCTTACTGAAAGTGTACACACCGCGAGAGATATTTTTCTGAACCGCAAAAGCGGCAGACCTTAACCCCTTGGGAGGAACTAGACATGAGAAACGTAATCGCAGGGGCCGCATTGGCCTTGATGGGTATGACCGGTGCGGCACTGGCCGATGGCCATGCCAATTATCCCGACCGTCCGGTGATGATGGTTGTCAGCTATGGCGCTGGTGGTGCCACTGATTTTCAGGCGCGCATCGTGACAATGACGGCGGGCAACGAGGACGCATTGGGCATGCCCATTGCCATCCTCAACAAACCCGGTGCCGGTGGTCGCGTCGGATGGAACTGGTTTGCCACACAGGCTGAGCCTGATGGCTACACCCTATCCGCCTACAACGTGCCGCACTTCATCGCCCAGTCGATCAAAGGTGGCGTTGAATATTCGACCGACAGCTTTGAGCCCATCGCGAACTGGGGTGCTGACCCTGCCGTGTTCGTGGTGGCGGCCGACAGCCCGATGAATTCTATGACCGACGTTGTGGACTTTGCCAAGGCAAACCCCGGCAAGCTGACGTTCTCTGGGGCGGGCTTGTTTGTGGGTCACCACATCGCCGCCTTGCAACTGGAAAAAGCCGCTGGCGTGAAAATGGCCTACATCCCGACCAAGGGTGGCGGCGCGGCGGCGATGAAGGCCGTCATCGCGGGTGACGTCATGGGCGGGGTCAACAACCTCTCCGATGCCTTCCGCGCACGTGAAGCAGGCAGCGTTAAAATCCTTGGTGTGTTCGACCTTGAGCGCAACGCGTTCATGGAAGATGTACCAACGCTGATGGAGCAGGGTTTTGACGTGGACAACGCCTCTGTCAACTTCCGCGGTGTGATGGTCCCCAAGGGCACGCCACAGGGCATCATCGACAAGCTGGCCGCAACTGTTCCCACGATGTTTGAGAACAAGCGCGTTGCCGGCAAGATGAAGGCCGGTGGCAGCCCGATGCACATCATGAACCGAGAAGAGGTTCAGGCGATGTGGGCCAAGCGCGAAGAGACACTGAAAGAGCTGCTTGCAGGTCTGTGATCCAACACCGTGAGGCGGGCCGAGGCCCGCCTTACACCACCACACCCCGTAAGGCGGGCCTTGGCCCGCCCTGCGACAGGAGAAAACAAATGAACGCCCATTCCGATCTTGCTGACGTTGAGGCCCTCGTGAACGCAGCGCGCAGAGCACAGCAAGCCTATGAGGCAAACGGCTCGCAAGAACGCTATGACCGCGCCGCACAGGCCGCTGCCTGGGCGATTATGGAACCCTCCCGCAACCGCCATCTGGCAGAACTTGCGGTTGCAACAACGGGCCTTGGCAATGTCCCCGACAAAATCATCAAGAACCACCGCAAGACACTGGGCCTGATGCGCGATATCGCTACGGCCAGGACCTACGGTGTGATCTCTGATGATCCCGCCACTGGCATCACAGAAGTCGCGCGCCCTATGGGCGTGATCGGTGCGGTTGTGCCTTCCACCAATCCTGCGGCGACGCCAGCCAATAACATCATCAACGCCCTGAAGTGTGGCAACGCGATTGTGCTCTCCCCTTCGCCCAAAGGCGTGCCTGCCTGCGAAACCCTGCTGGGCTACATTTATGATCAGTTCAACAAGATCGGTGAGGACAAGAACCTTGTGCAGATGGTGCAGGGCAAAGGCTCCAAAGAAAAAACCCAGCGCCTGCTGGAAATCTCTGACGTCATCGTGGTCACGGGCAGCCAGAACAACGTCAAACGCGCCTATACCTCCGGTACGCCAGCCCTGGCCGTGGGCGCGGGTAACGTGACCGTGATCGTGGACGAAACCGCTGATCTGCGCGCCGCTGCTCAAAAGATCACCGCCTCCAAAACCTTTGACAACGCGACCTCCTGTTCCTCTGAAAATGCGATGGTGGTGGTCGATGCGATCTACGATGACTTCATGGCGGTCTTGGCGGAAGAAGGCGGTCACAAAGCCCCCGACGAGGCCGCGATTGTCAACAAGCTCTGGCCTAATGGGCATCTCAACCGTTCCGTTATCGCGCAGGATGCGGACAAGATGTTGGATGCACTCGACCTTGCGGATCAACTGCCGGCGGATACCAAATTTATTGCAGTGGAAACAACGGGCATCGGCCCGGATCACCCTCTGTCTGGCGAAAAGCTCAGCCGCGTCGCCGCGCTTTATCGCGCCACGGACTTTGACGATGCGGTTGCCATCACGGCGCGCATTCTGGCGCATCAGGGGGCGGGCCACTCCGTTGGCCTGCATTCTACCATTGATGCCCGGGCGGTGCAGCTTGGCCATGCCCTGCCAACGTCCCGCGTGATCGTGAATCAGGCGCATTGTTTTGCCACGGGTGGGGCCTTCAACAACGGTATGCCCTTTTCGCTGTCCATGGGCTGTGGCACCTGGGGTGGCAACTCGATGGATGACAATCTGCATTGGAAACACTTCATGCAGACCGCCAAAATCATCCGCGAAATTCCGGTTAACGAACCCGTGGTTGAGGATATCTTTGCCGGTTACTGGGCTGCCGCGGGCAAATGATCTTGCATTATGACACACCCCCGGCTGGCACCGTGCGGGACTGGCTGGATGCGCGGGCGCAACAAAATGCCATCGCGTTTCAGTTTCCGGTCACAAAACAGGTTTTAACCTGGGTAGAATTGCGTGATCACGCCGCCCGTATTGCCGGACATTTGACGGCGCAAGGCATCGCCAAAGGGGAGAGCGTCGCCTGTATGAATCCCAACAGTCTTGAGGGTGTCTTGTCCCTCTATGGCGCGCTCTATGGTGGTTTTCGTGCAACGATGATCAATCTCGTGGCCGGGGCAGAGGCGATCAGCTATGCGCTGGAACATTCAGAGGCGGCCCATGCCTTTGTGCACCCGGACGCACAAGATCTGTTCACGAAGGTGACCAAGCCAAACCAGATCACCCAAGTCGATCTGAACGGCACGGATACCGCCACGCTGCATGGTCTGAGTGCACAGGATTCAGCTCTGCTGATGTATACCTCTGGCACAACGGGTCGGCCCAAAGGTGTTGTGCATTCCCATGCCAGTCTGCTTGCGGGCGGATGGACAACGACCATCGCCCATGACCTTACGGTGGCTGACTGTGGGCTTTGCGTACTGCCGATCTATCACATCAACGGGCTTTGCGTGTCGTTGATGGGCGCGCTGGTGTCGGGCGGCTCCGTCGCTATGGTGCCAAAATTTTCAGCCAGCCAATTTTGGGCGCAAGCCGCTGAAACATCGGCAAGCTGGTTTTCCGTTGTCCCCACGATCATTTCGCATCTGTTGCATGGGGGCGAGGCACCGACCCAACAGGTGCGCACCCGCCTGCGCTTTGGGCGCTCGGCCTCTTCCGCGCTGGCACCGGATGTGCAGACAGCGTTTGAGACGCGTTTTGAGGTGCCCATTGTCGAAACGATGGGCTTGACGGAAACTGCAGCGCAAATTCTGTCAAATCCCTTGCCCCCAGGCGTGCGGAAATTTGGCTCTCCCGGTATCCCATTTGGCAATGAGGCCTGTATCATGTCGGCGGACCTGAGACCACTTGGGCCGGAAACCGAGGGAGAAATTTGTGTGCGCGGCCCCAATGTCATGCGTGAATATCTGAAAAACCCCGAAGCAACCGCAGGCACATTTACCCCCGACGGTTGGCTGCGCACCGGTGATCTGGGACGCATGGATGTGGATGGGTATTTGTTTGTCACCGGGCGGCTGAAAGAGCTGATCATCAAAGGCGGAGAAAACATCGCCCCGCGCGAGATTGACGAGGCGCTTTATTCTCATGCTGACGTGATTGAGGCCGCGGCCTTTGCCCGCCCGTGCAAGAGCTATGGAGAGCGGGTTGAGGCGGCAGTAAAGATCAAAGACGGCTCCGCGGTGACAGCAGCCGAGCTGGTCGCGATTTGCTGTGAAAAGATCGGTACATTCAAGGCGCCGGATGTTGTGTATGTGTTAGAGGACTTGCCCAAAGGACCTTCCGGCAAAATCCAACGCCTCAAGATCGCTGATCTGACAACCCCTGCGTAACTACCCCGCGCGCAGCACCTCAACATGATCGCGCCCGCGCGCCAAATGTGTCTCTAACAATCGCGAATCGATGTTTGCACCACAGACAATCAAACCCACACGTTTGCCTTGCAGCCGTTCACGCAGCGGTCCCAACAGACCCGCCATTGCGGCACCTGCGGCGGGTTCAACGGCCAGCTTGGCATCCTCTGCCAATACGACCATGCCCGCGCAAATCTGATCATCATTCACCGTCACAACATCATCGACATAGGCCGCACACATCGCGTGGCCCAGGGGCAATGCCATAGGGGGTGCCAGACTGTCCGCGATGGTGTCAACCTTGTCCAATGTGATCGGGCTGCCAGCCGACAGACTGCCAGACATGTTTGCCGCGCCCGTAGGTTCAACACCGTAGATTTTGCACGTTGGATTGCTGAGTTTGACCGCTGCCGCAACACCGCTGATCAGGCCACCGCCCCCAACAGACACCACAACAGCGTCCAAATCAGCCACGTCCTGCATCAGTTCCAGCCCCACACCGGCACTGCCAAGAAACGTATCCAAGCCCTCAAATGGATGGATATAGGTACAGCCCTCTTCCGCCGCCAGCCGCTCTGCCTCCCCAAACGTCGCAGCACCGGGATCACGCAAGATGACCTCACTTGCAACCGCCTGGGCCAGCGCCACCCGGTAAGGATTGGCGGTGTTTTGCATCACAACGCGGGCCTGTATGCCGCATTGGCGCGCAGCCCATCCCGTTGCAATGGCGTGGTTCCCTGCGCTGGCCGCCGTGACACCCCTCGCTTGTTTTGCTGCCGGGATCGCACGGGCGTTGGACAAAGCACCGCGCGCCTTGAATGTCCCGGTGTGCTGAAACTGTTCCATTTTCAAGTGCAAATGCCCACCGCCCAGCGCAGGGCACGGCACCTCAATTGTCGGCGTGTGGCGGATTGCGAAAGACAGCTGTTCATGCCGTTCTTTAATCGCCTCAAGGGTGATAGAACTGACGTCTGGCTGACCCATATGCGACCCCACGCGTTAATCTGAGTGCTCACTGCGCCCCACCACGGGGGAGTCTGTCAATCAATTTCATCTTAATTTCGACCATTAGTTGCCTTAAGGTCCACTTGGTCTCTTGTTATAAAATGCATAGACTTAAACGTGCGTCTTAGTTCAGCTAAGTATTTTTCAGAAGGGCTATTAATGACCTCAACAGATATTACACCCGTAATTTTATGCGGCGGTTCCGGCACCCGCCTTTGGCCTGTATCGCGCAAGGGATTTCCCAAACAGTTTATTGAGCTGATTGGTGAGGGCAGTCTGTTTCAACAATCCAGTGCCCGTCTGTCAGGTGCCGGATTCGGCAAGCCGCTGATTGTGACCAACTCTGATTTTCGTTTTATTGCGACACAGCAATTGGGCGATGCAGGGATTGACCCCGGAGCTGTGCTGATTGAACCCGAGGCGCGCAATACGGCCCCTGCCCTCTTGGCCGCCGCTGTGGTTCAGGCACAGCATGATCCGCAGGCCATCATGTTGGCCGCGCCGTCAGATCATTACATCACACAAGCAGATGCCTTTCGGGCGACGGTGGCTGCCGGGCTGGAGGCTGCGCAGGCCGGTCAAATCGTCACATTTGGCATCACGCCCGACCGGCCAGAGACCGGGTACGGATATCTGGAGCTTGGGGACGGCCAGAAACACGGGGCCGTGCCCCTGAAACAATTCGTCGAGAAGCCGGAGCGTGACGAAGCGCAACGCATGATCACCGCAGGCGGGTATTTGTGGAATGCGGGTATTTTCATGTACTCGGCACAAACGCTTGTCGATGCCTTTGCAGCGCATGCCCCGGATACGTTGAAACATGTTGAAGCCGCCGTAAATGCCGCACAACCCGATCTGGGATTCCTGCGCCTTGATCCGGAGGCTTGGGCAAAATGCGATGACATCTCCATTGATTTTGCGATCATGGAAAAGGTGAGCAATCTGTCCGTGATCGAACATACCGGCGATTGGTCTGATCTGGGCGGATGGACCGCGCTGCATCAGCTTGCCGAAAGCGATGAGGCGGGCGTGGCATTGCAAGGTGCTGCGCGATCTGTGGATTGCAAAAACACCCTGCTGCGCTCAGACAATGACGCTGTTCAGCTGGTTGGCCTTGGCCTTGATGGTATCATCGCCGTTGCCACCTCCGATGCGGTTCTTGTGGCGGATCGCAACCGGGTGTCTGACCTTGGCAATGTGGTCAAAGACATGCGCGCCGCGAAAATTCCGCAGGCAGATACCTTTCCAAAAGATCACCGACCCTGGGGGTTTTTTGAAACCCTCATTCTGGGTGGCCGGTTTCAGGTCAAACGGATTGTGGTCAATCCCGGTGCCGCGCTAAGCCTGCAAAGCCATGTGCACAGATCCGAACACTGGATAGTCGTGGCAGGCACCGCACGCGTTACCATTGATGATGAGGTGAAGCTGGTTGGTGAAAACCAATCGGTCTACGTGCCGCTGGGCGCAACACATCGCATGGAAAACCCCGGTAAACTGCCGATGGAACTGATCGAGGTTCAGACCGGCAGTTATCTGGGCGAGGATGACATCATCCGGTATGAGGACGTTTATGCCCGTGGTCAGGGCGCAAAAGGCTAGGCATTGTCAGGCGTGATAATCTTCAGGGCTTACTTCAACGCCTTGAGGTATTTGCCATAGTCGTTCTTTGAAAACAGTGCTGCGCGGGCATCAAGATCGGCATCTGTGATCCAGCCACTTTCATGCGCGATTTCTTCTAGGCACCCGGTCTGCAACCCCTGTCGCGTTGTCAGCGTGCGCACAAAGTTGCCGGCATCCAACAGGCTGGCATGGGTGCCCGTATCAAGCCAGGCAAAGCCACGGCCCATACGCTCAACCCGCAGAGTGCCCGCTTCCAGATACATCTCAAGCAGCGAGGTGATTTCCAGCTCACCACGCGGGGATGGTTTGACTTGCTTTGCCAGCTTGGGCGCATCGGCATCCAGAAAATACAGCCCCGTCACCGCGTAATTTGACGGGGGCACCTCCGGTTTTTCAATGATCTGGCGGGCGATGCCGTCCTTGTCAAAACCTACAACGCCGTAGCGTTCCGGGTCTGCCACATGATAGCCGAACACTGTGCCGCCCCTTTCATGCGCATCGGCTGCGGCCAGCGTATCGGGCAGGCCATGACCAAAAAAGATATTGTCGCCCAGTACCATCGCAGACGGGGCGCCATCGAGAAAATCCTCAGCCAGAATGTAGGCTTGCGCCAATCCATCAGGGCTGGGTTGGGTGATGTAGGTCAGTGAAATGCCCCATTGGCTGCCGTCGCCAAGGGTGCGCTTGAACTGATCCTGATCCTGCGGTGTGGTGATCATCGCAATCTCGCGAATGCCCGCCAGCATCAGCACAGAAATCGGGTAATAGACCATCGGCTTGTCATAGATCGGCAACAGCTGTTTGCTGACGCCCATGGTGATCGGGTACAAACGGGTGCCAGACCCCCCGGCCAGAATGATGCCTTTGCGATTGGTCATTTCACTGCTCCAAGATCCTTTAGAATGCCAGACAGGCTCGTTTTCCAGTCCGGTCTTTGCACCCCAAATGTGGCTTGGGTATGACTGCAATCCATACGAGAATTGGGCGGTCTTTTGGCGGGCGTGGGAAAGTCAGTTGTGGAGATATCTGTGACATCACAGACGACCCCGGATTGTGCAAAAATTTCGCGCGCAAAATCGGCCCAGCTGCAATCTGGCGTGCCGGAGAAATGATAAATGCCAGATTTGGTGGAATCGGTCGCCAGCTGCTGCGCGATGGTGTGACAGGCCGCTGCAATTTCACGCGCACCTGTTGGTCCACCGATTTGATCGCCAACGACTGTCAGCCCGTCCCGCTCCGCCCCGAGGCGCAGCATGGTTTTGACAAAATTATTTCCATGCGCCGACACCACCCAAGAGGTCCGCAAAATCGCATGAGTGGCACCAGCGGCGCGCACAGCTTCTTCGCCCGCCAGCTTGGTACGGCCATAAGCGCCTAAAGGTCCCGTCGGATCACTCGGCTGCCAAGGCGTCGTGCCGTCGCCAGCAAACACGTAATCGGTTGAGATATGCACCAGCGGAATGCCCTGCGATGCGCAGGCCCGCGCCATCGCGCCGGGGGCCTGCCCGTTGATCACTTGCGCAAGCGGCTCTTCGCTTTCGGCCTTGTCCACAGCCGTATAGGCCGCTGCGTTGATCACCGCGCCAGGCGCATGCTGCGCGATGGCAGCCGCACAGGCGGACGGATCGCTCAGGTCCGCAACATCACGACCCAGACAGGTCACGCCCTCCAAAGCAGCCAGTTCGGTTGCGACCTGACCGTTCTTCCCGAAAACAAGAATATTCACGGCTAACTGCCCCCTGTTCAGGTCTTCACGCCCAGACGCATGCCCACGCCGTCCCGGTTTTGCAGCGCGCGCCACCAGTCCTCATTGTCGAGATACCATTGCACGGTGCGCTCCAGCCCTTCTTCAACGGTGACAGAAGGACGCCAGCCCAGCTCATCCCGGATGCGCGTGGGATCAATCGCATAGCGCAGATCATGGCCCGCACGATCCGCGACAAAGGTGATTTGCTCTTCGTACTTGGCGTTCTTGGGGCGCTTTTCATCGAGGATCGCGCAGATGGTTTTCACCAGATCAATGTTGCGCGCCTCGTTCTCGCCGCCGATGTTATAGCTGCGGCCGCTGACACCCTTTTGCATGACCAGCAACAGCGCATCTGCGTGGTCCTCAACATAAAGCCAATCACGGACGTTCAGGCCCTCGCCGTAGACCGGAATGTCTTTACCCGCCAGCGCGTTCAGAATCACCACCGGCACGAGCTTTTCAGGGAAGTGATAGGGCCCGTAGTTGTTGGAACAATTGGTCAAGACAACGGGCAAGTCATAGGTTTCATGCCAGGCACGCACCAGATGATCACTGGAGGCTTTGGACGCAGAATAGGGTGAACGTGGATCATAAGGCGTGTCTTCGGTGAACATGCCGGTGTCACCCAAAGAGCCAAAAACCTCATCCGTGGAGATATGATGAAAGCGAAAGGTCTCCGCCTTGTCGATGCTCTCCCAATAGGCGCGCGCGACCTCCAGCATGTTGTAGGTGCCGGTGATGTTGGTTTCGATAAAATCACCGGGGCCGTCGATGGAACGGTCCACATGGCTCTCTGCTGCCAGATGCATCACAGAATCCGGTTCATGCTTGGCAAAGACGGCGTCCAATGCTGCGCGGTCGCGGATGTCCGTTTGTTCAAACGCGTAAAGCGGGCTGTCGGCAACACTGGCGACGTTTTCTGCACAGCCTGCATAGGTCATTGCATCCACGTTCACCACGGAATGCCCGCGCGAAATGGCCAGCCGCACCACGGCAGAGCCAATAAACCCGGCACCGCCGGTTACCAAGATTTTCATGCAATTTCCTCGTAAATGAACGGGCTGTCAAAATCAGCCATCAGCGTTGCTTTGGCGTCTTTCTCAGACAGCACAGCATCGCCTTCAATGCCCCAATCAATTCCAAGATCAGGGTCATCAAACCGCACCGCCCCATCGCACTCCGGCGCATAGTAATCGGTACATTTGTATACAATTTCGGTATTTGGGGCGCGGGTGGCAAACCCATGCAAAAATCCGGCAGGCACCAAAAGCTGCAAACCGTTTTCTGCGGTCAGCTCATAGCCGACCCATTGGCCAAAGGTCGGGCTGCCCTTGCGGATATCAACGGCCACGTCAAACAACGCGCCCCGCCCGCAACGGACCAGCTTATCCTGGGCATGGGGCGGGGATTGAAAATGCAACCCACGTACGGTGCCCATAGCGGCAGAAAGGGAATGGTTATCTTGTACAAAGTCATACGCAACCCCCTGATCCGCAAGGGTCTTCCGATTCCAGCTTTCTGAAAAAAATCCGCGCGCGTCGCCAAACCGCGCCGGTTCAAGCAGCAATACACCGCTTAGGGCTGTCTCTGTAATTTTCACGCAAGCGCTCCGTGGTAATTCCTGGCTGGGCTTTATCAAGCAAAGTCAGGAATGTCACGGAGCGAATGCCGCCATTACATGCGCTTTTCTCAGTGATGAAAGCCGCGGAAGTAGGTATTGGCCGGATTGCTGTCCAATGTGCCCGTGGTTGCAGTATTCAAAAATACCCGCACCGCGTAGGTGTCACTTCCGGTGCAAATATCGTGTAACGTGACATCCAGGCTGATCTCGCCCGTGCTGTTCGCAATGCCCCCTTTTTGCATCAGGAGCGCACCGTTTTTCCAAATGCTGATGGAGCAATTTCCATTGCTGATCACATCCGTGACCCGCACCCCTGCCACGGCTGACACCGCGCCAGCAGGGGGCGTCAATTGTCCATTGCCCAGATTCACCATGCTGTCATCGTTCTGTGGTGCGCTGTCAAACAGGACTGGCGATTGCAGCTGGTTGCTGACCCCGGTTTGATCGCTCAGCAGGCCGGCGGCAAAGAACCGCTTTTTCACGGTGGCTGTTCCCGTGACTTCATCCACCTCAAGCGCGTTTTCAAAGGTGCTGCCATCAGCGCTCACCTTAATGAAAAACCCATCAGTTCCTGCCGTGCCCATTTCTGCGCGGCCTGAAAATCCCGTTTGAAACAAAAGGCTTACCGTATCAGCCACGTTGGCTTTGTTCAACTTTAGCTGATGCCCGCCGCCTGCGTTGTTCAACAATGTTGCGTCTGATGAAACAGCCAGCCGGTTGGTTATATCCGCCGTGGTATTGACCCCGACAAGCGGCACATTCTGCACATCTGACGCGCCCGGTGACACCCAATTGGTCCCGTCAAAACGCTGCACCTGACCGGTGGCGGCCACATCAACCCGCCAGCCTGTGCCTGGCGCGTAAAACACCCAACCCGTTTCGGCCCACAGGGCGATGGCGTTTTCCTGACCCTGCCAGGCATCAGTGGCGGCGGGACCAACCACATAGCGGTCACCGTTGTTTGGCGTAGCGGGAGGCGTACTGAGGGCGATGTCGATCACGCTGAGCTGGGTCAGGGCATCCAGAATGCGCAGCGCCTCATTGTGGGTAACGTGTTTCTGGGCCTGTGCGGGCTGCAAATAGGGCAACGACAGAATAGGCGAAAGTTCTGGCATGAAAGGCGTCCTTTTTTGGTGGGTGCAATAGCGGCTGACGCGCAAGTTGTGACGCAAAGGTAAAACCGCCCCTACGTATGCGCGCGCAACATTTGGGTCACAGGCAACGCATTGTTTCTAAAATTGACGACAGGGGTCACAAAATCGCCGCATTCCCATCACGGCCCGCGCCCCTACGCTGCGCGACAACCCAACCGGGATTGTGGAGTGCGGTGCAATGGTCAGGGCAGTTTTTACTGTTCAGGAGTCGCTTGTTTCAACGCGAACGGATGGACTGGTTGGGTTGAATGATTTGCAGCTGGTGGAAACCGGCGGCGGCACAACCCTTTTTGCAACGGCGCGCGGCGGTGGTTACCTGACCGGCTTTGACCTGGGCGATGCCGCTGGGCAATCAACGCAAGCCGGATTTTGGCAAATCAGCGCACAATACCTGCAACTTGAAACCACTGATCTGGTGTTTCGCAACGGGGACGCTGGGCCAGAGCTTTACCTCGCCGGGCTGGCCGGCAACGGCATGCGGGGTTTGCGCCTTCATGACGACGGGCAGGGGCCCTTGTTTGATACACAGCTCTCCGTTTCATCACCGGGCCATAACCTGAGCACATTCACTGAATTGGAGCTTTTTGGCACCTCTGATCATGGTATCGCTGCACTGCGCAGTGGCGGATTGGTCAACATCTCATTTGGCTCTGGCAATACCCTGAACGTGACCCCAATCATCGAGGGCACGGGCCTGACGTCTGCCCTGGCCAGCAACCTTGTGACCACAACCCACAACGGTCAGACCTACGCCTTTGCAAGCTACGGCACAGAAAACACCGTCGCGATGTATCGCCAGCAGGGCGATGGTTCATTGACCTATGTAGACAGCGTTGCGGCAAACGTGGGTCTGTGGGTGGACCGCCCCGGTGCCCTTAGCGTGGCGACGGCCGCAGATGGCGGTCTTTATGTTGTGGTGGCCGCAAGCGGCACTGATTCACTCAGCGTGCTGGCCGTGACCGGCGACGGGATGACCGTGGTGGATCACGTGCTTGATACCCGTGACACCCGCTTTGACAACGCCAGCCATGTGACCAGTGTCACCATCGCGGATCAAAGCTATGTGCTGGCCGCCGGTGCAGACAACGGGTTGAGCTTGTTTGTGATGTTACCGGGCGGTTGCCTGCAACACGTCGAAACCTTTGAGGCAACCATTGATGCGCCCCTGAATGGCATCACTGCGTTGGAGGCCATGGCTATTCCCGGTGGGCTTCGCATCTGGGCCTCAACGGAGGCGGCCCCCTATCTCTCCGAATTCTCAGTCTCGTTTGACAACCTTGGTGTTGCTGACCTCGCGAATGACACGGGCGATACGATGCAGGGCACCGCTGGTGATGATGTCCTGATCGGCGGCGACGGGGCAGATTTGATCACCGGCGGATCTGGCGATGACTTTGTCATGGATGGTGAAGGGGCCGACACCCTTAGCGGCGGCGCAGGTGTGGACACGTTTGTATTGGCGCGCGACGGGGCCGATGATGTGATCGAGGATTTTGATCCCCTTGAAGATGTGTTGGACCTGTCCGGATTTGGCTCCATCGGCGGGACGGGTGACATAGCCGTTACAACGCGCAGTTGGGGTGCGGAACTGCGGTTTGGCGATGAAGTGATCGACGTCAGATCTACAAACGGTGCACCACTGCGCGCCACTGATTTCACCGCTGAAAATCTGATCATTGGCGGCCGGGTGGAGGTTGACCTGTCACTCTACCCTGAGCGCGGCACTTACGTGCCAGAGCCTGACCCCGGCAACCCCGATGCACCTGACGACACAGACAATGACGGTGGCGGCACTAATCCAGACCCCAATTTTCAAGCACAGATGCCCGGCGCTGTGCCTGTTTTTGACGGCTGGCGCCCCAGCCCGGGGTTTTCGCTGGATCTGAATCAGGCAACCACATTGGGCACGGCAGCCGCAAACAACATCCTGACGTTCGGGGCAAACAACTACATCTTTGGTCTTTTCGGCAATGACACCATCCGGTCGGGCGACGGCAATGACAGCGTGAGCGGCGACGGAGGGAATGACGCTATCAATTCGGGCAATGGGTCAGACGTCGTGATGGGCGGCACCGGATTTGATACGATCATTGCGCAAAGTGGCGCGGATACCATTGCGGGGGGTGACGGGGCGGATTCCATCCTCGCGGGGGGCGGCGACGATGTTATTTTGGGGGGGCTGGGATATGACCAGATTTTTGGTGACCAAGGCGACGACTCAATCTGGGGCGGGGCCACGGCAGATCGGCTGTACGGAGGCGCTGGAAACGATTTCATCAGCGCGGGCAGCAACTTTAGCATGACCGTTGACGGCGTCTGGGGCGAAGCGGGTGACGATGTAATTTATGGCGACGGCGGATTTGATTTTCTGGACGGCGGCACAGGGAACGACACAATTGACGGAGGCGCGCAGGCCGACAACCTGTTTGGCCGTGCGGGCGCTGATCTTTTGCTGGGTGGGGCCGGTCTTGACCGTCTCTTTGGCGGCACCGAAAATGACCGCTTGTATGGCGGCGACGGTAATGACGGGCATTTTGGCGAATGGGGCGATGACACGCTTTGGGGCGGTGCAGGCAATGATCGGTTCTTTGGCGGCTCTGGTGCAGACATCATTGATGGCGGATCAGGCAATGACACTGTCTATGCCGGCGCTGATTTTGACACGGTGATTGGGGGCACTGGAAACGATTTGCTGTTTGGCAACTTTAACGCCGACACATTTGTCTTTGCAGATTTCCATGGCCACGACCGGATCGCTGACTTTAACGCCTTCAACACATTGGAACGGATTGACCTAAGCGGCATGACCCAGATTGACAGCTTTGCGACGGTCTCCGCCTTTTCGACCCAAGAGGGTGGCGATGTCGTGATCGTGACGGGCGTCAGCAGCTCGATCCGTCTGACCGGGGTCAGCATTACAGACCTCGACGAAAGTGATTTCATATTCTAGCGCGCGGCAAGCACCTGTTGCACAAGCTGATCAAAGGCTGCCGCCTGATCTGCAAAACTGGCAACCTTATAGGTGGGCTGCGGGGCTGGATGCGCGGCCAATGCCGCCTCCAGCTGAACTTGCAAAACCTCGGGTGGTGCGGCAATCGGGATCAGCTGATCGGCGGGCGTTGTGCCATGTTCGGTTGTCCCGCCACTGTCCGTCTGGATCACTTTGATGCCGCGCGATAACGCCTCGCGGATCGCCAGACCAAAGGTTTCTTTCCATTGAGACATAAACAACAACACATCAATCTTGGCATAAAATTCGTCCATCCGCGCCTGACTGAACCGTGGATGAACCTGCCAATTGCCCGGTAGATCATCAAAGGTATGACCCTTCCACCAGGATTCATCCATGCTGCCCTCAACCACAAGAACATCAAAGTCATCACCCGTCAGATTGCCAAAGGCGCGGCGGATCAATGGCCAGCCCTTGATCTGCGAGGGGCCGCCAACAAACCCAAACGTCATCCGTCCGTTTTGCGCCCGTCGTGCTGTTTGTTGCTCAAAAAATTCCGGCTCCGGCAGATGCACACCATTTTCCCAAACCAGCCCCCGACCAACTGCAAAACCTGACGCCTCGCTCAGATCTTTGGCAAAGGCGCTGGGATAGGTCACATGCTGCGCCAGCGCGCTTGATTTGGTCAGATGGGCAAACCGCGCCCTTGCACTCTCAAAGTTCTCCACGCAATTCTTGCAGTTCTCAATCCGGATTGGGTTTTGCCCACAATAGGTATTGTCGATACGGATCATGAACTGCCGTTCACAGATCCACCAAAAATCATGCACGCTCAGGATAGACGGCACGCCCTGCGCCTCAGCCGCCTCAAGAATGCCGGTGCCGATGTCCTGAATGCAATGGGCGTGCACCAAATCGGGCTCTGTCCACGCAATCAGCTCTTTCAGAACTTCGGTAACTTCCGGGTTGTCGTACATCTGCGCATATTCACGTTCAGGCGGCACGTTGATCAGATAGTTTGTGATCCCGTGTTGCTCCGTCTTGACCAGCGTATAAGGGGCCAGATCGTAACGACAGCACAGCGATACGGCAGTGATGGTATAATCGCCACGCTCCAGCAGCGCATGCGCCACCTGTTCAGCCACCACCGTGGCACCGCCATAGGAATAGGGTGCAAAAAAGACATTCGCCAACAGAATGTGCTTATGGGTCATGCCTCAACCCATTTGATCAGCTCTGGGGCGATAATGTGATCAGCATCTGACGCTTGCCAACGGGTTTCCAGATCAGCGCGTGCCGCTGCGCCCATCGCGCGTGTCGCCGCCACATCAGCCGCGCAGGTTTCCAACGCACGCTGCCACGCGGGCGAGGATGTGGCAACAAATCCTGTCTTTCCATCCTGTACAACGTTTTGCAAATCGCCCACGGTGCCCACAATTGACGGCACCCCGACGGAGGCCGCATCAATGACACGCACCGCAGATTTACAGCGGTTAAAGATATCATCGCACAACGGCATCACCGCGCAATTCGCCCGGGCCAGCGCGGCGGTGTATTTGGTGTAGGTAGAAAATTTGATCGCCTCGACCTGAGGCAGCAGTTCGGGCGGCAAGTGATCCGGGTCAAAATGGCCGATCAGCATCAAACGCCGGTTCGGATCAGCGGTAACAAAGGCCGTCAGGGGCGCGATGATTTCGGCCAGATCAATCTCGTGACCCTGCGACCCACTGGCAAACGCCACGCGAAACAGACCATCATCAGGGGCACGCCCGGCCATGGCGACACGGCCCGCATCCAAGGTTTCCGCATCTGCAAAATTGCGCCGCACAAAAACGGGTCGCTGCGTATAAAGTCGGGTGTGTTCGGCCATGCCAGGGGTAGATACGGACAAGATATCCGCACCGTTCATCATGCTGAGATATTTGGGTGCTTCACCCAGAAAATGTGCCTTTAGGCCCGGGTCCACCGCCTTCATATTGCCGTAGGTTTCATAGGCGGAGACCGAAAACAGCGGGTCGTCCAGATCAAAACAGATCGGCAGCCGCAAACGGCGTGCCTCATAACGCAGCATTTCTGTGACGGGCGTGGTTTGCAGGCGGTATTCCATCAGATGCGTCGCGTTCTGCATGATCCGTGCAGCACGGGGCACATCCTGATAATGCGCGTATTCAAACCCCACACCCCGTTCGCGCCAAAATGCGGCAAGCTGTTCAACACGGTACTTGCGGCATTGCGGCAGGTTGATATCCCCGATCAACGCGACCTGCCGGCGCTCTTGCGCAAGGGCGGGTGCTGCGGTGATGTGAAACCCTTCTTCCTGCGCCAAAGACTGCCAGATCCCGTGCAAATAGGCGTCATCGCGCACAGGCCCGCCCTTGGCCAGACCCAAGGCGCTGGGCGCGGCATTTCGCAGACGCATCCCAATAAACGTGCGGGCCTTGCGCATGGCTTCGCCCATGCCTTCTTCGCGCACGCTGCTTGCAAATCGCCGGAACAGCGCCAGCCTAAAGATACGTCTCACCAATAAGTTTCCTTGAGCTTTCCGCCGTCGCTCGGATAGTTTAGTTCCACTCGAAATTCTAAAGCTGATAAACCATATATCGCGCTGACGTGCACGATCAAATGCAGGTGGAACCACCCCCCGTGTCAATCCCGGACAGCAATCTGACCGACCAAAAGGTCACGCTTCTGATGGGGGTGCGCAATGGTGCGGCGCACCTGCCCGAACAACTGAAAAGTATCGCGGCGCAAAGCCACAAAAACTGGGAAATGCTGTGCAGTGACGATGGGTCTGACGACGATAGCCGCGACATCATTCAGCGCTTTGCGGACAGCACCCCAAATCAGGTACGTGTCCTCAACGGCCCGAAACGGGGATTTTCCGCAAACTTCATACAGATGATTGCGCGGCTTCCAGCCGGTGTTGGATACGTTGGCTTTGCCGATCAGGATGACATTTGGGAGCCTGACAAAATTGCCCGCGCCGTGGCGCATCTTGGCGGTCAGACGCAGGAACCAGCGCTTTATTCCGTGCGGTGCTGGTATTGGTATCCAAACATGGACCGGCGCGTGGCGTCACATCTGCCGACCCGTCCGTCCAGCTTTCGAAATGCATTGATTGAAAACATTGCAACCGGCAACACCATCATGCTGAACCCTGCCGCGGCCCGCCTTGCCCGCAGCGCGGCCCAACGCAGCCCTGCTGTTTTTGCCCATGATTGGTGGCTTTACCTTCTGATCACGGGTGCCGGGGGGAAGGTCTGTTTTGACAGTGGCGCACCCGGACTGCTCTATCGCCAGCATGAGGGTAATGCGATTGGCGGTGGGCAGACGGCGACCGCACAGGTGCAGCGTAAGATGAAAGTCCTGCAAGGTGCATTTGCGGACCGGATCAAAAGCAACCTGCACGCTCTTGATGCCGTCAGGGATTTGCTGACACCTGAAAACCAACAGACATTGGATGCATTCGCGCAGGCCCGCACAGCCACGATTTTACCGCGCCTGAACGCCCTGCGCCGCATTGGCCCCTACCGCCAGACCACCATGGGCAATCTTGGGTTTTGGGGGGCCGCCTGTCTTGGTCGAATCTAACCCCTTGCCCCGGATCACCCTGATTGGCGGGGATGGTGGCAACTCTGGCGTGCCCCGTCACATCATGCATTTGGCGGATAGCTTTCGCGAGGTGGCAAACGTCACGGTAATCAGCGATGAAAACCAAGGGGGCTTTGACGCTGCATCTAATAAAGGGGCTACGCACATCACCATCCCCGGGCTGCAAACCCAACGATCACTGCGCCACCTGTGGGGTGGCTGGCGTGGGTTACTGCAGCACCTGCGCCACGCACCCGCTGATCTCATCTGGCTGCACGCCCGCATGCCAGTCTTGATGGGCCGCTTTGCGCTTGCGCTGCGGCTATGGCGCCCCAAGGCACGGGTTGCGGTTACCTTTCACGGTCTTCCCTTTGGACCGGGACACAAGCCGCGCAACAGCCGTGTTTCAAAGCTGTTGGAAAAACTGCTGCTGACGCTTTGCCCTCCTCTTGACCTGATCTTTCTGTCCCAGCCGATGGCGGATCAGATGGCACAGGCGATGGGCCCCCACCGCATGGCCAAACACAACAGTCATGTGCTGCCAAATTGCTCTGACCTAGGAGCCTTGCCCAAACCCACATCGGGGCGCGGCAGGCTGGTGATGACCGGCCGCGTTGGCTGGCAAAAGAACTACCCCCTGGCCGCACAGATGCTGGCGCACTTACCAGCGGACTATACGCTGACGCTCTGCGGGGCCGGAACGGATGAGCCGGCCTTTCAACGCGAGATCACCGCGAACCTGCCCGCAGATGTTGCCGCACGCATCCGCTTTGCGGGCCCATTGCGCGATGTGCGCAACGCTCTGATGGGTGCCGACGGGTACATGTTATGCTCGCGTTATGAAGGTTTGCCCATTGGCGCGCTTGAGGCGTTTGAGGCCGGATTGCCCGTGATCCTAAGCCGCTTCAGGGGTGCCAATGATCTGGCGGCATCCAGCCCCTTTGCACAGGTGTTTGATTTTGACGATCTTGCTGCGGACGCCGCCAGGATCGTCCAACTGTTGGACCATTACCATTCAGACAGGGTTGCATCACGCGCTGCAATTCGAGCCGCATGGGAGAGTCACTGGTCTGCCGAAGTCTTTGCCAAACAAAGCCGTGATTTGCTGCAAAAACTCCTGCACACCTGAGGGTCGTCCAGAGCGAAATCCGTTCAATCTGCAGCGCGGAGCGTCACTCAACGCGTTGAAATCTTTGATTTCAGGCAGCGTCAAGTGATTCAGATTTACGGATTTCTGCTTTAGATTGAAGGCGGCAAGGCAAGATTACGGTCATGATGCTCAAGTGCGGCATCAATGTCATTGTAAAACACCAACTTGCCACGTTCCAACACCACGGCCATCTCGCACATGCGACGCACCATCGGTGGGGAGTGTGTGACCACAATCGACCCGGAGGTTTCCATGCGCTGATCAAACACCTGCACTGATTTCTGCCGGAACGATCCATCACCGACTGATGTCACTTCATCGACAAGGTAAGTGTCAAAAGGAATACCCATGGACACCCCAAAGGACAGCCGCGAGCGCATGCCTGACGAATAGGTGCGCAGCGGCATGCGGAAATGTGCGCCTAACTCGGCAAAATCCTCAACAAAATCAACCAGCATGTCGGTGTCCACACCGTACAGGCGACCCACAAACCGGGTATTTTGAACGCCGGTCAAATCCTGATGAAATGACCCTGAAAACCCAACGGGATAGGAAATGGAACCGGTGGACAGGATGCGCCCTGACGTTGGCCGGATCGTCCCCGCAATCAGCTGCAAAAGCGTGGATTTCCCGGCACCGTTCCGCCCCAACAACGCAATGCTCGCCCCGCTGGGAAAGGTCGCGGTCAGGTTGTCCACAATCATCTTGCGGCCACCCCTGGTGTGGTAAAACTTGGTTAGGTTTTCCAGATGGATCATGGCGCGCGCTTAACTCCGGTCGCGCACACTGTAATAGACCAGACACAGGATCGCCCAGACAAAGAACGCAAACATCAGCAACAGCGACAGGATCTTGATCCGCTCCGGGAACTCCGCCTTTTGGGCCATTGTGGGTTTCACATGCGCTGCCAGATAGCGGCTTTGCTTGCGCACTTCTGCAAGGGCCGCGTCGTGGGCGGCGAGGGACGCAACATAGGCTGTTTCGGCAAATTCACGGTCCACAACCAAGCCTTCGTATTCGCCAACAAGGTTGGCAAATGCCTCGCCCGTATTGTCCTCAGCACCCAACCCCAGCTTACGGCGCTCAGCCGCGATGCGGTTGTTAATGACCTCGACGATCTGTTCTTTTTCCAGGATGCGCGGGTCATTTGGGTTTCCTTCACGCGTGAAATCAAGGTCCACCAAGGCATCGGCCAAACGCGACTGCAAAGACACCAAAACACCCATCTGGTTTTGTGTATCAATGGTTGGGTCCACAATCTGTGTGCGGTTGCGGAATCTGGTTAATTCCTGCCGCGCAGATTTCAGGCGCTCGACCGCATTGGCCAGTTCATCACGGGTAAAGCGGATGGAATCTTCCTGTGCGACATTGGACAGGTCATTAATCATCTGGGTACATTCGTCCAGAATGACCTCCGTGATGGCAAAGGCATCCTTGGGATCAAAGGCCAGCACCTTGAGGTCAATCAACCCGGTGCCGCTGTCGTAAATAATGGTGACCTTGCGTTCCCAGTGGTTCACCAAATCCTCGATGGTGCCCTCGGGATCATAGGCAAAAAACGGGTCCACATCCATACCGGGTTTTGACCAGATCGCGCGCAGATCAACCCGGTTATCAACCCGTGTGACCAATTCCTGGCTGGTGAGATATGCAAACAAAATATCTGTGTCAGAGGTGCTGGAGCCGGCAAGCTCTGTAATGCCGCCCAACAGTTCAATGGCCGAGCTTTGCTCCTCCGTCCGCACGGAAAAGCCCACGTCAGAGGCGTATTGATCCACCGCTCGAAAATACAAATAATATCCTGCTGCTGCACCGGGCAACACAACAAGCAAAAGAAACGACAAGATCAGAAATACATGTCGCCTGCGTGTTCTTGCGGGCAGGGCCTGTGGCTTCATCGTGTATTTTTGCGCATTCGGTGCGCCACGTGGGGGTGGTGCGGGTTCGTCCAAATCAATACCGACGGGGGGCGCGGGCACGGGAGCTGGCCGTGCGGCCGGTGCTGGTACAGTTGGCGCACCACGCGCAGGAACTGCACCGGGTGCCGGGCGCGCGGGCGCACCCGGTTCTCTCACAGGTGCTATCCGCGTGTGATCGCCAAGCGAGAGCCGCCGTGGCGCCTTCGGATCACCCTTGTCAGAGTCTCCATCAGCCATTGTGCACTTCTTTTCTGTTCTATATTCATAGTCTTCTACCGAATACGGATACAACAGTTGCGTTAAGGTATCCAGTCGGGAGGATGGGACCTATGTCATCACCTAAGCAAGCTGTTCTTCGCCCTGTGCGGGCCCGTGGTGCCACGATCAGAGCGATTGCGGCGATGGTTCTGCGCGAAATGGTGACAACCTATGGACGCTCACCGGGAGGATATGTCTGGGCCATTCTTGAACCAGCTGCCGGTATCGCTCTTTTGACGCTGATCTTTTCGGTCGGCTTTCGCACCCCACCACTGGGCACCAACTTTGCGCTGTTTTACGCCTCTGGCATGCTGCCCTTTTTGATGTATTCGGACATCACCAACAAGCTGGGCCAGACCGTCCAGTTCAGCCGATCCTTGCTGTCTTATCCGCGGGTTACGTTTGTGGATGCTCTGGTTGCACGGTTCTTGCTGAATGCCTCCACCCATATGTTGGTACACTTTGCGGTTTTGGGGTTCATTGTGTTTTACCAGCGGCCCGAAACGACCTTTGATTTCTCAATCATACTGCAGGCCTATCTGATGGCTTTTGCAATCGCGATCGGATTTGGCACGCTGAACAGTTTTCTCACCCTTGCCTATCCGCTTTGGCAGACGGCCTGGGCGATCCTGTCGCGGCCTATGTTCCTGATTTCAGGTATCTTTTTCTTGTTTGAGGCCGTGCCGCAGCCTTATTCTGACTATCTTTGGTACAATCCACTGGTGCATGTCATTGGATTGATGCGGGATGGGTTTTACCCCTTCTACCGCCCGGACCACATCTCATTTGTCTATCCGCTTGCGCTGTCTGCGACGGCCTGCATTTCGGGGCTCTTCCTGCTAAACAGATACCACCGCGACATTCTGAACAAGTGACGGCGATAGGTTAGCCCCAGGAGGCAGGTAATGTGTAACCCTCGGCCTCGATCTCCACACGGATGCGCGCGATTTCTTTTTCAAACAGCTCGGGAAAGAAATCCGGCATTTTGTGCTTCACGCTTTCGGTGAACCGTTTGTCGAGCACCGCTTGCGGGTAATCAAAGGGTTTGAGGTTCAGAAACTCTTCGATCTGACGCAGCGTGCCGCGCTGGTCGGCGTGGATGTCCTCATAGAACATCACCTTGAGCGTTTCTGGCGCCAAACCCGTCTTAAGGGCACGCAATGCCTTGCCGTATTCTGCATTCACCCAAAGATGATCCTGCTTGGTGAATTTGCGGAACTCTTTTGGACCCCACGTATCAAGGTTCTCAACCTGCCCCATCAGTTGCAGTTGAAATTTCGTATGACTCCACAACCGCTTGACCGGATCGCGCATGGTGTAAAGCACACGCAGTTTGCTGCATTTGCCTTCAATGTCCTGCCAGGCGGCAGCGGGCAGGTGCGAGTTCAGGTTGGAAAAGTCGCAGGCATATATCTGCCGTCGGCGCAGGTGAAACAGGTTGCGGAACCAGGTATCGTTAACGGGGCTATCCAGATACGCGGTGACCCATTGTAGGTTCTGACGCACAGCGTCGATGTTGGCTTTTTCAGGATCAAACCTGGAAATATATCGGTTTTTTGCTTCGCGCAGGCGGCGGTCTTCGTTCAGGAAGTTGTTGTTGATGTAGTGATGGTAGAAATAGTGAATCTCCTTTTCCATCGCAAAATGCAGCGCTGGATGGCGTGACAGATTGGCATATAGCCAGGTTGTCCCGGCCTTCATCGCGCCAACACTAAGGAACAATTTTGAAAAGGTTTTGTCTACTCTCACGTCCACCAGCCTTGTCGATAATTCCGCTCTGCAGTAGCCTTTTGACCAGCAGACGTAAAGGTTCAACAATCCAACAAGAGTTGCAATCGTGGGGTGATCGTGAAACCAAACGATATGCCTTTTGAGCCACTTTAAAGAAAGCGACCTTTGATGTTTCCTGCCAATATTCGCATCACCGAAATCGAAGCCCGCAACGCCGCCATGCTGAAGGCCGCCGCCGCCTTTCGGCGGGGTCTGAAAGACGGGACTGTCACAGAGGCCGAGTTGCCTGCATTGAAAAAGAAATACCCGTCCTTTGGGATCATGCCCTGCCGCGCGGCGGGTTTGGAATTTGTAATGTTTCATGCCCATGATGATGTGGTGGTCTGGGATTACCTGTGGCGGGGCGAAGATGGTTATGAGCCTGAGTTCGTGAAAACCTGGGTGTCCTGGTGTAAATCCCCCGGCGTGGTCCTGGACATCGGGGCCTATACCGGGCTGATGTCTCTGCTCGCCGCCCGCACCCATCCTGAAAATGAGGTTCACTTGTTTGAACCCTTGGACCGCGTCATTGAGCGGGCCAATGTGAACATCAAACTCAACGGTCTGGGCCGACGGATCACGCAACACGCCTTTGCCGCGTCAGACAGCGAGGGCACGGTAGAAATCAATCTGTATCGCAGTGAAAACGCGCTTGCGACAGGCAATTCGATCTACGCCAAAGAGGGGCTTGCCCTGCATGGCACGCGCACCATTCGCACCGTTTCAATCGACAGTTTTATGCCCGACGTTATGCCAACAGCCATCAAAGTGGACGTAGAAGGGCATGAGCTGGCTTGTCTGAATGGTATGCATGACACCATCGCGCGCGCGCGCCCCAATATGATGATAGAAGCCTGGAAACACACCAGACCAGAAGTGTTGGCGCTGATGGAAGCGCATAACTACGATATGAAACGGGTCGAACCCGTTGAGCGGCGCGTCAATAATTACATCGCCACCCCGCGCTGATCACAATACAGGCAGGCGGCTTTCCCTCAGAAGATAAAGTCGCTTGCGTCCAGATCGCTCTCGCTCACGCGGCCCAGCAAAATGGTATTCCCGCCGCCGGTTTGGATCAGGTAGTTAACCCCAACCGCACCACCCGCATTCAGTACATCGGCCACACTGTTCAATGTGGTTAGTGCGCTAAAGTCCAGCCGTTCACCCGGATTGGTTGCGTCAAAATCAGCGACGGTGTCATTGCCATGCCCATTGGCGAACACAAAAACATCCGCGTTGAAATTACCGACCAGAAAGTCATTGCCAGTGCCGCCATCAATTCGATCAAAACCAGAACCACCACCAATGGTGTCAGCCCCGGCATTGCCAAACAGCTGGTCGTTGCCGGAGCCGCCAAAAAAGCGGTCATTGCCCAGTTGCCCATAAAGGGTGTCGTTGCCCTCGGCACCAAACAGGCCATCATTGCCGTCGCCGCCAAACCCGACATCATTGCCAAGGCCGCCAAACAATCGGTCCAGACCCTGTTCACCCACCATGGTATCGTTGCCGCTACCGCCGAAAATATTGTCGGCTTGCTGGCCGCCGTTCATGTAATCATCACCGGCATCACCATTCAGCAGGTCAAAACCACCGCCGCCATAAAGCGAATCCGTGCCATCGCCACCATAAAGCTGGTCGCGTGTCAGCCCCAGATTGGTGCCCCCGACCAAACGGTCATCCCCCGCACCGCCATAAAGCGCGTCTGCCACTGCACCGCCATTCAGGGTGTCATTGCCGTTTCCGCCATAGAGCTGGTCGTAGCCGTCGCCGCCAACGACCTGATCATCGCCGTTTTCGGCATAGATCGAGTCCGCACCTGCGCCACCGTTAATGAAATCATCGCCGGCACCGCCATAGATCGTGTCAAAACCACCTTCACCCACCAGCACATTGTTGGCTGCATTGCCCCGGATCGTGTCACTTGCACCGCCACCAAAGGCACGTTCAATGACGGTCCCGTTTGCAATGGTAAACCCGCCTGCGATGCCATCGACGGATGACAAATAGCCGCCTCCACCTTCTTCGACCTGCAAGGTTGCTTCGCGCAGATCAATGTTGGCTGCCCCGGGCCCGATATGACGAATGGCATCAATCCCACCGGAATCCCAGATCGACTCCCAATAGGTGTTCAGACCATTTGAGGAATCCAAATAATAGTTGTCATTGCCGGAATTGTGCGTCGTGTTCTCACCGTACAATTTCTGCAAAACTGCGATGTCCAACGCCATCGGGCCCGATTGCACCCCATAGACGCTGCCAATATTGCCGGGCGCTGTCCCGGGCCCACCGGTTAGCAGCCCCCGGTTATAGCTCATCGTGGTGTAGACACCTTGATTAAGATCAAAGTTGCCAAAATCATCAAAATTCGACGTCACGCCCGGCATCCGGATCGACGACCCACCATCATCATGCGGATGGGCCAAACCCAGACCATGCAGCAATTCATGCACGATGGTTTGAAAACCATATCCGCCAACAGTCAGATCACCGCCCGCGGAACGGTCCCAGTCATCGCCTGCAAAAACACCAACCCCACCGCCCGTTTCACCTGGTGGTTTAAAATAGCCAAGAAAGTCAATTTCGTTGGTATCCAGAACAAGCTGCATGTCGACGTTGTCAGGCCGGTTCACAACCGTGAAACGCAGGTTTGTCACCGCCTCGATCATCTCAAACGCCCGCTGAAATTGGGCACGTTCGTAGCTGGTGAACCCTTCGGATGTCACGCCATCTGCCACTTCTCCCGCCTGCGTAAAATAGACTGAAATATTTCCATCACTCAGCCGCGAGTCCCAGGAAATCGAATCCAGCGCAGCACTGGTGAAATTGGGCGAATCCCTCCAATCGTTAACAGGGGCAGGCAGGCTTGTGCTTTGACCAACCGACAAAGTGTAGGTGCCGGTATAGAACGTGTCGTAAGCCTCTGCCGAGATGTAATAGGTTCCGGTGCTGGCTGGCGTGTAGGTGATCTGAGAATCAAACGACCCTCCAAAATCATCGTTGAACGCCACCTGTCTCTGAAACGCATCATAGAGCCGAAGAAGAGGGTCGCCAAGCGAACCTCCCGTCATGGTGATGTCATAAACCTGACCGGCCTGAAGCGTGACGCGGTAGAGATCTGTGTCGCCGCCGTAGTCGATGATCCCAACAAGAGAGCTACCCGGCGTGATGCTGCCCGCTGTGCCCGGCGTATCGCCGATCCGGCCCTCAGTCTCTTCGCGGCTTTCGGAGACAGGGCCAACCTGCATATTTTCAGCTTTGTTTTCCTGGCACGCGCTACAGTCACAGCCATGGGCGTGCGTCGTTACTTGACCCTCGCCGGGGTCAACCAAAGTTTCTGAAAGAGCAAGAACCATACCAACATCTCCCAAAAGGCTATCATACCGAAATTATTAAGGCATTTTAGGTCCATCAATAATTTTTAGCAACCAACGCACGCTGGTTCGGTCGGTTTGCGCCAAAGCGGCAAAAGGCACTCAGAAACGTTGTTTTCTGCACGAAACAGCCCAATTTACGCGGAAACCGTGTATTTTCAGGTTGTCTGCCAACCCCGCGGGTCCAATCGCCCATCAAAAGTGATACATGCAATAGTTGAAATCTTAAAAATGGCGTCAAAACGTCGCGGATATGATTGATCAGCTACCGGATTGGTCATTCAACTCCTCACACTTGCCGGGTTTTCGGAACTCTGCTTAACCTGCGTGAAATTTATACCTTCCAGCCTGAAAGGGCACCTTCATGCATTTTGGCCTTTCCGACGAACAAGAGATGATCGTCTCCACTGTCCGCAGCTTTGTGGAAAACGAAATCTATCCATATGAGGCCGAGGTGGAGCGCACCGGCGCGGTGCCCCATGACCTTGCCCAGCGCATCAAACAAAAAACCCTCGATCTGGGATTTTACGCCTGCAATTTCCCCGAAAGCGTGGGGGGCGCAGGTCTTTCGCATCTCGATTTCACTTTGGTCGAACGAGAACTTGGCCGCGGCTCCATGGCGCTCACCCACTTCTTTGGACGTCCGCAAAACATCCTGATGGCCTGCAACGCGGATCAGCGCGAACGCTATCTGTTGCCCGCCGTGCGTGGCGAACGTATGGACGCGCTGGCGATGACAGAACCTGACGCGGGATCAGACGTGCGCGGCATGAAATGCTCCGCCGTACGTGACTGCGGTGATTGGGTGGTAAATGGCTCTAAACACTTCATTTCTGGCGCAGATCACGCAGATTTCTTTATCGTCTTTATCGCCACGGGCGTGGACGACACCCCCAAAGGCCCCAAAAAACGCATCACCACATTTCTTGTGGATCGCGGCACACCGGGGTTTGAGGTACGCGATGGCTACAACTCCGTCAGCCACCGAGGCTACAAAAACTGCATCCTTGATTTTGACAATTGTCGCCTGCCCGATACCCAGGTTCTGGGCGAGGTTGACGGCGGCTTTGCGGTGATGAATGAATGGCTCTATGCGACCCGCCTAACAGTTGCGGCCTTTTCGGTGGGCCGCGCGCGCCGCTGCTTTGACTATGCGTTAAACTATGCTGCTGAGCGCAAACAATTCGGACAGCAGATCGGTAAATTTCAGGGCGTCAGCTTTCAGATCGCAGACATGATCACGGAAATTGACGCCGCCGATCTACTCACTCTCAACGCCGCCTGGCGGCTCGATCAAAACATGCCATCCAACCGCGAAATCGCCTCTGCCAAGGTACACGCAACCGAAACGTTGGCAAAAGTCACAGACACCACGTTGCAAATCTACGGCGGTATGGGCCTGATGGATGACTTCCCGATTGAACGTTTTTGGCGCGATGCCCGGGTGGAACGCATCTGGGATGGCACCTCTGAAATCCAGCGCCACATTATCTCCCGCGACCTCCTGCGCCCTCTCGGGGCATAGGCGCGCACCATCCCTCTTTCTGGCCTTAACTCTTCCCCGCCGGAGGCTTAAAATCTCTTTTGGAGCCATCCCAACATGACACGCGACCTTTCCCGCCTCTTGCGCCCCAGTTCCATCGCCGTTGTCGGTGGCGGCGCATGGTGCCGCGCGGTTGTAGAGCAATGCCGCAAAATGGGGTTTGCGGGAGACGTCTGGCCCGTGCACCCCAAAGCAACTGAAATTGACGGGCGACCTGTGTTTCGCACGGTCGAAGATTTGCCCGACGCACCCGATGCCACGTTTGTCGGTGTCAACCGCGATGCAACCACCAACATCATCAACAGCCTTTCAAGCATGGGCGCAGGTGGCGCGGTCTGTTTTGCCTCCGGCTTTTCCGAAGCCGTGGCGGAGGATGCAATCGGCAGCGAACGACAGGACGCTTTGCTGCACGCTGCCGGTGACATGCCCATTCTCGGACCCAATTGCTACGGCTATATCAACTATCTGGACGGTGCATTGCTCTGGCCCGATCAACACGGTGGTCTGCGCTGTGGCAGCGGCGTCGCACTCATCACCCAAAGCTCAAACATGGCCATCAACCTGACCATGCAATCGCGCGGCCTGCCGCTGGCCTATGTGGTAACGGCGGGCAATCAGGCACAATCCGGCATTTCCGACATCGGCATGACACTGCTGGAAGACCCCCGTGTCACCGCCTTGGGCCTGCACATCGAGGGCGTTGGCGATCTGCGCGCTTTTGAGGCACTGGCCGCCCGTGGAAGGGAATTGAACAAACCCATCGTCGCCATCAAGGTGGGCCGCTCTGAACAGGCCCGTGCTGCAACCGTCTCTCACACGGCCTCCGTCGCCGGGCAGGACGCAGGTGCCACCGCGCTCTTGCACCGTTTAGGTATCCTGCGCGCCGCAGATCTGCCGACATTTCTGGAAACACTCAAACTGCTCCACACCGCTGGGCGATTGCCGCAGAACACGCTCGCCACCATCAGCTGTTCGGGTGGTGAGGCCAGCTTGGCGGCAGACACGGCGATGGGCTTTGACGTTACCTTCCCGCCCTTGAACGACACCCAGCAACGCAACCTCCGTGACGCGCTTGGCCCATTGGTCGCGCTGGCAAATCCGCTAGATTATCACACCTACATTTGGCGCGATGTGGATGCGATGACCCGTGCCTTTGCCGCCATGGCCGACCCTGACATTGCCATCACCATTTTGATCGTTGATTTCCCGCGCGCAGATCATTGTGATGCCTCCGATTGGGATTGCGCGATTGAGGCCACGATTGCCGCCGCCCAACAGACCGGCGCGCGCTATGCGATGGCTGCGACCTTACCCGAACTCATGCCCGAAGATGTTGCGCATCGGCTGATGAACGCGGGCATCACACCATTTTGTGGCCTGACGGAATCCATCGCCGCCTGCGCCCTTGCCGCTACCCCCGTGCCACCTATCGCGCAGCCGATCTTGCTGCCGTGTGATGACACCGCGCCCGACCTGATCCCGGAAGCGGCGGCCAAACAGGTCCTTGCCGGCTTTGGTCTGAACGTCCCCCGCGCGGCCCGCTGCACCTCCCCCGAAGATGTGACAGCCGCTGCGGCAAAAGTCAGTTACCCGCTGGTGCTCAAGGGCGAAGGCATTGCGCATAAAACGGAGGCAGGTGCCGTTATACTGAACATCATGTCAACAGAGGCGGCTGAACAGGCGGCGCGCGATATGCCTGCCAAAAGTTATCTGGTGGAGCAGATGATCACAGGCACGGTTGCAGAACTGCTGATTGGTGTGACACGTGATGCTGCCCATGGCTATGTCCTGACACTGGGCGCGGGCGGTACGCTGACCGAATTGATGCAAGACAGCGCGTCCTTGCTGATCCCGGCAACACGCAAGGAGATCGAACATTCCCTCGCTACTTTGCGTGTCATGCCCCTGCTGGCGGGCTATCGCGGACAACCCGCTGCCAACCTGTCCGCCATCCTTGACGCGATTGAGGCTGTGCAAAACTACGTGCTTGCGCATGCCGATGGACTGTCAGAAATTGAAATCAATCCGTTGATCTGCACCACGACACAGGCGATTGCCGCAGACGCGCTGCTGCGCCGCGCCGACTAAAAGGAACCAACCATGTCTGACAGCCCCGTCAAAACCCGCCGCGAGGGTGCGATCCTCGAAGTGACGCTTGATCGTCCAAAGGCGAATGCAATCGACCTGCAAACATCGCGCGTGATGGGCGATGTTTTTGCCGCCTTCCGTGATGACCCAGAACTGCGCGTGGCCATTCTGACCGGGGGTGGCAAAAAATTCTTTTGCCCCGGCTGGGATCTCAAGGCCGCCGCAGATGGCGATGCGGTTGATGGCGATTATGGCGTTGGAGGCTTTGGTGGCTTGCAGGAAATGCGCGACATGAACAAGCCCGTGATCGCCGCAGTGAATGGCATCGCCTGTGGCGGCGGGTTGGAACTGGCATTGTCAGCCGACATGATTTTGGCCGCAGATCACGCCAGTTTTGCTTTGCCTGAAATCCGCTCGGGCACCGTGGCAGATGCTGCATCCGTCAAACTACCCAAGCGCATCCCCTATCACATCGCAATGGAGTTGCTTCTGACCGGACGGTGGTTTGACGCGGCTGAGGCCAAAGGCTGGGGCTTAATCAACGAAATCCTGCCCGGCGATCAGCTGATGGACCGCGCGTGGGAGCTGGCGCGCCTGCTCGCCTCGGGCCCGCCACTGGTCTACGCCGCGATCAAGGAAATTGTGCGCGATGCTGAGGACAGAACCTTTCAGGACGCGATGAACCGCATCACCAAACGCCAGCTGCCCACGGTTGATCGTCTTTATGCCTCTGAGGATCAGCTTGAAGGCGCGCGCGCCTTTGCCGAAAAACGCGATCCGGTGTGGAAGGGCAAGTGATCCTGCGCGCATGCATTGCCGTGTTTTTCTTATTGGGTGCCGCACAGGCAGCGAGCCTGCCGCGCGCCCTGACGGATGCGGATTTTGCACCGGTGCACAAGGAGGAGGCCGCCCTTGGCCAGCTGTTGTTTTACGACCCGATCCTGTCGGGCAATCGCAATATTGCCTGTGCAACCTGCCACCATCCGGCCCTTGGCACCGCGGATGGTGTTCCATTGGCGCTTGGAGAAGGAGCCATCGGTCTGGGCCAAAATCGTCGGTTAGACCCTGAACATTTGCCCCAAAAGCGTATTCCTCGCAACGCCCCTGCCTTGTTCAACCTCGGTGCACATGAATTTACCGCGCTGTTTCATGATGGACGGCTTGAGGCAGACCCGACATCACCAAACGGCATTCGCACCCCGATGGATGCAGACATGGTGGTTGGATTTGCGTCCGCCTTGTCAGCTCAAACCATGTTCCCGGTGCTGAGCCGCGATGAAATGGCCGGGGACTACAACGAAAACGACGTTGGCAAAGCCGTACGTCAGGGCATTATCACCCGGCCCGGTGGCGCGTGGGATATCATTGCGCGACGGGTCGCGGCGATCCCGGATTATGCCACCACGTTTGCACGGGTTTACCCCGAAATCCTCACCCCGGATGATATCGCCTTTACCGACATTTCCAACGCCATTGCGGCCTTCATGGCATTTGAATGGCGTTCTGACACAGCACCGTTTGACCTGTCTTTGCGCGGTTTGGCGGCCCTGGACGATCAGAGCCAACGGGGCATGAACCTGTTTTACGGACGCGCCGCCTGTAGTGATTGTCACAGCGGCCCGTTCCAGACGGATCACCAATTTCACGCCATGGCCGTCCCCCAGATTGGCCCGGGCAAGGCCGCGACCTTTGAAAGCCACAACCGCGATGATGGCCGGTTCCGCGTGACCGGCGATCCTGCGGACCGCTACGCCTTTCGCACGCCATCACTGCGCAACGTGGCGCTGACCGGTCCTTACGGGCACGCAGGCGCGCACGCCGACCTGCGGGCGTTTGTGATGGACCATCTTGATCCGGTCACTGCCCTGAAACGCTTTGATCGGACAAGCGTGCGGTTGCCGGACTTTGACGCCGAGGATTTCAACATCCTGAACGATCCTGCGGAACGCCAGGCCATTGGAGATGCCGTGACCCGCGCCCCGCTAACGCTCAGCGTGGATGAGGTTGATGACATCATGGCATTTCTCAATGCCCTAACGGATCCGATCGCGGTTGAGGGCCGATTGGGTGTGCCAAAGGACGTGCCCAGCGGACTGCCCGTGCCAAACCCGGAGTGATTATTTTTCAATCAGGTGACGGGTGCCTACATTCAACGTGACCACCCGCGTGCTCCCATCTGGCCAGAAAACACGCACCTGCGCCTGCGTTGCAGACCCAAGCCCCACATGAAGCGGCAGTGCCTGACCGCCCCCGTGGCCGCCGCCAATCAGTTTTTGCAGCACCTGCATCCCTGAAGGGGTCTCAACCTCAATCACCGCGCCAATGGCATTCGGGTTGCCACCGGGCTGTGCCAAATCAACCTGCATCCAGTTGCCGGTCTGCGGCGTCACGTTCCGATATAGCTCCATCGCGGAACGGCGGTTTACCACAACCAGATCAAGCCGCCCGTCCTGATCAAAATCGGCCAACCCACCCCCGCGTGACCGTTTGAGCGTGGCGATGCCTGCACTCAGGCCCGCCTCTTTGAATGTGCCATCGGGCTGTTGCATCAGCAGGTTGTTGGGGTCTTTTGTGGCCATGCCAGGCATCTGATCAACGTTCCCCTTGGCAATGAACAGATCAGCGCGGGCATCATTGTCAATGTCACCAAATTCCGCATGCCATCCGGTTGACGGGCGCCCATCGCCGCCGGTGTAGGGGCGTTGTGCATAGGTGCCGATGCTGAATGGCGCGGATTCATAGCCGCCATCGGGTTGCGCGAACTGTAGCAGCTGATCACCCATGGAGGTCAGCATGACCTCGTCCCGGCCATCGCCGTTCAGATCACGGGTGGCAATGCCCATGCCCCACAGTGACACTTGCGGCCAACCATCTGTCTCATCCAGATAGCGCTGCTCCTGAATGTCCCACATCTGTTCATAACCACCGGAGACGTAATAATGCCGGTCGTTTGAAATGCGCAGCGTTTGACGCCCCCTTGCATCTTTGGCGGCAAGGATCGACAACGGGCAATACGCGGGTGTTAGGGTCTGTTCGCGATATCCTGTGCCCTCAGGATGCAGGATCACATTGACATCACAGGCCTCAAACGGCCCATCGGGATCGGCGCGATCAACATAGTTACCAATGGCAAGCATGGGCCTGTCCTGATCTGCATCCCACCAGGCCGTGAAGGCGGTGCTCCAGCGGTCTGCTGTTGGGATACCCCATGCCGATGTGACATCTTCAAACTGGCAATCTGGCCGGCCTTGCAACACCACATTGGGCCCGGCGCGCAGAACAAACAAATCCATCAGGCCGTCGGCATTCATGTCAATCGGATAAGCACCCGTCGCACCGGTGATCTCAGGAACTGCGCTGGCGGCAAATTCGAAATTACCCCTGTTGCGGAACAACTGCGCGGGGTTTGCACCGCCAACGGCAAAAATGTCGGGCAGCGTATCCCCGTCACAATCAAACAACGCAACACCACCACCCACAAAATGCTCCCAACCGCCGGTATAGATGTGGCTTGGCAGGCGGTCTGACATATCCTGAAACGCTGGATTGGCCATAGCGCTGCCTGCGATGCCAAGGCAGGCGCAAATCGTCCTGATCACTGAAAACGTCCCTCGGGACCAAACATTGTATCAGTGACTTCAGACAAGGCCCGCGCCGTTGCGCCCCGTGCCCAGGCCTGATCGCCCCAATTGTGGATTTTGACCTGGCATTGCTGTTCCCCACGGGCGAGTGTCAGCGCCTGAACGTCCTCCATCACAGCATCTACATACATGTAGTCGTACCGCATCCGCTCTCCTGAGAGGATGATTAGGGCCGGGTCAAACAGCTGCATGACGTTGCTCAACCCCAGAGACAAGTACCGCCCGGCACGACGAAAAATCGTGAGCGCGGCGTCATTGCCGCCTTGGGCTTCAGTAAACAGATTATCCACCGTGGCCTGCATGCTATGCTGTTGATGGACCGGATAGTTCAGCGCTGTGGATGCCTCGCGGGCAAGAGCATAGTCTGCCAAATAGGCTTCAAGGCACCCTCTCTGGCCACAGCGGCACAATGCACCATCAATTTGCACCTTGGTATGGCCAAGTTCCAGCCCAACACCAAAGGATCCGCGATAAAGCTGATTGTTGAGCACCAACCCCATGCCAACGCCATTTTCGATTGTGACGACGGCAAAATCCGTCATGGCGCGACCCGCACCGTACCAAAGCTCGGCCAATGTCAGCATGTTGGCATCGTTTTCCAGACAAATCGGTACACCAAAACGTTCGGTACAAACCGTGCCAAGCGCCTGCTCCCGCTCCATTAGCAAAGGAGACCAGCGAACCTGTCCATCCTCGTGGCTAATGATCCCGGGCAGACCGATGCCAACGCCACTTATGTCCTGCAAGGATTGATCTGTATGTTTCAGCAAGCGCGTGATCAGACGATCAATTTCCTCCACAAGAACATCCAGTGTCCGCGTACCCAGCGGTGTTATCAGCTCGGTCTGCGCAATCGTATTGCCGGCAAAATCCGTCAGCAGGCCAGTGTGCCGCTCATGTGAGAGCTTGATCCCAATCACATGACCTGCGCCCGGAATAATTTCGAGCGCCACTGGTGGGCGTCCTCTTCCGTGCTCTCGGTGGGCTTGGTTTACTTCGTGCAGCAAGCCCTGTTGAATCAGTTCGGCGGTCAATGTCGTCGCTGATCCGGGGCTGATCCCAAGGGCGCGGGTGATATCTGTCCGGGCGGTTTGGCCTTGGGCACGGACGTGCTCAAAAATCCGCTGTCGCATCGGTTTCTGGACCGTCATGGAATCAGAGAGCAGTGGGCCGCAACCCGCCTGTATCTCTGCACCGTCTAGATTTCCTTTGCCATCCATAATTTCATCACCTGAACAAAATATCGTTTTGAGACCCCTTCGCAACTGACTCTCCGCAACATTTTGAGGTGAAACCCCAGGAATGTGAAGTGAAATATTACGACTTTCAGATATTTAGGTTCTTTTTATTTTGACAATTGAAATAAATATGAGATTGTGAAGCCATCGGGACAACCGACTCAGGCGTCTGGAAGTACGGACGTACCATTTTGGGAGGAACACATGAAGAAACTTATGATCGCGGCAGCCGTTGCTGTTGCCGGTTTTGGCACATCTTTGTTTGCGGACGGCCATGCCGTGACCGTCGGCGTAAGCTGGTCAAATTTCCAGGAAGAGCGCTGGAAGACAGACGAGGCGGCCATCAAGGGTGCATTGGAAGCTGCTGGTGCCAACTATGTTTCAGCAGACGCACAATCATCATCTGCCAAGCAGTTGGCTGACGTAGAAAGCCTGATCGCTCAGGGCGTTGACGCGCTGATCATTCTTGCACAAGACAGCGCCGCCATTGGCCCGGCTGTTGATGCCGCCGCTGCCGAAGGTATTCCGGTGGTGGGTTATGACCGTCTGATCGAAGACAACCGTGCCTTTTACCTGACGTTCGACAACGTCGAAGTGGGCCGCATGCAGGCGCGCGCCGTGTTTGAGGCGATGCCAAAAGGCCGCTATGTGATGATCAAGGGTTCCCCAACTGACCCCAACGCAGACTTCCTGCGTGGCGGCCAGCAGGAGGTCTTGCAAGCGGCGATCGACGCGGGTGACATCACCATCGTTGACGAAGCCTACACAGACGGCTGGTTGCCCGCCAATGCACAGCGCAACATGGAGCAGATCCTGACAGCAAACGACAACGGTGTTGATGCTGTTGTGGCGTCAAACGACGGCACCGCAGGTGGTGTTGTTGCCGCGCTGACTGCGCAAGGCCTAGAGGGCATGCCCGTTTCCGGTCAGGACGGCGACCACGCCGCGCTGAACCGTGTTGCTGCTGGTACGCAGACCGTGTCCGTCTGGAAAGACGCCCGTGAACTGGGCAAAGCGGCTGGCGAAATCGCCGTTTCATTGGCGAAATCCGATGGCGACATGTCAGCTGTTCCTGGCGCAGGCGAGTGGAAATCCCCCGCAGGCACCAAAATGACAGCACGCTTCCTGGCACCTGTTCCGGTAACAAAAGACAACCTGTCTGTTGTTGTGGACGCAGGCTGGATCGCCAAGGACAAACTGTGCGCCGGCGTGACCGGTGGCCCAGCCCCTTGTAACTAAGCCTGTCTTTCGGTCCGCCAAACACTGGCGGGCCGGAAACCTCTTATCTTTCCTCTTTTTCTTAACCTGACCCATCGGTGCCGATACCTGGCCACCGGACGGAGGACGCACGATGTCGGACCAGACAAATTCAGCCCCCAAATCCGCGCCAAAACGCGGCTTACTCAACACGCTGGAAATCGACACGCGCCTCTTGGGAATGATTGGTGCGTTCGTACTGATCGCACTTGTATTCAACATCCTGACCGATGGGCGTTTTCTGACCCCGCGCAACATCTTTAACCTCACGATCCAGACCGCAAGCGTGGCCATTATGGCAACCGGCATGGTGTTTGTGATCGTGACCCGCCACATTGACCTCTCCGTGGGTGCAATCCTTGCCGCCTGCTCTGCCCTGATGGCGATGACGCAGGTGCGCTTTCTGCCCGGTATGGGGCTGGAGATTGGCCACTGGGCGATCCCATGGATTGCGATCACTGTCGGCATCGTCCTGGGTGGCGCGATTGGCGCATTTAATGGTTGGCTTGTTGGCTATCAGGGCATCCCCGCATTTATTGTAACGCTTGGTGGTTTCCTGATCTGGCGCAATGTCGGGTGGTATCAGACCAGTGGCCAGACCATTGGCCCCCTTGATAAGACGTTCATGACCTTCGGGGGCATCAACGGCACATTGGGCGGCACATTAAGCTGGATACTTGGCGTGGTCGCGATCATTGCGGCCATTGCGCTTATCTTTAATGGCCGTCGCGTGAAGGTCGCGCATGGCTTTCCAGTCAAACCGTTCTGGGCAGAACTTGCGATGGCGGGCATCGTCACTGCTGCGATTGCCGGGTTTATTGCGATCCTGACCAACTATAGCGTGCCAGAACGCGTGGTGGCCCGCGACCCATCAAAGTACGGCTGCGAGGTCGCCGAAGGATGCACGCCAGTCTACGGATTGCCAATCTCTGTGCTGCTGCTGCTTGCCATTGCGATTGTCATGACGATCATTGCGCGGCGCACGCGGTTTGGCCGCTACATCTTTGCAACGGGTGGCAACCCGGATGCGGCAGAACTGTCGGGCATCAACACACGCATGCTGACGGTCAAAATCTTTGCGCTGATGGGTGTGCTGTGTGCCATCTCTGCGGTTGTGGCCTCCAGCCGTCTGGCCAACCACTCCAACGATCTGGGCACCTTGGACGAACTCCGGGTGATTGCGGCAGCTGTCATTGGCGGCACCGCCCTGTCCGGGGGTATCGGGACGATCTATGGTGCCATTCTGGGCGCGCTGATCATGCAATCCCTGCAATCGGGCATGGCAATGGTGGGCGTTGACGCACCGCTGCAAAACATCGTGGTGGGTTCTGTGCTTGTCTTTGCTGTCTGGATCGACATTCAATATCGCAAGCGTTTGGGAGCAAAGTAGATGACCAGTCCTTTGGTAGAAATGAAAAACGTCTCCATCGCTTTTGGTGGTGTTCAGGCGGTCGACAGTTGTTCCATCCAGCTGCACGCAGGTGAAGTGGTTGGCCTGCTGGGCCACAATGGGGCAGGCAAATCGACGCTGATCAAGATGCTGTCGGGCGCCTACAAGATGGACAGCGGCGAGATTTGGATTAATGGCAATCAGGTCACCATCCAATCGCCCCGCGATGCCCGCGACCAGAACATTGAAACCATCTATCAGACGCTGGCGCTGGCGGACAATCTCGATGCGGCCTCCAACCTGTTCTTGGGGCGTGAGCTGACCACCGCACTGGGGTTTGTGGATGATGACCGGATGGAGGCAGAGACACGCAAGATCATGGCGCGTCTTAACCCCAACTTTAAGAAACTCAAGGAACCGGTGTCGGCGCTTTCAGGGGGGCAGCGCCAATCCGTTGCAATTGCCCGCGCTGTTTATTTCAACGCCAAGATTTTGATCATGGATGAGCCCACAGCGGCCCTCGGTGTGCATGAAACAGCTATGGTTGCCGAACTGATCCAGGAGCTCAAGAAACAGGGTTTGGGGATCTTTCTGATCAGCCACGACACGCGCGAAATGATGGAGCTTTGTGACCGCGTTGCAGTGATGAAGAACGGTCAGATGGTGGGTGCAGAGCGGGTTGAAGACGTCACCGAAGACGATATTCTGTCGATGATCATTCTTGGTAAGAATCCAAAGGATGCGGCGTGAAGTACATCGGGCTTGATCTTGGCACATCCTCGTTAAAGGCGATCGTCATCGACGAGACGCAATGCGTTTTGGGTGAACATACCGAACCACTTAGCGTGGAGCGGCGCCACGATGGATGGTCAGAGCAAGACCCCGCAAGCTGGTGCACCGCTGCCGTTACAGCCCTGATGGCATTGTCCGCAAAGGTCGATTGCAGTGATGTGACCGGCATGGGCCTGTCGGGCCATATGCATGGTGCGACGTTGATTGGCGCAGATGACATGCCCCTGCGCCCTTGCATGTTGTGGAACGACACGCGCAGCCATCAACAGGCTGCCGCGATGGACAACGATCCTGTTTTTCGTACTGCCACGGGCAACATTGTCTTTCCTGGATTCACCGCCCCCAAGGTGGATTGGGTCCGCGAAAATGAGCCGAAGATATTTGATAAAATCGCCAAGGTTCTTTTGCCAAAAGATTATCTGCGTCTGTTCCTGACGGGTGAACATGTTTCGGAAATGTCGGATGCCGCAGGCACGGCATGGCTCGACACGGGCGCGCGGGATTGGTCGGATGAGTTGCTGAGTAAATGCCATCTGACCCGTGAACATATGCCCGCTCTGGTTGAAGGATCTGCGGCCTCCGGCACCTTGCGCGCAGATTTGGCCGACAAACTTGGCCTGCCCCAGATGACCGTTGCAGGTGGCGCGGGAGACAATGCAGCCGCCGCCATTGGGGCCGGCGTTGTGCGTGATGGCACCGCGTTTTTGTCGCTTGGCACCTCTGGTGTTTTGTTTGCGGCCAATGATGCCTATCGCCCGGACCCTGCCACAGCTGTGCATACTTTTTGCCACGCGGTGCCAGACACATGGCACCAGATGGGTGTGATCCTTGCGGCCACCGATGCACTTGAATGGCTCTCGCGCCTGACCGGGCAGAGTGCCGCTGCGCTGACGTCTGATCTGGGCGATCTGCAGGTGCCAAGCAAGACCCTGTTCCTGCCCTATCTGGGAGGGGAGCGTACACCCCATAACGATGCCCAAATTCGTGGGCAGTTCCTGCATCTGGATCACGCAACGGACGCCCGCGCTGCCACCCGCGCGGTGCTGGAAGGCGTGAGCTATGCCTTTGCCGATTGCCAACAGGCCCTGGGTGCAACTGGTACACAGATCAGCGATGCGCTTGCCCTTGGTGGGGGCTCCAAATCTGATTATTGGCTGTCGCTCTTGGCCACCACCTTGAACATTCCGCTCAACGTGCCCGAAGCTGGTGATTTTGGTGCCGCCCTTGGTGCAGCCCGTCTGGGGATGATGGCCACGGGCGCAGATGCCGCTGTTGCCACGCTGCCCCCCATTGCCAAAACAATAGAACCGCAGCGCAATCTTTCTGATGCGTTTGCGGCGGCGCATACAACATATCAATCTGCCTACGCGGCCCTAAAGGACCTCTGACATGACCGATTTTTTCAAAGACATTCCGGCCATCCCCTTTGAGGGGACCGGATCAGACAATGACTTTGCCTTCCGCCACTACAACCCCGCTGAAATGCTGGACGGGAAAAGCATGGCAGATCACCTGCGCTTTGCCTGCGCCTATTGGCACTCATTTGCCTGGCCCGGCGGTGACCCTTTTGGTGGTCAAACCTTTGAGCGCCCCTGGTTTGGCGACACAATGGCCGACGCCCGGCTCAAGGCGGATATCGCGTTTGAGATGTTCCGCATTCTCGGCGTGCCGTTCTTTTGTTTTCACGACGCGGATGTACGGCCCGAGGGCGCAAACTATGCCGAAAACACATCGCGGCTAGAGGAAATCATCGACTATTTTGGCGAAAAAATGGACGCCTCTGGCATGAAACTGCTCTGGGGCACGGCAAACCTGTTTTCGCACCGCCGGTTCATGGCCGGTGCGGCCACCAACCCTGACCCGGAGGTGTTTGCTTTCTCTGCCGCCACCATCAAATCCTGCATGGATGCGACGATGAAACTGGGCGGCGAAAACTACGTGCTGTGGGGCGGACGTGAAGGCTATGAGACCCTGCTCAATACTGACATGGGCCGCGAACGCGCGCAGGCGGGCCGTATGTTGCAGATGGTCGTCGATTACAAACACAAGATGGGGTTCAAAGGCGCGATCCTGATTGAGCCCAAGCCGCAGGAACCCACCAAGCACCAGTATGATTACGATGTGGCGACTGTGTACGGCTTTCTCAAGGACTTTGGCCTTGAGGGCGAAGTGCAGGTCAACATCGAACAGGGTCATGCGATTTTGGCCGGACATAGCTTTGAACATGAGCTGGCATTGGCGCGGGAGCTGGGCATCTTTGGCTCTATTGATATGAACCGGAATGACTACCAATCCGGCTGGGACACGGACCAGTTCCCCAACAACGTGCCAGAAATGGCGCTGGCCTATTACGAGGTTCTGCGCGCGGGTGGGTTTACAACCGGTGGCACGAACTTTGACGCCAAACTGCGCCGCCAGTCTTTGGATGCAGAAGATCTGATCCTGGCCCACGTCGGTGGTATGGATGCCTGTGCCGCTGGTCTCAAGGCGGCCGCAGCGATGCTGAAAGACGGCAAGCTGGAAGCCGCGCGCGATGCCCGTTACGCAGGCTGGGATTCATCAGGGGGCAAGGCCCTGATGGCCAGTGATCTGGACGCCATCACCGCACAGGTCATCGCGGATAATGTGAACCCTGAGCCGCGTTCGGGCCGTCAGGAACGCCTCGAAAATCTGGTAAACCGCTACCTTTGATCTCCATTCCTTTGACAGCCTGTCTTGCCGTTGTACGGTGACACTGACACGCATCGTCAAAGGGGTGAACCATGTCCGATCTGCTGCTTTCATCGGCCACTGCGCAAGCGGCGGCTATCGCGTCGGGTGAGGTCTCGGCCGTTGAACTGTTGACCCAGACCTTTGCGCGGGTTGATGCTTTGAATCCCAAGCTAAACGCGGTGATCTGGCAAAATCGCGACGGCGCGATGGCGCAGGCGCAGGCCTGCGATGCAGAGACTGCCAAAGGCCAATCGCGCGGCCCCCTGCACGGCGTGCCGATCACCGTGAAAGAGAGTTTTGATCTGGCGGGCAGCCCGACCACGTGGGGCATCCCCGAGTGGGCGGATAACATACGCGATACGGACTCAGATGCCGTTGCCCGCTACCGCGCCGCAGGCGGGATCATCTATGGCAAAACCAACGTGCCGCTGAAGCTGGTTGAATGGCAGACCTTTAACGAAATCTACGGCAGCACGCTCAGCCCATGGGATGAAACCCGCACGCCCGGCGGCTCCTCCGGCGGCGCGGGCGTGGCGATCACCACAGGCATGTCCGCACTGGAAGTGGGCAGCGACATCGGCTCCTCCATCCGCAACCCAGCGCATTACAACGGCATTTTTGGTCTGAAACCCACATGGAATGCTGTGTCGATGCAGGGCCATCTGCCGGACGGATGGTTTGGCGATATCGACATTGGTGTGGGCGGACCACTGGCGCGCACTGCGGAGGATTTGACGCTGGCCACGCATATCCTTGCCGGACCATCCCGGTTTGAGGGGTCGCAATATGCGCTGGGCCTGCCCGCTGACCATCGCCACAGGCTCAAGGATTTCAGGATTGCGTTGACGTTGGGGGATACGGCTTCTCCGGTGGAATCCGCTTATTTGGATGCATTGTCCTTCTTTGCGGACGCCCTCGAAAAGCAAGGCGCGACAGTTGTGCGCAATCAATTGCCCGACATCGACAGCGAGGCACATTTTTCACTCTACCTGAAATTGCTTGGAGCGGCCCTGTCGTTTGGTATGTCAGATGAAGAAGCAGAAGCCGCCGCAGCGCCGTTCAAAGACGCCGATCCGATCATCCAGCGTGTGGGTGGCACGCGCATGTCGGGCGCCACCATCAGCCACCGGGAATGGATGGCGCTGGACAATCAACGCCGCATCGCACGCCTGAAGTTTGATGCGTTCTTTGAGGATTTTGACGTGATCCTTGCCCCCGTCTGTGCAGGTCCTGCATTTTTGCGCGATGAAGTTGGCTCGCGTCAAATGCGCTTCATTGAGGTGAACGGCAAGCCACAGCTGGAACCGCTGCAACTGTTCTGGTCCGGCTATTCCGGGGTGGTTGGGTTGCCCTCGATCGTTGGTCCGATGGATCAAATCAGCGGATTGCCTGTGGGGTATCAGGCGATCACCGGGCATGGGCGCGACTACACTGCACTGGCGTTTGCGCGCGCGGTGGAAGCTGAGATAGGTGGCTATGTGCCCCCGCCGTTGCTTTCCACCTGATCTCAGGCGCCGAAGTAACTCTTGGCCAATTGATCGTCCTTTGACAGCTCATCGGCTGTTCCTTCGGCTGTCACATGACCCCCTTCCAGCACATACAAACGACTGGCCAGCGATAGCGCGAAATTTGTATTCTGTTCGGTAACGATCACGGTCAGTCCCCTTTCGGCGCTGAGCCTTTTGAGCACCTCTGCGATCTCAACGCAAACTTTTGGGGCCAGACCAATGGTCGGTTCGTCCACCAGCAACACACGCGGGTTGGTCATCAAAGCACGGCCCAGTGACACCATCTGCCGCTCTCCGCCTGACTGGGTTGAGGTCTCTTGGCCCTCCCGCTCGGCCAATCGCGGGAACAGGCGGTGCACGGCGGCCATGTTTTTTTCAATCTCATCGCGCGCGGTATAGGCCCCCACCAGCAGGTTGTCGCGCACCGTCATGTGCGGGAACAGGTTGAACCGTTCCGGCGCATAACCAATGCCCATGCGCACCATATCGGCGGGCTTGCGTCCGGTAATGTCCTGCCCGTCCATCGTGATGCTGCCCGTGTTGCGCACAAGCCCCATAATACTGTCGAGCAGCGTGGATTTACCTGCGCCATTGGCACCGACAATCGCAATCGTCTCACCCTCATCGACGTGCAACGACACGTCGCGCAACGCTTGCGCCTTGCCATAAAATGCTGAGAGATTTTCAACACGGATCATCACGCGACCCCCAGATATGAGGCACGCACAGCAGCGTCTGAAAGCACCTCGGCAAAGGGCCCTTGGGCCAGCAAAGTGCCGCGTTCGATTGCAAGGGCGCGGTCCACCAGCGGCTCCATCGCGGGCAAGTCGTGGCTGACCATCAGAAAGGTAAATCCGCGCGCGCGCAGGTCCTGAATCAGTGCGGCAATCTGGGAAATCTCACCCGTGGTGAGCCCAGCAAAGACTTCATCAAGCAGCAGGACTTTTGCTCCAGTGGCCAACGTGCGGGCAAATTCCAGCTTGCGCAGATCGCCCATCGACAGCTCTGAGGCCGGCCGCTCCAGGTCAGCCGGGGAAAAGCCAATAGATTGCGCCAACTCCGCCTCGCGGTTCTTGTCCGCCGCGCCAAAGATCATCGCGCGTAAGGAATCTGGCATCAGGCCAACCCGGATATTTTCCCGCACGCTGAGGTCTGCAAAGGGGCGCGGCACCTGATAGGTCCGGCTGACGCCCCGCGCGATGCGTTGCGCGGTAGACAGGCCGGAAATCTCAGTGCCAAACAGTTTGATGGTGCCAGAGGTTTGGCGTAATTCGCCCATAACTTGGGAGAAAACGGTGGTCTTGCCCGCGCCATTCGGGCCAATGAGACCAAGCGATTCCCCTTCCGCCAGATCAAAGCTCAGATCATTTGTGGCGACCAGACCGCCAAATTTTTTGACCAGATTGCGGACTTCCAGTGCAACAGTCATGAGCGTGACCTCCGCAGCTTGGTCCACAGGCTTTCACCAATCGCCATGATGCCTTTGGGTTGATACATATAGAGCAATAAGGCGATCAGCGCATAGACAAAGAACCGGCCCTGTCCCTTGAGCGCAAACTGAACTGGCTCCAGAAATGGCCATAGCTCGACCATCTCAGTGCTGATTGCCGAACGCAGGTACGCCAACAAAAACACCATGAAGAATGCGCCAATGATGGGTCCAAAAATGGTGCCTGCCCCCCTAGCAAACAGGCCACAATAATCTGGAACAGTAGGTTTACATCAAAGATCGAGCGGGGTGTAACAGCGCCGAGGTGGTGCGCGTAAAAAGCGCCGGCCAGCCCGGCAATCGCAGCGGACACCAGAAAGGCAAAACTTTTCAGCCGGGTAGTGGACAAGCCAGAGCCGCGCACGCTTTCCTCATTCATGCCAATCGCCCAAAGCGCCGTCCCCAGCCGCGTGCGCATCAACAGCCATGCAAAGAGCGCTATCGCCAGCATCAGCCCTACGGCCAAATAATATCCGTCCTCTGCCCCGCGCGTCAGAGCGGGCAAACGAGAGATCCCCCGCGTGCCAGCGGTCAGATCGGGGCGAACGACAGGGATCAATTGCAGCATCAGCTCCATCACCGCCAGGGTGACCAGAGCGAAATAGCTGCCTTTGATCCGCAAGGCAGGCAGTAACACAATCAACCCGCCAAACATGGTGACAACAACTGCGATGGGGATTGAGGCCTCCACTGGAAATCCATAGCGCCGTGTCAGGATCGCGGTGGTATAGGCCCCAATGCCAATCAGAAACGGATGCCCAAATGAAATATACCCGGTACGCCCCGACAGAATATCCCAAGAGATTGCGAACATAGCGAGGTAACAGGCAAAAATCATCGTGCGCAGCGTGCCCTTGCTGACCAGTTCCGGCATCAGCAGCATGGCTGCGATGAACAGACCCCAAAGGATGAAGTGATGCGGGCGTAGGTCCATCTAGTGCTCCTCCCGCCCGAACAGGCCCTGAGGGCGCATGATCAGCACACCGATGATCAACACCATTGTAAGTACGCCGCGCAGTTCGGGAGCCAATACGGCAACCACAGTGATTTCCAGAAAGCCAATGATATGTGCTACGATCAGCGTGCCAATGATGGAGCCAATCCCTCCAACAATCACAATCGCTACAGAGATAATCACCGGGGCAAGCCACATCTGTGGGCTGAGTTGCGTATAACTTGCAAAAAACACGCCACCCGCTGCGCCCAATGCACCGGAAATCCCCCAGGTAATCATGTTGATCCGATCCGGGTCGATCCCGGAGATAGCCGCGCCCTTTTCATCCATCGACACGGCCTGCATGGCACGGCCTGTGTGAGTGCCGCGCACAAACGCATACAGCGCAAGGATAATAATCCAGCTCATCACCGTGGCGGCAAGGATGTTATAAGTGACTTGCGCACCCGCCACCGTGACCACACCAGGGATCAGGGGCAGCAGGATTTTTGACGCATCACCAAAGATCAACACCAAGGCGAACTGCGTGATGAGTGCAAGGATCAGGGTCGCAATCTCAACGGCGACCGCGTCACCCTTAAGCGGTTTGACGATCAATCGATGCTTGAGCAACCCGATCAGCGCACCCACAGAGACCGCGCCCAAAAAGCCGATCACCTGAGGCATGCCCAACTGCTGGGACAGCCAGAAGTACATATAGCCGCCCACCATGATGTAGGCGCCATAGGCAAGGTTCAGCGTGCGCCCGATCGAGAAGATCAGCATAAAACCCATCGCGATGAGCGCATAAAGGCCGCTCAGCAACAGCCCTTGGACAATGATCTGCATCATGGGGAGGTGACCCGTTCAGGATGTGGTTCAGGGCAGCCGCAGCCGCCCTGAACAGCAGGTTTACTTAACCCAGCTTGGAACAGTGAAGTCGGTTGTCGCGTATTCTGGTGGATAAACCACCCCAACGCCGCCGTCTTCTTTCCACTGAATCACAACCATGGAAGGCTGCGCATCGTCATAGGGTGCCGTCAGGTCAAAACGTGCGTTGTGCGGGTAGGTCCGGCCCGTCACTTCCTCAACCTCATCTGCGCCCCAGAAGGCATAGCGCAACCACAACTTGCCGTCTTTTTTCAGCGTGATGTCCTGCTTTTCCATCTCTTTGGCCCATTTGGCGGCATCTTCAAACCCACCGGCAGCCTCAGCGGCCGCCATGGCCTGTTTCAGACCCCAATAGGCGTTGAAGCCGTTAAAGTGCGGCATCTTGGGACGGCTGTCATATTTGGACTGATAGGTATCGACAAATTTCTGGCTTTCGGGATCCAGTTCAAAACCCACGGAGGGGATCGGGGACAGTGTGGAAATACCACCACCGGCACCACCGGTGTCTTCCCAATATTCCAGACCCAGCGCAGAGACATTCACACCTGTCATCGCCATGGGCACCTGCAGTTTCACGTACTGTGAGGAGATCACCTGTGAGTTCACAGAAGAGACCTGATAGATAAAGTCCGCACCAGAGGCCTGCGCCTTGGAAAACAGCGGTGCGAAATCGACAGTGCCGACGTCATAGGTGATGATGTCCTTGACCTCGATGCCAGCCACAGGGCCCAGCGCCTCGGTCACAAGACCGGTGATCGCTTCACCAAATGCGGTGTCTTCGGCCAGAATAACAACGCTGTCCCAGCCCATTTTAGCCTTGAGCACATCCGCACCAAAGTTGATATAGAGCGTCGCAAGCGCCTCATCAGAGGCGATGTTCATGAAATAAGGGGCCATCAGCTCTGGGTCTTCGACCACCATGTCAATGATGCCGATGTAACTGGTCCAGGTGTCCAGCGTCGGGATCTGGTATTCCTGCATACGCGGCAGCCAACCCAAAGATACGTCATCAATGGAGCCGGAGATGATAAAGTCCACCTCCTCCGTTTCCGCCAGATATTCATAGGCTTTCACACCTTCGGTCACATCCTCTGCGGTATCGGCGCTGACCAGCACAATTTTCTCGCCGTTCATGCCACCAGCGGCGTTCAGCTCTTCAATTGCGATCTCGGCACCACGTAGGGTGGACAGGCCGGTGTCTGAACTCAACGAACCGATAAAGCCAACTTTCACCTCAGCCATGGCCGTGCTTGCCAACAGCGAGGCGGCAAGCCCGGTTATTATACTACGTCCAAATGTCATTTTTTTCTCCCAGTTGTTGGTGCCCCGGTTGAATGGGATCATTTTTGTATCCTGTATACAGTACACAGCTTGCCAATCCGATCAACGTTTATTTTGACACGATACAGCGTGTGACCGGGGCAAATACGGCGTTGCTCAGTTCAGCTCAGCGATGGCCACACAGCAAGGTTCGTCCAAAACAAAAACCTGTTTCGGGTCAAGCATTTGCGGAGCATTGTCCAAATACCAACGTGCAGCGTCTTCGTTTGCGAGGGCCAGCAAACCCAGCAAATCACGTGCATTTGCGGGATAGCCGCGCCGCTGCGTCACCTCTGCTTCGCCCGATGCCCGGGCAGGTACGGTAACTGGCACACCCTGAAGGGCCTGGAATTGAACACCGACCCAGGCATCACGGACCCACTGCGGCGACCCGCCGGAGGGGGCTTTAACAACTTTGAACAACATGTGTGACAGGCTAGAGCGGGGTGGTTCAAAATGAAACCCGTAAGGAGAGGTGGTGCACGCCATTGCACGACCGGAATACACTAGATCGCTATCGTGCCGTCTGTATCATGAATAACCGCATCAACGTCAATCTCAACCACCAGCCCCGTTTGCGTCAGCCCCGCCGTCACCGCCGTCAGCACCGGATCAATGTCTTTGAACACCTCACCATGCGCCTTGATGAACCCGGCAGCGTGTTTCATATCTGTCAGATAGACCCGCACCCGGGCGACATGCCGCATCTCGGCACCAACCTCGCCCAGGAACTCTTTGATGCGGCTCAGAATGTAGCGCGTCTGCGCATATCCATCATCCGGGGCATGGATTTTGCCGGATGGTTCGATCGCGGTTGTGCCAGCTGTCCAAACGAAGGGGCCAATCCGTTTGGCGCGCGCATAGCTGCCAATTTCTTCAAACCGTCCGCCAGCCTTGTGGATTTGCGTGCTCATAAACCCAACCGCGCGCGGATCGCTTCTGCTGCGGCATGCAGCCCTGCAGTTTCGGAATCAGTCAGGCGCAATTCCTCAACCTTAACAAATCCGCGCGCACCCAAATGTGCCGGTACGCCCAGTACGACACCCTCAATCCCATATTCACCCTCAAGCATCACAGAAACCGGAACAGGGCCCGACCGCGCATCGCGCATGTGGTCGATCAACTCGATAGAGGCATGGGCCGGCGCGATGGTCGCGGACCCCATCTTTTTCAAGGCGACAACCTGACCCCCACCGGTGATCGCGTCCTGCACACAGGTCTCGATCTGATCGGTGCTCAGGAACACCTCCAGCGGTCGCCCCTTGATCGTGGCACGGGACGGAATGGGGGCCATTTCTTCGCCATGGCTTCCCAGGGTGATCGCATCAACATCTGCCGGATCAACCCCTGCCGCACGTGCCAAGGCATGCCGGAAGCGAGAGGAATCCAGCGTACCTGCCATGCCCAAGACGCGCTCCCGCGGGAACCCGGTGGCACGCAACATCTTAACGGTCATTTCATCCAGTGGGTTGGTCACGACAATCACAACCGCATCTGGTGCTTCAGAGCGGATCGCCTCACCCGCCGCGCGGATCACACGTGCATTCACGTCAATCAAATCGGCCCGCGTCATGCCAGGCCCACGTGCGCGTCCGGCAGTGACAACAACAACCTCCGCCCCCGCAACCAGATCGAGCGTTTCACCACCCAAGCATCGCCCGGCCGCACCGGTTATCCCGCTTGCGTGGTTTAGATCCAACGCAGTCGCTGCCGCCAAACCCGGCGCGATGTCGATCAACGCAATTTCTTGCGCCATATCCGCCATCGCGGCCAAATGTGCGATGTTGCCACCCACACCACCTGCGCCAATCAGGGCCAGCTTGCCCAACTGGCGGGCTTTGCGCGGACGGCGTGCGGGGGCTTGCCATTTGGGTGCACGCCGATAAAGCGTACGGCGCATGGATGTGGCCCCGTCTGTGCGCACCGGAGCAGGCATCTCAACCGGGCCATCGACCAGTTTCAGGCCAAAACGTTCGGCTGATTCCCGCGCGAGGGCAGTGACAATATCGCCGGGCATGACCTCGACGATCAACCGGCTGCGACGGCGTGCATCCTCCACCGTGTCAGTGCCTATGACGCGGCCTGTACTCATTCAGCGCGGCCCTCAACAGCCTCAATCGCCGTTACGGCGGCGTCCATGGCATCCTGCACTGAATTTTCTGTGCCGGAGATAAACAGTCGTCCAAAACGACCCACCGCGCGGACCTCAACCATGTCAATATCTGCGGCCTTTTCCGCCTCATTTGCGGCGATGGAAATATAGGCCGCAGGGGCGCATTCAATAATGCCAAGCGTCTGCCCCGGCACCAACAGCGACCCCTTTCGCCATTTGTTGAGCAATTGTGCCTGATAGGGCTCTACGCTGGTGATGATCTGGGTGTTTGTGATCGCTGGTTTCAAACGGTCCGACATCGACGCACCCAGTTCAGCCAGCATCGCATCGCGCGCGGCGGAGACCTCAGCGTTTGAGGGGGAACGGAGGATGAAAAAGCCAAACTCCCGTTCGACCATCTGCGTGGTCGCCTCAACGCTTGACGCCTTCAGCGCGCGATCAATCAGCGAAAACACACCATTGCCCGGCGCAAATTCCCCGATCAGGACCGTATCCCCGGAAAGCGGTACGGAACCCTGCACAGTGGCCCCATTGTAGGCCGCGAATTTGGGTTGCAGATTGTCGATCTGCATCAACGCGCGAATGGTAATTTCAGACATGTGAGTTCCTCAAAATGGGAGGGTGGGTGGGGTGTCGCGCCTGAACGCGCACGTCACCTACCCGTATTCCTTGTAGATGTCGCGCCAGGGTCGGCTCTCATATGCCACCCGCTTGATGTTGATCAGATGGAGTGCTGTAACATTGTCAGAGGTAATTGACCCGGACCATGTGCCTGTCCCCAACATGAATGACGGCTCTAGATCGGTCGAATACCCCATGCCGCCCATGATTGCGGGTGTGTTCACCAACACGCGCCCGGTGGGGATGGTGGCAAATTTGGCGACAATTTCAGGGTCGTCACTATGCAGAACAGACGAATGCCCCCAGCCCTCAAACCGCGCAATGCGTTGCGCCAATTCCAGACCGTGCTCTGAATTCTTTGCCTCATAAAAGGCCAGAACCGGGTTTAACTTTTCCGCTGACAGGGGGCGTTCCCAACCAATCTCGGTTTCCTCAGACACCAGACACCGCGTGCGGGGCGGGATCGAAAATCCTGCGGCATCTGCCAGGGCTTGCGGAGATTGCCCGACCCGCTCCGGGTTCATCGCTTGCTTGCCGGTAAAAATTACAGCTGCCAATCGGTCAGCTTCCGCGGGCGTGCAGAAATAGGCACCTTTCAGTTTCATCTCATGGCGCAAATCACGCGCGACCTCGGGGTCTGCAATGACCGCCTGTTCTGAAACACAGGCCGTCCCATAATCAAAACTCTTGGAGGTGACGATCATTTCGGCCACTTCACCAATGTCGTTCTTTTTCGACTTGTGCACGTAGCAGGGTACATTCCCGGCCCCTACGGCCAACGTGGGTTTACCGCTGGAATAGGCTGCCTTGACCATCGCGGGCCCGCCGGTTGCCATCACCACAGACATCCGTCGGTGTCGCATCAGTTCTGCGGTGCCCTGAATGGTCACCTGATCCATACATTGGATCAGCCCCTTGGGGGCACCCATCTGTTCGGCCACCTCCGCCATGATCCTGGTTGTTTCCAGACCCGCACGTACACCGCGCGGGTGGGGCGCGCAGATGATCGCATTGCCTGCCTTCACCGCGCTCAACACTTTAAAGATAATCGTAGAGGTCGGATTGGTGACCGGGATCAAGGCTGCCACAACGCCCATCGGTTCACCAAAGGCGGCAATCTTGGTCGCGTCATCGCGCCAGAGCATGCCTAGGGTTGTGATGTCGCGCAGATACTCCGCCACCGACAGGGAGTTGAACAGGTTTTTGACCCGTTTGTCCGGCACGTTCCCATACCCCGTTTCATCTACGGCAAGCTGGCCAAGGCGCTCCGCCTCGGGTTCAATCGCGCGGGCCATGGCGTCAACGATGGCGTCTACATGGGCAGGGTCCGTGCCCAGAAATTTTTGATAGGCGTCAAAGGCACTTTCAGCAGCGCGGCGCGCGGCGGCGATGGATTTAAGGTCATTGTCCATCAGCGGCCTCCTGCCGTGAGCGCATCAAAGGTACGGCGCGCAGCATCCAGATTGCGCTCCGTGATGCCCATCGTATCCAGCCGCCGACCGGATGCCGCAACATCAGCATCCAGAATCGCCCCTGTCATGGCCATCAGCGCACGGGTTTGGGGAACGTCGATGTCGGCCAGTTCCGCTGCTGACGCAAGCGGCACAAGCGATCCAATAACCCCATCCCGCAGCATCGCACGGGCAGTGTCACGGTCCGGTACGGGGCGTGCACCTTCGCCTTTCTCGGCACCAGCATATGTCGCAATCCAGGCATCGTTATCCGGCAAACCACGCACGCCAAAGGCTTGGGCTACGGCACGGCGTTCTTCTGCGAGACTTTCAATCAAACGATACTGATCAGACCCGATCAAGGCAGCAAAGGTCTGGTTCTGCGCCAATGGTGTTCCACCCATCGGAACATTGACTCCACCCTGTGCCAGACCAGCCCCACCCAGCACAAGTGCCGGGATTTCGACAGCCGCCGAAAGATCACTGAAGCCAGAGGCCAATACAGATTCTGTACTAACAATATTTGGCAGGATTGATTTTAGCTGATCCAGCACGCCACCGCGACCACGGGGCAAGGTTGATGCAGCCATAGGGGCAGAGCTGGACAAATACAAAGTCGCCCCTTCAGTCACATACCAATAGGGCAGTCCTTGTACCTCAACCAAGGTCACATCCGCCGTGCAACCACCCAATCGCAGCATCCAGGCGGATTCAACCGCCCCCAATGACCGCCCCGGTGCCAGCACCAAAATTTGGCCATCTACCAGATGGTCCGCCAGGACCATCGCGTATGTGCGTTGTTTGTGAATGGGCCCGGTTAGAAAAATCACCTCCGCCCCCTGTACCGCCGCGTCGAGTTCTGCGGTCAGGGCAATTGAGGCCGCACCGCGGTCCACCTGATAGCTGCCAATGGGTCCGGCACCCCGCAACGCGATGCCAGAGGATGCCCGCATCAGCTCCAACTCACGCCCGTAGGCCGAGAACAGCGTGACCTCGCAATCTGCCGCCGAGGACAAGGCCGCTAGCAAACGCGCATCCGGACCGCCGCCCAGCACCGCAACCTTTGACAGGGGAGCGGATGCAGGAACGCTGTCGGAACGGCTGCGTGAGGCAGCGCGTGCGAAATCCTCAAAATCAGCGGGCATGGAGTGTCCTTAGGGCTTAAGCTGCGGAACCAGCGCCAAGGCTGTCGATGATCGCCTCAAGCTCATCATGGGGGCGCGCGATCACATGAACACTCACGACATCACCGACCTTGTTGGCCGCTGTTGCGCCTGCATCGGTGGCCGCTTTGACGGCACCCACTTCGCCGCGCACAAGGGTTGTGACCAACCCACCGCCTGCCTTGGTCTGGCCCACGATGGTGACGCTGGCCGCTTTTACCATGGCGTCCGCCGCTTCAATTGCGCCGATGAGGCCACGTGTTTCAATCATTCCAAGGGCCATCTGGCCCGGTGCAGGAGTTGCCATTTTTTCGTTCCTTTTTGGTGTTCTAAAGTGGTTCAGGTATCAACAGAGACGCGGTCAACAACCGCGATAATTGCCAGGTCAATGGGGGCGGCGGACAAGCCAGCGGCCATACGCGCAGCCGACCCTTGGGTCAGCATTACGCCATCGCCAACGCCGGCCCCGCAGGTGTCCACCGCGACCAAGGAGGGCACGATGACCTTGCCAGCAGCGTCGATCACGTCAACGACCATCAGCTTTTGTCCCGTCAGCCGTTCGGCCTTTGCGGTCGCAGTCAGCGTTCCTTTGACAAGGCCGATCTGCATTCTACAGGGTCCTCAAATAGCGGGCGGTTTCGACGGGCGTGACCTGCTCTTCAACAAAGCCAACTTCGCGCTCGGCCATTTGCAGGTAAAGTTCCCAAAGGGTTTCACCCATGACGTCCTTCAACCAGTCAGACCCGCGTGCCTGCGCAATGGCATCCGGTGCCGTGGTGGGGATAGGATCGCCATTAAAATCTTCATAAGCATTGCCCAGGGTTGGCTCCGTCGGCTGCATGCCCTGTTCAATGCCATCTAGCCCTGCGGCCAGATCGGTGGCCAAGAGCAGGTAGGGATTTGCATCCGCTCCTGCATCCCGTTTTTCGACACGCACAGCGGTGTCCGACCCTTCGATAATCCGCAGCCCAACGGTGCGGTTGTCATAACCCCAGGACGTATTGATAGGGCAGAAGGTATAAGCCTGGCGACGGCGGAACCCGTTGGGTGTGGGTGACCCACAGATCGCCGCCTCTCCCATGCGTTTCTGCAGACCGGCGGTAAAGTTCTTGCCCAATTCGTTGAGTTTACCACCATCAGCAAAGGCATTTTTGCCATCTTTCCACAACGAATAGTGCACGTGGAAACCATTACCGGATTGTTCAAAGAACGGTTTGGGCATGAAGGTTGCAAGATAACCATGCGCAATGCCCAACTGGCGCACCAGTGATTTAAACAGCACAACACGGTCCGCACTTAGCAACGCTTCATCGTAGCGGATGTTTACCTCAACCTGACCGGGCGCATATTCTGGGTTGGATTGCTCAATCGGGATGCCGCATTCATTGATCTGACGGCGGATTGGCCCAACGATATGCTCCATCCGCGCGGCACGACCAAGGCCATAGACCTGAATGCCCTGATCACGCGGCTGACCGGTTTCCGGGTCGAGCAGGTAAAACTCCAATTCGGCCCCGGTGGAGACGTCAAAGCCCATTTCCCGGGCCCGTTCCACCTGGCGCACCAGCGCATTGCGTGGATCAATCGGGACAGGTTTGTGATCCATCCCTTCACCGCGCGCAAAACAGACCGCGACACCTTCTTCCCATGGCACAGCCACAGGCTTGGTCATGGGAAACATATGCATGTCCGGATACCCGTTGTCGAAGTTGACATAAGGCGTGTCCCAGACGTCGCAATTGCTGTCGATGGCCATCATCGCGGCAGAGAGGGCATTGCCCTCTTTGCAAATCGTTTCCCAATGCGAGGCCGGTATCCGTTTGCCACGCATAATGCCGTTTAAGTCACCTAACCCCAGAATGACGGTATGGGTGCCTTCCGGCAGGCTGAAATCTTGGCTCATCTCGTCCCTCTCCCTGTCAGAGAATCTGATTGTCTTTGCGTGTATTCTGTATACAGTATCCATGAATGCAGTGACTCGGCAAGGAAAATTATCGTCATGGCACGAAATACATGTGTGGTTGTGGGCGGCGGTATTGCCGGGGTTATGACAGCCCTGCACATGCAGCGGCGCGGCGAACAGGTCACCCTGATTGACCGTTGGGAACCGGGCCATGCACGGGCGGCCTCCTCTGACTACAATCGGGTGATCCGGGCAATTTCGGGCCGGGATGAATTTTACACACGCTGGGTCCGTCAATCCCGTGACATGTGGCTGGAGCTACAGGCCGAGAGCGGCCAGAATCTGATGTATGAATGCGGCGCACTGATCCTTGCCACCCAAGGGCATTGCCATTGGGAGGACGCGACATCTGAGACTTTCGACAAGGTCGGCGTGCCCTATTACAAATTCACCCCGGATGAGGTGCACGACCGCTTTCCCCAGTTCAAAGTGGACGAGATCAGCTATGCGCTGTTTGAGCCAGAAGCCGGGTTACTGATGGCCCATCGCTGCGTGATCACTGCCCTTGATCTGTTCAAACGCGCAGGCGGTGTGGTTAAACGCGGCACCGTCACGACCGATGCACGGGAACGTCCCATGCTGGAAGGGCGGCCAATCATGGCCGACGTTATCGTCATGGCGCCCGGTGCCTGGATGGCTGAACTGTTTCCGCGCACCATTAAACCTATCTCTGCGATCATGGGCATCAATGTGCTCTATACCTCTACCCCGGATGGTTCAGATGCGTTCGATATGGAAAATATGCCCTGCTGGATTGACCATGGGCAAGGCAGCTTTGGAATTCCCTCGTCCGAGGGGTCAGGGGTCAAAGCCGCCGTGGTGATCCCCAACACACCGATTGATATCAACAATGATGAACGTCTTATCGAAAAGGCATCGCTGACTAAGACCCGCCAATATATCCGCCACCGGCTGCCAGGGCTGGAAGGACAACGGGTGGTGGACAGCAAGTTCAATCAGGTCATCCTGACGCCTGACACTCATTTCATCGTGGATTGGCACCCGGAGCATGAAAACGTCCTGCTCGCAGGCGGCTGCTCTGGTCACCTGTTCAAACACGGCCCTGTTTTTGGCGACTTCACCGCTGGCGTCGCGCTCGGCGAATACGGCACAGCCGACCGGTTCAAGATCGCTGGACGAAAAAAGCTGTCGCCCAAAGAGAGCCCTTCTGGCCGATAGCCGGCCCCCCACTCTTTCTGGCCTTAACATTCCCGGGGAGTTTGAGGGGCAGCGCCCCTCATTCCAAAACCAATCGCGTGCGGCGCAGCCGCTCCATCCGTTAAACAAACTGCGCCCGCCCCTAAACTTGGATCGCCGATACCCTGCCAGGCTTCGCGCGCTCGGGACATCGGCAATACAGTACGTTTCAGGGTAACGGTCGGACGCTTTAAGGGCTTGCGTTCACGCTCTCGTTGAAAAAGGCGGCCATCTGAGCGGCAAACAAATCCGCTTCAACATCACTGTCTTCGAACTGTTTGATCGCGGGGCCGGTCAAATCCGGCGGCAATACCTCAGACCCACTGCGGCGAAGAAAGTCGGACACATATTCCGGCGGATACTCAGGGTGAAACTGCACCGACATCGCTGGAAAATCGTAAGACAGGGCCGCGACAGGACAGTAATCCGCCGACCCAATCACCGACGCACCGGGCGGCACTTTTGTCACCTGATCCTGATGCCAGACATAACCAGACACATCCTGCCCGTCGATCTGAAACCGGCGCACACCAACCTCAGGCGCGCTGACTTTCTCTGCCTTGCCACCAAAAACATCCGCCATCAGCTGATGCCCAAAACAGACCCCAAAGAGTGGTTTGCCGGCCTCCTTTGCGCTGATCAGCCAATCGCGCAGCGGGCCCATCCACGGCGTGTCATCATAAACACCCTTATCTGATCCTGATAAGATGAAGCCATCAAAGGCATCGACCGCTGGCAGGGCTTCACCCTCCACCACGTCCACAACGCTAAACGCCGCATCCGGCAGCCCCCGCGCGGCCCATGTGGCAAGCAGATCGCCAAACTTCGGCTGGCCGTCCTGATATTCAGGCAGCCAGATACACAGATCCAGAACCGCGATTTTCACCAGTCATACGCCCGGTCAATGCCCGCCATTTTTACACCGGTAAACGCCGACGCCTGCAAGGACAGCGCGCGCAAATCCTCAACCTCAAGGTTGTGCACGGAGGACTTGCCGCAGGCTTTGGCCAGCGCCGTGATTTCCATGGTCATGGCGGTCAGGTAGCGCGCGATCCGCTCTGCGCCAGCTGTGGGGTCCATACGTTTTTCCAGCTCCGGGTCTTGTGTTGCGACCCCGACAGGGCAGCGGCCCGTGTGGCAGTGATGGCATGCGCCGGGGGAGGTGCCGAGCGCGGTGTAGTCTTCCTCATAGCGGGGCGAGTTACAGCCAATGGCGACCATCGCCGCATTGCCGATCATCACCGCATCTGCGCCCAGCGCAATGCATTTGGCAGCATCCACACCAGAGCGGATACCCCCTGCCGCGACCAGTGACACCTTGCCGGTCATGCCGCACTCATCCAGCGCCTCGCGCGCCGCGCGGATGGCGGACATCGTCGGAATACCTGTGTGGTTCAACAGCAACTCAGGCGAGGCACCTGTGCCGCCCTCAGCCCCGTCCACCACAACAACATCCGCGCCCGCCTTGGCTGCCACGGCCACGTCAAAGCGCGGTCGCGTTGCGCCCATCTTGATGAAAATAGGCACCTGATAGTTCGTCGCGATGCGAAGCTCTTCAATTTTGACGGCCAGATCATCAGCGCCCAGAAAGTCCGGGTGGCGAATGGTGGAGCGTTGATCAACCCCCTCAGGCAGTGTGCGCATTTTGGACACCCGCGGGGAAACTTTCATCCCCAGCAGCAACCCGCCCGTGCCGGGTTTTGCCCCTTGGCCAACAACGATTTCCAACGCATCGGCGCGGCGCAGGTGGTCAAGATCCACACCGTAGCGCGCGGGCGACATCTGATAAAGCAAGCGAGAAGACGCGGCACGTTCTTCCTCCAGCATGCCACCCTCACCCGTGCAGGTCATTGTCCCAACCTTGGATGCCCCGTGACCAAGTGATGCCTTGGCCGATGCAGACAATGCACCAAAGGACATCGAAGCAATGTAGATCGGGATTTCCAGTTCCAGCGGTTTTTCCACCAGCCCACGGCCACCACCCAGAATGGTTTTAGTTTCACATTTCTCGCGGTATCCTTCGAGCGGCAGACGCGTCATGGTGGCGGGCACAAACGTCAGGTCGTCAAAGGTCGGCATTTGTTTGTTAAACGTGTTGTACCCGCGCACCTGATACCGACCGAGTTGTGCCAGCGCGTGTACCTCTGAAATGGCTTCAGGGGTCCAGCGGGTGGACCCACCCTCATCATAAGAGGAAGGCACACCGGCAGGGCGGCCCTCAATAGCACCCGCATCGCGAAACCGGATTTCATCTTCGGAGGCCATTTCGAATGGGTATTCATATGGCTTTTTCGTATCGTCACTCATGTTTTGGATTCCCCGTCTGCCGTAGGGTGCGCATTCATGCGGACCGCCCCATTCAAATCATCAGCCAGGCACTGGCATCGCGCGCTTCAAAATACCAAAGCCGCTGACCCGACACCATTTTGCGCCAGTCCCGCGCGCTATCCACCAGCCCAAGTGGCTCCAGAATGGCGTCCACCTCAGCCACCTCTTCGGCGGTGGGTTCCACCACGTCTACATCCACGCCCAGACTTTCGACCGGCCCAGCAACCCAGACTTCGCCTTCCCACAAGGCATCTGCACAGCTTTCGCCGGCACCACCCAGCGCGATAATTTTGCCGGAATGCGCCATGAACCCAGACTGATAGCCAATCTTGCCTTCAACCACGATGTTGCCGCCCTTCATGGCCACACCACACCGCGGCCCTGCGTCGCCTTTGACGTGGATCGTGCCGCCAATCATTGCCGCACCGCAGGACATGCCTGCCCGGCCATCGACCTGGATATGGCCCTTGGCCATGCCCTCGCCCGTGGCCCAGCCGGAGTTGCGCTCAATGCGGAGTTTTGATCCCGTATTGAGACCGCCACAAAAGTACCCAACCGATCCTTCAAAGGTGATATCGGCCCCATCGGGCAAACCGACCCCAAGGTTATGACGGCTGAGCGTATTGACCACCCGGATCGGCTTGCCACTCTTGCAGGCCTCTTGCAGTTCTTCGTTGATCTCGCGGATGTGGCGTTTGCCAACGTCGATGACAATCTCGCTCATGCTGCCATGCTCCGGTTGCCGACGCCCCAGATGCCCGTCAGGCTGGGACCATCGTGATTGATCACATCACTTTCATCTACATAGACGCGGCGCACCGCTTGTTCTTCGGTGGCGGCGGCCAGTTCGCCGGGATGTTCGATAACCACCAAGGGCTTCATCGCGAAACGGTCTTTGGCAAATCCAATGCCATCCGGCGTGGCGATCATGAATGTAAAGACACCATCAATGGCGCTGATCGACTTGGTCAATGCCTGCTGCATGCTCAGGCCCTGTTTCATCTGGTCTGACACCCATACAGCAATCAATTCAGAGTCGTTTTCCGTCAAGAACCGATAGCCGTCCCGCTCCAGCCGATTCCGCTGTGTAAAGTAGTCGGTGATCTGCCCGTTATGCACAATCGCCACATCCGAAAAGGGGCGCGCCCAAAACGGGTGGCTGGCATTGGGCAAGACACTTGATTCCGTGGCAAGCCGCGCATGGCCCAACCCATGGGTGCCGATCATATCATGCACCTTGTGCTTTTCGCTGACCTGCTCTGCGCCACCGATATCCTTGATAATTTCCAATGAGCGTCCGCAGGATTGTACTTCAATCCGGTCGGTCAGGTCGTCGGCATCCGCAACCCAGGCCTGCAGGTTCTTGGGGTCTTTGATCTCCATGCGAAAACAATAATGTTTTGCCGCATCCGTCACGATACGTGGGTCACCCATCAGGTCACTGCCGTGGTCTTTCAACACGTGGCGAAAGGCATCCAGATCACTGTCCATCTGCGCCTTGTCAAACCCCATGCCGCGCAAAACATAGCCTTGTTCCATCGGGGCACCGTAGACCGCAAATCCGGTGCTATCCGCGCCGCGGTGCTCTTGCGCATCCATCAAGTTAACAAGGTCCCGTCCAACCTGACCGGGGGCGTTCAAAATACGTCCTGCGATACCACACATGGGGCGACTCCCTTTTGCTTTACGGATACTGTATACAGTATTCAGTCCAACGCAAGAGCCTCATTGCACCTACTGTATTTTTGTATACAGTGTTCAGAATACGGAATATGAGGCTCTCATGGCTCTGCGCAGCATCACCACTCAACGACGCCGGTTGGCGGATGAGGTTTACGATCAATTGGTCGCCGCCATTATGTCGCGTGACATAGGGCCGGATGACCGGTTGGTACAGGAAAAACTGGCGGCTGAACTGGACATCAGCCGCACGCCGGTGCGCGAGGCGCTGTTGCGGCTCGAAAAGGAAGGTGTGCTGCATCTGGCGAATTCCGGCGGGTTCCGGCTGGCCAAGATCACCGAAGAAGAGACACTAGAGCTCTATCAGGCCCGCGCCGCAATTGAGGGGCAAGCTGCACGCATTCTTGCTGCGCGCAATGACCCAAGCGAGCTTGATGCCTTGCGGGGCATTATTCAGGACAACGAAAAACTGACAAACCCGACGACGCAGGATTATTTCATCGCCAACCGCACCATCCACCGCGCCTTTATGGAGATGGCAGGCAACCGGTTCCTGTTGGAAATGTTCGATATGATCTGGGGGCGCGCGATGGCGTTTCACCTGTTTGCAGCAATTGAAAATGCTGATATTGCCAGTTCCCTTGGCAATCACATGGCGCTGGTAGACGTGCTGGCCACAGGGGACCGTGGTGACGCGCTGGAGGCCTTTACGGCCCATATCCAAGACGGGTTTGAGCTTCATATAGATGGCATTCGCCGCAGTCCGTAAGGCGGGGTTCACCCCGCCATTGCGCTGACATTGCCACTAGTAGAGAATTTGAATTCAGTTTCTTGTTTTCTGAGCCTACCAATTTGTTGAACGCGGAGCGCTGCGATGTCCCACACCAATGTCATCCTGATCATGACAGACAACCAGCAGGCCGCGACCTTGAGTTGTTATGGCAATGGCGAAATGCACAGCCCAAACATTGACGCACTTGCCGCAGGCGGGGTTCAGTTTGAGCGCGCTTTTTGCGCAAATTCCTTTTGCTCCCCCTGCCGGGCCTCTACCCTTACAGGTATGTTGCCGTCACAACACGGCGTGCATTCCTGGATCGACGACCGCAACATGGCGGATTGGCCAAAGGGTTGGCACGCCTTGTCGGGCCTCAACACCCTGCCCGAAGAAATGAAAAAGTTAGGCTACCGCACGGGGCTGTTTGGCAAATACCATCTGGGCGAAACCATCACTCCCGGTGCCGGATGGGATGATTTTGTCAGCATGGAACACGGGCATGTGCGGTCCTTCTACGAAAATCAAATCATGGAGAACGGTGAGACCTACGTTGAACCCGGCCATGCGGTCGATTTCTTCACCGACAAGGCGCTTTCGTTTATGGCTGCACAGGACGAGCCGTTTTTTGCCTTCCTCCCCTTCCCGGCCCCTTATGGTCATTGGCCCGCCTGCAATGACGGCAAACGCAACCGATTTGCGGATATGTATGATGACTGCCCGATGAACACGGTCCCGCGCCGTGGCATCTCGCCGGAGGCAGTCGCGAATTTCAACATGGTCAATGCGGGCTCTGGCGGTGGGCTCGATTTTTCGATGCTGATGCGCGCGCCCAACCACCTGCCTGCCTTGCGCAATTATTATTCGCAAATTTCGCTGATTGATGAGGCCGTAGGACGGATCAAAGCGGCCCACCCGGATGCCCTAATCATCTTTACATCAGATCACGGGCTGTCGCTGGGGCATCACGGGTTCTGGGGGCATGGGGCCTCAACCTTTCCGTCAAACCTGCATCTGGCGGCACATTCGATCCCGATGATCCTACATCATCCCGGCCACATTCCGGTTCACAAACAAGACCGCTACATTTCCAACATGGACCTTTTTGCGACACTGATCGACTACGTGGATGGCACGCCTGATCCCTCATTGCCCAGCCGATCCTTTGCAAGCCGGATCAAAACGAGAGACGCCCCAGCCACCGGCGCGGATGAGGTATTTTCCGAACAGGAAGAAACCCGGGTCATCCGCACAAGGGATTGGGTGTTTTTCAAACGGTTCAACCAGCCCGGCGCGCCCGAAATACCTGACGCACTTTACAATGTCGCCCGCGACCCAGAGGAAACGCATAACCTTGCCGACGACCCTGATCAGGCGGCGATTGTCACTGATTTATCGGCGCGCATTGATGCCTTTTTCACGCAACATGCCCGGCCAGAGGCAGACCTGTGGCGCGGCGGACAGCCGATCCAAAATTCAATGTTGCAGGACTATTGGAAAGGCATCTGGGGGGCCGACTGGGCTCCGGTTTATCACTACTGAGAATATGCAGCGATTTCGGCCTCCAGCGCGGCCAGGACTTGGTCTGGCTCTGTCGCGTAGGCGCGCAAAAAAACCCGCAGCCCGTTGTTGATGTAGCGCGCCAAAATAGCATCATCCGGTTGCCATTCCGGTTCATAGAGCGCTCTGGATCGGGGGGCAGACAGGATCAACCCCCACAGGTCCTGCGCCGCCAGTTCCGCATCCTGAAACACCAAGGACCCCGCCGTGCGTTGGTCCTCAAGATAGGTCATCATCCCTTCAAGCAACCGGTCTGGCCCCGATGCCTGATAGGCACGGCCAACCTGGGGAAACCGATGCGCCTCTGCCATGATCAACCGGGCAAGTGTCATCAGCTCCGGGCGCATCACCGTCCGCGCATACCCCCAGGCAAAGGTGTGCAACTGCTGCACCATATTGCCGGGTTGCGTAACCTCAAAGGCCATCAGCATATCATCGCGACGCGCCTGCATCATCGCGGCAAACAGCGTCTCTTTGCTGTCAAAATACTTGTACAATGTCGGCTTGGACAATCCTGCGGCTTCGGCCACCGCATCCATCGACGCGCCGGAATATCCCATGGCAGAAAACACGGCCAACGCCGCTTCCAGCAACTTTTGCTGATTGGCCTGACGGTTGCGTTCCCGCTGGCTCAGCGCGCTCACCCCGCCACCCGGCGCAGGAATTCCATCATGGGCGCGTTGTAGCGTTCAGGTGCCTCCACGTTACAAATGTGACCTGCGTCTTTGATCACTTCAAACCGCACATCAGGGTGGGCAGCCGCCTCATGAATGCGCGTTGCGACTGATTTGATCTCAGCAGGCGGGGCAAGCCTGTCATGCTCCCCGGTCATCATCAGTACAGGCATGTTGAACTTCGAAAAATCAAATTTCCGTAGCGGATTTGTAAAACACCGCAGGGCATCGCGGTAGGTCTCTGTCGAGATATCGGACATTGACTCCAGCATAGCGGAGCGTGCCTCGCCAGATGCATTTGGCCCGGCAATCACATCAATCACCGCAGGCGCAAAATCAGCAGGGGATTGTTCGGCATCCAGCGGAATCTCACGGCTGACGCGAAAGGCATCCCGCTCATTCGGCCCTGCCTCTGACATGCCTGTACACCCTCCGGACAGGATCAGCCCTGCCATTTTGTCCGGGTATTTCTCGGCAAATGTCGTGGCGATCCAAGCACCATAGGACAGGCCGCACAGCACCAGCTTTTCCGCGCCAAGCACATCAGCCACGCGCAATATGTCATCGCAGTAATCCTCGACCGTTGATTGTGCAGCGCCCAATGTGCTCCCGCCATACCCGCGCAAATCCAACGCGGCGGCGCGCGTAATGGTCCCTGCCCATCCTATCTGTTCCTGCCAATTGCTGCGATTGCCGCCGATCCCATGCAGGAACAAACACAGTGGCCCCGGGCGCGTTGGCGTCACGTCCAATGCAAGCCGCGGCAAGGTATCGACAGTCAGCGGCGTTGTGGGAACCTGTTCCACCAGCGTCGTCGCTGGCACCTCAATTTGCTCAGAAGGCTCTGCAAGCGCGGCCAGCCCGATATCAAAAATCGCTGCGGTTCCTTCGGCAATATCCCCGGCCCGCGCGGCCAAGGCTTCGATCTCCGCGCTCATGGTTATCACACTGCCACCGCGCTCTGCCGCAGATATCGTCATACCGCCCGCATAGCTGAGCGCACCGTTGATCCCTTGCAAATGCCGATAGCCAAACGCCATGTCCGTGTCTGAAAACCACGTCAACCGTTCACGATAAACCGTGTCTTCTCCTTGGACGGTAAAGGCGCGAACCTGCCCGCCGTCATCAGCCTGTATAGTTGCAATCAACGGATGCCAGGGCGCACAAAAATCCCGTATGCGCGCCCAGATCAACGCTGGACCCGCAGCAACGTGACGGCTGCGTTTGACCGTCTCAACGGCCACGCGCTACTCCGCCGCTTCTTGGAATGCCATGCCGTTGCCCCGCCAGATCGAAGTCCGCGCGCCTCCATCATCACCGGGCGCACCGTCCACCTCATCCGCATCATAGAGCGCAAGGACAGACATGTAATCCTCCATGATTTCGGTTGTATAGGGCAGCATCAGCGCGCCACAACGGCTGTCACGGTACATGCGTTCCAGCGGCAAAGACTTCAGCATCGACTGCCCGCCACAGGTGCGAATGGCCAGGGCGGCAATTTCCTGCACCCCTTCCATGACGTTATATTGCGCCGAATACATCCGCAGCACCTCGGCATGAGAGGGAAACGGCTTCGCCTCCATAAACGCCTGCCACCACAGTGCGCGCATGCCTGACAAACGCGCATACATCTGCCCCACGGCCAGCCGTTTGGTGGTGAACATGCGCCGGTCCGCGGGCGGCATGCCGGGCACCTCGCCCCGCAGATAGGCCACGGTGAAATCATAGGCCCCCTGCGCAACGCCCATATATGTGGGCGACAGCGTCGCCATCATATGCGGCCAATAGGGCAGGGTCTTGATGAAGATCCCCTTGGGCATCATCAGGTCTTCTTCAGTGACGTGCACATCCTTCAAAATCAGATCGCGCGAGTTGGTGCCGCGCATCCCCAGCGGATCCCACTCACCCTTCACCTCAAGCCCCAGCGCATCCTTGTGCACCACAAAGATCATCGTGTCCTCATGGCGCGGCTCAATACCCTCAAACACCTCCGTGCAGACGATAGAATAATAGTCGCAATGCCCCGCCAGCGAGGCGAATTTCTTGAACCCGTTGATTACCCAGCCATCATCCGTTTTGCGGCACTGCGTCTGCGCTGGCTTGCTGGTCCAGTTCTGACCCGCCTCTGATATGGGCTGCGAATAGATACCCTGCTCTTTCACCGCGCGGCGGAACTGGCGTTCCCGCAGGGGCGCAAACTCGGCCCGCTCGCCTTCTGTCAGATGGGGCATTTCATACATGAATCGCGACCACATCATTGACGAGTTATGCATGTTAAATGTCAGCGCCGTTGCCCCACAGAACTTGCCAATCTCGGCCCCGACCATGGCGTATTCGCCCAACGAAAACCCATGCCCGCCATACTCCTCCGGCACGGTCAGGGTCAGAAACCCTTCGGCGGCCAAGTCACGGTAATTCTCCGTTGGAAAGCTCGCCGCCTCATCAATGGCAAAGGCACGCTCCGCGAACTTTGGCCCCATCTCATTGATCCGGGTCAATACCGCGGCAACCTCGGGTCGCACGCGGGTCAGGTCATAGTAATCTTCAAACGAACTCATGCGAGGTCTCCTTGTAATACGCCTGCTTTCACGACGATGGTCCCATCCAAAGCAATCGTGCAGTTGCGCATCGGCAGATCAAAATGCCCCTCGGTAAAACGGCCCGCGTATTGGTTGGCCCCCGTGGACCACAGGAAATTTCCGGCAAATGCGCGGAATTCCACCGCCTGCATGTCGCGCTTGTCATAAAGCGCACCACTGATCCAACGCGCGGATGGGTTCATGCCCCAACCCACATGGCTCATCCCATAGGCCTGCAGGTCATCCCACGCCGCCATGTACTCGCGCATCTGGATCGCATCCAAACCGTCCCCCTTGATCGCAGTGACAAAGTCATCTTCCACCGTGATATCAATCGGGCTGGCAAGGTAGCTTTTGAACGTCAGGTTCATGTCGCCCACGTCCATCACAATGCGCCCGTTCACCGTGCCGGGGCCGGGGAAGGCGAGGCACAACCCGCCCGGCCAATGCGCCACCGCACCGGGCGTGGTGCCAAAGCCGGGGGTGCCACCACAGGGGGCGTCTTTGAGATCAATGATCAGATCGGTGCCCGCCGCCGAGGTCACGCGCATCTCTGAGGCCGCCTGCAACATCTCAATCCCGTGCTGCACTTTGGGCCCCAGATCAGCCGTCGGCTCCGTGCGCTCCAAAATCTCAGGGTGCTCATTGGTGATGACCAACAGCCGCGCGCCCGCCTCTTCAATCTCGGGCCATTCGGCGGCGTGGATCATCCCTTCAACGGTGCAATCCACAATCACCTCACATTGCTTCATCGCCGCAATCGCCGCCGCGTTCTGTTGCACGGCCATGGAGGTGCCTGTGCCCTTCACCGGCACCGGCGCGGTCTGTGGTGGGGTCGGCATGGTCACGATGCAAAACCGCGCGCCAAGATCATACAGCGCCAGTTCAGACAGATGCACCAACACGGGCCGTGATTGGGTTTCAGCCAGCAGGGCCACCTGCGTGCCCGCACCAATCCCGTTCAGTTTGAACACCCGACGAAAGGCGGCGAGCCATTTGCCCTCGATCCGTTCCTGCATCATCTGCGGCATCCTTTCAAAAAACTTTACTACCCCGTAAAGTTTTCCAAAAGCTCGCCCGCGTCAAGACAAAATCCTGAAAGCCGCTCGCACATCCTGATCCTGCGCAGCCGTTTCGATCCAGGTACGCGGTGCTGTTTGGTCCGCCAAGGCAGGACAAAATTAGTCCCGTTCCATCGCGCCCAGCATATGCGCACCCTCCCAGAAAATGGCCCTCACCCAGCACTGCTGGGCTGGCCTAACCAATTGCGGTGATGCTGAAACACGTGTTTCGATTTTTGAAATAGGTTTCACACCCCTTGACCAGACCCATGCAATGGCGGCTCTTATGTCCAGAAGTGCTGCATGTTCGAAGGGCCAAAGCGATGAAAACCACCACCCGAGTCGTCGTGATTGGCGGCGGCATTGCTGGCTGCTCAACCTTGTACCATCTGACACAAGAAGGATGGTCGGACGTGATGCTGCTGGAACGCGATGAGCTGACCTCCGGCACCACATGGCATTCCGCTGCGCAGGTCACGAACTTTGGCATGAACCAGACGATGGTTGGCCTCAAAAGCCACTCCATCGCGCTGTACAAAAAGCTGCGGGACGACCCCGAATATCCCGTTGGCTATCACCATGGTGATGGCGGCATCCGGCTGGCCAACAGGCCCGAACAGATGGAGGGCTACCGCCATTTCGCCTCCATGGCGCGGGGCATGGGGGTGGAATACGAGGTACTCGACGCCGAAGAATGTGCGCGCCGCCATCCGCTGATCTCAACTGACAATCTGCTGGGCGGGCTCTGGGATGGTGAGGACGGGGACATTGACCCCGCCCAGCTGTGTCAGGCTTTGGCATTCCATGCGCGTAAAGTGGGGGCCGAGGTGCACCGCAACACGCCCGTCACCGGCCTGCGTCAATTGCCCGACGACACATGGGAGGTCGAAACCCCCAAAGGCACGATCAACGCAGAGATTGTGGTGAACGCGGGCGGTTACCGGGTGAATGAGATCGGCGCGATGATGGGCGTGCACCACCCCGTCGCCTCAATGGAGCACCAGTATTTCGTCACTGAGGACATCCCCGCGATCATTGAGGCCAGCCACCGTATGCCGCTGCTACGTTGCCCGATCTCGGATTACTATTCCCGGCAGGAAAAGAACGGTCTGCTGGTGGGATTCTACGAACAGGACTGTAAAACATGGGGCATGGATGGCATCAGCCCGGCGTTTTCAAATGATCTTTGCCCGGATGATCTGGACCGGGTGATGGACGTGCTGGAAGGCGCTTTTGAACGCATGCCCGCGCTGGCGGAGGTCGGGATCAAGCGCATCGTGAACGGCCCCATTACCTACACTATTGACGGCGCACCGCTGGTGGGTCCGATCCCCGGCACGCGCAACGCGTTTTGCATCATTGGGCTGCGCGCCGGTCTGGGTGAGGGCGGCGGCCACGGCTGGCTGCTGGCGCAACAGATCGTACATGGTGAGGCGTGTTACGACACATGGTGCCTTGATCCCCGCCGGTTCACCGGACACGCCAATGTGGAGCTTACCGCCCTGAAAGCCATCGAAGACTACCAAAACGAATTCCGCTTTCATTTCCCGCATGAGCACCGCCCAGCGGGCCGCCCGATGAAGACGACCCCCTTAACCCCGATCCTCGCCGCCGAGGGTGCCGCATTTGGCACCGTTAATGGATGGGAGCGGATGGAATACATCAAGCCTGCCCCGGACTTTCACGAGGATTACGGGTTTCGTTTTAACAACGTGTTCCCGCTGGTCGCTGCCGAGGTCAGTGCTGTGCAGAACGCTGTTGCTTTGACAGAGGTCAGCGGGTTTAACCGCTATGAGCTGACAGGCAGTGGAGCGCATGAGTATCTGGATCGCATGATCTGTGGCCGCGTGCCACGCAAAGCGGGAAAGGTCGGGTTGGGCTACTTGCTGAACCACCACGGCATGCTGAAAGGGGAGGCAACCGTGGCAAACCTGCCTGATGGCCGTATCTGGTATGGCTCGGCAGCAGCAGCAGAATTTCATGATATGGATTGGCTAACCGCGCATCTGACCAGTGATGATGATGTCCAGATCAGATCATTGACCAATGATCATACCATCCTTGTCCTCGCTGGACCCAAGGCACGCGACGTGTTGTCTGCGGCATCCCGCGGAGATTGGTCAGCGCAAGCCTTCCCGTGGTTGTCAGTGCGCGCGGCCCACATCGGGATTGCACCTGCGATTGTCATGTCCGTCAGCTTTTCCGGCGAACTGGCCTATGAGATCCATGTGCCCAACAACCAGCTTTATGCCGCATATCTGGCACTACGCACCGCGGGTGATCCCTTGGGGCTGCGCCTGTTTGGCAGCCGGGCAGTGGAATCGATGCGCATGGAAAAAGGGTATCTGCATTGGAAGGCGGACATTCTGACCGAATTTGATCCCTTTGAGACTGGGCTTGGCCGCTTTGTCAAAATGGATAAGGGAGATTTCATTGGCAAGGCCGCGCTAGAGGCCCGCCAAGGGAATGAACCCGCGAAAAAACTGGTCACGCTACAGTTGAACAGTGCGGATGCACCAGCGCACGGGGGGGCCTCCGTTATGGTTAACGATGCTGTTGTGGGTACGGTGACATCTGGCGATTGGGGGCACCGTGTTGCGATGAACCTGGCCTATGCATTTGTTGATGCGTCCTTGGCCGACGTGGGCAGTAAAATGCACGTTGATGTTTTGGGCGACCTGGTGTCTTGCACTGTTATCCCCCAGGGCCCGTACGACCCTGACCTGACACGCGTGCGTGATTAGGTCGGCCACTGTGACACATGGACGATTGGCACCATAGGCATTAGGGTAGCACTCTCGTGTCAATGTTGTGAAAGTGAATCTTATGCCTGCTGCTGCCCTGTTCACCCGTCACGTTCTGCCCGGTCTTTTAGCTGTGCTTTTGATGGTCGCTGCCCCCGCGGCTGCCCAATCAATCGACCCTTTCCTGGGCGCTTTTGAAGGCCAAGCAGACTTTGACGATAACGGTGAAACCAAACGGCGCGACATGAGCGTGGTGATTGCGCAGACCGATGAGGGGTTTAGCGTAAATTGGACGTCCATAACCCATAAATCCGGCGGACGTACGAAAGAGAAAACCTATACCATCGGATTTCAACCCAGTGACCGTGACAACATTTTTGCCTCTGCGATGAAGGTCAATGTCTTTGGCAAGCGTGTCCCGCTGAACCCCTTGAAGGGCGAACCGTTTGTCTGGGCGCGGATTGTTGGTGATACGCTGACCGTCTTTTCATTGTTTATTGATGAAGAAGGGGACTACGAAATGCAGGAGTATCACCGCACTCTGGCGGATGGCGGGCTTCAGCTTGAGTTTCGGCGGCTGAACAATGGTGACGAAGTGCGCACCATCGAAACGTTTTTGAAACGCCAATAGTGAGGGATCCAGTGATCCTGACTCTAGGCTTTGGTCAGATAGCGGGTGATCACCTGTAGCATCTTGAATGCGGCTTGCGGGTCATTTTGCAGGACTGTCAGAAACTCCTCGCCGCCGATGCGCAGGCCACTGATGTCACTGCGTGCCCTCATCGTCAGGGTCCGCGGTTCTTTCATGATCAGGGCCAATTCACCTACCAGTGCTCCGGGGCCAAGCGTGCGAATATGCTGCTCCGTTCCATCCTCTTGTGGCGCGGTAAAATCAGCCTCACCGGTCTGCAAGAGATACGCACCATCCGCGGCATCATCGTCTTTGTTAAATACAACATCACCCGCCTTGATGTTGAACCATTTTGCTGAAAACGCCAGCAGGCGCAGCTGGCGGCGCTCCAGATTGGCAAAAAACGCAGTTTTCTCCAGCGCCTGTAGTTTGGTGGCAAGGTCGGGTTCTTGCAGCAGATCGTCTTTGGTGTTGCTGTGTTCCAGTGCACCTTGGGTGATTTTTCCTTGGGACAATTCCACGTACAGGTCAAAATTTTCGGGGTAGCGAAACGCATCTTCCAGGTAGATGATTGTTGCGTTTGGCATTTCCTGTCGCAGCCTCAGTGAGGCATTGAACCGGGTTTCATCATCATAACTGCCCAGCACCTTATCCAGCACAAAAATATCCGGCCGTTTGATCAAGGCGCGGGTAAACCCGATCCGTTCGGCCACGTTGCGCGGCAGATTGGCACCGCCAAATGTGGTTTCTTCATCCAGGGTCAATGCGGCAAGTTCCGCTTTTAACCTTCGTGCGATCAGCAGTTCGATGACAACATCGGTCAGGATGTCCTTTCTTTGGCCAATACCAGTTTTGATCACCCCAAAAACCGCGTTTTCCATCAGGGATAAGCCATCAGAAAAGGTGTCTGTCGAAAGGGGCTGAAAGTAATCGCTCAGATGCCCAGACAGCACATTTGGATGGCGCACCCTAAGGCCGACAATTTTTTCTCTCAGATCACTGGAAACCACTTGTCCAATATGCTCGGGCTTTAACAAACAAGGCAGTGCGAGGATCAGCGCAAGGTCGGAATCTGAGAGAGCAGACGGCCCGCGATGCGCACTGATCTCATGTAGTTTTAGGGTTTGATTAAAGGTGGCAACATCAATGCCCAATCGTTGAAACAAGGGGTGATCCGTGCCATCGCTGCCAAATGTCGTAAACAGCGTGTCTATGATTGAATTGGCCAACGCAAGGACATCGGGAAGTAGATCCGTTTCTTTGAGCAGGTGCAGAAAGTCCGGGTGGTCCGCCAGTTCGCGCTGCGTCAAAGACTGGCTTGGGGCGGCGAAAAGGATGTTCTGCAACAGCGGCACAGCGGTGCAATAGGCACTCTGATCAAAGTGCACGATTGTATCTGTGAGGTCCCTGGTCTTCAGCTCTTGGGCGACCGCATCACGGATACTGATCACCGCGCTCGTCAGATCAGGCGTATGCCTTGTTGTGGTGTGCAACATCATGCCACGGCGCAGCACCTCGCGTTCAGCGCCAATGGCCTCAATCACCTTGAGCCACCATGAGTGTACGGTTGCCATATCCTCAAGGTCTTCGACCTCAACCGTGCGCCAGTTGTCGTCAACCAGATCACTGCTGTTACCGGATTTGATGGCCTCAAGCCGGTTGAGTTTCTGGTCGCTGATCCCGTCCTTTGGAAACGGGCTAAGTGCAAGCAGCAGATTATACCCGATGGTGCCGGCAAAAAGGTAGGGCGCTGAGTCTGCCCAACCGATACGCGTGCTGATCACCGACTGATGGATGTCATTTAGACTGCGCTCCCCAATAGTAATTGTCCCCGAGGCGGGCAGCATTTCTCGCGTCAACAGTTCTGCCATGACGCGTCTGTCCTCTTCATTGGGGGCAGCGATTGCGATCAGCCCCCCTTGGGGCAGCGTCATTGAGATATCTTTGACAACCGCAACGCCATCGCTGTCCATGGCACTGACCCGATCAAAGACGATGTCGCCTGTTAACTGCTCAATCTCCTCCGGATATTCTGTAATCAGCGTGGCGTTGATCGCCCCACCGGGCGCAAAGCGTTCTGTGATCAATGACCAGCGCTGGGACATTTCATGGGCGCGGGTGTAGTACGCCAACAGTTCTTTCCACGGGCTGGACAGATCCTTGTAAGCGGCAAGGGCTGCGACCAATGCGCCAATCGACACATGCCCCAAAATAACCAGATAGCCCCCGATGGAAAAGAAAAAGAACGGTGTTAACTGGGTCAGGAAGTTGTTGAGAAACTTCATGAAGAACTTTTTGCGATAGATCGACAGCCTGATAAAAAACAAAACGCCCAAACGGTGTGTGATCTGCGCTGACTTGAACCGATAGCCACCACTCGTGCGCAAGGCCGTTGACCCGGCAGCCGTTTCGCCAATTTCGCCCGCCAATTTGCGCAACTCGCGCACCCGTTTTTTGTTGAGCAGATTGACCTGCCGCTGCAACATCGGGATCAGCCAAGCCTGAAAGGGGATCATCGCGATGGCGGCCAGTCCAAACCAAAAGCTCTGCAGGAACAAGAACACCAGAATGGTCAGCATCTGCCCGGCCTGCATGACGGGTTGTGAAATTGCATCCCCCATCATGCCGCCCAACGGCTCGGATTCACCTGTCACCATCGACACAATTTCGGCCTGCGATGTGCGCTGATAAAACGGTTTGGGAAACCGGAACAGACGGGTGATCAACTGGTATCGCAGGCGCCTCAACATCCGCTCTGACAGGACACCTTTCATCGTGTTGATGCGCATTTTCATCAAGCCGTGCACCAGCACAGCGAGCAAAAAGAGCACACACAGGCACATCAGAAATGTGACCTGACCAAAAGTGATGCCAAAAAATTCGATGTGATCAGAGGATGACCCGATTGCGTCGTTAATGATTCGTTTGGGTAGTTCTAGCGTCAGGTAGAGTGGTGGAAACAGCAGCAATGTCACAATGAGCAATGCGAGCTGTTCGCGTTTGGAATATTTCCAAATAAATTCAAAGAGCGAACGTTCGATGGGAAAAATCCAAATTTAAAATATTGAATATAATGGCTAAACCTAGCTTGTTACGGGCGTTTAGATCAAATGAATTGCGAATCTGAGTACACGCGCTAGTTTAAGGTGTATTGAGGAATTTGTTTTTTATGACCCCAGATTTCCAGACCGTCCTGGTCTTGTTCGCACTGCTACAGATCAAGCACACGCTGGCTGACTATTTTATGCAAACCCAGCGCATGCTGTCCAATCGAGGGACCTATGTAAATGTCGGACGCGTGCAGCATGCAGGCGTCCATGCCATTTTCTCAATGCTTTGCGCGCTGATCGCCGGTTTGCCAACAATGGTAGCAATCGTTTTTCTTGTGATTGATGCTGTGGTGCACTTTCACATTGATTGGGTCAAAGGGGCCTATTCAGAACGCACTGGCGATGGCCCAGACTCAAAGCAATACTGGCGCGTCTTTGGGATCGACCAGTTGGCACACCAATTGACGTATCTGGGCATGATCTGGCTTTGGCTCGCGGTGTTTGCCGGTTAGGCTTTCTTGTCGCTTTCGGCAGATGCGTCCGCATCTGTTTGCGGTTCGATGATAATCTCAGCATCTTCAATCACGCTGTCACCCTTATCTTTTGCAATCACGACTTCCTCTGCCGAAGTATCCTCAATCGCGCCAACAATCAGGGGCAGCATCTGAACACCACCTGGCATCGCAACTTCGGCAGTTGGCGGCGTTTTCCAGGCGAGCGTATCAATGCTGTTGCAGTTGCTACAAATCGGTTGAAACTCGGCATGAATGTACTGGCAGTTTTCACAAACCCACTGCGGTCCTCGGGACACTGTCAATGCACGGGCCAACCACCCTTTGACAACCGTATCAGACGCACCTTCGCCCCGCTCAATTGCCGCCATAAGTGTAACAGACCGCGCAGTCGGTTCAGTTTCAACCAGATCGCCCAGCGCACGGCGCGCCTCCGGGAAATCTTCGTTTGCGATGTGCAGTTCAGACAGAAGCATCCGGGTTTCGGGATGATCGGGGGCTTGTTTGGTCAAGGCACGAAACCGCTTGATCCGGGCGGCTGGCTTTTCATCCGGGTCAATTGCTGCAAATCCGGCGGCCAGATCGGGGTGCGGCAGCACGCCCCAGGCCTTTTGCAACACGCGTGCCGCATAGCGCGGTTTTTCTTGGTCAATGTAGCTGCGCGCCGCCATGACGGCCGCGGGGATCAGATCAGGTGAAAGACGGTTGGCCTCAATCGCGGCTTCGCGGGCCTCGATTGTTTTGCCCTCAGCAAACACATCCCGCGCCTCTGACAGTGCCAGCACAGCGTCGCGGCGACGGTGCACATCACGGGGAAGCTGACCGTGCTTGAGCTTGGCGTTCAATGTCTGACGCGCGCCGGACCAATCCTCATTCGCTGCTTGCAATTGCAACAGGACATCGCCGGTTTCTTCGTGCTTTGGCTTAAGCGCAAAAGCCCGTTCGGCCAATTGCAGTGCGGTATCAGTATCACCATCAGCAAGTTTTTGTTTCATAATGCCACGCACGCCAACAAAACGGGTGGATTCATCCTCCACCAGCTTACGATATGTCTGTTCGGCCATACGCCGGTCACCCGCAAGCTCTGCGGCTTGCGCGGTCAACAAATTGGTCAGCGCGGGTTTGTTCAGGTATTTGTCTGCACGGGCGGCCTTTGCCATTGCGACGCGGCCCTCACCACTGGCAAGTGCCATTAAACCGTCCGACAGCGCCTCATACCCCTTACGCTCCCGGTTGCGGTCAAAATACCGCGACAGGGCAGTTTCATCGCCGTTGATGAATTTCCAAGTCGCGACAAGCAGGTGAAACACCTTGAGCAAAACCCAGACCGCAAACATCAGCGTGATGATCGCAATGACAGACTTCAGCGGGCCCAGGTTGTATTCAGTGCCCATCACGCGGACTTGAATGCCGCCCTCACTTTCCAGCAGGAAACCGGCACCCCAGGCAAGCGCAGCCACTACCGCAACAAAAAGAATAATCTTAATTAATGACCACAACATATACTAAGGTCCTTAGTTGGCCGTCAGGCTTTGTGATAAATCTTGGGTTGCGGCTTCGGCCGCTTTGCGGGCACGGGCATCAGACAGCCAGTCCTGCATAGCCTCCTGCGCGGGTGCGGGCAGCGTATCCAATTCACGGATTGCATCGTTCAAACGCCCCTCGCGCACGGCTGCCTCGGCGCGTGACAAAACTGCATCCGGGCTGTTGCCCTCACGTGGCGTGACAGAACGCGCACCCAATTGGCGCCGCAGGAAACCGCCAAATCCGGTCTCTCCATCTTCGGTGCCGCTGGCCCGTGCCGCGCCCAATGACGCCCGTGCACTGTCCGGAAATCGGGTTTGCAATGCATTCAGTGTCTGCACACCATCTGCGGCAACATCATTCAACGCGGCAGGAATATCTGACACGCCTTGTTCGGCAAGCGCCCCCAAAGCATCTGAAAAAGGCTGCCCGGTGTTCAATGCCGCTGACAACGTTGTCAGTGCGCCCTGAATATTTGCGGCGCGTGCGGTTTGGGCTGTCGCCTCTTCAACGCTCAGCGCATTGTTCAGCAAGCCTTCGATCTCCGCGCGCTGTTCCTCAACAGAGGCCTGAAGCGCGGCCAACTCTCTTTCATAGGCGGCGACGGCAGCTTGCGATTGCGCATTCCCGTCGGTGATCGGTTGTTTTTCCAACACGGTCAGACGGGTGTTCAAATCATCAAAGCGCGCGGAAAGATCGCTGATTTGGGTGGCCAACGTCTCCATCTGTCCGCTGGCCTCAGAGAGATCGGAGCTCATGCTATCCAACGCAGAAAGATTAACTTCAGGCGCTTCGATCGCTTCCAATGCAGAGACACGCGCATCCGTGCTGATAAGGGTGGCGCGCAAATCATCCGTGTTACCGCGGTTGCCAAGCATATCCAGTTCGGACGCCAAAAAGCCTAGAACAGCAGCGACAACGCCACCCAGCACCAATGGCACAAAGATGCTGCGTTGCGTTTCTGGCTCTGCGGGTGGCGCTGCGGAAACCACTGGTGATTTCTCGGCTGCCACAGGTTCTTTGGGCGTGTCTTTCACCTCGACCGTGTTGGGGGGCTCTTTGGCGACCTTCGGCACGGGCTTGGCGCTGGCCTCCAGCTCCTTTTTCAGCGCACTTGGGCTGACGGCAGTGCTGGCCTTTTCAACGGGCGTATCTGCCTTGGCCGCCGCGCTGGCTTTGGAGGCCGCCGCAGATGCGGATGATTTTGCCGCCGCAGGATTTGCAGCTGACTTACTTCCGGCAGTGCTGCCATTTTTCTTGGCAGCTGGTTTTTTCGCTTTCGCCACTTCGTTAACCTTTCCGAATCTGACGCGTCGGCCCACATAAACGTGAACCGACCTTACCCGGCTATTCTGGGCCTCTCAAGGCAAGCTATTGTCGCACAGCAGGATTTCCACGCCGCGCCGCATTTCATCGCCCGTTGGCGCTGATGCAATTTGTACTTTCCCTACACATGCACCCTTAAGCGCCTCTTTCACAGCCGGACTCATTGCCAGAACGTGGAGGAGACTCCCATAATCCGCTATCTGAGAAGCAAACTGCGCTGCAACGCGCGGTGAGAAAAGGGGAACGATCACGGCCCCTTCCCCGGCAATCGCCTCTTTTACCTCTGCTCTAAACGGCACTAAGGGCTGCCTGTAGGTCGTATGCACATCCGTTTGATACCCGGCGGCGGTCAATTTTTCAGCAATTTTCCCCCGGCGATGTTCACCTGCGATATGCAGCATGGCACCTACAGGTTCCGTTTTTAGCAAGAGTGCCACCAAAGCATGCGCATCCTGCGCCGTGCCCTTTACCTGCCAACCCCGTGCCAGTGCAGCGTCAGTTGTGCGGGCGCCTACGCAATAGGCATCGCGCCCAGACCCTTGCGGCGCAAACAGGACACCATTCACAGAGGAGAAAATAACAGCGTTGTATTGCGCAAGTTCAATGGTGTTCTGGGTCGGCACAATTTTGAGCAATGGGGCATATAGGATTGTAATCCCTTTTAATACGTTCGGGTCGAGCCGCCTGACAAAGTGCTCTGATGCCTCTTGTGCGCGGGTCATCAATAGGATTGGCGCATTCATCTGTAATGATCCCCCCGGATGCCCTGGCATTGTTTGCATGATGTGTCGGTGTTACCTGCGGCAGGTAAGCCTTGCAACGGAAAGCCTATGACCGCCCCACGTCTCATCCTTGGATTGGAAAGCAGTTGCGATGATACTGCAGCCGCAGTTTTGCGTGTCGGGCAGGGTGGCACCGAAATTCTGTCTTCAATCGTTTTGGGTCAGACTGATCTGCATGTTGCCTTTGGCGGTGTCGTTCCCGAAATCGCGGCGCGCGCGCATGCGGAAAAGCTGGACCATTGCGTTGAGCAAGCATTGGACACAGCACATATCCCGCTTGCCGCAATAGATGCCATTGCCGTAACCGCCGGCCCCGGCCTGATTGGGGGTGTGGTCTCTGGTGTGATGTGTGCCAAAGGTCTATCCGCGGCGACAGGCAAACCGCTTTACGGGGTAAACCATTTGGCCGGGCATGCCCTGACACCACGCCTGACGGACGCTGTGCCTTATCCCTATCTGATGTTGTTGGTGTCCGGTGGACATTGCCAGTTTCTGATGGTGCATGGCCCGGATAAATTCCAACGCCTTGGCGGCACAATTGATGACGCCCCCGGCGAGGCCTTTGACAAGATTGCCCGGCTGATCGGCTTGTCACAACCGGGTGGCCCGGCAATTGAACAAGCTGCGCTGGCGGGCGATCCGAGACGTTTTGCCTTTCCCCGTCCGCTGTTGGACCGGGCCGGGTGTGACATGTCGTTTTCCGGGCTGAAAACGGCTGTGCTGCGTACCCGTGATGCCGTGGTCGCAGACAAAGGCGGGCTGACTGAGACAGATCAATGTGATCTGGCGGCCGGGTTTCAGGCGGCTGTTGTTGATGTTCTTGCAGAAAAATCACGCCGTGCTCTGGCCCGATACCCAGATGAAGCACGGCGCACATTTTGTGTGGCGGGCGGGGTTGCGGCCAATCAGGCCATTCGCGCAGCATTGCAAAGGATAGCCGAGGAAGGGGGAGCAGGGTTTGTGGCACCCCCCCTTGAGCTGTGCACAGACAACGCCGCGATGATTGCCTATGCGGCTGCAGAGCAGATGGTGATCAGGCCGCCTGATGGTTTTTCACTGTCTGCACGTCCACGCTGGCCGCTTGATCAAAGCCAACCAGGCATGCTGGGCAGCGGTAAAAAGGGGGCAAAAGCATGAGCGTTGCGGTTTTGGGCGGGGGTGCTTTTGGCACGGCGCTTGCCATCTCATTGGCGCATATTGGGCCAGTTACTCTGTGGGCGCGCGACCCGGGCGACATGCAAGCCACCCGCAAAAATCAAAAACGGTTGCCGGGGTGCACGTTTCCAGAGGGCCTGTTTGTGACCGGTGATCTCAATCACGCGGTGCAGGCACAAACGCTCCTGCTTGCCGTCCCCTTGCAAAAGATGCGTGGGTTTATAGCGGGTGTGTCGACGCAATTGGCGGGAAAAGCATTGGTGGCCTGCTGTAAAGGCGTTGAACTGAACACGGGGTGTGGACCCGTTGCAGTGATCCGTCAAACCGTACCAGATGCCACCCCCGCCATCTTGACCGGCCCCAGCTTTGCCGCAGACATTGCCAAGGGGTTGCCAACGGCGCTGACGCTGGCCTGCGCTGATGATGCTGCCGGAGCGCGTTTGCAAAAGGAGCTCACCACACCAAATCTGCGGCTCTACCGGACCACTGACACAATTGGCGTTGAACTTGGCGGGGGGCTAAAAAACGTGGTTGCCATCGCCTGTGGCGCGGCCATCGGCAAAGGTCTGGGGGAAAGCGCACGCGCGGCATTGATGACGCGCGGCTATGCTGAAATGCAGCGCCTTGCGGTGCATCTAAAGGCGAATGCTACCACCCTGTCTGGCCTGTCCGGCTTTGGCGATTTAACCCTGACCTGTACCTCATCCCAATCCCGCAACTATCGTCTGGGACATTCATTGGGTGAGGGCGTTTCTTTTGACCCAACCACCACGGTTGAGGGCGCGGCCACGGCGCAAGCGGTGCACGCAATTGCGCTGCGGGATGGGCTGGACATGCCAATCACCGCCGCCGTTGCAGGCCTGTTGAACAACGCGTTAGATGTGGAAGACGCCATGCAGACCCTGCTGACCCGACCGTTAAAGGAAGAATGACATGCTTGTTGCCCTCATCGCCAAGGATAAACCGGACAGTTCTGATGTGCGCGCCGATAATCGACCAGCGCATCTGGACTATCTGAAAGCACATGCATCACAGGTTGCACAGGCTGGTCCACTTCTTGACCCGGCGGGCGATATGGTCGGATCACTGATCATTCTGGATGTCGCAGATCTGGCCACCGCGCAGGACTGGGCCGATGCGGACCCTTACGCGGTGGCAGGGCTGTTTGCCAATGTTGAGTTGATCGAGTGGAAGCGGGTGATTGGCTGATGGCGTATTGGTTGTTCAAATCCGAACCAAGCACATGGAGCTGGGACGACCAGATTGCCAGGGGCGATGCAGGTGAAGAATGGGATGGCGTGCGCAACTATCAGGCACGCAATTTCATGCGAGCCATGCAGGTGGGTGACCTTGGGTTTTTCTACCATTCCCAAAAAGAGAAATCTGTTGTTGGTATTGTCGAGGTCATCGCAGAGGCGCACCCCGACAGCACCACCAAGGATGACCGCTGGGAATGTGTAGACATCAAAGCCGTGCGCCCCTTTGAAACCCCGGTCAGCTTGGATGACATCAAGGCAGATGAACGTCTGGCTGACATGGTATTGGTCAAGAATTCCCGGCTGTCCGTCCAACCAGTCACAGCGGACGAATGGAAGTTGGTTTGCGCCTTGGGCCACACGAAACCATAGAAAATCTGCCATTTTCGGCCCATACTTGCCCCACACGAAATAAAGTGGAGGGACAAAATGGAATATTTAGCAGTTATCGTTGCAGCCGTCGCCGGGTTTGGCTTTGGTGCGGTCTGGTACATGACACTGGCCAAGCCATGGACAGAAGCCGCCGGGATCAAGGTGGATGAAAACGGCCGACCCGAAAACGAGTCACCGCTGCCCTACATCATCTCAGCCTTTGCGATGGTGTTGGTCGCGGGCATGATGCGCCACACCTTTGCATTGTCCGGCATCGACACGGCGATGAAAGGATTGGTGTCCGGGCTTGGCATCGGCCTGTTTTTCATCAGCCCCTGGATCATGATCAACAACGCCTATGTCGGGCGGCCCTTTCGCCTGACCATTATTGATGGCGGCTATGCGACATTCGGTTGCGCGGTCATGGGTCTGGTGTTGGGATTATTTTAAGAACCGCTGGTTCTGACCACAAAAAAGGGGTTCTGACAGAAAAGCCAGAACCCCCCTCACCCCGTGTGCTCCCGTGATCCCACACACGTATTCGAAACTGTTCTGGCCATCCTAGCCGCCTGGGTATTCTCTAGCGATATCAGGCGAATATCGCAAGGATTGAGTGTTTCAAACATGCCTCAAATAGGAAACGCCCGCTTAACCAAGCGGGCGTTTCAACATCAAACTGAAAGTCGGTTTAACTGTAAACGGACTCTTTGCCGAAGTGCTTTGTCAGCATGTAGTAGATCACGGCGCGGTACTTGTTGCGCTCTGATTTGCCGTATGTTTCGATTGCTTTGTCGATGGCTGCCATCAGGTCGGGGCTGTCTGCCAGACCCAGCTTTTTCATCAGGAAGTTGTTCTTAACTGTTTCCAATTCGGCAGGCTGGCTGCCCGCAACAGTTGACGCATCCGCGTTATAGATCGCTGGACCACAGCCAATTGTGACTTTCGTCAGCAAATCCATGTCCGGCGTCATGCCGCATTTGTTTTTCAGATCGTCTGCATACTTTTCGATCCACTCGTCGCGCTTGCCCATAGTAACTCTCCCACCTTGGAATTAATCGGTCTTCTGACCTCGCCCGCGCAGACTAGTGTCCTTTTCCGCGTTGCAAAAGGAATTTTTTGGCTGTGTTTTCCCCCCAAAATCAGGAACCCACTCTCCTGTCGCGACAGTTCACTGAAAAGCGTATCCCAATACAGATACTGCTGGGCCAGCTTGGGGTCAGGCAAAAAACAACTTTGCCTTTGGCCAGCAAATCTGTGTTTTGGGTTTGAGCCGTCATACGGCCACAGGGAATTGTATTGCACCGCACGCCTGTCATGGTCAGCGGCACAATCCCCATCCGGTGTGTTGTAGATGGAAATGATCTGCGTGCAGTGCGTTGTAGTCCGGGCCAAGGGTCACACGAAACCATGTGCAGGCGCTGTCGCGCACATCTTTCAGGAACGCCGCTTCGGGCGCAGGGCCGGTCCAGTTTTTCAGTAACGTGATTTGCGCGCCGCTGGCGGTGACAAAACCTGCAATGTCCACCGCATCGGCTGTGGCATGGGTGCTCATCCGGGTCCTGCCAGACTGTAGGGTGCGGATCTGGCGGCAATTGTAGCTGGACAGATGATTGATCTGCTCAATGCTCTGCCCGAAATGCCGCTGCGCTGCAGGCTGAATACCGTGACGCTCCCACATCGCAATGCGCAGGGCCGTCTGGCAACGGGTGTTCAATGGCTTGAGGCGGGCGCTGCCAACACCGCTTAGGCGTACCTGTGGACGGATATGGCACTGCGCGGTTTCCAGATGATCCTCTACTCTTTCCGCACTCGCGCCCGTATCCAAAGCGGCCAGGCAGCTTTGCGTATCGCCCAGCGCGTTGAGCAGTTTCCAAGTTGTGAGAGGTGTAAACGGATCTTTGATATTCAGAGGCGTGAACGGGTTCCAGCCATCATGCAGGGGTGATTTTGGATAGATGAAGCCAAACCATACCCCAAAGCCAAGCAAGACCATGAAAACGCGAAACGCCGCCCTGCCATAAGCCGGGCGGCGTTTATGTGGTTCGTTATCCATAGAGAGTCGGTATCGCCCGACCTTTAGTAACGGTAATGCTCTGGCTTGAACGGACCCTCTGGCGCCACGCCAATATAGGCCGCCTGTTCTGCATTCAACGTGCTGAGTTTTACGCCGATGCGGTTAAGATGCAGACGCGCCACTTTTTCATCCAGATGCTTGGGCAGGATGTAAACGCCGGGCTGATACTCATCGCCTTTGGTCCACAATTCAATCTGCGCCAAAACCTGGTTGGTGAAGGAAGCCGACATCACAAATGAAGGATGCCCGGTGGCGTTGCCAAGGTTCAGTAAGCGACCCTCAGACAACAGGATCAACCGGTTGCCATTCGGCATCTCGATCATGTCTACCTGTTCTTTGATGTTCGTCCACTTGTGGTTTTTCAGGCTTGCAACCTGAATTTCATTGTCAAAGTGGCCGATGTTTCCAACAATCGCCATGTCTTTCATCTCGCGCATGTGCTCGATGCGGATCACATCTTTGTTGCCAGTTGTTGTGATAAAAATGTCTGCGCTGCCAACTTCTTCTTCCAGCAGAACAACCTCAAAACCATCCATCGCGGCCTGCAATGCACAGATCGGGTCAACCTCTGTCACTTTCACACGTGCGCCAGCACCTTGCAGCGAGGCGGCACAGCCTTTGCCCACATCACCGTAGCCCATAACAACTGCAACTTTACCGGCCATCATCGTGTCTGTGGCGCGGCGAATGCCATCAACCAGTGACTCTTTACAGCCGTACTTGTTGTCAAACTTCGATTTGGTCACAGAGTCATTCACGTTGATCGCAGGGAACGGCAGTTGGCCATTCTTGTGTAGATCATAGAGTCGGTGCACGCCCGTTGTGGTTTCCTCAGACACGCCCTGGATGGCATCGCGGGTTTTGGTGAACCAGCCTGGGCTTTCCTTCATACGCTTGGCGATCTGTTTTTTGATCACCTCTTCTTCCTCGGATGTGGGCACAGGGATGATGTCTTCCCCCGCTTCAGCGCGGGCACCCAACAGAACATACAGTGTTGCGTCACCGCCATCATCAAGGATCATGTTTGCGCCTTCGGGAAACATGAAGGATTTGTCGAGATAATCCCAATGCTCTTCCAGGGACTGGCCTTTGATCGCAAAAACAGGTGTGCCGCCTTCGGCAATTGCGGCGGCGGCATGGTCCTGGGTGGAGAAAATGTTGCAAGAGGCCCAGCGCACGTCCGCGCCCAGCTCAACCAGTGTTTCGATCAACACAGCCGTCTGGATTGTCATGTGCAGTGAGCCAACAATCCGCGCACCTTTCAACGGTTTGCTCTCGCCATATTCCGCGCGGCAAGACATCAGGCCAGGCATCTCTGTCTCAGCGATATCCAATTCCTTGCGGCCGTATGCAGCAAGATTAATGTCTTTCACGATATAGTCGTTGGCCATGGTGCACCTCAATCAAACGATGTTTGAGCGCCGCCTACCACCTCTACGCGACTTTCTCAACGTCTGTTCACCACCACAAAGCCAATGCTGTCAGTTTATCAGTAAAACTGCTGTCATCACCGGTGCACCCAACGGGTCTGAAAAACCGTCTTGCGGCCCATGTCTCTGCACGCATAGATTCGAACCTGGCGGATCAACCGGGGTGAGGAACATGGCAACATCAAAAAAATCGCCTGCACGCGCATGGCAACGCATGCTGTCTGGCCGGCGGTTGGATTTGTTGGACCCAACTCCGGTAGACATAGAAATCGAAGACATCGCGCATGGTCTTGCATTTGTGGCCCGGTGGAATGGGCAAACCAAGGGCGATTTTGCCTATTCCGTGGCCGAACACTCTCTGCTGGTCGAAACACTGTTTGCGCGGATCAATCCCAACGCACCTGCCAAATGGAAACTGGCCGCCTTGCTGCATGACGCGCCTGAATATGTGATTGGCGATATGATATCTCCGGTGAAATCAGCCGTGGGGCCGGGGTATGGCGCGTTGGATGATCGTCTGACGGCCGCAATCCACATCCGCTTTGGCTTGCCTGCCCTCATCCCGGTTGTGGTGAAAAAGCAAATCAAGAAAGCCGACAAAATCAGCGCCTGGATGGAAGCCACCCAGATTGCCGGATTTTCACAGGCCGAGTCTTCCAAATTCTTTGGCAAGCCTGACATGGACATGATTTCGGACCTGTCGATTGTCCTGCGCCCACCGGTTGAAACACGCAATGCGTTTACCGCACGACACGCCACACTCTTGGGGCAATGCACATGATCAGCGTTCGTCCTCCCATCCGATTGGATACCACCGATATGGCACGCCTGCTGAATGAAATCGTGGAAGCGGGTGGCACAACTGCCCGCACCCGCGCGGTTTTGCCCAGCGACATTGAGGATCTGATGGACCGAGATCCCGCCCGCAGCGCTTGGCATGTTGCCCTGGATGACACAGAAAAGGTTGTTGGTTTTCAATGGATCGAACCAAGCGCAAACCTTCCCCCTGAAGCCGCCGAGATTTCGACATTTGTACAGATTGGCCGCACGGGCCTTGGCATTGGATCGGCATTGTTCGCGGCAACGCGCGTCGCAGCAAAGGGCCTGGGATATGCCTGGATCAACGCCAATATCCGTGCGGATAATGAGGGCGGGTTGATCTACTATCAAAGCCGCGGTTTTGAAAGCTACGGAAAAATTGAAAACTATACTATGGACAACGGTCAGGTCGTCGACAAAGACCTAAAGCGTTATAGCCTGTGACAATGCCCTGGGGCCAGCAGGCGCGAACGGTTTAGCCACCCTCAAAAGATCACTCCGCGCTGCATGCAGCCAAACGCGATCTGCATCGTGCACTAAACGAAATATGTGATGCGCGTGAGCGCTCCTTTGGATCAAACCCCGCCTGTTGGCCTTGCGGCCTCTATCGCGGGCTGCGCTTTGCCAAAATTCTTTGCAGCGTCCGGCGGTGCATGTTCAACCGACGCGCCGTTTCACTCACGTTGCGGTCACACAATTCATAGACCCGCTGGATGTGCTCCCACCGCACCCGGTCGGCACTCATCGGGTTTTCGGGCGGGGGTGGCAGATCACCAGTGGTGGTCAGCAGCGCCTGCATAATCGCATCAGCGTCCGCTGGTTTTGACAGATAGTCCGTTGCGCCAATTTTTACGGCTGCAACCGCCGTGGCAATCGCGCCATATCCGGTCAGCACAACCACACGCGCCTCTTCACGCTTTTCGCGCAGCACCTCAACCACGTCCAAACCGTTGCCATCCTGCAAACGCAAATCCACAACTGCGTAGGCCGGCGGTCGGGCCGTTGCAATGGCGCGCCCCGCAGCCACGGACCCAGCAGTTTCTACGGCAAACCCACGCTTTTCCATCGCCTTGGCAAGGCGGCGCAAAAAAGGTTCGTCGTCATCTACCAACAGCAATGTCGGATCCGGGCCAAGATCCCAATCGTTCTGCATTTCGCTCATCTCGCCGCCCCCGTTCAATACGTCAGCAGAGCATAGAGCCGTCCCCCCATTGCGGTCAAACGGTCAGACCGCGTCCACAAAGCACCCGATCTTATCTGCCAACTCCTTAGGAGGTAGGTCTCTGTGAAAGAAGTCCACAAATCCGATCTCCGGCATGACAAGATAGCTGAATGTTGTGTGATCCACGAGGTATTCACCGTCCACTGCGGACTGCGCGTTGTAGTAGGTGCGATAGGCTTTGCTTGCTCCTTCGACCTGTTCGGCCGATCCGGTAAGGCCAATCATCTTCGGGTGCATCACCTCGGCAAATTCACCGACAACCTTTGGTGTATCGCGGGCCGGATCAACGGTGATGAACACCGGCGTTACGCTGTGCCCGCGCTCTTCCAGCACCTCAACTGCTGCGGCATTGCGGTCCACGTCCAGCGGGCAGACATCCGGACAATAGGTGTAGCCAAAATAGATCAGCGTCGGTTCAGTGATGATGTCTTTGTCTGTGACCGTTTCACCCTTGGCATTGACCAATTCAAACGGGCCACCGATATCGCCCGCAATGGCACCTGACCGGCACTGCGCAAATTGATCACCAGACCCTGACCCGGAAAATGCAAACCAACCCATAACGGCCAGAAAAACCACCGTCACAGCAGCTGCTCCGATTGCAATCATCTTGTTCATCATCATTCTCCTGTGCCAATTGGATACCTTGATCGTCGCGCGGGCCAGACCTACGCTAGATCATGACCAATGCAACAGTGAATAACCACAGGGCGCGCAGATGACGCAGGCGACCATTCGACCCCTGGGGGGCCCGACCCGCGCAAACTGGATCAGGTTGCGCACCATGATCCTGCTGCGTTGGGTGGCAATCATCGGGCAGCTGATTGCCATCACGGTGGCCCCTATTGTCTATGGCTTGCAGCTGGAATTTGGCCTTTGCGTATTGGCGATTGGAGCGTCAGTGGTTGCCAATATCGCCGCGACGGTTTTCTTTCCTGAAAACAAGCGGTTGACGGAACGCGAGAATCTTGCGCTTGTGATGTTTGACCTGCTGCAATTGGCCTTTCTTTTGTATCTGACAGGCGGGTTGCACAATCCTTTTGCCCTGTTGCTGCTGGGGCCTGTGACGATCTCCGCAACGGCCCTTAGCCTGCGCTCAACGCTCGTGGTATGTGGTACTGCAATTGTGATTGTGTCCCTGCTGGCGAACTTCCATTTGCCACTGATCACACAATCCGGTGAGGTCCTGAGGATACCTCAGGTGTTTGTCTATGGGCATTGGATTGCTCTGATCATCGCCGTCGCCTTTACCAGCGCCTATTCCAGACGCGTTACAACCGAGGTGCACACAATGTCTGATGCCTTGGCCGCCACACAGATGGCATTGGCCCGTGAGCAAAAACTGACCGACCTTGGCCGCGTGGTGGCGGCGGCGGCGCATGAATTTGGCACGCCGCTGGCCACCATCAAGCTGGCCAGCACAGAGTTGATGAACGACCTCAAAGACCATCCTGAAATGGCAGAGGATGCCGCCCTGATCCGTGATCAGGCTGACCGCTGCCGGGACATCCTGCGCGACATGGGGCGGGCAGGCAAAGATGATTTACACATGCGGCAAGCCCCCCTCGAAGCCGTGATCGAAGAGGCCGCAGAACCACATCTGGCCCGCGGCAAAACTGTTCATATCCGGCACACGGATGTGGATGATCCCCAGACACAGCCCGAAATCCTGCGCAAACCCGAGATTATTCACGGTTTACGCAACCTGATCCAAAACGCCGTAGACTTTGCCGATACGCAGGTTTGGGCGGACCTCAGCTGGACCTCCGGGACCATCAAGGTGCGCATATCCGATGACGGGCCGGGGTTTCCACCGCACTTGCTGGGCCGGATGGGTGATCCGTTTTTGCGCCGCAGCGGGCGCGCCGCCTCTACCAAAGCACGGCCAGAATATGAAGGGATGGGTTTGGGCTTGTTTATTGCCAAGACCCTTTTGGAGCGCACGGGTGCGCATTTGCGCTTTCGCAATGCTGCGGAAAACAGCACGCACACGGGTGCCGTCGTTGAGGTAATCTGGCCCCGTCAGGCACTGGAGACGCAACGACCAGACACGTTAAACCCGATGGGGGAAAACCAACACATTACGCCGTGAAAACACGCATGGAATCGACGTGTTAACCAACTGTTAACCAAATAACCCAAGAGTCCCGGAGTCTTTCAAAGATTCGGAGCGCGTATTGTTTGACCTGTTAGAGTTTACAGTGATTTCCTGCACAGCACTTGTTTGTGTGGGGCTTGCAGTGTGGTGGACTAACCCCCGAACACCACGTGCTGAGCCGACGGATTGGATTGACCCTGACCCGCTCGCCCTGTTGTTCCAGAATGGCATGCTGCACCACGCAACGGATCAGGCGCGGGCCTTGCTCTCTCTTGAACCGGGCACCCATTTCTGGGATGATCTGCGCGATCAATTGCTGACACGTTTTCCGGATTTTCCGGCAAATCCGGGGACAGGATTGCAAGGTCATACCACGTTGCAAGCGCTGGACAGATGTGGCCTGGATCAGGCGGAAATCACCTGGCAAGGGCCAAGATGCCGGGTGTTACTGCAAGACCTGAGCGCACCCCCACATGCACCTGAAATCAGCGCTGAACAGGCCGAACTTCAAATCTTGCGGCGGATACGGGACAGTGCGCCTGATCCCGTTTGGCAAGAGGATGAAAGCGGCACAATCAGTTGGTACAACAAGGCCTATGAAAATCTGTACTTTCAGGCACACGGTAGCCGTGTTGACCCGGGCAGATCGCTTTTTTCAGAGAGCGACTGCAAGCACCCGAACCGTGTGATTTTGAACAACGGGAAGAGGGAACGACCGGATTGGTATCAACTGGCAACGGTTCAAACAGACGACGTTACGGTTTACCATGCCACGTGCATCAATGCCGTGACAGTGGCCGAAGATACCCAGCGCAACTTTGTGCAAACCCTTGCCAAGACGTTTGCGCATCTGTCGATCGGATTGGCCATTTTTGACCGCGATGGGCAACTGACGATCTTTAATCCGGCACTTGTTGATCTCACTGGACTGCCCGCCCATTTCCTCAGCGCGCGTCCAACAATGCTGTCGTTTTTTGATCAGCTACGCGAAAACCGCCGGATGCCGGAGCCCAAGAACTACCACAATTGGCGCGAAGAAATCGCCAGTGTGATTGCGGCGGCCACGGATGGCCGCTACCAGGAAACCTGGACACTGGAATCGGGACAAACCTACAACGTCAAAGGGCGCCCCCACCCGGATGGGGCCACCGCTTTTTTGATCGAAGACATCAGTGCCGAAATGACCCTGACGCGCAATTTCCGCGCTGAGCTTGAGCAAGGACAAGTGCTGCTTGACACGGTGGATGAGGCGATGGTGGTCTTTTCGCCAACCGGTGTCCTGACGTTTTGCAACGCGTCCTACCGCGACATGTGGAGTGTGGACCCTGACTCCAGCTTTGCCGATGTGCTGATCCGCGATTCCGTTGCGATTTGGCAGGAACGGTTTGGGGCGTCGCGGGTCTGGAATTCTATCGAGGAATTCGTGACTGAATTTGGCGAACGGCAGGCATGGAATATTCCCGTGGGGCATGTGGATGGGGCACCGCTGCGCTGTTATCTTGTGCCCCTTCCCTCCGGGTCAACACTGGTGCAGTTCCGCCAACATGCTGCCGCGTTTGATCCAGATACAAAACCACGGCGTCTGATTGTCGGTTAACCCTTGCAGCCCATGCCCCGGATAGTAAGCATGGCGATATGTCTGCGCACCGCCTTTCCTGTTCACTTTCAAATGCTGATGCCACGGCACATCATGCCAGAACGCTTGGCTCGATGTTACACCCCGGGGATGTTATCCTGCTAAACGGCGACGTTGGCGCTGGCAAAACACACTTTGCCCGCGCCCTGATCCAATCACAGCTTGTTGCATTTGAGGATGTGCCCTCTCCTACTTTTACACTGGTGCAAACCTACGAAAGCGCCGTGGGGGAAATTTGGCATGCGGATTTGTATCGCCTGACGGACCTGCAAGAGATCGAAGAGCTGGGGTTAACCGATGCCTTTGAAACCGCCATTTGTCTGGTGGAATGGCCCGACCGTCTGGGTGATTTGGCACCTGAACATGCATTGACGCTTGAGCTGATGACCGGCGATAATGCAGATGCTCGCAGGCTGACGGTCCTATGGCATCATTCCAAGTGGAGCGCAAAATTGGCCGGGTGGCAGGCATGAGCGCGCGCGAGAAATCTGCCGCTGACTTTATCCGCCAGACCGGTTGGAAAGCCGCCCGACGCAATAAGGTTGCTGGCGATGCCTCTCAACGTCGCTATGAACGGCTGAGCAAACCGGATGGAACCACGGCCATCGTGATGGATGCCGACCCGGAAAAAGGCGAAGACGTGCGCCCCTTTGTCCATATCGCTGAGTATCTGCTGTCTCATGGTCTTAGCCCGCCGCAGATTTTCAACACGGACAGCGACAACGGGTTTCTGTTGATCGAAGATTTGGGGGATGACCTCTTTGCCCAATTGATGGCTGCAAACCCAACCCTTCAACTGCCGCTCTATCGTGCCGCAACAGATGTATTGATCCACCTGCACACAAAACCCGCATTGGACCTGCCAAACTGCAATGCGGATTGGCTGACGGATATGACCGCCCCGGTTTTTGAATGGTACGCGCCCAGCGCTGGCACCGCGGCACAGCGAGAATTTCACGACATCTTTCACCCGCTTGCAACCACATTGGACGACGCGCCAAAGGTGACAATCCTGCGGGATTATCATGCGGAAAACCTGCTGTGGCTTCCAGAACGACTGGGCGTTGCGCGGGTTGGTTTGCTGGACTTTCAGGATGCACTAACCGGGCATCGCGCGTATGATCTTGTCTCGGTTTTGCAAGATGCGCGACGTGATGTAAGCGCAGAGATTGAGGCGCAAATGATCGCGCATTATATCACGTCGACGGGGGTTGATCCGACAGCCTACCGGTCTGCTTACGCCCTGCTTGGGCTGCAACGCAACCTGCGTATTCTGGGCATTTTTGCGCGGCTTTGTCTGCGTGATAACAAACCCCAATATATTGATCTGATCCCGCGGGTCTGGGCCTACGTAATGCGCAATCTCGCAGACCCTTCGCTGCGCGGATTGTCTGACCTGATCACCCCCAGCCTGCCTGCGCCAACACCTGATTTTCTGGAGCGTCTGAAAAGCCAATGCAAAACAGAGCGCTGATGATTTTTGCCGCAGGGTTTGGCACACGGATGAAGGAGCTGACCAAAGATCAGCCCAAACCGATGGTCAAGGTTGCTGGCAAGCCATTGATCGACCACGCATTGGCCTTGGCGAGATCTGCTGCCTGCGATCCGATTGTGGCCAACCTGCATTACAAGCCGGATATTCTGGCTCAACATCTCGCGCCCAAGGGGGTGGTCACACTGATTGAATCCCCCGACATTCTGGAAACAGGGGGCGGATTGCGCAACGCCCTGCCGACGCTTGGCAACGACCCAGTTTTCACCATGAACGCTGATGCGATTTGGGCCGGGCCAAACCCCCTGGCACTACTGGAAAGCGCGTGGCAACCAGACCGTATGGACGCGCTGTTGATGACTGTGCCAGTCGCGCAAACGGTCGGTTACACAGGCACAGGCGATTTCACGGTGTCCCCAAAGGGCACGCTGATGCGCGGGCCGGGTATGGTGTATGGCGGCGTTCAGATCATCAAAACGCAGGGTCTTGAATCCATTCAGGAGCAGGCTTTCTCGCTCAATGTGCTGTGGGATCAGATGTTCAAATACAACCGTATTTTTGGGCTAACCTATCCGGGACAGTGGTGCGATGTCGGCCACCCGGCAGGGATTGAGCTTGCTGAAAAAATGCTGAGGAATGCCGATGTTTGACCCGACAGAAAAACCACGGGTCTATGGACTGGCCCCCGGCGTGGACTTTCCAGCGGCCCTGATCGCGGGGTTGCGCGACAGGCTGCGCGGCCAACGCCCCGAGGCGATGGCGCGCGTTGATCTGATCGTCAACACCCGCCGGATGGCACGCCGGTTGCGTGACCTTTTTGATACCGGACCGCCCGGGTTCTTGCCACGTATCCGGCTGCTGACGGAATTGCAAACGCTGGTGCCTGGCACCCCTCTCCCTCCGGCAATATCACCCCTGCGGCGTCGGCTGGAATTGGTGCAACTTGTCTCGCAGCTGTTAACCGCCGACCCAACACTGGCACCGCGCACATCACTCTATGCCCTCGCTGACAGCCTTGCCGCGCTGATCGACGAAATGCAGGGGGAAGGCGTAAGCGTTGATAAAATCACCCAGCTGGATGTGACCGATCAATCCGGCCATTGGCACCGCGCGCAGCGCTTTTTGGCAATCGCGCATCAGTATCTTGATCAGGTCACGGATCAACCGGACGCCGAGGCCCGCCAACGCCAGATGGTCCAGGGTATCGCGCAGCACTGGGCCAGCAACCCGCCCCAACACCCGGTTATCCTTGCCGGATCAACCGGGTCGCGCGGCACCACATCACTGCTCATGCAGGCGGTTGCGCAATTGCCGCAAGGGGCCGTGGTGCTGCCGGGGTTTGATTTTGACATGCCCACCGCCGTCTGGACCACGCTCGATCATGAGGTACTTGCCGAGGATCATCCGCAATATCGGTTTTTTAACCTGATGCAGGTGCTTCACCTTGCCCGGGATGACATTAAAAACTGGGCAACCACTGCTGCCCCGTCATCTGCCCGCAACAAGCTGGTGTCTTTGTCGCTGCGCCCCGCCCCCGTGACCCACGCCTGGCTGAGCGAGGGGCCAAAACTTGACGATCTGAAAGGGGCCACGACAGATCTAACGCTGGTCCATGCCCCAACGCCACGGGTTGAGGCGCTGACAATCGCGCTTCGCTTGCGCAAGGCCGTGGCGGAGGGCAAATCCGCTGCCTTGATCACACCAGATCGTATGCTGACCCGGCAGGTCACCGCCGCGTTGGACCGTTGGGATATCCTGCCAGACGACAGTGCAGGCGCACCCTTGCACCTGTCTCCGCCAGGCCGTTTTTTGCGACACGTTGCGGGGCTGTTCAAACGTAAATTGGACGCCGAAGCACTGCTGGTTCTGCTTAAACATCCCCTGACCCACAGTGGAGTTGACCGCAACCTGCACCAGCTTTTCACCCAACAGCTGGAGGAGCAGATCAGGCAGATTGGCGTGCCCTACCCGAACCCTGAAAACCTTATGAATGCCGCTGCACGTGCTGCAAAACACATGGACGGACCGGAACCGTTTTTGGCATGGACCGCCTGGGTGGCCAAGACGTTTTGCGCGCAAGAGGCCACGGCCATGCGGAGCCTGACAGAATGGGTTCTTGCCCATCGTGCCCTGGCTGAGCAGATCGCGGTGGGTCAAACCGACGCTTCAGACCATGAACTGTGGAAGAAAAAGGCGGGCGATAAGGCCCGTATGGTCATGGAGGAATTGGCAGAACAGGCAACTCACGGCGGCGATATGTCAGCCGCGGATTATGCTGATCTGATTGGTGCATTGCTGTCTGCGGAGGAGGTGCGCGACCGCGATGCGCCGCACCCGGATGTGATGATCTGGGGGACACTTGAGGCCCGTGTACAAGGCGCTGATCTGGTGATCCTTGGCGGGTTGAACGATGGCACCTGGCCAGAGCCCCCACCGCCCGACCCTTGGTTGAACCGCAAAATGCGGGCGGATGCAGGGCTGCTGCTGCCGGAACGGCGCATCGGATTGTCCGCGCATGACTATCAGCAAGCGATTGCCGCGCCAGAGGTCTGGCTGACCCGTGCGATCCGTTCTGATGATGCCGAAACCGTGCCATCCCGTTGGCTGAACCGTCTTGAAAACCTGCTGGGCGGTCTGCCTGACAATGGCGGCCCCGCTGCGTGGCAGGCCATGGTAAATCGGGGGGATCAATGGCTGGCGCAAGCGCGGTCCTTGGAAGAGGTCAGTCGTGTAACACCCGCGGCTCGGCCCTCTCCACGACCCCCCGTTGCGGCACGTCCTCGAAAATTGTCTGTCACAGAAATCCAACGGCTGATCCGTGACCCTTATGCAATTTATGCCAAACACAGTCTGAAACTGCGGGCGATGCGCCCCTTGGTGCAATCCCCGGATGCGCCGATGCGTGGCACGATCCTGCATGAAATTATGGAACGTTTTGTGAAGGATGTTGCCAAAGATCCTGCTCAGCTCAGCAAAGCCCATTTGCTGGTGGTGGCGGTTGACGTTTTGGCAACGCAGACCCCCTGGCCCGCCGCCCGCGCGATGTGGTTGGCCCGCATCGAACGCGTTGCCGATTGGTTTATTCAGCGCGAAACCCGGCGGCAGGACTATTCAAAACCCATCGCGATCGAGGATGCGGCCCAAGGCACCCACCGCTTTGGTGATCTTGGGTTTGACCTGACCTGCAAGGCGGACCGGATCGACATGACGGAAGATGGCGATGCCCTGATCTATGATTACAAAACCGGCACGCCCCCCAGCAAAAAGGTACAAAAGAACTTTGACAAACAGCTGTTGATAGAGGCGGCCTTGGTCGAAGCGGGGGGTTTTGAGAAAGTAGGTGCCGTGCCCGTCGCTCATGCGGCCTACATTGGTTTGGGCAACACGCCTGTCGAAATTCCGGCCCCACTGGAGGAGGAACCCCCACAGGAGGTTCTGAAAAAACTGCATGGTTTGCTAGAGACCTACCTGTCCAAATCACAGGGTTTTACCGCAAGGCGGATGGTCCAGACGGATGGCTTTGGTGGCGATTATGATCAGCTTGCCCGGTTTGGGGAATGGGATGGCACATCAGACCCTAACCCGGAGGATTTGGTATGAAGGTTGATGACGCAACCCGCGCCCAAATTGAGGCTGCGCGCCCGGATGCCTCCACCTGGCTGACAGCAAATGCGGGCTCTGGCAAAACGCGTGTGTTGACGGACCGTGTGGCACGGTTGTTGCTGGCAGGCGTGCAGCCGCAACAGATTTTGTGCCTGACCTATACCAAAGCGGCAGCGTCAGAGATGCAAAACCGCTTGTTCAAACGGCTGGGCGAATGGGCCATGAAAGAGGACGCTGCCCTGCGCGCCGCCCTTACCGAATTGGGCATTGATGGCAACCTTGAGCCCATCCACCTACGCGATGCGCGCACGTTGTTTGCCCGCGCAATTGAAACGCCCGGTGGGTTGAAAATTCAGACCATCCATTCCTTTTGTGCAGCGATTTTGCGACGCTTTCCACTTGAGGCCGGGGTTAGCCCGCAATTCACTGAAATCGAAGATCGCGCGGCGGATTTGCTGCGTGCCGACATCGTCAACGACATGGCCGAAGGGCCTGATGCACCTTTGGTTGCTGATCTGGCCCATCATTACACCGGAGAGGATTTTGCGAGCCTAACAAAGGCGATTATTGGCAAACGTGATGCGTTTTTGAACGCCGCAACTTGGTCGGACATCCTTGCGCTATTTGGCCAACCGCCTGACCTTTCCAGGCAGTTGATTGAGCAGCAGGTCTTTGACGGGTCAGAGGCAAAGATGATTGCCGAAATGGTTCCGCATATGCTGGCAAAAGGCGGCAATGATGCCAAAACAGGCGCGCAGTTAGCGAGCCTTGGCACGCTGTCGTTTGACTCTCTGCCTGTGCTGGAAAAAGTGTTTCTGACCGGGTCCGGCGCAAAAGTGCCTTTTAGTGCCAAGATCGGCAGTTTTCCTGCCAAACAAACGCAAAAGCTGATTGCACATCTGATGGTTGATCTTGATGATCTCATGGCCCGCGTGGAACAGGCGCGTGATGCTCGGCTGTCGCTTAACGCAGCAATTCGCACCCAAGCCCTGCACAATTTCGCAAACGTCTTTGTACGGCGGTATGAGGCCGCGAAACAGGCGCGCGGCTGGTTAGATTTTGACGATCTGATCCTGAAAACCCGAACCTTGCTGAGCGATCCAAACGTTGCAGCCTGGGTACTGTACCGGATTGACGGCGGCATTGATCACATTCTGGTCGATGAGGCGCAGGATACCTCCCCCACGCAATGGGATGTGATCGAAAAGCTGACGGATGAGTTTTACAGCGGCGATGGTGTACAACCTGAAAAGGAACGTACCCTGTTTGTCGTAGGGGACAAAAAGCAGTCTATCTATTCATTTCAGGGGGCCGACCCTGATGAATTTGACCGCAAGGCGGGTGTGTTTGAGCAGAAAGTCCGCGATGCCAATCAGCTGTTCCAAAATCGCAGCCTTGATTATTCCTTTCGGTCCTCAAGTGCTATTTTGCGCGCAGTCGATCAGGCCTTTGATCCGCGTGTGCAGGAGGGATTGGATAAGCAAACCCACCATCTTGCCTTCAAAGGTGATCTGCCAGGACAGGTCGATCTGTGGCCCATCATCGAAAAAGCGGAGGATCAGGCAGAGCTGGAATGGACCGACCCCGTTGATCGCCGCTCTGACCGACACCACACTGTAATCCTGGCCGAACAGATTGCCGCACGGATCAAAGAGCTGACGGATGGCTTACATTTCATTCCGGATGATGGGGCAACCAAAGGCACCTTTGTCAAACGGCCAATTAAGGCAAAGGATTTCCTGATACTCGTACAACGGCGCGGCCCGTTGTTCGTTGAGATCATTCGCGCGTGCAAAGCTGCGGGATTGCCGATTGCTGGTGCTGACCGCCTAAAAGTCGGGGCCGAAATGGCGGTCAAAGACCTTGCGGCGCTGCTGTCGTTTCTTGCAACGCCCGATGACAGCCTGTCCCTTGCCACGGCTTTGAAATCACCCCTGTTTGGTTGGAGTGAACAAGACCTGTTCACCGTCGCGCATTATCGCACGCAAGATCATCTATGGCAGGCTTTGCGCGGTTTAGAGACATATAAACAGACTCTATTGACCCTGAATGACCTGCGGGACAACGTCGATTTTCTGCGTCCCTATGACCTGATTGAGCGAATCCTCACCCGTCACGGTGGTCGTGGAAAACTCCTGGCCCGGCTAGGGCCAGAAGCGGAGGACGGCATAAACGCCATGCTGTCACAGGCGCTGGCCTATGAACGTACGGATATCCCGAGTCTGACGGGCTTTTTGCAATGGATGCAAACCGATGATCTGGAAATTAAACGCCAGGTTGATAGCTCTTCTAACCAGATCAGGGTGATGACCGTGCACGGAGCCAAGGGGCTGGAAGCCCCCATTGTGATCCTGCCTGATACCGGGCAACGGGTTATTTCGATCACCGATGATATCGTGATGATGGATGACGTGCCCGTCTGGAAGACCAGCGCTGCCGACATGCCACAGCCCATGGTGAATACAGTGGATGAGATGAAAGCAGCGCAATTCCGGGAGCGGTTGCGGTTGCTGTATGTGGCAATGACGCGGGCGGAAAAATGGCTGATTGTCGCGGCAGCAGGTGATTTGGCAAAAGACGGGAATGACTGGTATCAGATCACACAAACCGCCATGCAGCACATCAACGCAACGCAGGCAGGCGAAAGCGGCATTCTGCGATTTCAAGTTGGGGATTGGGACGCATTACCAAAGGGACTATCAAAACCCAACCTATCCACTCGCGCCTTGTTAGAGCCGATTTTTACCGAACCAGCGCAAGACCCCACCCCACGGATGCAAACCCTGTCACCGTCCGATCTGGGGGGCGCAAAGGCGTTGGCAGGTGCAGCAGGTGATGAAACAGAAACAGCGATGCAATATGGATCCCTTGTTCATCTGATGCTTGAAAACGCGGGCGTCGGGATCCCGGAACACCCTGATAAAGAAATGCAATTGCGCGCACAACAGGAGGCCGACGAGGTTTTGAATGACCCGGCACTGCGCGATCTCTTTGCACCTGAAACGCTTGCCGAAGTTTCGATCACCGCCGACATAAAAGGTCATCGGTTACATGGCACCATTGACCGACTGGTGATCAAAACCGACCGTATTCTTGCCGTTGATTTTAAAACCAACCGCGTTGTGCCCAGCGCTCCAAGTGCCTGCCCGGACGGCTTGTTGCGGCAAATGGGCGCCTATGCCCTGATGTTACAGCAGGTTTACCCAGATCATCACATCGAAACCGCCATTTTATGGACGGCCAGGCGTGCGCTCATGGTGTTGCCCCACGATATCGTGAGTTCTTCGGTACAAATGGCGCTGGAACTTGACGTCACGCATCAGCGTTCATAGGTTCCTCCCCTAAACCAAGCCTGTCAGGAGAGCATCATGGCCACGGTCGCAGTCACCGACGATACATTCGACGCCGAAGTCAAAAATTCCAGTATTCCCGTTGTTGTGGATTTCTGGGCGGAGTGGTGCGGCCCCTGCAAGCAGATCGGCCCATCCCTCGAAGAGATCTCAGCCGAAATGGACGGCAAGGTCAAAGTGGTAAAGGTCAACGTTGACGAAAACCCGAACTCTCCGGCGCAAATGGGCGTGCGTGGTATCCCCGCATTGTTCCTGTTTAAAGACGGTGAAGTTGTCTCCAACATGATCGGCGCAAAGCCCAAGGCGGCACTGGAAAGCTGGATCAAGGAATCCATCTGATCTGAACGTAGAAATTCAAATGGCGCGTCAGGCAAAGGCCCGGCGCGCTATTTCTTTGAGCCGTGCAAAGCGTACCGCTGCACGTAATCTGGACTTGTTCTCCATCCGGTTCCAATCCGTTAAAATCTGAACCCGCATCAAGAAATCGACGGTGGGGTCATCCGCCGGTAGAAATGTATACCCCTCAAAAAACGCGTCCAAAGCCGCGCGTGAGATCACCTGCCCCTTGGGAATCGCATCAATATCACCCACCATCTGAACATAGCTCAGCAACAACCGCGCAATGTCATACCCTACGGGCGCATTACTTGCCCCCAGAAAGTCCAACGCGGCAACCCGGCCACCTCCAATCAGCAGGTTATGGGCATTCAGATCGCCGTGTTTGGCTGCAATCTTGCCCAGATGACCATCGGCATCTTGTGCCCTTTCCGCAATTCCATCCGCATATTTCAAGAACTTCTGCTGATTGGCGATGCGCCGGTCTCCTCTACGCATTTGATCTGATAGATGCGCCATGTGATTGACCATAAACCTGGGTTGAAACGGGCGTTCCTGAGTAAATGTCCCTGCATGATAACCCGCCAACCATGTGCCAGCCGCGCGCAGGATTCCCCGGTGATCCGGCGTTTTGCGGCATAAATCCAGCAGGGTGTCCCCCTGAAAATAAGTCATCAGATAGGCCTGCGCCTCTGCGTCCTGCGCCAGAATTTTTGGCACAGTGGCAGTCGGGTGATCAGACAAGGCGTGATGCGCCCGGTGCATCGCGCTGAGGATCGCCGCAAATTCGGGTTGATCGCGCGGGTGCTGTGCAAATTTCAACACAACAGGTCTATGCGCTGGTGCCTCGTATTTACGAACGATATGCAACCGGCGCGCGTCATCCTTGATCCATTCCGCAACACAGGAAAATGCCAACACCCGCTGCCCCGCATCCCGTGCCAAAGCCTGAAACACAAGATCAGACGCATCCCGCAGTTCATCAACCTTGCCCATTTGCCCAAACCCCGGGTTTTGGCCTTGCGTAATCCGGCCTTCGTTTTCATATAACGATGTAACTCTGAGGGGAGCAACATGACCAAAAGCGAATTTCCCGGCTGGCACGGCACCACGATCATTGGCGTCAAAAAAGGTGATGAGGTGGTGATTGCCGGTGATGGGCAGGTCAGCCTGGGCCAGACCGTGATCAAAGGCACCGCACGAAAGGTCCGCCGCCTGTCACCCGGTGGGTTTGATGTTGTCGCGGGGTTTGCCGGATCAACGGCAGATGCTTTTACCCTGTTGGAACGTCTTGAAACCAAGCTGGAGGCGACGCCGGGCCAACTTGCCCGCGCCTCAGTTGAATTGGCCAAGGACTGGCGCACAGATAAATACCTGCAAAAACTTGAGGCGATGCTGATCGTGACAGACGGCACAGACCTGTTAGTGATTACTGGCGCGGGCGACGTGCTCGAACCCGAACACAACGTAGCGGCCATTGGGTCTGGCGGTAACTTTGCACTGGCTGCGGCCCGTGGTCTGATTGACAGCGACCGCGACGCCGAAGCGGTGGCGCGCGACGCCATGGCAATTGCATCTGACATTTGCGTTTACACAAACGGCAACCTCACGGTGGAGAAAATTTCCAAATGACTGACCTGACCCCCCGCGAGATTGTGTCGGAACTTGACCGTTTCATCATCGGCCAAAATGATGCCAAACGTGCTGTCGCTGTGGCCCTGCGCAACCGCTGGCGGCGCAAACAGCTGTCGGATGATCTGCGCGATGAGGTGTATCCAAAAAACATCCTGATGATCGGCCCCACCGGTGTGGGCAAAACGGAGATCAGCCGGCGTTTGGCAAAACTCGCCCGCGCGCCGTTCCTCAAGATCGAGGCAACGAAATTTACCGAAGTAGGTTATGTGGGCCGTGATGTGGAGCAGATCATCCGTGATCTGGTGGACGCAGCAATTGTGATGACCCGCGAACACATGCGCGAAGATGTCAAAACCGCCGCACACAAAGCTGCCGAAGAACGCGTGATTGACGCCATTGCAGGTAGTGATGCCCGCGAGGGCACGCGCGATATGTTCCGCAAAAAGCTGAAAGACGGGCTGCTGGACGATACGATGATTGATCTGGAGGTGGCAGACACCTCCAACCCGCTTCAGATGATGGATATCCCCGGTCAACCCGGCGGGGGTGCCGGCATGATGAACCTGGGCGATTTGTTTGGCAAAGCCATGGGCGGGCGCACCACCAAAAAGCGGCTGAGCGTGGCAGACAGTTACAGCGTGCTGATCGGTGAAGAGGCCGACAAGCTGCTGGATGATGAAACCGTCACCAAGGCCGCCATTGAGGCTGTTGAGCAAAACGGAATCGTCTTTCTGGATGAAATCGACAAGGTCTGTGCGCGTTCAGATGCGCGCGGCGGTGATGTCTCCCGCGAGGGTGTGCAACGTGATTTGCTTCCGCTGATCGAGGGTACAACCGTCAGCACGAAACACGGCCCTGTCAAAACAGACCATGTGCTCTTTATCGCGTCCGGTGCCTTTCACATCGCAAAACCTTCTGACCTGCTGCCAGAGCTACAGGGCCGCCTGCCCATCCGTGTGGAACTGCGCGCCCTGACAGAAAAGGATTTTGTGCGCATCCTGACCGAAACCGACAACGCGTTGACCTTGCAATACACGGCCCTCATGGGGACCGAAGAGGTCACCGTCAGCTTTACGGACGATGGCATTAAAGCGCTGGCGAAAATTGCAGCGGACGTCAACCAATCGGTCGAAAACATCGGCGCACGACGTCTCTACACCGTGATGGAGCGCGTGTTTGAGGAACTTTCCTTTTCTGCACCGGACCGCGGCGGTGAGGATGTGGTTGTTAACGCCGATTTCGTGGAAACAAACCTGGGCGCGCTGACCAAATCCACCGATCTCAGCCGCTACGTGCTCTAACCCCTCCTCTTTCTGGCCCCTAACTCTTCCTCTAGGGGTATGAGGGTATTTGATTTCATACACCATCTTACGCCAAGCGCCGGCTTGGCGGTGCCACATCGGACGCATATCCGAAATACCTCTGTTAAGCGTTCCCTTTCTCCCGGCACCATGACACCAAAGACCCATGAACTACCTCCACTTCCTGCGCACAAACTGGATCTTCCTGCTCGCCGGCTTTTTGCTGACGTTCACGTCGTCCTATGGGCAAACCTATTTCATCTCGCTGTTTGCCGGTGAGATCAAAACAGAATTTGGCCTTACAGACGGCGAATGGGGCGGGATCTACACCATCGGCACAACGCTATCGGCCATCGCGATGATCTGGGCTGGCATGCTGACGGATAACTTCCGCGTACGTGTGGTGGCTTTGGGTGTGATGCTGGGGCTGGCAGCGGCTTGCGTTTTCATGGCCAGCATCAGCAGCTGGATCGCCCTGATATTTGTGGTTTTTGCCCTGCGTCTGACGGGACAAGGCATGATGTCTCAACTTGGCGCGGTGGCCATGGTGCGGTGGTTTGAGGCGACACGTGGCAAGGCATTGTCGCTTTCGTCAATGGGGTTTGCCGCCGGGCAAGCCATTCTACCAATCGTCTTTGTGGCACTTTTCGCATTCTTCAACTGGCGCACGCTGTGGGTGTTGGCCGCCGTGCTGGTCCTCATCACCATTCCCTTCCTCCTCCTGTTGCTGCGTCATGAGCGCACCCCGCAAAGCATGGCTGCCGAGGCGCAGATTACAGGTATGCACGGGCGTCACTGGACACGTGCACAAATGCTGCATTCGGGGTTGTTTTTCATGATGATCCCGATGGTCATTGGGCCCAGCGCGTGGGGCACCGCGTTGTTTTTTCAGCAGGTCCATTTTACCGAAATCAAAGGGTGGGACCTGGCGGCTTTTGTGGCGCTGATGCCGATTTACACAGCATCCGCGATCATCTTCACGTTTGCCTCTGGCTGGGCGGTGGATCGGTTTGGCGTCAGCAAAGTTGTGCCCATTCAAATGCTGCCCTTTGCCCTGTCGTTTGCCGTGCTTGCCTATGCCGATACGATCTGGATGGCCGGACTTGGCCTTATTATATTTGGGGCCGGGCAAGGGTTGCAGGCCACGGGCGCCACGGCGTTTTGGCCCGAATATTTCGGCACCCGGCATATTGGCGCGATCAAGGCTGTGGCGGCGGCCCTTATGGTTTTTGGCTCCGCGATTGGTCCGGGGATTACCGGATGGCTGATTGATCAGGATATCAATTTCCCTGAGCAGATGTTGCCAATTGCACTGTATTATTTGCTGGCAGCCGGGCTCACGACATGGGGGATCATACTTTATCGCCCGACGCTGGTGCGTTAGCGGGATCGGCGCAGATAAACGTAATAGGCGCCACCGCCCCCATGGCTGATATGGGCCTGCGACACCTGCAATACGACCTGCGCCAACGGGGCCATTTGCAACCATTGTGGCACTTGATGGCGCAGCACACCGTGGCGCACCGGGATTGGGCCACCGTCATCCCTTGTCTTACCCTTACCCGTAATGACCAAAACCAGGCGCCGCCCTTGTTTGTGCGAAGACATGATGAAGCGGCTTAACGCGGGATGTGCACGATCCAAGGTCATACCATGCAGGTCAATCTTGCCTTCGGGGTGCAGCTTGCCGCGTTTGAGTTTGCCAAAGGCCTTTTTGTCCATCTGAACAGGCGCGCTGCGCACCTGATCTGCAACCGACGGCATCAGGCTATGGGCCTTGCGTTTCAGCTTGCCCTCCGGTTTACCCACCACAATTGATTTTGCCTTTTTCAGTGCCGGGATGGGTGTTGGAGTTACATCAATTTCAGGTGTGAACAAGCTCTTGAGGTCGAGCTTCTCCGTCCGCTCTGTCACCCTGCGCCACAGCTCAAGATCATCGGCGTCTAATCGCCCACCAATCGGGCGTTTCATATCGCGCTTTCCGGCAACAGCGCATAGGCCCGTTGAATGGGCATCAGGACCAGCATCCGCCCCGGATCGCGCAGTTTGCCTGCTTCACGCCCCGCGGTATCGCCAGTGCCAAAAAACACATCCGCGCGCTGCGCTCCTTTGATGGCTGATCCTGTATCCTGGGCAATCATCAACCGGCGCAATGGTGTCTCACCCTCTTTTTCCACCCAAACCGGGGAGCCAAGCCGCACAATACTCGGATCAACAGCAATAGACTGCATGCCAGTGACGGAGCGGTTCATCGCGCCCAGTGGCCCCTGATCTGCGGGCACTTTGCTGACCTCACGAAAAAAGACGTAGGATGGATTGTGATACAGCAACTCTCTGCCCGCTGCCGGATTGCGCCGCACCCAGTTTTTGATCACATCCGCGCTGACCTGATGGGGCTGGTACACGCCACGCCGCACCAATTCCTGCCCAAGCGACCGATAGTTATGTCCGTTGGACCCGCGATAGCCCACGCGGATATAGCTGCCGTCGGGCAGACGGATGCGACCGGACCCCTGGATTTGTAAAAAAAACAGTTCAACCGGGTCATCCACATAGGCGATAGCCAGACCCCGGCCCGACATCACACCACTTTCAAGAATCTGCCGCCGTGTCAGCCAGGGGCGATTTCGAAGCGCCTCACCGGGCATTTTGTAAACAGGATATTGGTATCGGGCAGAGCGATACCGATCGCCGTCAAGTTCGGGTTCAAAGTAGCCTGTGAACAGCGCCGGTTTTCCGTCTTCGATCAGGACGGGGCGAAAGAACAGTTCGAAAAACTGACGCGCTTCGGGACCAGAACGCGCGTATTTGCAGATCGCGATCCAATCTGGATCTTTCATATCGCCGCAGGTGTTCAAAAAGGTTTTGAGCGCGGCGACGTGGTTATCGTCAGCCCAGCCGTCCAACTGATCAAATTCAAGAACCTGAAACGTCAGATCACTTGCATAAACAGGGGCGGTCAATCCAACCACCCCTGCCCAGAAACATACGATAAGCGCATGTCTTAACCGTCTGTAGATACCAGCAACCAATTTGGATCGTCCGAACCCATGATGCGGGCAAAGACCCACGTGTCTTTTTGTTTTTTCACGTCGGTCAGGCTGCCCTCGATGATATCGCCAGCGCTGTCGCGCACGGCTGATGTCAGCTCGGCGACAAAACGGATGGTTAGCTCAGCCTCGTTGGTGTCTTTATCAAGTGTGGCGCCTTCCAGCTCCATCTCGCGAACACCAATAAAGTTTGCCTCAATGGCCAGGCCCTGATCCTCGCGGGCGGCAACGCCATCGACAAAGCTCTCGTAGATTTCCTCGGACAGGAAGGGCTGGATGTCGGAAAGTTCGCCCTGCTCATAGCCCATCACGATCATCTCATAGGCACCACGTGCACCGCCCAGAAAATCACTGACGCCAAAACTTGGTTCAATCCGTTTCATATCTGCCAGCGCCTTTCCGGCGTCGCTGTCCTCTGGCACGTGATCGGTGATGTCCAGATCTGGACCACCTTCGATCACCTCAAACGCAGGGCCATCCCGGCGCGCAGTGCTTTGGTTTTCAACCGCAGGTGGCTTCTCAAACCCTTCCCGCGTGCCAAGCACATTCTTTAACCGGAGGATCAAAAAGACAGCGATCCCCGCCAGGACCAGCAGCTGTAGCATCGGAGAATTCATCAAAACCTCATCAGGGCAAACATGGAAACATCTGTGTTAATTGACTATGTAGGTGCTCAACAGGGCTGAGTCCACTCCGCCCGATGGCATAAGGACATAGACCCATGTGGCTATTGATCGCATTTATCGCGGTGCCGCTGATCGAGATAACACTGTTTATCCAAATTGGCGGCGCAATTGGCCTGGGTTGGACCCTTGCAATTGTGGTTTTAACGGCTGTTTTGGGCACGTGGCTGGTGCGCTCGCAAGGGTCTGCGGCGTTGGGCAGTCTGCGCAGTTCATTTTCAGATATGCGCGACCCCACAGAACCGCTGGTACATGGCGCGATGATCATGTTTTCCGGTGCCTTGCTGCTTACGCCGGGGTTTTTCACGGATGCCGTCGGGTTTGCCTTGCTGGTGCCCGGGATTCGACAGGCAATTTACCAAAACATCCGATCACGGGTGAATATCCAGAGTTTTGGCACCCCCGGGCAAGGCCACAGGGCGCAGGATCACGCCAGCCAACATCATCCCTCAGGTGATCAAGGTGATGTGATTGAGGGCGAATATCACGAGATCAGCCCCGAAGAACGTGTAAAAAGAGGCCCATCCCGCTGGTCCAAGGGCCCAACAGAGGATTGAGGCAGGCACGCCAACCTGTTAAGTCACCTTGGATTTTGATACTCTAATAGGAGCCACCACATGGCCGACGAACAACCCGCCCAGGTCCAACCCCCAAACATGCGTGTCCTTGGGCAATACATCCGCGACATGTCATTTGAAAACATCATGGCGCAGCAGGGCACCCCAACGGATGTGCAGCCGGATGTGCAGGTACAGGTTAATCTGGATGCCAAAAAACGCGGCGGCGACAACCAGTATGAATCGACCATCACGCTCAAGGTTGAGTCAAAGAACAAAGCCGATTCAAAGACGCTGTTCTTTCTGGAGCTCGACTATGTTGGCATTTTCCACATCGAGAACGTACCAGACGATCAACTGCATCCGTTTTTGATGATCGAATGTCCCCGGATGATTTTCCCGTTCCTGCGCCGTATCGTCAGTGATGTGACGCGCGATGGCGGTTTTCCGCCACTGAACCTCGAAAATATTGACTTCCTGTCCATGTACCGCAACGAAATCGCCCGTCGCGCACAGGAAAACCCACCAAAAGCCGACGCATAAACCGTCAGGTTTTAAGCCACACCGGGTCGTCGCCCAACGTGCTGATAAACTCAGCATGGGCGGCGGCCTCTTTTTCTGAAAGTCTGGACGACAGCGGTTTGGGACGCACGGGCGCAGTCCAGCTTTTATCCGTCTGTCCCGGTGTCACCTGCGGCTGGTTTGACAGCGCAAAGTCAGGCTGACGGCCGCCAATGAGTTCCAGATAGACCTCCGCCAGAATTTCACTGTCGAGCAAAGCACCGTGCAACGTACGGGCATCGTTGTTGATGCCAAAACGCCGGCACAACGCGTCCAGTGACGCCGGCGAACCGGGAAAACGTTTGCGCGCAATCGCCAACGTATCCAGCGCCTGTTCCCACGGAATTTCTGGCAGGTTCATCCATTTCAGCTCAGCATTCAGAAACTTGATGTCAAATGCCGCGTTGTGAATAATCAGCTTTGAATCCTGAATGAAATCCAGAAACGCCTGCCCGATCTGGGCAAACTTTGGTTTATCACGCAGAAAATCATCACCCAGCCCATGGACCTGAAACGCTTCTTCCGGCATGGCGCGCTCGGGGTTGATGTATTGATGATAGGTTTCGCCCGTCGGGACATGACCGATCAACTCAACCGCGCCGATCTCTACGATGCGATCACCGCTTTGCGGGTCAAATCCGGTTGTTTCCGTATCAAGGACAATCTCACGCATGGGCGATCTTCTTTCTGATATCTGACACCACATTCTGCACCTGCGCGCGGGCATGCTCAAGCGTATCTGTGGTGATCACATAATCAGCCAGTGCGGCTTTTTCAGGCGCGGGCATTTGTTTGGCACGAATGGTTTCAAACTGCTCTCGCGTCATGGTGCCCCGCGCCAAAACGCGGGCCTCTTGTACCCCGGGCGCGACAATCACAGCTGCCACAGCGTCCATGCCCACCTCACCACCAGTTTCAAACAGCAAGGGGATGTCGAGCACCACAATATCTGCGCTGGTCTGGGCCAAAAAGGCGGCGCGGTCCTGTCCAACAAGAGGATGCACGATCTGTTCGATCCGGCGCAGCGCCGTATGATCTTGTGCAATAATGTCCTTCAGGCGCGCACGCGAAACACCACCATCCTCTATCGCGTCGGGAAATGCTTCGGCAAATGGCGCCACCGCCGCACCACCTTTGGCGTAAAGGCGATGCACGGCGGCATCCGCATCCCAGACTGCACATCCTTCATCGGCAAACATCTGGGCGGTTGTGGATTTGCCCATGCCGATGGAACCCGTCAGCCCAAGCAAAAACATCAGCGCAACGCAGCGGCGCGAGTGGCGCGGTCCACCTCGGGGCGTTGACCAAACCAGCGTTCAAACGCGGGGACGGCCTGATGCAGCAACATCCCCAGCCCATCAACAGTAACACAGCCCATTTCGGCAGCGGTTTCCAGTAATTGTGTCCGCAATGGCGTGTAAACCAGATCGGTCACGACCGTACCGGGGTTTAGCCCATCCAGCGGCACACGCAGGTCCGCCTTGCCAATCATGCCCAGCGACGTGGTGTTTACCACAACATTGGCATGATCCATCATGTTCCCGGCCTGCACCCAGTCAAAGATGCGCAGACGATTGCCAAAATCAGACTTGAGTTTCTCGGCCCGGACGCGCGTGCGGTTTGACAGCATGATTTCAGGCACGCCCGCATCCAGAAGCGATGCGATAACCGCGCGGGCACCGCCACCTGCGCCCAACACGGCCGCGGGCCCTGCCTTTGGCTGCCAGTCAGGTGCACTGGTTTTGAGGTTTTCCAGGAATCCATAGCCATCTGTGTTGTCAGCATGAATCTTGCCGTCTTTGCGGAAAATGAGCGTATTGGCAGCACCAATCAGGATCGCACGGTCCGTGACCAGATCAGCGATATCCATGATCGCTTCTTTATGGGGCAGGGTCACGTTGACGCCAACAAACCCCATTTTTGGCAGCGCTCTAAGCACGTCTTCGAGATTATCGCGGGAAACATCCATCTGGATGTATTGCCCCGCGATGTTATAGGTATTGAGCCAATGGCCATGCAGTTGCGGTGATTTGGAATGCGCAATCGGTGATCCGATCACCCCGGCCAATGGGATCTTGGACTGGCTCATGTGGCTAGGTCTCCGCGCAGGGTTAGGTAGTTCAACAACTCCAAAAGTGGCATACCCAAGACGTGAAAGTAATCCCCCTCAATGGAGGAGAACAACCGCACACCTTCTTCTTCCAGCTTATAGCTGCCAACAGCATGCTGGATACTCTCCCAATTGCGGGACACATAATCAGTGACATAGGCGTCTGTGACATCGCGCATGCGCAATCTGACATGCCCGACATGCCGCCAGATCGGTTGACCGTTTTCGCAAATCACAGCAGCGGAAAAAAGACTGTGACGGTCGTTTCGCAATGCCTGAATTTGCGTGACCGCCTGTTCTGGTGATTCGGGCTTGGACAAAAGAATGCCGCGATGCTCCAACACCTGATCGCAGCCCAAAACCAGTGCATCGGGATGTTTCTCGCTAACTCTGCGTGCCTTCATTTCCGCCAAAGCATCTGCGATATCCCGGGGGCTGGCTTGGTCCGCAAGGAGAGCCTGTTTCAACATCTTTTCGTCCACCCGCGCCACCTGAACAGTGTGATCGACACTGGCCTGCAACAAGAGTTGGTGCCGAACAGAAGAACCTGAGGCGAGAACAAGGGGTTGGGACATGTGGATAAACTTGTGTATTTTCTTAAGGACTTCTTAAGGGTTTGTTCTGCATAATTCCGCGAGAACCCACAAGCACTGCCTCTTGACAGGGGTCTTACCTGCTTGTCAGCGATTCCACCCCTTGTGGAAAAGAATAAGTTGCGGCTTAAAGGCGATGATTGGCACGTGTTCTTGTCTGGGTTTTATACCCAAGGTAACTTTGCCAACTTAAAGATTAAACATTTGATTATAATACTTTATTCGGGACGGTACTTTTTGTTTTCCCCAACCGTTTAAGTTGATTGTCCTCACGTGGATAAACCCCTTGGCAAGTCATTAATCCACAGAATTTTCGCTCCCTACATACAACATCATCTTTCTTATTTTCTTTATTATATTAAGAATGGCACGACCCGCGGAGCTCTTCATGTCTGATCTACTTGCCACGCTCTATCCCTGGACCAAAGCCTTTCATATCATCTCTGTGATCTCCTGGATGGCTGCCTTGTTCTATCTGCCCCGTCTTATGGTGCACCATACAGAACGCGTGGGGCTCAGCGGTGAGACTCATGATCTGTTTGCCATGATGGAATACAAATTAGCGCGTGTCATCATGCAACCTGCGATGATTGGCACCTGGCTGTTTGGGTTTTGTCTGGTGGCGACGCCCGGCATCGTGGGGTGGTGGATGATCTGGCCCTGGACAAAGGGTGTGGCTGTGATTGCGATGACAGTCTTTCATGAATGGCTGATGGCGCGGATGAAGGGGTTTCAACGCGGGGAAAATACGCTGACAGGCCGACAATATCGGATGATGAACGAAGTTCCGACTGTTTTGATGTTTGTGATTGTCATTTCGGTGACGGTGAAGTTCTGAGCTTCGTTGACTCGCAGAGGCTCGCTGATTATACGAACCTCACCACCCCGTCCGGGGATGGCGCATGCCTGCATATATTCCAAACATGACCAGCCGACCCGTTGTGGTGGCTGAACAGGATTTTCCATGACTGATACGCTGAACCTTGCCGACCTCAAGGCACAAACACCAAAGAACCTGCTTGCCATGGCAGAAGATCTTGAGATCGAAAACGCCTCCACCATGCGCAAGGGTGAGATGATGTTCCAGATCCTGCGCGAACGCGCGGATGAAGGATGGGAAATTTCTGGTGATGGTGTGCTGGAGGTGTTGCAGGACGGTTTTGGGTTTTTACGCTCACCCGAGGCAAACTATCTGCCGGGCCCCGATGACATCTATGTGTCACCAGAAATGATCCGACTGCATTCCCTGCGGACCGGAGACACGATTGAGGGGCTGATCAAGGCCCCTGACGATAGTGAGCGGTACTTTGCCCTGACAGAGGTGACCAAGATCAACTTTGAAGAGCCGGAGAAAGCTCGCCACAAGGTGGCCTTTGAAAACCTCACACCGCTTTATCCCGAGGAACGTCTGACGATGGAAGTGGATGATCCCACCATCAAGGATAAATCGGCCCGCGTGATTGATCTGGTTTCGCCAATTGGTAAAGGTCAGCGCTCACTGATCGTGGCGCCGCCGCGCACAGGTAAAACGGTGATCTTGCAAAACATCGCCAATTCCATCGAAAAGAACCATCCTGAGTGTTATTTGATTGTTTTGCTCATTGATGAGCGACCCGAAGAAGTCACGGACATGCAGCGTTCCGTGAAAGGGGAGGTTGTATCCTCGACCTTTGATGAACCTGCAACGCGCCACGTGGCCGTATCTGACATGGTCATCGAAAAGGCCAAGCGGCTTGTTGAGCATAAACGGGATGTGGTTATCCTTCTTGATTCGATCACGCGTCTGGGCCGCGCCTTTAACACCGTCGTACCTTCATCCGGTAAGGTTCTGACCGGTGGCGTGGATGCTAACGCCCTGCAACGTCCCAAGCGTTTCTTTGGTGCTGCGCGAAACATTGAAGAGGGTGGATCACTGACCATCATTGCAACAGCGTTGATCGACACTGGTTCGCGGATGGACGAAGTGATCTTTGAAGAATTCAAAGGTACGGGCAACTCTGAGATCGTACTGGACCGCAAGATTGCTGATAAGCGGGTGTTCCCTGCCATCGACATCCTTAAATCAGGTACGCGGAAAGAGGATCTGCTGGTCGATAAGATTGATCTTCAAAAGACCTTTGTCCTGCGCCGTATCCTCAACCCAATGGGCACAACAGATGCGATTGAATTCCTGCTTGGCAAATTGAAACAGACCAAGACGAATTCTGACTTCTTTGACTCGATGAATACCTAGATACCGTTTTAAAACAATAGGTTAAGTGAATGGACACGATTTTCGCTCAGGCCACGGCACAGGGTCGTGCCGGTGTTTCTGTCGTGCGTATTTCCGGTCCTGACGCGCTGGAGGTTGGTAATAAGATTGCCGGCTCACTTCCACCGCATCGTGGATCAGTGCTTCGGCATGTTCGGGATTTATCCGGGGCATTGCTTGATCAGGCACTTGTTCTGCGTTTTGACGCGCCGCGTAGTTTCACAGGTGAAAACGTTGTTGAACTTCACTTACACGGAAGCGTTGCAGTGGTCCGTGCTGTTTCGGAACTGCTTGGTCAATTCCCCGATGTGCGGCTTGCTGAGCCGGGTGAGTTCACACGCCGTGCTTTGGAAAATGAACGGTTGGATCTCACACAGGTAGAGGGATTGGCGGATCTGATCGAGTCTGAGACCGAGGCACAACGCAAGCAGGCCTTGGGTGTTCTGTCGGGTCAGTTGGGTGATCTTGTTGAGCGATGGAGAAAGGACCTCATTCGGGCTGCTGCGTTGCTTGAGGCGACAATTGACTTTGCTGATGAGGATGTGCCTGTTGATGTGTCGCCTGAGGTGTCCGACCTGTTGGCTAAAGTGTCCAATGGGTTAAGCGCTGAGATTGCCGGGACTTTTGTTGCTGAGCGGATTCGGACGGGGTTTGAGGTGGCAATTGTCGGTCCTCCAAATGCCGGAAAATCCACTTTGTTGAATGCGCTGGCGGGGCGTGATGCCGCGATTACATCAGAGATTGCGGGGACGACGCGGGACGTCATCGAGGTCCGAATGGATCTTAATGGCCTGCCGGTAACGCTGTTGGACACCGCAGGGCTGCGCCAGACCGATGATGTTGTTGAGGCGCAGGGCGTTGAACGTGCGGTTAATCGGGCGAAAAATGCCGATCTTCGCGTTTTCTTAACAATGGATTCCGCGCCGTTGATTGTTGAGCCTGGTGAGGATGATATTATTCGTCGGGCAAAGGCAGATAAGCTCGTTGATAAGACGGACGCCGTTTCCGGTAAGACCGGAGAAGGAATTGATACCCTCATCTCAAAGATACAATCGGTACTCTTGGATCGCAGCACATCTGCCGGTTTGGCCACACATACACGCCATCGGTCCGCAATGGAGCGGTCTCTGTCCTATTTGAGGGATGCTATGACGGTGCTGGCTGCTGGCCCGGATCAATACGATATAGCCGCCGCAGAACTGCGTTTCGCTATTCATGCGCTTGAGGTATTAGTTGGCCGTATCGATGTAGAGTCGCTGCTGGACGAAATATTCTCCAGCTTTTGTTTAGGTAAATGATGGAGTGTTTCACGTGAAACATTTTGATGTCATCGTCATAGGCGGGGGGCATGCGGGTGTTGAGGCCGCGCATGCGGCGGCGCGTGTTGGGTCAAGCACGGCTCTGGTGACAATGTCCCGGGCCGACATCGGTGTGATGTCTTGCAATCCCGCAATCGGGGGTCTTGGCAAAGGGCATTTGGTCAGGGAAATTGACGCTATGGATGGCGTGATGGCGCGTGTTGCGGACCGTGCTGGCATCCAGTTTCGATTGTTAAACCGACGCAAAGGTCCTGCGGTGCAAGGCCCAAGGGCGCAAGCCGACCGGATGATTTACAAAACAGAGATGCTGAAAGAGACGGAAGATCGGACCAACTTGGCCATTGTCGAGGGTGAGGTTGTTGATTTCCGGATGGATGGGGGACGGGTCGCTGGCGTTGTGTTGGCCAACGGACAAGAACTCCACGCACATTCTGTCATTTTGACCACTGGGACGTTTCTGCGAGGTGTAATCCATATCGGCAACGTTCAGCGCTCTGGCGGGCGCATGGGCGATCATGCTTCAGTTCATCTGGCAGATCGGATTGATAGCTTTGATCTTCCGATGGGTCGATTGAAAACCGGCACGCCGCCACGGCTCGATGGTAGGACGATCAATTGGGATGGTTTGGAAGTTCAACCAGGTGATGATGACCCCGTGTTGTTTTCGTTTATGTCTCAATCGGTTTCTGCACCTCAGGTGTTGTGCGGCATCACCCATACAAATGCTGAAACCCACCGAATAATCGAAGAAAGCCTACATCTTTCGGCGATGTATGGGGGGCATATTGATGGCGTTGGTCCGCGCTACTGTCCCTCAATTGAAGACAAGGTGGTTCGGTTTGCGGATAAGGAGTCACATCAGATATTTCTTGAACCGGAAGGTGTGGATGATCATACGATTTATCCAAACGGCATTTCCACGTCCTTACCAGAGGATGTTCAGTATCGCTATGTTCGTTCCATAAAGGGTCTTGAAAAGGCGGAAATTCTACAGCTGGGGTATGCGATCGAATATGACTATGTAGACCCGCGCGCATTGACGAGCACGCTGGCCGTTCGCAAGGTTTCGGGCCTGTACTTGGCTGGCCAAATTAACGGCACGACGGGCTATGAGGAGGCGGCCGCGCAGGGTCTTGTGGCTGGGTTGAATGCAGCGATGGCGTCACAAGGCAAGCCAGAGGTCATTTTCAGTCGTTCGGATAGTTATATAGGTGTCATGGTTGATGATCTCACAACACGGGGTGTGACGGAACCGTACAGGATGTTTACGTCACGTGCAGAGTTTAGGTTGTCACTCCGCGCAGATAACGCGGACCAAAGGTTAACGCCGTTGGCGATTGCATTGGGCGATGTCTCAAATGAGCGGAAGTCTGCATTTTTGGACAAGGCGGCGAAGCTGGATGAGGCAAATAGGCTTCTGTCAGAAGCCACATATTCTCCAAAACAAGTCTTGAACGCGGGCATCAGCGTTAATCAGGATGGGAACTTGCGGACAGCCGGGCAGGTTCTTGCATTTCCAGATGTTCAATTTGAGGATCTAATCTCATTGAATGAGGAGTTAGCGGTTGTATCAGATGAGATACGCCGTCAGGTGGAGCGTGATGCACTTTATGCGAATTACATTGCGCGGCAGCAAAGAGATATTGAGCTGTTGCAAAAGGATGAAGCGCAAAGGATACCGGTTGATTTTGACTATTTTGAGTTGGAGGGCCTATCGAATGAGCTTAAGGGCAAATTGGATAAGGCGCGACCGGCAAACCTGGCGCAAGCAGGACGCATTGATGGGATGACGCCGGCTGGGTTAACATTGTTGCTGGCCCGCCTCAAACGGGATACGCGAAAGCAAACTGCATGAGGGAATTGGGCACTCAGGATGTTTCACGTGAAACATTTGATGCGCTTTGCGCATTTGAGGATTTGGTTCGAAAGTGGTCGCCCAAGATAAATCTCGTTTCAAAGGCTGACTTGTCCTCGCTCTGGAGCCGTCATATCCAAGATTCTGCGCAAATTTTCTCACATGCCCCAACCATGGGTCATTGGGTTGATATTGGCAGCGGTGGAGGCTTTCCGGCTGTCGTCGCCGCTATTCTGTCCCGGGGTGCAGGGTGCGATCATAGATTCACCCTTGTCGAAAGTGATAAACGCAAATGTGCGTTCTTGCGTACAGCGAGTCGCGAAATCGGACTAAGTCTTACGGTCTGTTCCGAGCGCGTCGAAGAGTTGAAGCCTCTGAATGCAGATATTTTGACGGCACGCGCCCTGGCCAATTTGACAGCGCTTGTGGGCTTTGCAGAACGTCACCTCAATTCAGACGGTGTTGCGATTTTTCCCAAAGGTGAAACCTGGGAGAATGAGCACCATGCTGCAAAAGATGTATGGTCATATCGGTATGAGGCAATTAGAAGTGAAACCAATCCTGCTGCTGCAGTACTGATAATCCAGGATATTGCACGTGTCTGATCTCTCCCGCCCAGCTGGCCCCAAAATTATTGCAGTTGCAAACCAAAAGGGTGGTGTTGGCAAAACGACGACCACGATCAATCTTGCGGCCGCGCTTGTCGAATATAAAAAACGGGTGTTGCTGATTGATCTGGACCCCCAGGGAAACGCATCCACCGGGTTGGGCATTGCGTTGGATGATCGGGAATACACAACATATGAGCTTTTGTTGGAGGACCTTGATCTGGGGCAGGTCATTCAGCCGACAAGCGTAAAGGGGCTCTTTATCGTGCCCGCAACGGTCGACCTTAGCTCCGCTGATATTGAGCTGATATCAAACGAGAAACGGAGCTTTTTGCTGCATGATGCCCTCCGTCAAACTCAAATGGATCAGTTCGCCTTTGACTACATCCTCATTGACTGCCCGCCGTCCCTTAATCTGCTGACCGTTAACGCAATGATCGCGTCGCATTCTGTTTTGATCCCCCTTCAAAGTGAATTCTTTGCGCTGGAAGGTCTCTCTCAATTGATGCTGACCATTCGGGAAGTGCGACAAATCGGCAATAAGGGCCTGCGCATCGAAGGTGTTGTTTTGACAATGTACGACAAGCGTAACAATTTGTCTCAACAAGTAGAACAGGACGCGCGAAGCAATCTGGGCGATTTGGTATTTAAGACAATGATTCCACGGAATGTACGTGTCAGTGAAGCACCCAGCTTTGCCATGCCCGTCTTGCAGTATGATGGAAAATCAAAAGGCGCGGAGGCGTATCGTGCGCTCGCCCGGGAATTGATCAGGAACAACCGTTAAGGAGTCGGACATGGCAGACAAGAAAGATCGTAAGCGCGGGCTTGGCCGTGGTTTGTCTGCTTTGATGGCTGACGTTAACGAGGCAGAGCAACCTGCGGCGCAATCTGGCGGATCTGGTCAGCGTATGATCCCAATTGAACAAATCAAACCCAACCCTGATCAACCGCGAAAGCGCTTTGAAAAAGAAGGCCTTGATGATCTTGCGGCGTCCATTGCGGAAAAGGGAATTATCCAACCTCTGATCGTACGGGAAATGGACGGTAGCAATTATGAGATCGTTGCGGGTGAACGTCGGTGGCGGGCGGCGCAACTGGCAAAATTGCATGAGCTTCCTGCGGTTGTGCGTGAGTTCACAAATGTTGAAGTGCTTGAAATCGCGATTATCGAAAACATCCAGCGCGCAGATCTTAACGCGGTTGAGGAGGCGATGGGGTATCGCCAGCTTATGGACAGGTTTGGACATACCCAAGAGCAACTTGGCGCCGCGTTGGGCAAAAGCCGCAGTCACATTGCAAACCTTTTGCGCTTACTAAACCTGCCTGAACCCGTGCGGGAAATGCTGCAAAACGGTGACTTGAGTGCAGGGCATGCGCGGGCATTGATCCCCGCGAAAGACCCATTGAAGCTCGCACAGCAGATTGTCAAAGGTGGATTGTCAGTGCGTGCGGCGGAAGCGCTGGTTAAGAAGGAAGGCAAAGAGACGGGTGAAGCGGGTAACGCAAAATCTACATCAAAGAAGGCTTCGGAAAAGGACGCCGATACAAAGGCCTTGGAAGGTGATTTGTCAGCAACGATAGGTATGAAAGTTTCCCTGGATCACAAGCCCGGGCAGGAACAAGGTGTAATGACGGTGCGCTATACCTCGTTGGATGACCTTGATGTTCTGTGCCGTTTGTTGAGTGGCAACTAATCCCCCAACAATTGGGACAGAACCGCGTTCAACACAATAACACCTTGATTTAGAACAATTAATCTGTCTTTCGTTTTCTCAACCATCCCCAAATCAACCAGTTCCGCTATGCGGTTCTGCGCCAAAGGTTCTCCGTTCAAAGACGTATATCGACCCAAGTCAATACCTTCCTTAAGACGCAGGCCCATCATAAGAAATTCCTGGGCTTGGGCTGTGCCAGACAAGCGCTCCCTTGGAGTTTCGGTCTTGCCATGTTGTGCGCCATCCAGCCAGCGTTTTGGGTTGCTGTAGCATGTGGTCGCAAATTTTTGCCCGCCAATGGTTAACCGCCCATGCGCGCCCGGACCGATGCCAAGGTAATCTCCATAGCGCCAATAGATCAGGTTGTGCCGTGATTGCGCCCCATCCCGTGTGTGGTTTGATACCTCGTAGGCAGGCATGCCTAGTGCGGCGCAAATGTCCTGCGTACGTTCAAACATGTCCGCACCCAGATCATCGCTGGGCAAACCACGCAGTTTACCAACGGCATATCGGTCCCCAAACGCCGTGCCATTTTCAATCGTGAGTTGGTATAGGGAGATATGGTCGATCGCCAGTGCCAGAGCCTGCTTCAGCTCCTGTTCCCAAGCTGCAAGCGTTTGATCCTGCCGTCCATAGATCAGATCAAAACTGACTCGCTCAAACGCATTGCGGGCAATATCAAATGCTTTGAGTGCTTCATCCGTCGTATGAATACGGCCAAGCCTCTTTAGGTCACTGTCATTCAGCGCCTGAATGCCCATCGACACCCGCGAAATACCAGCCTGCCGATACGCTGCAAAACGACCCGCTTCAACTGACCCCGGATTGGCCTCCAAAGTAATCTCCAGATCATTCCCGGCTGGCCAATGTGACCTTATGGCGCTGATGACATCCGCGACAGTTTCAGGGTCCATCAGGCTGGGCGTGCCGCCGCCAAAATAAACCGCATTCAAAACACGCCCGGATGTTTCCGTAGCACCTCGGGCCAATTCCTTCAAATAGGCGTCACGCCACGCCCGCTGATCAATGCTGCGGCTGACATGGGAGTTAAAGTCGCAATAGGGGCATTTGGCCTCGCAAAATGGCCAGTGGATATAGAGCCCGAATCCGCCCTGTTGCCAATCAGCCGTCAAAACAGGCCGATATCAACTTGCGAAACGCATCTGCACGGTGGCTGATCCGGTTCTTTTCGTCAGGGTCCATTTCGGCAAAGGTGATCTTATGGCCATCGGGCTGAAACATCGGGTCGTACCCATGGCCCTGCTTGCCACGCATCGGCCAGACCAATGTGCCGTTCACCTTGCCCGCATAAACCTCATCATGCCCGTCCGGCCAGGCAATCACGAGAGTTGAGCAAAAGTGGGCCTTTCTGGGGTGCGGTGCCGATTTTTCCTCAAGCAGGGTATGCGTTTTCGTCATCGCCATGATGAAGTCACGACCATTTTCGGTTTCGGCCCAATCGGCGGTATAGACACCCGGTGCATTATCGAGTGCTTCAACCTCAATCCCGGAGTCATCGGCCAGGGCGGGCAAACCGGTCGCCTTGCACGCCGCATGCGCCTTGATCCGTGCGTTTCCGACAAAGGTATTTTCCGTTTCTTCGGGTTCCGGCAGGTCCAATTCCGCCGCGCCAACAACGCTGACGCCAAAGGGCGCAAACAACTGCTGCATTTCTTCCAACTTACCCGCGTTGTGGGTCGCGATCAGAATGCGATCTTCGTTGAACTTGCGGCTCATGCGGCCGCGGCTTTCTGGATAGCAACCAGCTCATCCATACCCTTCTCCGCCAGATCCATCAATTGGTTCATTTGATCGCGGGAATAAGTGGACCCTTCTGCGCTCATCTGGACCTCGATCAGTTTCTTGCTGCCGGTCATGATGAAGTTGCCATCGACACCCGCCTCAGAATCCTCCGGGTAATCCAGATCAAGCACGGGTTGGCCCGCATAGATGCCGCAACTGACCGCCGCAACCGGATCAATCAGGGGATCGCTGATCACATCACCGGCTTTCATCAGCTTGTTTACGGCAAGGCGCAGCGCAATCCAGCCGCCCGTGATGGACGCACAGCGCGTGCCACCATCGGCTTGTAACACGTCACAATCGACTGTGATCTGGCGTTCGCCAAGCGCAACACGATCAATACCCGCCCGCAAGGATCGGCCAATCAACCGTTGGATTTCAACAGTGCGCCCGCCCTGCTTGCCCGCCGCCGCCTCGCGTCTCATCCGTGTGTTGGTCGCGCGGGGCAACATGCCATATTCCGCCGTGACCCAGCCCAAACCGGAACCTTTGATAAACGGCGGCACGCGGTCTTCGATTGTTGCGGTACAGAGCACGTGGGTGTCGCCCACTTTAATCAACGCCGAGCCCTCGGCGTGTTTTGTGAACCCGACCTCAACTGAGACGTTCCGCATTTCATCCAATTTCCGACCTGAGGGGCGCATGATATGTCCTTTTTGATGTAGGACCGGGATACCTCCCCTGCCCCAAGGGGTGCAACCCCGATTGACGTTTGGGTGTGCGCTGCTTTTATAGGGCCGCAAAGGAATGTTGATGAACCAGACCTCTGATCTGCTGCAAGAGATGAACGACAGATCCCGCGAAGTGTTTCGTCGGGTTGTTGAGGGGTATCTTGAAAATGGTGATCCGGTCGGGTCCCGTACGTTGACCCGTGAGTTCAGCGAAAAGGTCAGTGCCGCCACCATCCGAAATGTGATGCAGGATCTGGAATTTATGGGGCTGTTGGGATCACCCCATATCAGCGCCGGGCGTATTCCCACTCAAATGGGTCTGCGGATGTTTGTGGATGGCATGATTGAGGTGGGAGACCCCGCCGATCAGGACCGCGAAAAAATTGACGCCACGATGGATGAAGACGCCGGTGACGTTGGCGGGTTGCTTGACCGTGTTGGGTCTGCGTTGTCGGGCGTGACACATGGTGCGTCGCTGGTTTTGACCCCGAAATACGAAGCGCCAATCAAACATATCGAATTTGTATCGCTGGCCTCGGATCGTGCGCTTGTGGTGCTGGTTTTTTCCGACGGCCATGTCGAAAACCGGCTTTTCACGCCGCCCGCAGGGCAAACCCCAAGCTCGATGCGTGAAGCGGCAAATTTCCTGAATGCCGTGGTAGAGGGCAAAACCCTGTCCGAAGTGCATCGCACAATTGCGCAGGAAATCACGCAGCGGCGGCAAGAAATTGATTCGCTTTCACGGGCGTTGGTCGAAAGTGGTCTGGCGCTGTGGCAGGGTGGTTCGGATGATCCGGAAAGACTGATCGTGCGCGGTCGGGCCAATCTGTTGGGCGGAGAGGAAGGGGCCGAAGATCTTGACCGCATTCGGACCCTGTTTGATGACCTTGAACGCAAGCGTGACATCGCACAATTTCTTGAATTGGCCGAAGATGGCGACGGTGTGCGCATTTTTATCGGCTCAGAAAACAAACTTTTCTCACTTTCGGGTTCCTCTTTGGTGGTTTCCCCTTATATGAACGCTGATCGAAAGGTGATCGGTGCCGTGGGTGTGATCGGCCCCACGCGCCTGAACTATGGACGTATTGTGCCAATTGTGAATTACACGGCACAACTGGTTGGCAAACTTGTTTCCGACCGGAGCTAGAGGTGGAAGATGGCAGAACCCAAAGAAAACGATTTTCTGGACGACATTGATGCCGCGGAAGCGGATGTTTTTGCCGACGAAATGGAAGAGATTGATGATGAGGCGCTTGAGCTTGATGAGTTGCGCGCCGAGCGTGATCAGCTCAAAGATCGCTTCATGCGTGCGCTTGCAGATGCGGAGAACGCGCGCAAACGCTCTGACAAGGATCGCCGTGAAGCAGAGAACTACGGTGGCTCAAAACTCGCCCGCGATATGCTGCCAGTTTATGACAACATGAAACGCGCGCTAGAAGCTGCCACGGATGAGCAGCGTGAGGTTTCCGGCCCCTTGCTCGAAGGGGTCGAGCTGACCATGCGCGAACTGCTGAATGTTTTCAAAAAACACGGGATCGAAATCATCGCCCCGGAAGTGGGTGATCGTTTTGACCCACAGCATCATCAGGCAATGTTTGAGGCCCCGGTGCCAGGGACAAATGCAGGCGACATTATTCAGGTGGCCGCCGAAGGGTTCATGCTGCACGACCGCTTGTTGCGCCCGGCCCAGGTTGGCGTTTCGTCAACACCGGCATCCTGACGTAGGATGGGTGGTTCCGCGAGCTGGGTTCACCCATCCCCCTTCGCCGCTTCCTTTAGCTGATACAACAGATCAAGTGCTTCACGCGGTGTCAGCTCATCGGGCATGATCTCTGCCAGTTGCTCTTCAACCTTTGAGGATTGCTTAGGCGCAGGCGGTGGTGTTGCGCTCACAGAAAACAATGGCAGATCGTCAATCAGCGTTTTCTGGGTCGCTCCGCCTTCCCTTTCGCCCTTTTCCAGTGCTTCGAGCACAACACGCGCCCGCGCAATCACCGCATCCGGCAACCCGGCAAGCTGTGCGACCTGCACCCCGTAAGACCGATCCGCCGCACCCTTGCGGACCTCGTGCAGAAAGACAACTTCACCCTCCCATTCCTTGACCGTGACGGTGGCATTTTCCACGCCGTCCAGCTTTCCCGACAGCGCTGTCATTTCATGGTAATGGGTGGCAAATAACGCACGGGACCGGTTGGCGTCATGCAAATGCTCCAGCGTGGCCCAGGCAATCGACAAACCATCGTAAGTCGCCGTGCCGCGCCCGATTTCATCGAGGATCACCAAGGCACGTTCATCGGCCTGATTAAGGATTGCGGCAGTTTCAACCATTTCAACCATAAAGGTCGAGCGGCCCCGAGCCAGATCATCCGACGCCCCGACCCGGCTGAACAATTGGCTGACCATACCGATATGGGCAGATGCCGCAGGGACATAGCTGCCCATTTGCGCCATAAGCGCGATCAGGGCGTTCTGGCGTAGGAATGTTGATTTACCGGCCATGTTCGGGCCCGTCAGCAACCAGATGTTCGCCGCTTGCCCTTCCGCGCTGAGGTCACAATCATTGGCAATGAACGGGTCACCCGACTGTTGTGAAAGCGCACGTTCCACAACGGGATGCCGCCCCCCTTTGATGGCAAAAGCGCGGCCGTCATCGACGGTAGGTTTCACCCAGTTCTCCGCTTGCGCAAGATCTGCAAGCGCGGTGGTCAGATCAATCTCGGAAAGGCTGGCTGACGTCACACCAATCTCTGCCGCTTTTGCCAGAACAGAGCCTTTTAGGCTTTCATAGAGACGCTTTTCAATCTCTAGTGCGCGGTTCCCTGCGTTCAGAATTTTCGTTTCCATCTCGGACAGTTCAACGGTGGTAAATCGCACCTGATTGGCTGTGGTCTGCCGGTGGATAAAAGTCTCTGACAGCGGCGGGGACAGCATTTTATCCGCGTGGGTTGCCGTGGTTTCGATGAAATACCCCAGCACGTTGTTGTGCTTGATCTTCAGCGATGTGATCCCGGTATCTTTGACAAATTGCTGCTGCATCTGTGCAATAACGCTGCGCCCTTCGTCGCGCAGGGTGCGGGCCTCATCCAACTCCTCGTCATAATCTGGCGCGATAAACCCGCCATCTCGGGTCAACAGCGGCGGTTCTGCAATCAATGCCTGATCCAGCAGTTCAATCAGATTGCTGTGCCCCATCAGACCCATAAGCGCGTCTTGCAAAAGGTCCGGCAAATCATGATCTGTGCAGAGGGTTCTAAGGTTTTCCGCCTGGGCGAGGCCATTACGGATGGCGGCCAGATCCCTCGGGCTACCCCTGTCAAGGGAAAGGCGGGATAATGCGCGGTCCAGATCGGGCACTTTGCGCAATTGATCCCGGATGTCTGTGGTCAAACGGGTGTTATCAAAGGCATGGCTGACCGCGGCCAATCGGTTTTGAATCGTCTCTAATTCGCGCGATGGGCTGGAAATACGTCTCTCCAACAGACGTCCCCCCGCAGCGGTGACCGTTCGATCCATAATGGACAGCAATGACCCGGAACGGCCCCCGCTGAGGGCATGTGTCAGTTCCAGATTACGCCGGGTCGCGGCGTCAATTTGAATAGTGCGGGCCTCTGCCTCTTTTTGCGGCGGGCGAAGGAGTGGCAGTTTGCCCTTTTGGGTGATTTCCAGATAGTCAATCAACGCGCCCATGGCCGAAATTTCTGCACGTGAATAGCTGCCAAAGGCGTCCAGTGTTGCGATGGAAAACAGGTTGCAGATGCGTTTTTCGCCACTTGTACTGTCGAATGCCGCACGGGACAGACTGGTCAACGCAAAGCCAAAATCAGTCTCTAATTCGCGCAAATCGTCCTCGTTTGCCTCTGAAACGAGAACTTCTGAGGCGGACAGCCTTGCCAACTCAGGCCCCAATCGGACTCGCGCCATTGGCATAACGTGAAAGGCCCCGGTTGATATGTCGACCCACGCCAAGGCACAACTGTCGCGGACATCTGCAAAGGCAGCAAGGTAGTTGTGGTGCCGGGCCTCCAGCAGTGAATCCTCGGTCAAAGTGCCCGGTGTGACCAGGCGCACGACGTCGCGCTTTACGACTGACTTGTATCCGCGTTTCTTTGCCTCTGCGGGGCTTTCCATTTGTTCGCAGACGGCAACGCGGAAACCCTTGCGGATGAGGGTCAGAAAATACCCCTCTGCCGCATGATGGGGGACACCACACATGGGGATCTCTGCCCCGTTGTGTTTGCCCCGTTTGGTCAGGGCAATATCCAACGCTTCGGATGCCGCCACCGCGTCATCAAAGAACATCTCGTAAAAATCACCCATGCGGTAAAACAGGAGCGCATCAGGGTAATCCGCCTTCAGCTCCAGATACTGCGCCATCATTGGTGTAACTTTGTCGGCACTCACGTTTGATCCCCCCAAGGTCCCCTCTGATACGAAACCGTAGCACCAAGGGAAAGACCTCGCTGATTGTACGCTGACGCGATGACGTTTAAGAGTCGATGAAACAGCGAAAGAACCATACCCCGTGTCAAAAACCCGTATCACCGACGAAGAAGCCCTTGCCTTTCATCTTGAACCAAGCCCCGGCAAGTTTGAGATCAGTGCAACCGTTCCAATGACGACGCAGCGCGACCTGAGCCTTGCGTATTCTCCCGGAGTTGCGGTGCCCTGTGAGGCGATCGCGCAAAACCCGGAAACGGCATATGACTACACCAACAAGGGCAATATGGTTGCGGTGATTTCCAATGGTACGGCGGTGCTGGGATTGGGCAATCTTGGCGCCTTGGCCTCCAAACCGGTGATGGAGGGGAAATCGGTTCTGTTCAAGCGGTTTGCCGACGTCAATTCCATCGACATTGAACTTGATACCGAAGACGCGGATGAGTTTTGCAAGGCGGTGCGTTTGATGGGTCCGACCTTTGGCGGGGTAAACCTGGAGGACATCAAAGCACCTGAATGTTTCATCATTGAACAACGTCTCAAGGAAGAAATGGACATTCCCGTCTTTCATGATGACCAGCACGGCACCGCAGTGATTTGCGCGGCGGGCCTGCTGAACGCGCTGCGTATTTCCGGGAAGAAAATCGAAAATGTGCGGATTGTTCTGAATGGTGCTGGTGCTGCGGGTATTGCCTGTCTGGAGTTGCTCAAATCCATGGGGGCCAAACATGACAATTGCATCATGTGCGACACCAAGGGCGTGATTTATCAGGGGCGTACCGAGGGCATGAACCAGTGGAAGTCGGCGCATGCAGCCTCCACCGAATTGCGCAGCTTGGAACAGGCAATGGATGGTGCGGATGTCTTTCTGGGGGTCAGTGTAAAGGGTGCCGTTACACAGGATATGGTTGCCAGTATGGCGGATGATCCGGTGATTTTTGCGATGGCAAACCCGGATCCGGAGATCACGCCCGAAGATGCAAAAGCGGTACGGGCAGATGCGATTGTGGCCACGGGCCGGTCAGATTATCCAAATCAGGTGAATAACGTGCTTGGGTTTCCCTACCTGTTTCGCGGGGCGCTGGATATTCACGCGCGGGCAATTAATGACGAGATGAAGATCGCCTGCGCGCACGCACTTGCCAATCTGGCAAGGGAAGATGTGCCGGATGAGGTTGCGATGGCCTATGGCCGTCAGCTGAGTTTTGGGCGTGAGTACATCATCCCTACGCCGTTTGACCCGCGTTTGATCCACCGCATTCCCCCTGCCGTTGCGCGGGCAGGCATGGATACAGGCGTTGCGCGCCGGCCTATCATCGACATGGATGCCTATGAGCTCAGTCTGAAATCGCGGATGGACCCAACGGCGAACATCCTGCGGGGTATCAATGCCCGGGCGCGCAACAATCAGGCGCGTATGATTTTTGCCGAAGGGGATGACCCCAAGGTGCTGCGCGCAGCGGTGATGTATCAGCGCGCCGGTTTGGGCAAGGCATTGGTCGTGGGCCGGGTTGATGAGGTCCGCGCACAGCTTGATGGGGCGGGTCTTACCGATGCAGTGCGTGAACTGGAGGTGGTTAATGCCGCCAATACCCAGCATTTGGAGACCTACAAAGAGTTCCTGTACCAACGTCTGCAACGCAAGGGTTTTGATACTAAAGATATCCATCGTCTTGCTGCACGGGACCGACATGTGTTTGCCGCACTGATGCTGCAACATGGGCACGGCGATGGTTTGGTGACAGGCGCGACCCGCAAGTCTGCCCATGTCTTGGAGCGGCTGAACCACGTCTTTGACGCCAGTGCCGAACATGGCGCGGCTGGGTTTACCGCCTTGCTGCACCGGGGGCGGATTGTATTTATCGCAGACACATTGGTGCATGAATGGCCTGATGAACATGATTTGGCTGATATCGCTGAAAGCGGCGCGCGCGTTGCCCGCCACATGGGGATAGAGCCACGCGTTGCCTTTGTCAGTTTTTCCACCTTTGGCTATCCGGTGTCTGAGCGCGCGGAGAAAATGCATTTGGCCCCCCAAGTTCTGGACGAACGCGGCGTTGATTTTGAATATGAGGGCGAGATGACTGTGGATGTGGCCCTGAACGCAGAATCACAGGCGCAATATCCATTTTCGCGTTTGACTGGTCCTGCGAACATTCTGGTGGTGCCCGCGCGTCACTCGGCCAGTATTTCGGTCAAACTGATGCAGGAAATGGCCGGTGCCACGGTGATCGGGCCTATCTTGACGGGCTTGGATAAGTCGATCCAGATTTGCTCCACCACCTCAACGGCCAACGACATCATGAATATGGCCATTCTTGCGGCATGTAAGGTTGGGGAATGATCTGGAACCTGGGGTCGATCAACGCAGACAACTTTTATCAACTGCCGCATTTGCCCGCACCGGGTGAAACACTTGCCGCGATAGAGTTTGATCAGGGTCTGGGGGGCAAGGGGGCCAATATGTCCGTTGCTGCCGCACGGGCCGGGGCGCGGGTGATCCACATTGGCGCGGTCGGGTCTGACGGGACATGGGCGTTGGAACGTTTGCTGGAATATGGCGTCGATACGCCGCATATCACCGTGGTCGATGTGCCGACGGGTCATGCGAACATCTGTGTGGATGCCAACGGTGAAAATTCCATCGTGTTGTTTGGCGGGGCCAATCAGGTACTCAGCGAACAGATGATTGGTGCGGCCCTGACAGAAGCATCGCCAGGGGACATCCTGTTGATGCAGAATGAAACCAGTGGGCAAGTCTATGCTGCTGAAACGGCAAAGACGTTGGGGTTGCACGTGACATATGCCGCAGCACCATTTGATGCGCGGGCCATCTCAGCGATTTTGGATCAGATTGATGTGTTGGTGTTGAATGCGGTTGAGGCAGATCAATTGCGCGCTGACACAGGCCATGCGCTCAGCGATCTGCCGGTGCGTGATATTGTGGTCACGTTGGGCGCTGAGGGATGCAAATGGGTCTCTAACACGGCCAAATCAGAGATATTCTATCCGGCCTATCCGGTCGATCCTGTTGATACCACAGGTGCCGGCGATACTTTTACCGGCTATCTTGTTGCCGCGCTTGATCGGGGGATGAACATGGCCGACGCCATTGATCTGGCGTCAAAGGCAGGCGCGCTGATGGTGACGCGCCATGGCACGGCGGATGTGATCCCCGATCTGAAAGAGATCGAGGACCATGATTTTTCTACTTAGCAAACGGTGCCGCTGAGCCCCACAACTGCTTGACCCGCTGGTCGCGGCCACAGCGGTTGCGGTAGCGTTTGTAGGCCGTTGATTTTTTAACGGCGACACCGACGCTGCTAACCGCCAGACGGTCACTGCTTTTGTAGTAGTTCTGATGATAGGCATCTGCGGGGTAAAACTTGCTTGCCCCCAATACAGGTGTGACAACCTTTTTGCCCAGATCGGCTTGTGCCTGTGCTTTGGCTTTTTCTGCGGCTGCCTTTTGCGTGGTGTTTGCGGCAAAAATCGCTGTGCGATAGCTGGGCCCACGGTCGCAAAACTGTCCACCCGCATCTGTTGGGTCGATGGAGCGAAAGAACATCGCCAAAATCTGGTCGCGGTTGATGATGATGTTGTCAAAGGTGATCTGCACGGCCTCATAATGGCCTGTACCACCGCCAGTGACATCCTTGTAAGTTGGATTACTCGTCTTGCCACCGGCAAAACCGGATACCGCCCCTTTGACCCCGCGCACGGATTCAAAATCCGCTTCGACGCACCAGAAACATCCGCCTGCAACAGTCAGGGTTTCCGTGCCCGCGCGGGCGTCGTGGGCAAACAGGCCCACACCGATCAGCGTGGCGAGGGCGAAGGTTTTGAAAGTTGTAAGACGGGACATGAATGGACCTCCTGTAAACAGACCCCAAGCTGCGTTGAAAAGTTCCCGACGCGCAACGGACTGTTGCGGTTTTTCACGGGGTGGTGATTGTAATTGACCTCTTGGGTGAGGCTCGTAACATTTCGGATGTCGGACCAAATACCGACGTCATACCGACAAGACACCGATGCGATACAGACAGGGGTTTTTATGAAAATCGCCATGTGGTCTGGCCCGCGCAATCTGAGCACGGCGATGATGTACAGCTTTGCAGCGCGCCCTGATTTTGAGGTTCGGGATGAGCCGTTTTATGCGGCCTATCTGGCGCAATCTGGCTTGGATCACCCGATGCGAGATCAAATCACAGCGGCCCATGAAACCGACCCTGCCAAGGTTGCGGCCCTTTGTGCCAGGGACGGTGCGCCGCATGTCTACATGAAACACATGCCGCACCACATGCTGCCCAGTTTCCCGATGGAGTGGGCGAAGGGATGTGAAAACGTGCATCTCATACGTCACCCGGCCAGGGTTATCGCAAGCTACCTTGCGAAACATGAAATGCCGACGTTGCAAGACATCGGCTATCCCCAGCAGTTGGATTTGATCGAGCGTTTGGGGGGATATCTGATCGACAGCCATGACATCCGCCGTGATCCAAAAGGGATGTTGACCCGTTTGTGTGACGCGATTGGTGTGCCGTTTGACCCGGCTATGTTGCGCTGGCAAGCTGGCCCAAAACCCTATGACGGGGTCTGGGCCGCGCATTGGTATGATGCGGTGCATCGCTCAACCGGGTTCGCGGGACCAGAGGGGCCCGAACCGGAACTGACGGGTGAGGCCGCGCGCCTGTGCGAACGCGCGATGCCCCTTTATACAGCGATGTGGGATTCAGCAGAGGCGCTTATTTGAGCCGCTTGTCGCGCGCCGCCAGCAGCTTCAAACGCAGCGCATTCAGTTGAATGAACCCGGCGGCATCTTTCTGATCATAGGCACCAGCGTCGTCTTCAAACGTCACATGCGCCTCTGAGTAGAGCGAGTGATCAGACCAACGGCCCACCGTGCGTGCGCTGCCTTTGTAGAGTTTCAACCGCACAGTACCGGTCACATGGGTCTGGCTGGCATCAATTGCGGCCTGCAACATGGTGCGTTCGGGGCTGAACCAGAACCCGTTATAGATCAGCTCGGCGTAGCGTGGCATCAGCTCGTCCTTGAGGTGCATCGCCCCACGGTCCAACGTGATGGATTCGATACCCCGGTGGGCCTCCAGCAACAATGTTCCACCGGGCGTTTCGTAAATCCCGCGCGATTTCATCCCGACAAAACGCCCCTCAACCAAATCAAGGCGCCCACAGCCGTGCTTGCCGCCAAGTTCGTTCAGCTTGGTCAGGATGGTGGCGGGTGACATCATTTCATTGTTGATAGAGACTGCATCACCGCGTTCAAAACCAACTTCGACATATTCCGGCTCATCCGGGGCCTGCTCTGGATTGACAGTCCGCTGATACACGTAATCGGGCGCATCTACGGCGGGGTCTTCCAAAACCTTCCCCTCGGACGAGGTGTGCAACAGGTTTGCATCCACACTAAAGGGTGCCTCCCCACGCTTGTCTTTTGCAATCGGGATTTGGTTTTTCTCCGCAAAGTCGATCAGCTTTGTGCGGCTCGACAGATCCCATTCACGCCAGGGCGCAATCACCTTGATATCGGGGTTCAACGCATAGGCGGCCAGTTCAAACCGCACCTGATCGTTGCCCTTGCCGGTCGCACCATGCGCGACCGCATCGGCACCCGTTTTCTCGGCAATCTCAACCAGACGTTTTGAGATCAAAGGGCGCGCAATAGACGTGCCCAGCAGATACAACCCCTCATAGACCGCATTGGCGCGGAACATCGGGAACACAAAGTCGCGCACAAACTCTTCGCGCACGTCCTCAATATAGATCTCGGAGGCACCCATGAGTTCCGCCTTGGCGCGGGCAGGCTCCAGCTCCTCCCCCTGCCCCAGATCGGCGGTAAAGGTCACAACCTCGCAACCGTATTCTGTTTGCAGCCATTTGAGGATGATGGAGGTATCAAGCCCGCCGGAATAGGCGAGCACTACTTTTTTGGGCGCTGACATGACGGATATCCCCTTGATTAATCGCCTGCGCGATACCGGGTTTTGCGAGGTAGGGCAAGGTTGATGCAGGCAGAGCGTTGTGACAAACCTGTGGTTAGGTTTTTGCGCTGTCGAGAGGACGATCATGAAGGGTTGGCAGATATTCGTGCATTCGGTGCGGTTGGTGTTTTCCAACATTGACGCCGCGCTGAAGCTATCGCTGGTGCCCTATCTGCTCAGCGGGCTGGCTTTTGTGTTTCTGGGTGCCGAAGCCACCTCACTTATGCGCGAAAACGATCCCGAAGTGCTGGCCGCAGTGCCAGGAAGCCTTTGGCTCAGCTTTCTGATCTATATCATCGTGTCCGTCGTTGTTGCATTGTGGATTGCGGTTTCATGGCACCGCTATGTGCTGCTTGAGGAATATCCGACCAGTTGGTTCCCGCAATTTCATGGCGGTCCCATCATGTCCTATTTTGGTCGGGGTTTTTTGATCGGTTTGCTCATCATGGGATTGGTGATGGTGGTCTTGCTGATACTCGGCCTGTTTTTGCTTATTCTTGGGCCGTTGGGCGCCCTGCTGATGTCCCTGATACCTGCCATCGTCGCCTTTTACGTGTTCTATCGGCTCTGTCCCGTTCTGCCCTCCGCAGCTGTTGGCCGACCCATGACATTTGGTGACGCCTGGAAAGCCACAGCAGGCAACAGTGGTACAATTGGGGTGCTTGTCTTCTTGCTGGTTCTTAGCTCGCTGATTGCGCAATTGCCAAATCAGATTGGGGGCGCGGACAGTGTGATCGGCATGATCTATTCGCTGGTCGTGGGGTGGTTTTTGATGTTGATCGGGGCCAGTGTTTTGACGACGTTTTATGGCCATTTCATTGAGGGGCGTGCGATTGACTGACCTCTTTGACCAAAAAGTACACAAGGCATGAGCCAATTCAGAGAGGGGGCCAAGCGCGCGACGCAAGCCATGCGCGCGGTATTTCCACCCACGCCCTGCATGCGCAACGATCTGTTGTCGGATCGCTTTGGCGCTGACATCTGGTTGAAACGCGAAGACCTGAGCCCGGTGCGGTCTTACAAGCTGCGCGGTGCGTTTAACGCAATGCGTCGTGCCATCCCTAAACATCAGTTGTTTGTCTGTGCCTCAGCGGGAAATCACGCGCAGGGTGTCGCGTTTATGTGTCGTCATTTCGGGGTGCAGGGTGTTGTGTTCATGCCTGTGACAACGCCTGAACAAAAGATCCTCAAGACCCGTATGTTTGGCGGTGATCATGTCGAAGTGCGCCTTGTTGGAGACTATTTTGATGCAACACTTGTTGCCGCGCAGGAATTTTGCACGGCAGAGAACGGGGCCTTTCTATCGCCCTTTGATGATGAGGATGTGATCGAAGGTCAGGCCAGCGTTGCGGTTGAAATTGAACAGCAATTGGGCGCTGTGCCGGACCATATCATCCTGCCTGTTGGCGGCGGCGGATTATCTTCTGGCACGTTCAGTTATTTTGGCAATCAATGTGGGTATACCTTTGTTGAACCATCGGGCGCGCGATCATTGGCGGAGGCGCTGGAGGCCGGTGAACCCGTCGATGTGTCACCGATTAACACCTTTGTGGATGGTGCCGCTGTTGCCAAGATTGGCGTACGTCCCTTTACGCGGCTCAAGAGTGTGTCGATTGAGGACGTGATTGACCTGCCAGAGGATCGCATTTGCGGCACAATTGTTGAGATGCTCAACGTTGAGGGCATTGTGCTGGAACCTGCCGGCGCGCTTTCCCTGGAGGCGCTGAGCGTGGTTGCGCCACAGATCAGGGGCAAGCGTGTTGTCTGTGTCGCCTCCGGTGGGAACTTTGATTTTGAGCGTTTGCCAGAGGTCAAGGAACGCGCGCAGCGGTATGGCGGGCTCAAGAAGTACTTCATCCTGCGGCTGCCGCAACGCCCTGGCGCGCTGAAAGATTTTCTGGGGATGCTTGGCCCGAACGATAATATCACCCGGTTTGAGTATATGAAAAAATCCGCCCGCAATTTTGGGTCTGTCCTGATCGGGATCGAAACAGATTCGCCACGGAATTTTCCCGCAATGTTCCAGCGCATTGATGACGCAGGGTTTACCTATACCGATATCACAAATGATGAGACGCTGGCCCAGTTCGTAATCTAGGAGACGGCGATGAAGTTCAGTGGCAAATCTGTGGTCATCACCGGTGGGGGAAGTGGTATCGGGGCGGCACTTGCGCGGCGTGCAGCAGGTATGGGCGCACGGGTGTTTGTCGCTGATCTGGATGGTGACAGTGCGGCTGCCATCGCACAGGAAATTAACGGACATTCAGCGGCTTGTGATGTGCGGGATGAAACGGCGGTGCAGGGGTTGATTGCGCAGGCCCATGATGCGCTGGGCGGGATCGACATTTACGTTTCTAACGCCGGGATAGGCAAGGGTGAGCCAAACCATGCGGCATCAGCGGACAATGAAACCTGGATGTTGAACTGGCAGGTGCATGTGATGGCCCATGTCTATGCCGCGCGCGCACTTTTGCCAGAAATGACAGAGCGCGGGTCGGGGCATTTGGTCAATGTTGCCTCTGCGGCGGGGTTGCTGAACCAGATTGGTGATGCGGCCTATTCCGCGACCAAACATGCCGCTGTCAGTTTTGCTGAATCACTGGCAATCACCCATGGCGCGCAGGGGATTGGTGTTTCGGTCGTATGCCCGCAATATGTGGCGACGCCACTGTTGGGGCTTTCGGATGCAGATGCCGCACAGCAGGCATCACTTTTGACTGCGGATGACGTGGCCAAGGCCATTGTTGCAGGTGTTGAGGCAGAACAGTTTCTGATCCTGTCCCACCCCGCCGTCAAAGACTACGTGATGCACCGCGCGCAAGATCATGACCGATGGATTACCGGGATGCAGATGTTGCGGGCCAAAGCCCGTGAGCATTTTGGATCAGCTGCGGCAGGAACTTTGTATAAATTGGTCTGAGGTATAGGGCTCTAACTTGCCAGAGCCTGGGTCATTTCGGCCTGAAATACCTGTTTGGACTGTGTGTAGTTTTGCAGAATTTCATTTAGATCGACCTGATCAGCCTTGCCCTCAGCAGACAGGTTTTCGCCAACCTGACACAGGCCCGAGAACGAGCGAAAGCCCAGACTTAGCGCGCTGCCTTTCAGAAAATGCAGGTCTTCCTCCAGTGTGGCGAAATCCGGCATTCCCCGCAGTTTGGTGATCACCTCATCCACCTCTTCGAGGAACAGCTCCACCACTTCATCAAAATCCTCCGCGCCCACTTCTTCGCGCAGGGTGTTCACACGTTGCCAATCAATCATTCTATTCTCCACATCACACTGGTGTCGGTGAAAATCCTTAACAAGCGGTAATCTTGATGCTGCGATTATGCGGTATTTTAGGGTTCATTTAGCGTTAATGCGTCCATGGATAAGGTCGCGCCGACTCGCAAAGGTTTCTTTCGACATGTGCAGCGCTTTGACCCATACCAAGCCCTTTACGCCAGACTCCAGTTCGCGCGCCAGACGACGTGTTTTGGTGGTGGACGACAGCCGGTTTCAGCGGCGCATTGTAAAGGCAATGCTGGATGGCTGGGGCTATGACGTCATTGAGGCCTCCTCTGGTCAGGAAGCGCTGGACATTGTGCAGGACAGATTGCCTGATCTTGTCATCAGCGACTGGATGATGCCCGGCATGACCGGCCTGGAATTTTGCCATGCCTTTCGCGCGCTCAGCCAGGACCGGTATGCGTATTTTATTCTGCTCACGTCAAAAAGCGAAAAGGCCGAGATCGCCCATGGGTTGGACAGTGGTGCGGATGATTTTCTGACGAAACCGGTTGATAAGAACGAATTGCGTGCCCGGATCACGGCGGGCGAACGCATTCTTCAAATGCAGTACGAGCTAAGCGATACCCTTGGCGAATTGCGCTCTATGTACAATTCGCTGCAACGCGATCTGAGAGAGGCGAAAAAGCTGCAACAGTCGCTTGTTCGGGAAAGGTATAGGGCCGATGTCACGGGGGATACTTCGCTGTTGTTGCGGCCCAGTGGTCATGTTGGCGGTGACCTTGTTGGGTATTTTAATGGCGGAGAAGGACTGCTGGGCCTTTTTGCAATTGATGTGTCTGGCCACGGTGTAAGCTCTGCGTTGATGACCGCGCGTCTGGCTGGATACCTGTCAGCGACGGCCCCGGACCAGAACATCGCATTGCGACGCAGACCCGATGGCAGCTATACCACGTTGCCCCCGAGCGAGGTTGTCACAACTTTAAACGATCTCGTGCTGAACGAGATGGAAACGGAGCACTATTTCACCTTCATGCTTGCAGTGGTGCATATTCAAACCGGCAAGGTCACGATTTGTCAGGCCGGCCATCCGCATCCAGTTGTGCAGCGGGCTGATGGCAAAGTTGAACAATCTGGTACAGGTGGATTTCCTGTTGGACTTTTGGCTGGGGTTGATTTTGAGCAATTTGATATCTCGCTTGCGCCGGGTGATCGGTTGTTGATCGTATCCGATGGCGTCACGGAATGTCCCGACCCTGTTGGGCAATTGCTGGACGAGGACGGCACCGCGCGGATTGTCTCGCAGGTCGCAGATCAAAAAGGCATCGCGTTTTTGGATGGTCTGGTTGAGGGGTTGACTGCTTATGCGGGCGGATCAGATTTTCTCGATGATGTGTCTGCCATTCTTTATGAATACTACGGCCTTGAGTCAGCCAAATAACGCGCCATAAACATCCGGTCGCCATCATTGCCAAGGGCGGCAATCGCCTCTGTCCCTGACAGCACCATCGCGTGATGATCCGGCTCGACCGGCTCCGCAATTTGTCGGACCGGGCGGGCCACATAAACATGGCACAGTTTTTCTGCCCACAAGTCATATTCTGGCATAAAGACGAACCGGCGAAAGGCACCCAGGCGTCGGGGATACGCAATGCGCCAGCCGATTTCTTCGATAACTTCCCGGTGTAACGCCTGTAGCGGGGATTCGCCGGGGTCAATGCCGCCCCCGGGCAGCATGATTTCGACGTCATTATCAACTTGTGCGACCGTCAGAAAGCGCCCATTTAGCGGCAAAATGGCATAGGCCCCTGCCCGCAGACGATACACTTTGTCTGTTCGGGGCACCTGCCCCACGCGCCTGATCATCTGCCCTACCCCTTTTTCTCTAGGTTGCCGCCCCTACATAGACGCGGTATGCCAAGCGACCCCCGATAAGGAAACCCCAATGACAGATGGCACTCAGATCGCGTGGGACGACAGCGTCCTGCCATTTCAGCTTGATGGTTCAGACATACGCGGTCGCGTGGCGCGGCTGGACGGTGTGTTAGAAGGTATTCTGCGCCAGCATGATTACCCGCCTCAAGTCGAAGCGCTTGTGGCAGAGATGGCCTTGCTGACGGCGTTGATCGGACAAACGATCAAATTGCGCTGGAAACTGTCATTACAGGTCCAGTCAAAGGGGGCGGTGCGGATGATTGCCACCGATTACTACGGCCCGGATGAGGACGGTCAACCAGCGCGTATCAGAGCCTATGCAAGCTATGATGCGGATCGGCTGACCGACGCGCCGCCCTTTGAGCAGGTGGGTGATGGGTATTTTGCTGTGATGATTGATCAGGGCCAGGGCATGAAACCCTATCAAGGCATTACGCCATTGGCGGGCGGATCTTTGGCGGCCTGTGCAGAGGCGTATTTTGCGCAGTCAGAACAGCTCCCCTCCCGGTTTTCGCTGAGCTTTGGTAAATCATCAACACCTGGCACGCCCGAACATTGGCGCGCCGGAGGTGTGATGTTGCAGCACATGCCAAAAGCCTCCCCTTTTGCGGCAAAGGGCGAAGGGTCAGGCGAGGTTTTGGCGGCAAGCGATCTTGTGCATGATGATGAGGCTGAGAACTGGAACCGTGTGAACATTCTCCTCGACACGGTTGAGGATCTGGAGTTGATCGGCCCCTCAATCCCACCCACTGATTTACTGTTGCGGTTGTTCCATGACGAATCGCCGCGTGTCTATGATGCGCAAGCCGTGCGGTTTGGCTGTACTTGTTCCGAAGACCGGGTACGGCAAAGCCTGTCGATCTATTCGGCCAAAGACATTGAAAAGATGACCACGGATGAAGGCCGTGTGACGGCGGATTGTCAGTTTTGCGGTGCGCATTATGATCTTGACCCGGCCAGTGTGGGTTTTGAGGCAGAAACCGCAGGTGAGTGATCAGATTGCTGACATCCGTGCCGCGCTGGACCGTCCCGGCGTCGCCTCGTCTGACTTTGATCTGAACCCCAAAGTCACCCTGCCCGAGGGTCGCACCCTGCGCGCCGCAGGTGTTCTTGCGCCCATCGTTCAACGGTCGGGACGTTACGCGCTTTTGTTAACCAAACGGTCCTCTGCCCTCAAGCATCACCCGGGACAGATCGCATTTCCTGGCGGCAAGCAGGATGAAACTGACGCGGACGTGGTTGCGGCGGCCTTGCGTGAGGCACAAGAAGAAATCGGTCTGCCGATGGATCAGGTTGAGGTTTTGGGCACTTTACCCTCACATGAAACCGTGACCAGTTTTCGCGTTACGCCGGTTATTGCCCTTGTTAGAGACGAATTTATTATCAAACCTGAGCCCGGAGAAGTTGAAGAGGTTTTTGCCGTCCCGCTTGATCATGTGCTTAACCCGCAGAATTATCTGGTCCAGTCACGGCGCTGGCGCGGGCAACGACGGTATTATTACGTTGTGCCTTACGGACCCTATTACATCTGGGGGGCAACCGCGCGTATATTGCGGGCATGGACAGAGCAAATGAAACCTATCTAGACCCAAACACAAGCTGGTTGGTTGATCCAAAGGCCCAGCTGATCTGTCGGTTGATTGCAGATGCCGGGTATCAGGTTTTCTTTGTTGGTGGCTGCGTGCGTAACGCTGTGTTGCAACACCCGGACAGCGATGTTGACATTTCAACAGATGCCCTGCCCCAGACTGTGATGACATTGGCTAAAATTGCGGGGCTCAAGGCGCTGCCAACCGGGATTGAGCACGGCACAGTCACGGTCATTGTTGGCGAAACACCGTTTGAGATCACCACGTTTCGACGCGATGTTGCGACGGATGGGCGCCGCGCGGTTGTTGCGTTTTCGCAGGACATTTCTGAGGATGCGGTGCGCCGTGACTTCACCATGAACGCCCTATATGCAACGCCAGATGGGCGATTGATTGACCCACTGGGCGGACTGCCTGACCTGATCGCGCGGCATATACGTTTTATCCAAGACCCCGTTGCGCGCATTCAGGAAGACTATTTGCGCATCCTGCGGTTTTATCGGTTTTTTGCCTGGTTCGGGAATGTTGAGGCGGGTTTTGACCCGGACGCAATCAACGCAATTGCGCAAAATATCGACGGGGTAGAGACACTTTCTGCCGAACGCATCGGTCAAGAGATGCGCAAACTGCTCTCATCACCTGACCCAGGTTTTGCCTTGGCGGGGATGTGTTCAACCGGGGTATTGCCCATCTTGCTTCCGGGTGCGGATGACCGGTGGATTGGGATGATCGCCCATGCAGAACATACATTGGGCCTTGCTCCGGATTGGATTCGGCGGTTGGCCGTATTGGGGTGTGAAAATGTCGTGCACAGACTGCGGTTGAGCAAGGTAGAAGCGCGAAAATACGCCGTGTCGCGTGAAGTTGGATTTGGTTCGATGCCCTTGCATGAAGTCGCGTATCGGCACGGTGAAACCATCGCACAATCGGCTCTTCTGCTTCGTGCGGCAATGTCAGAACAACCGGCTGATGGAGCAAAACTGACCCCTATTTCAACGGCAGCGCGCGCTACATTTCCGATCAAGGCATCTGATCTGATTGCGGACTATCAAGGACCCGCGTTGGGTAAAAAACTTACTGAATTGGAACAAATTTGGATCGATTCCGGGTTCATGCTCAAAAAAAATGAATTGCTCAACCATGGTTGACGGGTCGACAGCGCAGTTGAAGTCGTCTATCCCCCTGCTCATGAACACGGAGGATTGTAAAATGTATCGCGGGATTTGGTTCGGCTAAAACAGCCACGACCCATAGTCCGTCTCAGGTGAACCGCATCGGTGCCTGATCATTTTGCACGAAAACTCCAAGGCTTCTGCCATGTTCCGATTCTTTGAAAACCTCGTCGACCCCTATGTTGCCTATGCTGAGGATAACGCCCCTCCTCAGAAAATATGGCCCTTCCTGCGCCAATATTGTGTGCCGTTCAAACGCGTGTTCTGGGCGACCGGGATCATGTCCATTGTTGTTGCGGCCATTGAGATCTGGTTGATCTACTACATGGGCCGTCTGGTTGATCTGCTGGGCAGCGATCCATCGCAATTGTGGGCGGAATACGGCACTGAATTGGTGCTGGTCGCCGTGTTTATCCTCACCCTACGCCCCCTGTTGCAGGGCATTGATGTAGCGCTGATCAACAATGCCATTCTGCCGAATTTTGGCACCCTGATCCGCTGGCGGGCGCATCGGCAGGTGTTACGGCAGTCTGTGGGTTGGTTTGAAAACGACTTTGCCGGGCGCATCGCCAACCGCATCATGCAAACGCCCCCGGCGGCGGGCGAGGTGATCTTTCAGACCTTTGATGCGCTGTCCTATTCGCTGGCTTATCTGATTGGTGCCGCGATTTTGCTCAGCACTTCTGATTGGCGTCTGCTTTTGCCTTTGCTGATCTGGTTCGTGCTTTATGGCGCGCTGGTCCGCTGGACAATTAGGCGGGTTGGTCCTGCCTCCAAAGCGGCTTCAGATGCCCGGTCTCAGGTGACGGGTCGGGTCGTGGATGCCTATACGAACATCCATTCGGTCAAGATGTTTGCCCATCACGACCTAGAGGTCGACTATGCCAAAGAGGCCATCGAAAACACCCGCAAGACTTTCCAGGTTGAGATGCGCCTGTTCACGATTATGGATGTTTCCCTGACCGTTTTGAACGGTCTGCTGATCGTGGGGATTGTCGGCTGGGCGTTGGCGCTCTGGACAACCGGGCAGGCCAGCGTTGGTGTGGTCGCGGCGGCGGCCGCGCTGACCTTGCGATTGAATGCGATGACCGGGTGGATCATGTGGGCGGTGTCTTCGTTTTTTCGCGAACTCGGTGTGGTGGCGGAAGGCATGGAAACCATCGCGCAGCCGATCAACTTGGTTGATGATGTACAGGCCAAGCCCTTGATCATGGCCGATGGGCGCATTGAGGTGCAGAAGTTGAGCCATCATTACGGGCGCGACTCCGGCGGCTTGCAGGATGTAAATTTGACCATCCAGCCGGGTCAAAAGATCGGCCTGATTGGGCGATCAGGTGCTGGGAAATCGACCCTAATAAAGCTTCTTTTGCGGTTCTATGACGCGGAGAGTGGACGCATTCTGATTGACGGTCAGGATATAAGCCAGGTCACCCAAGACAGCCTGCGCCGCGAGATTGGTGTGGTACAACAGGACAGCTCTCTGCTGCACCGCTCTGTGCGCGACAACATCCTTTATGGCCGTCCCGATGCCAGTGAAGAACAGGTGATCGCCGCCGCGAAAGAGGCGCAGGCGCATGACTTTATCCTCGACCTTGCTGATCCCGAAGGACGCACCGGCTATGACGCGCGTGTGGGTGAACGCGGCGTGAAACTGTCTGGGGGGCAACGCCAGCGGATCACACTGGCCCGCGTCATCCTTAAGAACGCGCCGATCCTGCTGCTGGATGAGGCGACAAGCGCGCTCGACAGTGAGGTGGAGGCGATCATTCAGGAAACCCTGTATGGGATGATGGCAGGCAAAACCGTGATCGCCATTGCGCACCGCCTGTCCACGATTGCCGAAATGGACCGCATTCTGGTGATGGAGGATAGCCGCATCGTTGAAGAGGGCAATCACGACGCGCTTTTGGCACGGGGCGGCCTATATGCAGGGTTCTGGGCGCGCCAATCCGGTGGGTTCCTGAAAACAGAAGAAGACGCATCGTGAACATTGGCAATTGGATCAATCCGTTTCGCCCCGTCACCGGGCCTCCGCCGCAGATGCTGGGCGCGTTTATGCGCTGGTGTCTGAGCGGGGCGTGGCCTGTGCTATGGCTTGCAGCGGGAATTTCCGCGCTGGCCGGTGCGATGGAGGCCGGCACGGCGTGGATCCTTGGCCGGGTCATTGATGCCACGGTCAGCTCCGGCCCGGATGCGTTTTTTGACGGGACCAACATCGGGCTGATCTTTGGGGCGATAGCGTTTTTCCTGATTGCGCGGCCATTGCTGTTTGGTCTGTCTGCGGCATCCAATTCCATCATGGTAGGGCCAAATGTGAACCCGATGGTGCTTTCGCGGCTGCACCGCTGGACCTTGGGGCAGAACGTCACGTTTTTTGATGATGATTTTGCGGGCCGTATTGCGCAAAAGCAGATGCAGACCGCGCGGGCGGTAACGGATGTTGCGGTTGAGATGATCAATGTGGTTGCCTTTGCGCTGGCTTCCCTGCTTGGGTCTGTGCTGCTGCTGGTGGCCATCGACTGGCGTGTGGCGATAGGGTTTGCGGTGTGGCTGGTGCTCTACTTCGCGCTGATCCGCTGGTTCTTGCCCCGCATTCGCGCCAAATCGGCAGGCCGGGCAGGCGCGCGGGCAATGGTGTCGGGGCAGGTGGTGGATACGATCACCAATATCAAAACGGTGAAACTGTTTGCCCATGCCGATCACGAGGACCGCGCCGCGCTGGGCGCGATGCAGACGTTTCGGGAACGGTCACTGGAATTTGGGTACTTGGCTGCCGGGTTCCGGCTGGCCCTGATGACATTGGCGGGTTTGCTGCCTGTGCTGTTGCTGGGTGGTACGATCCTGCTGTGGCAGAGCGGTGGTGCCAGCGAAGGCGATATCGTCGCGGCTGGGGCTGTGGCGATCCGTATTGCGCAAATGACCGGTTGGGTCAGTTTCACGCTGATGGCGATCTATTCCAACATTGGTGAAATTGAAGACGGGATGCGCACGCTCACGCCACGTGTGCGTCTGGAAAACGATCCATCCGCGACGGACCTTGTTGTGCCACATGGAGAGATCGCGCTGAAAGACCTCAGTTTTGCCTACGGGCGTGAAATCGGTGGAGTTAGAGACATAAATCTAACCATATCAGGGGGCGAAAAACTGGGCATTGTCGGCGCGTCAGGGGCTGGAAAATCCACGCTTGTCGCGTTGCTTTTGCGGCTCTATGACGGGGAAAAAGGCTCCATTTCGATTGATGGCGTTGATGTACGTAGCATTACACAAGAAAGCCTGCGCCGGAGCATCAGCATGGTCACGCAAGAGACCGCGATGTTCAATCGCTCGGCACGTGACAACATCCTGTATGGTCGTCCTGACGCCACCGAGGAAGAGGTCATCGCGGCGGCCACACGGGCCGAGGCCCATGATTTTATTCAGCACCTCGAAGATCATAAAAAGCGCGGTGGATATGATGCGCATCTGGGCGAGCGGGGCGTCAAACTGTCCGGAGGGCAACGACAACGCATTGCGCTGGCCCGTGCAATTCTGAAAGACGCGCCAATCCTGGTGCTGGATGAGGCGACATCCGCCCTTGATAGTGAAGTAGAGGCCGCGATTCAGACGGCGCTGACCCGCGTGATGGAGGGCAAGACCGTCCTGGCAATTGCGCACCGTCTGTCCACGCTCACCGCGATGGATCGGATTATCGTGTTGGATCAAGGTGAGATCGTTGAGAGCGGCACACATGAGGCGTTACTGGCTCTGGATGGGCTCTATGCGCGCTACTGGCACCGCCAGTCCGGCGGCTTCCTAAATATGAAAGCAGCGGAATAGTGTCTGAATACCACATTCGCCATCTTGGCATGCATGGAGACGGCATTGCAGATGGACCGGTTTTTGCGCCGATGACCTTGCCGGGCGAAGTTGTGACGGGCGATCTGGAGGGGCAAGACCTGCGGAACGTCCGGATTGTTACGCCGTCAGATCAGCGTGTCAGCCCCCCTTGCCGACACTTCAGATCCTGTGGGGGCTGTGCGCTGCAACATGCCGCTGATCCGCTGGTGGCCAACTGGAAGGTGGAGGTCGTGCTGAGCGCGCTTGCTGCGCATGGATTAGAGACTGTTTTTAAGATAATTGTGACCTCGCCTGCGCACTCACGTCGCCGCGCTACCTTTGCCGTGCGGCGCACAAAAAAGGGCGCAATGGCTGGTTTTCATGGGCGCGCTTCCGGTGTGATTGTGGAGGTGCCCGACTGTATCCTGGTGACGCCTGCCGTTTTGGCGGGGCGCGCTATTGCGGAACGATTGGCGATAGCTGGGGCCAGTCGCAAGGCGACGCTGGCCATGACCATCACCGAAAGTGACCATGGATTGGACGTCGCCGTGGTGCACGGTAAACTGCTTGATGGACCTTTGCGGCAAGAGCTTGCGCAGCTTTGTGATCAGCTTGGTTTGGCGCGGCTGTCGTGGGCGGATGAGGTGATTGCCATGCGCACGCCCCCAACCCAAAGTTTTGGTCGGGCAAAGGTAACCCCGCCTGCCGGAGCATTTTTGCAAGCCACGCATCATGGCGAACAGGCACTGCTGCACGCCGTGCGCGAAGTTGTTGGTGGCGCGACGCGGGTGATTGATCTGTTTGCGGGTGCGGGAACCTTTTCATTGCCTTTGGCGGAAACCGCCGCGGTGCATGCAGTCGAAGGGGAGGTGGCGATGGTGGAGGCGTTAACGTATGGTTGGTGCATGGCCAAAGGGCTCAAACCAGTAACAGCAGAGGCGCGCGATCTTTACCGGCGGCCCTTGTTGCCTGATGAATTGGCGAAGGTTGATTGCGTCGTCCTTGATCCGCCACGTGCCGGGGCCGAGGCACAGGTGGCGGAGCTGGTCAAAACCAATGTTCCCCGCATCGCCTATGTATCATGTAACCCCAATACTTTTGCGCGGGATGCGGCAGTTTTATGTGCTGCGGGGTATGTGTTGGATTGGGTGCAGGTGGTGGATCAGTTCCGGTGGTCTGCGCATGTAGAATTGGTCGGGTGTTTCTCGTGCAGCATGTAGATCAGATTAACGCCCCATATCTAAGGAAATCACGTCCTCGTGCGCGTGCCATTTGGCCCAGATTTTTCCATGCAATTTCCCTTTTCCTGTGGTACGCGTTCTGCCATAAAAACTGACCAATAAGGTCAATGTTTGAGGGACAGCAGACCATGAACCGTAGAACAGCCATCCTGGGTGGCACAGCGTTGGTGGCATTGGCCGCCTGTAGCCCCAGAAGCAAGTTCAAACACTATCGCGGCCCGCAGGTCACCGCTGTTGTGGTGAACAAGGAAGACCGGCGGATGTTTCTGATGCATCACGACCGTGTGCTGAAGGATTACAAGATCAAGCTCGGTTTCGCGCCGGTGGGGCACAAGGAAATCGAAGGGGACGGGCGCACGCCAGAGGGCCTTTATCACATTGACCGGCGCAACCCGAACAGCCGGTTTCACCTCTCGCTGGGAATTTCCTACCCGAATGACGAAGACCGCGCCCGCGCAGAGGCCCAAGGCAAAAGCCCGGGCGGCGACATTTTTATCCACGGTCAACAGCACCCTTTCAGACGTGACAAGGGCGACTGGACGTGGGGGTGTATCTCTGTGTCAAACAGACAGATGGAAGATGTTTATGCGATGGTGGGGAATGGAACGCTGGTGGCGCTGAACGCCTAGCTTCCTGTCACCAGGGTCCACCAGATTTTCCCATTCTTTTCCTGATGCCATGCAAAACCCATGTTTCTGGCATCCGGTGAGATGATGACCCGGCGGGTGTCCGGCTGGTCCATCCAGGCTGCCAGCGTCTCCAGCTCGGTTTCGTAGGTTTCAGAAATCACCTCCCCGACCAGTCCGCCGGGATACCCCACGCGGTTGATCCGGTCGATAGGTGAAGATCCATCAGAGCCAAAGTGCCAGGGACGATTCTGCAAGGACATGTCACGTGCATGGGTCGCGGCAGCAGCATTCAGCTTGGAATCAAGCTGGACCGGACTACTGCCCGCCGCACTGCGCAGGGCGTTTACGGAGTCGAGCATCCGGAATTGCAATTTACCCCGGTCACCGGGACTGATGCGATAGGCGCTTTTGGCGGGTTTGCCATCGGGGCCGGTTGACGGTGCACAGGCGGCCAACGCAACAAACAGGGCCAGAAACAGGGACAGGATACGGGTCATAGCGCAGCTCCACGCAAAAAGGTTATGATTGGCTTACAATGAGAGGCGTTGCGTTTCAAACGCACATCGGCGTTACTATGCCAGATGACAGTTGTTTGATTTGAAACTGCGGCTTTCGAGCCATATACCAACCCGGCAAACACGTTTGTCTGATGGAGCTCTTTATGACCCTGAATCGAATTACGCCAAACAGTCGCCGCGCGTTCCTTGCTGGTGGTGCCGCTGTGCTGGCGACACCCGCCTTGGCGCAAAGCACGGCCGCCGTGAACTCAACCGCAACCACACAGGTTGAGCGAGACGTTACAGAGGTTGTTAAGCGCAACATCTCCAGCTTTCGCACGTTAGATTGGCAGCCCTATTTCAACGATACCCGCAATGGGGCGATCCTTGTGGATATCGACAGCCGTGCGGTGCATTATTGGTCCGAAGACCAGAGCATCTATAAACTGTATCCTTCCAGTGTTCCGCTGACAGAAGATCTGACGCGTCGTGGGCGCACCAGGATCACGCAAAAGGTTGATGGCCCAAGCTGGCGTCCGACCCCTTCCATGCTCAAGCGGAACCCAGAGTGGCCAAAGTTCATTGGCCCAGGTCCAGATAACCCGTTGGGAACACACGCACTTTACCTGAGCTGGACGTACTACCGTATTCACGGCACACATGACACGCGCAAGATTGGCCGCAAGTCATCCAATGGCTGCATCGGGCTTTACAACGAGCATATTGCAGAGCTTTTTGCGATGGCAAATGTGGGCACTCAGGTGTTGCTTATTTGACGACATTGCTTTGACTTCGTGGCCGAAAAATTGAATCCGGGTTTGCATATCTTCCGGTATACTGTTTACAAAGTTTCACGAGGTAAGTTTTTGGGTGCGTGAGTGTTATTGTTACGTCACGCCATTTCTGGAGGTTGTACTATGAAAAAACTCGTTCTTGCTGCTGCTCTGACAGCTGGCGCATCGACTGCAATGGCCGGCTCTTTGGCCGATCCAATCATCGAAACACCTGTCATCGTTGAAGAGGCTTCTTCTTCTTCCACAGGTGCTTTGCTGCCGATCGTCCTGCTGGTTATCATCGCAGCGGCCGTCGCTTCCAACTAAGCCGGAAGTCACAGACAAATTAAAAAAGGCGGTGTTTTGCACCGCCTTTTTTGTGTTCTGATCTCACTTCACGTCCGTTTGTTCCACGGTTGTGTGACCTTCCAAAGGCGCTGCAACTGCATAGCAATCCGGATTGTTGGTCACTTCGTGTGCAGTTTTTGCCCAGATCAGCGGAGTCGTGGAATACTCTTCATTCAGTGCTGCGGCGTTTGCGCCGTGATCCAGCAGGCATTGCACCATTGCCAAATCACCGTTCCACGCGGCAGAATGCAGCGCCGCGCCCCTGGGGCCGAAATCCCGCCGCGCGTTTACCAGCGCCGGGGTTTGGGCAAGGGTGGCATTGATCGCCGCAAAATCGGGTCAGAAAAAAGGTGAATGAACACTTTTTCAAAGGTGGGTTAAACCCTTTACGCGGACTGAATGCCCCCTGGCAGCCGCAGGCAGGCTACCCGCAGCGGCTGTTTTCAGTCAATCCAGCCGCTCAGGTTTTCAGAAATCACGTTGGATAGGGCGGTAATATGGGCATCGTCGTCATTCAGGCAGGGGATATAGGTAAAATGCTCTCCGCCCGCTTCTTCAAAACTCTCTTTGATCTCCTCGTTGATTTCTTCGAGGGTCTCAATACAATCGGCGGAAAAGGCGGGGGCACAGACTGCAATGCTCTTGTTACCCGCTTCGGCCTGCCGCGCGACTTCTTCAACTGTGTAGGGCTGTAGCCATTCCTCTGGCCCAAATTTGGACTGGAACGTGGTCATGATCTGCGTGTCATCCCAGCCCAGCCGTTCCTTTAACAGGCGTGTCGTTTTCTGGCACTGGCAGTGATAGGGGTCACCTTCCATCAAATACCGCTGTGGCAGGCCGTGGTAGGAACAGATCAGGATGTCCGGCTTTTTCTCCGCCTGCGCATAGCCACGCTCGATGGATTGGGCCAGGGCCTCAATGTAGTCAGGGCGGTCAGAATAAGGCTCTACCACGCGCGCAATCGGCTGCCATTTCTCGCGCCCCAAGGCGGCAAAAAATGCATCACAGGCCGTGGCAGATGTGGCACCCGCATATTGCGGGTAGAGTGGGAAAAACAGGATCTTGGTACAGCCCGCCTTGGTCATCGCCTCAACCTTTGACCGGGTTGATGGGTTACCGTAGCGCATGCAGTAATCCACCATCACATCATCGCCATACCGTTCTTTCATCGCGCTGGTGATCTTGGCAGATTGCGCCTTTGTGATCGTCATCAGGGGGCTTTCGCCCTCTGCCTCATTCCAGATGGATTTATAGGCGGCACCGCTTGAAAAGGGGCGTTTGGTCAGGATGATCAATTGCAACAAGGGCTGCCACAGCCAGGGCGAATAATCAATCACCCGGCGGTCAGACAGGAATTCCGCCAGATACCGGCGCATCGACCAATAGTCGTAATTGTCCGGCGTGCCCAGATTCGCCAAGAGAATCCCGACCTTGGGCTTGGGCAGGGCAGGGTGGTCCGCGGGGGCGTGATGCGGGCATTCAGCTTGCATGAAGGGATCCTTGATCGACTGGTTCTTGCTCAGATAGCTATTTCTCGGCCAAGGTCAAACGGGCAGTTTGGATTCTTGGGTGTTCAACGCCTCCGAAAGCCGCTGTTGTGCAGAGCCGGGGCGCAGGGGTTTGGGCTGACTGGCGTCAGGGGCCCAACCGGTCAGAAAGATCAGTTCGAATGTGGCGGTGATACGCCCGTCACCATCTGAAAAGCTTTCCTGGTACAGCGCAGCAGCGCGTTCAAACACGGCGCGTCGCGTTGGCTGGCGCAAACGCAGATAAAGTGCGTTGTTTTCCCCCATCGCGCGCAGATCACGCATCAGGTGCCACATGTCGCGATAGCTTACGTTTAAAGGCATTGCATCGGCCACAGGCAGGGCAAATCCAGCCCGCTGCAACAGCCCGCCCAGGTCGCGCAGCTCGGCCATTGGGGCAACGCGCGGGGATAGACCACCGGTGATTGCGGTCTCGGCTTCCGCCAGACAAACACGTAATTCCTGCAAGGTCTGACCGCCGAAACACACCCCGAGAAAAAGTCCATCAGGCTGCAATGCACGGCGGCATTGGATCAGCTGTCCAATCGGGTCATTTGCCCAATGAAGTGCCATCGCATGAATCACCAGATCGTGATTGCCCGGTGCCAGCGACAGGGTGTCACTGTCAGCACAATGGACCGCGTCCGGGAATTGTCCAGACCAGTTTGTCGGATAGCCACTGACCACACCTGTGTCCGTAAACGACTTCTTAACCACAATCAGGCGATCTTCCAGCTCATCCGCTGCGGCGCGATGCAAGAACAATGCATCGGGGGTCGCGCGGGTACGATGGAAGGCGAGGGCTGCTGCATCAGTCATTCTAGGTGGTGTGGTCATGAAGGGTCCATAAGATGTTGATCAGGGGAATTCAAACCGCGCTTGCGACGATCTATCCGGCGCAATGCCTGACATGCGGGTCACTGGTGGACAGTGATTTTGGCCTTTGCGGGTCTTGTTGGCGCGACACTGCATTTATTGGCGGTACGGTCTGCGATGGTTGTGGCGTGCCATTGCCCAGCGCGGATGGATTGGAGAATTTGCAATGCGATGAATGCCTTACGCATCCACGGGCCTGGGCGCAGGGGCGCGCGGCAGTGCTTTATAACGAAACGGGGCGCAAGCTGGTGTTGGCGTTCAAACACGGTGACCGGCAGGAAATCGCAAAACCGGCCGCCTTGTGGATGGCAAACGCACTGGGCGATATTGTTGAGGAAAATTCGCTGGTGGTCCCGGTGCCATTGCATTGGATGCGCTTGCTGAAACGGCGGTATAACCAATCCGCCTTGCTCGCACAGGCGCTGGCAGACCAGATGTCACTGATGTGCGGACCGGACGTTTTGCACCGCCATCGCCCCACCCGATCGCTGGACGGGCTGGGCCGTCAGGAACGTCAGGAAACAGTGCAAAACGCGATTCGTGTGAACAATAAGTTTCGCCATCAGGTTATGGCCCGGCCGATCCTTTTGGTGGACGACGTGTTGACCACCGGTGCCACGCTTACCGCCGCAACACAGGCATTGCAGCAGGCCGGATCAGGCAGGGTGTGCGTTGTAACACTGGCGCGGGTGTCCAAAACTCCCTAAGTCTGCTTTCAACACAGCATTGAAAGGGCCTGGCCAATGAAACCTGTCGAAATATACACCTCGCCGCTCTGTGGCTACTGCCACATGGCCAAACGGTTGCTGAACGCAAAAGGTGTCAGCTTTACCGAAGTAGACGTGCTCGCCAACCCATCCCGCAAGGCGGAGATGGTGCAACGGGCCAATGGCGGGCGCACGGTGCCGCAAATCTTTATCGGTGATACCCATGTGGGCGGTGCCGATGATCTGAACGCACTGGAACGTGCTGGAAAGCTCGACGCGCTTTTGGCGGCGTGATGAAAACCGCGCTGCTTCAATTGAACGTCACGGATGACCCGGCAAAGAATCTGCCGGTCACCCTCCGGATGCTACGTGATGCAGCAGCGCAGGATGCGCAGTTTGTCCTGACCCCCGAGGTCACCAATTGTGTGTCCAACAACCGGACCCATCAGCGTGATGTTCTCCAGTCCGAGGAGGAAGACATCACCCTTGCCGCCTTGCGGGATGAGGCGAAATCGCTTGGCATCTGGCTGTTGATCGGCTCCCTTGGTCTGAAAACAACCGATGCGGATGGGCGGTTTGCCAACCGGTCATTTTTGATTGATCCGTCTGGCAATATCGCTGCCCGATACGACAAAATCCATATGTTCGATGTGGATATTGATGCCAACGAAAGCTACCGCGAATCGGCGGGGTATCGCCCCGGCGATAGGGCCGTTCTGGGGCAAACCCCCTTTGCACAGATCGGCATGGCCATTTGTTATGACCTGCGGTTTCCGGCGTTGTTTCAGGCTTTGGCAGACGCGGGCGCGCAGATATTGACCGTTCCGGCGGCGTTTTCACCTGTGACAGGGGCGGCGCATTGGCATGCCTTGTTGCGGGCAAGGTCGATTGAAACGGGGTGTTTTGTGTTGGCGCCCGCACAGACCGGCACCCATGCCAGTGCGGCGCATAAAACCCGCGACACCTATGGGCATTCGCTGGCAATTGATCCCTGGGGTGAAGTCTTGCTGGATGCAGGCAGCGCGCCCGGCGTTTACTTTTTTGACCTGAACATGGAATTATGCGCGCAAACCCGGCGCCGAGTGCCAAGCCTGGCAAACCGGCGACCGTTTTCCAACCCCTGAAGCGGGCGCGTCATGGCCGAAGAAAAGCAAAACCTCACGATCCAATTGTTCAGCGAGTTGCTGGCGGCGGAGCATTCTGTGCGCGGTCGTCTGGTCAAAGCGTTGCCCAAGGGGATGGAGATTTCGCACTTTTCGGTTTTGAACAATCTGGCCTGGGCCAAGGCAGAACGCACACCGGCGCAACTGGCCGAAACGTTCAAGGTCACGCGCGGTGCAATGACCAACACGCTGAGCAAGCTGGAGTGGGCAGGCTATATTCATATCCGCCCGGACTGGGACGATGCGCGGCGCAAGCTGGTCGGGATCAGCCTGGCAGGACAGCAGGCGCGCGATGACGCGGTTGCTGCAATCACCCCGATGATGACACAGGTGGTCGAAGAAATCGGCGAAGAACAGGCCCGCGCCGCCCTGCCGATCCTTCAGGAAATCAGGCGGAAGCTGGTTTAAGACTCGCCGTCACGTAATTCACGCTCAGGTCCCGATCAGACAACCGCCAGGACCACCCCAGCGGATTAAAGACAAACCCTTTGCGGTCCACCGGTTCCAGTCCGGCCTGGCTCAGCAAGTCAAATAGTTCGTCCGGGGTAATGAATTTGTTCCACTCATGGGTGCCCTTTGGCAGCCAACGCATGATGTGTTCCGCCCCGATGATCGCCATCAGATAGGATTTCGGATTGCGATTGATGGTGGAACAAATATGCAGCCCGCCCGGTTTCAGCAGATCATGGCAGGCCGTCAGGTAACTGATGGGAGAGGCGACGTGTTCCACCACCTCCATGTTCAGCACGGCATCAAACTGCTCACCTGCCGCCGCCATCGCCTCGGCTGTGGTGTGGCGATAGTCGATCTCCAGCCCGGATTGCGCAGCATGGACCTGCGCGACAGGAATGTTGCGCTCAGCCGCATCAGCCCCCACCACATCCGCGCCAAGACGTGCCATTGGTTCGGCCAACAGCCCGCCACCGCATCCGATATCAAGAATGCGCAGGCCCTTGAACGGCTCCGGCGATTTCAGATCGCGGTCAAACTCTCCTGCAATCTGGGTTGTGATGTAATCCAGCCGACAGGGATTTAGCATGTGCAACGGCTTGAACTTGCCATTCAGATCCCACCATTCGGCGGCCATGGCCTCAAATTTGGCAATCTCAGACGGATCAACGGTTGTTTCGGTTTGCATGTGACGCCACCTATGTTTCTCTGTTCTTAGACAGTATATAGGGCGGTGATGGACAAGTATCCCGACCAAAAGCGCGCAGTTCAGTATCTTTATCCGCCTGTTGATCCTTATGATCAGCGGATGCTGTCGGTTGGGCAGGGTCATCAGATTTACGTAGAGCAATGTGGCAACCCCGATGGGATACCGGTTGTGGTGCTGCATGGTGGGCCCGGCGGAGGCTGCAGCCCGTCAATGCGGCGCTATTTTGATCCGGCTGTGTATCGTGTGGTGCTGTTTGATCAACGTGGGTGCGGGCGTTCGCGGCCACATGCGTCGGTTGCGGACAACACCACCTGGCATCTGGTTGCAGATATCGAACTGATTCGCGAAACACTTGAGATCAGAAGTTGGGTGGTCTTTGGTGGCTCGTGGGGCGCGACATTGTCGTTGATCTATGCCCAGGCCCATCCAGAGGTCGTGCGCCATCTGGTGCTGCGCGGTGTTTTCCTGATGACGCAGTCGGAGCTGGATTGGTTCTACGGTGGCGGTGCCGGTCATTTCTGGCCAGAGGTCTGGGCGCGGTTTGTCGATCTTGTCCCCGAGGATGAGCGGGATGATCTGATTGCCGCGTATCACCGCAGGCTGTTTTCAGGCGATTTGCAACAGGAGCAACGATATGCGCGGGCCTGGGCCGCTTGGGAAAATGCACTTGCGTCGATCAACTCAAGCGGCAGCACCGGTGAGGGGCCCGCGGAATATGCACGCGCCTTTGCCCGGCTGGAGAATCACTATTTCACCAATGGTGGTTTTCTGGAGTTCGACGGACAGATTCTCGCCCATATGAACCGGATCGCCCATATCCCCGGTGTGATCGTGCAGGGCCGCTATGACATGATTTGCCCGCCGACCAGCGCCTATGGGTTGTCGCAGCAATGGCCCAATTGTGAGCTGAAGATGGTGCGTAACGCGGGCCATGCCTTGTCAGAACCGGGGATCAGCGCCGAACTGGTGCGCGCGATGGATAAGATTGCCGCGCTATGACACGACGTGACCCGCATATGCACCGACGTGCGCTTTTTGCCAGTGCTGCTGCTGCGACATTGTTGGCGGCAACAGGTGTGTCGGCTGCTGGTCTGCCGCAAAAGGGCGGGCGGTTGCGCATGGCGTTGTCAGGTGCTGCGCGCAGTGACAACTGGCTGTCCGGGGACGGTCTGTTTATGCAGATCGCACGGCAGGGACTGGTGTTTGATACGCTCACCGAGGTCGCCGCAGATGGCACATTGCGCGGAGAGCTTGCGACAAACTGGTCGTCATCCGACAACGCACGCCTGTGGCAGTTTGATGTGCGCCAAGGTGTGGTTTTTCATGACGGTCTGCCGTTCACAGCTGCGGATGTTGTTGCCAGTGCACGCGGATTTGCCGACGGCACGGTCACGCAAACCGGGCCACATCAGGTGTCTTTTGCGCTTTCAGAACCCAATCCAGATCTTCCGTTCCTCCTGTCGGGGCCAGCGTTTTACATCTCTGCGGCGCATGCGATGGGGGCGGGTATCGGCACGGGGTTGTACCGCGTTAAACATTTTGCTCCGGGCCAGCAATTGCTGACCGAACGGGTGAATGCGCACTACAAAAATGACAGTGCCGGTTGGTTTGATGAGGTCGAACTGGTGTCGATCCCGTCTGACCACGTGCGGGTTGAGGCGCTTGCGGGATATCTTGTGGATGCCGCAGATCTGAGTGATCC
>CALFWM010000047.1 GCA_937928635.1 uncultured Sulfitobacter sp. | reverse complement strand
GACGTGCGCCGCCCGGATGAATGGGCGTCAACCGGCAGTGGTCAGGGTGCCTTGCGGCTGGACCTGCGGCGCAAGGATTTTGTAACCGCGTTGGACGGTCTTGTCGCGGGGGACAAAGATGCGCCTATCGCGTTGATCTGTGCCCGTGGGGTGCGGTCCAATCGCACGGCGCGGCGTCTCAGAAAAGCAGGGTTTACCAACATCATTGACGTGCCTGAGGGCATGTTGGGTTCTGCTGCCGGGCCGGGGTGGATCAGGCGCAAATTGCCCCTTGATCGCAGCTGACAAATGGTCCTTGGGGCTGATCAATGGGTCGTGAGCCCCGTCATCGCTCACGTAAGGAAAATATATAAGAGCTTGAAATAATTCATGATTTTTAAATTCTGAGTCCGTGCATGCCAATGCGGGATCTGCCGCACATCTCAGTCCGCCCATGACCGGAAAATTGCACTTTGCGACGCTGGAGCGTCCGACCCTTAACCGGAAATATAACATGTCGTCGATGTCCCGACAGCGCGGCGCGTGGCAGGGTATCGGCAATCCAGATTTAAGGTTGGGCGCAGTAAAATGCGTCTTAAATACGGCTTTAGTTATCGCGTAAGTTGTGCGAAAAAAGCCACAAATCTTACATATTTCACTGCGTTGCCGCGCCGTTGCCCCTTTTTACAGCGAAAACCGTCTCAAAGATAGGGCCACCATTGTGTGCGCCCTGGACGTACTGGAACAAGTAGCATGGCGACGATCAACGGCGACGACACAAGCAATGTGCTTGATGGCACAGCCGATGCAGATGACATCACCGGCGGCGCGGGCAATGATACAATCAATGCCGGCGGCGGGGATGATGTTGTCGATGGTGGCGCGCCGACGCTGACCAATACCGATCTCTTTCTGGACTGGACCGACGAGGGCGTTGACGGCGACAGCATCGTTGGGGGCTTTACCCAGGACACAGGCGGCATCAACGTTGGCGTGAGTTTCACCAATGGTGGGGTCGGCACCTCTGCCACGGTTGAGGAAAACGGAACCTTTGTTGACACGGGCGAGCCGTTTGACACCAACTCTGGCCTTGGCCTGCGCGGCAATGGCACTGGCACAACCTGGACAACAGAGCTGGACTTTTCCGCCGTCGGGGGCTCGGGCCTTGCCGATACGGTCGAAAACGTCGCCTTTCGTTTGCAGGATGTGGACCAGGGCGGCTGGCAAGATGTTCTGACAGTCAACGCCTTTGATGCAGATGGAAACGCGGTTACGGTTGTTCTGACAGCAGCCGGTGACGACGTTGTTGCAGGCAACACGGTGACAGCCGGACCCACTGCGACAGGTGCCACAGACCCGCAGGGGTCTGTTTTGGTCGAAATCGCGGGCCCCGTTGCCCGCATTGAGATCATCTATGCAAACGCCGGCACGGGGGGGCAGCTGCTTTACATCACTGATGTCCATTTTGAGGCGACTCCGACGGATGATGACACGATTTTTGGCGAGGCGGGCAATGACACGTTGTCAGGCGGCTTTGGCAACGATGTCATTGATGGGGGCAACGACAATGACGTGCTGGAGGGTGGGTCGGGCAATGACACGCTGATTGGTGGCGGTGGTTCCGACGCGCTTGACGGCGGTGAAGGCAATGATGATCTGTCCGGCGGGGCAGGCAGCGATACCCTTGATGGGGGGGCGGGCAACGATGTGCTGGCCGGGGGCGGCGGTGCGGATGTGCTGGTTGGCGGCACCGGCGATGATAACCTGTCTGGCGGCGGCGGGTTTGACACGCTCACCGGCGGTGCGGGTGCGGACACGCTGAATGGCGGTGCGGGAAACGACACCTTCTTTGCCAGCGGCGGCGATGTTGTTATTGGCGGTGAATCGGGCACGGACACAAATGACGAATTGATCGTCAATGATGTCGCCTCGGTCGAGTTTGACCCCGCCAACAGCGAAAATGGCACGATCACCTTTAACGATGGAACCACCGCGACCTTTACGGGCATTGAAACGCTCACGGTAAATGGCGGGCCTGATGGCATTGTTTCAGGCACCGGTGGCGCTGATGTTGTTGATGGCAACTACGTTGATGAAAACCTGGAACAGGTCGACAACAACGACGGCACCCTGGGCACAACCGGTGATCAGGATGACATTCAGGCCGGGTTGGGCGATGATACAGTCTTTGCCGGACAGGGTGATGATGTGGTCACCGGTGGCCCGTCGGGGCCACTGAACATTGCGGATGAAAACCTGAGCTGGGTGGCGCAGGGGGCGGGCGCAGATGTGTCTGGCGGATTTACCCAAGACACCGGCATCGCCAATATCACGGTTGAGATCACCAACGATGGTGCGCTGGGCCAAACCGAGATCGACACGTCGAACCAGTTTGTAGATGCGGGCGCCGGTGAGCCGTTTTCCACAAACTCTGCCCTGATTTTGGGCGGCAATGGCGGCCCGGATGTGGCCACGGTTGATTTTAGCTCAGATGTTGAGCTGGAAAACGTCAGCTTCCGCCTGAATGACCTCGATAGCGACGCCTGGCAGGACATTGTCACGGTCAATGCCTTTGACGCAGAGGGCAATGTGGTTCCCGTCACGCTGACCGTTTCAGGCAACGAAACGGTGACGGGTCAGACCATTTTTGGGGGGGGCGGTAACGACACCCAGGCACAGGCCGCCGGTTCTGTTCTGGTTGAAATCGTAGGGCCAATCACCCGTTTTGAGGTGGTATACGAAAACGGGTCAACCGGCGCGCAGATTGCCTATATCAGCGACGTCCACTTCACCGCGTTTGAGACAGATGATGACCTGATCCATGGGGATCAGGGAGACGACTCCCTTGATGGCGGCGCGGGCGAAGACGTGATCTTTGGCGATCAGCTCGCGCTTGATCCGCTTGATTTTGCCTCTGGTCTAACGGGCACGCCAAGCAGCGTGACCTTTGACAACCAGTCCCCATTTGCGGTGGAACTGGCGCGCATTGATGAGACAGGTGCGCTGGTTTCTGTCACCACGCTTGCGCCCGGTGCGGACATCACAGCCGCCTCTACAACTGAAACCAACTGGGTCATTCTGGACCCTGAAACCGGTGACATTCTTGAGATATACGAGGTTCCGGCGGATGGCTCCGTTTTGGTCTTTGACAGTGCGGGCACCGACACGCTTGTGGGTGGGCTGGGCGATGACACCTTGTCGGGTGATTTTGGCAACGATTCAATTGATGCCGGTGATGGCGCGGACAGTGCCAGCGGTGGCACCGGGTCTGACACGATTTCTGGCGGCGCGGGGGCTGACACGCTGGAGGGTGGCAGCGGTGATGATGATCTGTCTGGCGGCACGGGCGCAGATGAGATCAGCGGTGGTGCCGGCAACGACACGATTGATGCGGGCAGTGACAATGACAGCGTCACGGGCGGCGCGGGCGATGACGAAATCGCGGGTGGCGCGGGCGACGACACCCTTGAGGGCGGCGCGGATAACGACACGCTTGCGGGGGGCACCGGTCAGGATCAGCTTTCTGGTGGTGATGGCACCGACTTTCTTGAAGGGGGGGCTGGCGCGGATACGCTGTCGGGTGATGCTGGTGCAGATATTTTGCGCGGGGTCGATGACGCCACAGGTGGTGCCGCGGGCAGCGCGGATCCGGCGTTTGGTGACCTGCTGACCGGTGGCACGGGCAATGATACGATCTTTGCCAATGGCTCTGACACGGTTGATGGCGGCGAAGACGGTGACGGCAATGACTTTGACGTTCTGAACGTCAGCGATGTTGCCTCAATCCAGTATCAGGATGCGGGCGGGGCCGACGTCGCCTTTGTCACGGAACAGGGCATCGTGACCTTCAACGATGGCTCCACGCTGGCGTTTTCCAACATCGAAGATGTGGTGAACTTGAACCTTGATGGCTACGTCGAGGGCACAGGCGGCGATGACCTGATTGACGCCAGCTATACCGGTGACCCCGAAGATGACCGTGTGGACAGCAATGATGCAGTATTGCCGGGCGAAGCGCCGCAGGATGACATCATTCTGGCAGGGGATGGCAATGACACAGTCCTTGGCGGCGAGGGCAATGATGAAATTTACGGAGACACCGCCGAGATTGTGGCAAACCCCGATGGCACAGGTGGCTCCGGCGAGGCAGCGCCCTGGGCATTTGAATACTATGATCTGGACCCTGCCGGCGCGCCGGTGGATCTTGCGGATGCAGGCTTTACCGACAACGGCGGGCGTGATCATTCCGGCACGCCGACCTCGACGGGGTTTACCACGACAATCACCCCCAGTGACTTTGATACGGCTGATGATTTTGCTCTGAAGTTCACCAGTGAGCTGAGCATTACCACGGGCGGCACCTACACCTTTGAAAGCTCGTCTGATGATGGATCAAAGGTGTTTATCAACGGTGTGGAAGTTGTTGATAACGATGGACTCCATGGCACGGTATCTGCCAGCGGGACGATCACCTTGCCCCCCGGCAATCACCTGATCGAAATTATCTATTTTGAAAACAATGGTGGCAATACGCTGAGTGGGACACTCTCCGGGCCTGACACCGGTGGCACGCCGGTTGATCTGGCGACCTATCCATCGCTGTTGCAGCCGGGCTTGAATGACGGCACGGGCAACGACTCACTCGACGGCGGGGCAGGCGACGACCTGATCTTTGGCGAAGGGGGGGATGATACCCTCCTTGGTGGCACGGGGGATGATACCCTTGAGGGCGGCGCAGGAGAGGACAGTATTGATGGCGGCGAGGGTGCCGACGTCATTAATGCCGGCGATGATGCTGACATCATCTATGCCGGTTCTGGCGATGTCATCGACGGTGGCGAAGGCGGGGACGACAACGACACGCTGATCCTTGGCGATTTTGGCGCGACCATCGTCTATGATCCCGGCAACAGCGAAAACGGCACCATCACGTTTAGCGACAACACCACGGCCACCTTTACAAACATTGAAAATATCGTGCCCTGTTTTACGCCGGGCAGCTTGGTTGCCACGCCGGGCGGTCGCGTGGCTGTTGAAGAGCTGAAATTGGGTGATCTGGTCCTGACCCGCGACAATGGCCCGCAAGAGGTGCGCTGGATCGGCAAAAAGTTCATCAACGTGGGCACCTTGGATCAGTCTGCCCATCTGCAACCCATTTTGATCCGCAAGGACAGTATTGCGCCTAATGTCCCGGACCGCGACATGCATGTGTCGCCGCAGCATCGGATGCTGATCGAAAACAGCGCCACACAGCTTTTGCTGGGGGAGGCTGAGGTGTTGGCAAAGGCCAAACACATGACCCATAAACCCGGCATCAGCCGTGCCAGGGCAGAAGACGGCGTTACCTACATCCATATCATGTTTGATCATCATGAGATCATCCGGGTGGACAATGCCTGGACCGAGAGTTTTCAACCCGGTGACATGATCGCGGGCGCGCAGGCGGACGGGGTCTATGACGAATTGCTGGAACTGTTTCCCGAGCTGAGCACAAGGCGCGGGCGTGCGGTGTATGACGTGGCGCGCTTTTCGACGAAACCGCATGAGGCTTTGCTGGTCGTCTGACGGTGCTGCAGCAAGGCGGCGCAAAGAACACCAGATTTGCAAACGTTGTTGCGCAACCCACTGATCAATAGTTTCTGTCCCTCTGCCAACCATCCGGATTTTCCGCGGTTTGCAGAGTGATTAAATTTGACACAGAGGAATATTAATTTATCAAAAGGAAACAAATTGACTCTTTTCGGGCAACCCCGCAAGAGTAGAATGCCCGCTGCGAAAACAGGGTGGCATACTGTCAGGGGACAACGGGCCAGAGGATCCGGGATATGGCAAGAATTGAAACCAACTTTGACAAAGGCGCGCAGGTGCGCCCGTCAGCGCAGCCGCTCAAGGTTGAGATTTTTGTCTCCGAAGGGTTCAGCGCGCTTGAGGTTGCCTCTATCACCCGCACCCTCGATTTGGCCAATCAGATCACCCATAGCGACGTGATGGGCCGGCGCTATGTGTCTGATACGCCAGGGTTTGTCAGCGGATCCGGTGACATGATCGTACGCGCGGAACCCGCGATTGAGAACTATGGATTTTCGCAGGTGATGATCGTTGTTGGCGGGTCGGGTGTGAACGCGGACAGTTGGCTCAAACGGGCACGCCAGATGCAACGCAAGGGGTTGGTGGTTGTGTTGTTGTCTGATGCGGCGACCGCCTACATCCGCGCAACACATGCGCCCTCCGGGCAGGTCACCACCCACTGGCATGATGCGGCAATCCTGAATGAGGCGGGGTATTACCCGGCGTTGACGGACCGTTTGTCAGAAAAATCGGACGGAATCATCACCGCAGCCGGGGCAGGGGCAACCGCAGAGCTGATGATTGGTCTGCTTGCGCCGCGACTTGATGCGCGTCAGATGGCGGAACTGGGCAATCATCTTTTGCTGCCGACAATCCGCAAGAGCGACGCGGCCCAGCCCAAAGAGATTTCCGGCAACCCCAGTCTTTTTGACAATCAGGTCGCGCGGATTGTCAGCCTGATGGAGGAAACCCTGGCCGATCCGCTCTGCATGCCCAGCCTGACAGAGCAGGTCGGGCTGTCCACACGTCATGTGGAGCGCCTTTTTCGCGATGTGTTTCAGGAATCCCCCGCGCGGTTTTACAAACAACTGCGCACCAAACGGGCGTGGAGCATGATTGAGGAAACCATGATCCCGCTGGCGGATGTCGCCGCGGCGACCGGGTTCAAGACGGCGGGCACCATGGCCAAGGCCGTGCAGGGGGCCTATGGCGAAACCCCGACCCGGTTGCGCGCGCGCAAGGATCGGCAACTGTTGAAGTTTTCTTAACTTGTAGAAAGCGCCAGATAGCCAATTGCGGCAAAGGTCACCAGACAGCCCAACCATTGCCGGTATGTCATTGTTTCCGATAGGAAGATGCGCGCCAGTATCACGGTGATCAGTCCAAAGATGGAGGAGGCGACAACCGCGTATTCCGGCGACGGCAAACTGCCCGCCGACAGTACGCAGAGCAGCGCGATGCCATCCAGAACGCCCATGATCGCGATAAACGGCAACGCCGCGCGGCCCGGCCAGATCGGCAGTTTGAGCGTGAAGATCGCGATGAGCAGGACGGTCACGCTAGCGATGCGGGTGACAAAGATGGAGGGGAGTTCCTCGGCCAGCCGTGCGGCTTCCTGGCCCAAAGCGAAGGTTGCGAAAAAACCAAAACAGGACAACAGCGAAAGCGTGAGGGTGGGGCCAAGGAGCGGGTATTCTTCCTCCGCCTCGCCCGAGAAAGTTGCCACAATCGCGATGCCGCCCACCACCGCCAGAACCGCGCCCCATTGCAGGGGTGTGATGGTTGACCCGGTAACGCTGGCCAATGCCACGGCCAAAATCGGGAAGCTGCCAATCACGGGTGAGACAACGCGCACCGGGCCACGCTGGAACGCGCCGTATAGGCCCGCACTTGCCAGGGTAAAGGCAAACCCGGCAAGGATCGAATAGATCAGCGCGTCGCGGGGCAGGGCGGTGAACGTGTTTGTCACGGTCATCACACTCAGCTGGAACAGCGCGCCCACGATCAACACGCCCAGCAAGGTCGCCATGAGCGGCACATTCTGGCTGACACGGCGCACGGTCACGTCGTGGATGCCCCAGCACAGGGCGGCCAGCAGGCCAAGGGTTAAGGCGTTCATGGGGTCGCCTTAAGGGAAAAACATGAAAATATCATGTGGGGATACTGATTTCCTTGCGGGAAGAGCTGCGCTACGATATTCTTACCATTAAATAATTATTCCACAGATGCAACGTGGGTTGTGGGGGAGACTTCCATGCTGGACGATGGGTTGCCAAATGTAAGGCCCGGCCCGCCAAAGCCAAGCCGGTTCACCCGGCCCTCTGTGTTCTCCATACCGCCGGGTGTTGAAAGATACGTGATCGAGGGCTGTGGCGCGATACTGGTGCGGCTTGAGGCCGGAGACAAGCTGCGCATTGAAAATACCGAAGGCGGGCAGCCCTGCGAGGTTGTCTGTGCCGGGCCAGATGGCAAGGCGGATGCGGCGCTGCTCAATACGGCGGCGCAAGGTCCGGCAAAGGGATTGATGGCGCTGCTGGCCAGTGACAATCAATCGCTGCGGGGCCTACGCATTGGGATTGAGGCGCGGGGCATTGATCTGGCGCAATCCGCGGCTTTGCATCTGTTCGACAGCGCGACGCCTGCCGGGACGGATCAGGAATTTACCGCGACACGCGACGGCGTGGTGATTGTTGCCGCGCCCCATCCCAATGCGCGTGGCGCGATGGATATTGAGGCGCAGGATACCGCATCCCCCCTCACGCTGTGGATCACCCGTGCGGTCATCAAACAGATGCCCCGGTTTGAGCTGCCTGACCCGCTGGCCGACCCTGTTGCGGACATCCGCGTCGCGTCATCAACTGCCGAAGCGTTCTTTGTCAAAGCTGGGGATTATATTCAAATTATTGATGTGGATGGTCGCCAGTGTACTGATTTTGAATGTTTTTCCGCGCGCAAGCTCGACAAGGGCATTGAACATGCATTGGATGTGACCACCACCCGCACGCTGATGGGTCATGCCTATCCAATGCCGGGGCTGCATGCGAAATACTATGATCAGGAGATGCTGCCGCTGGTCGAGGTTGTGCAGGACACCTGTGGGCGGCATGATGCCTTTGCGCTGGCGTGCTCCGCAAAATACTATGACGATATCGGCTATCCGGGCCATGTGAATTGCTCGGAGAACTTCAACACCGCGCTGTCGAAATTCGACGTCACGGCGCGGCCCGGTTGGATGGCGATTAACTTTTTCTTCAACACTTTCCTCGACGAACACGGCGTGATGTATTCGGACGAGCCCTGGTCCCGGCCCGGTGATTTTGTGCTGCTGCGCGCGCTGACCGATCTGGTCTGTGTGTCCTCCGCCTGTCCTGATGACACCAGCCCGGCCAACGGCTGGAACCCCACCGATATTCACGTGCGCACCTATTCGGGCGTCGAAAAATTCCAACGCGCGGTCGCTTACCGCCCCACGCCTGATGCGGATGCTAGAATGACCAAACAGACCGGATTCCACGACAAATTCGCGCAGCACACACGCAATTTCATTGAATACAACGGCTATTGGCTGGCCAATTGCTATGCCGAGGCGGGACCGATTGAGGAATACCATGCCTGCCGCCAAAAAGCGGTGATCATGGACCTGTCACCCCTGCGCAAGTTTGAGATCACGGGGCCCGATGCAGAGGCCCTGTGCCAATACTGCTTCACCCGCAATATGAAAACCCTGGCGGTGGGCGGTGTGGTCTATACGGCGATGTGCTATGAGCACGGCGGGATGATTGACGATGGCACAGTGTTCCGATTGGGGCGTGATAATTTCCGCTGGATTGGGGGCAATGATTATGGCGGGGAATGGCTGCGCGAGCAGGCGGAAAAGCTGGGGCTGAAAGTGTTGGTGCGCTCCTCCACCGATCAATTGCACAATGTCGCTGTGCAAGGCCCGGAAAGCCGCGATTTGCTGCGTAGAATCGTCTGGACCGCGCCGCACAACCCGGAGTTTGACCAGTTGGGCTGGTTCCGCCACACGCCAGCACGGCTACACAATGAAAGCGGCACGCCGTTTGTGCTGTCGCGCACGGGCTACACGGGTGAGCTGGGCTATGAGGTGCTCTGTCATCCCAAGGATTGCAGCGAGATTTTTGATGCAATCTGGGAGGCGGGGCAGGACCATGGCCTGAAACCCATGGGGCTGGAGGCGCTGGACATGGTGCGCATTGAGGCAGGGTTGATCTTTGCCGGCTATGATTTTTCCGATCAGACGGATCCATATGAGGCGGGCATTGGCTTTACAGTGCCACTGAAATCCAAGCCGGATGACTTTATTGGGCGTGATGCCTTGATCCGACGGCGCGATCACCCGATGCGCAAACTTGTGGGCGTGGATATCGACAGCAACGTGGATGTCTCGCACGGCGATTGCGTGCATCTGGCCGGGGGCGGACGCGCGCAGGTGGGGGAGGTCTGTTCCACCATGCGCTCGCCCTTGTTGGGCAAAAACATCGCGATGGTGCGCATGGATGTGGCGCATGCGGCACCAGGCACAGAGATCGAGATTGGCAAGCTGGACGGGCAACAGATGCGCCTGCCTGCCGTGATCCGAAAGGACCTAGCCGCCTTTGACCCTACCAAGGAACGCCCCCGTTCATGAGTGCGAGCGTGCTTGATCAGATTGGCGGGGAAGAGGCACTGCGCGAATTAGTTGAGCATTTTTATGATCTGGTTGAGAGCCTGCCGGAGGGGCAGAATATTGTGCGTCTGCACATGGAGGGGCATGGCATTGCGCATACGCGCATGGAACAGTTCAACTTTATGTGCGGCTTTATGGGCGGGCGGCAATATTACATGGAAAAACATCGGCATATGAACGTGAAAGAGATTCACGCCCATGTGCCCATCAGACTGCAGGACGCGCAGGATTGGTTGTCGATTATGGAGCGTGCGCTGACTGATCTGGATCATACAGGCGCGCATATTGATCGATTGCGCGCGACGCTGCGCCGGGTGGCACTGATTTTGGTGAATGAGGGAGAAGTCACATGATCCGCCGGATATTTCTGATGGCGGTGCTGGCTTTTGCCACACCATTGGCCGCGCAATCGGTGAAACTCAAAGCGCATGAGATCGAGATTTTGCTCAGTGGCAATACCGCGGTAGGGAAATGGCAAGGCGCGCCTTATCGGCAGTTCTTTGGTGCGGATGGCAGCACGATTTATGCACAGGAGGGGACACGCTCCACCTTAGGCAAATGGCGTATTGATGCAGAGCGCGACGAATACCAGAGCATTTGGCCACGCGACACCGATTGGGAAGGCTGGTACGTGATGGAATATGCCGGAGATTTCTTTTGGGTCTCCAAAAACACGCCGCCGACCCCTTTTGAGGTGCTGGAGGGACAGAAGTTGGTGGTGGCCAACACGGATGCCCACCCGCGATGTGCGGTAATTTCAGACTGGTCAGAGGGTGGTGCACAGGAATTGACGGCGCTGTTTGGAGCGAACAAGCCGGAGCAATGCGGCGAGTCTCTGGGTCAATCCGGAGCCACGTCGCGCCATTGTGCCTGGGGATATCCCTACCGCATGGCTCAGGCACAGCAGGATTTCAAAACGCTTGGGGCGCTGTTGCAAGGCTGTTTTGAGGGGGCCGCATCAGGGAATGGAGACCAGGTGGTGAACCACCCCGACAGCTATGATTTGCGGATGTTTCAGACAGAAAATGGGGCGTTGTCGATGTCTTTGAAAGACAAGGGCGCGCTGCAAAAGACCTATATCTTTCTGCGCGCAGAGGGCCAGTTGGAGGAGTAAGCTGGCGCTCCGAGTATTGGAGAGGTGTGGTGGGCTAAAGCCCACCTTACGTCAGTTTTTCAAATAGACCTCAAGGCTGTCATCCAATGCATCCTTCCACGGTGTGTGGTGCATTGGGGCCATTGTGCCTGTAATAACAGAGGCATAGGCGTTGTTACGGAAGGTCATGATATCCGCAACCTTGTGGCCTTTCCATGCTTTGAAGGCCTGGCAGGCCCCCTCCACGTCAAAGCTGGGATAGTCGGTTTCGTCGATCAATTCCTTGGTGTAATCGCCCTGATACCAGATACAGCCATAGTCATCCTGGATCGCGGCCTCTGCCGCTTTGCGGGCATCCACGTCTGCACGCCGCGCGGCTTTGTCCGGCACGTCGATGCGGCCCATGATGACGTCGCGCGCCCACCAGGCCTGCGCGTCGAACATGTTAAAGGTGAACCACTGGTCCTGCATGCCAAGGTAGAACAGCGCCGGATTATCGACCCATGCCACCCCTTTGTAGAGGTCATCGGAGGCCAGAACGTTGGGGGTGCGCAGGCGCAGATCGTCGGCCATGAAAGGGAAGTGGTGCAGGTAACCAGTGCACAGGATAATCGCGTCCACGTCCCTGGTGGTGCCGTCCTTGAAATGCGCGGTATTGCCCACAACCTTGGTCAGCAGCGGCACCTCGGCCCAATTGTCGGGCCATTTGTAGCCCATGGGGGCCGTGCGGTGGCTGACGGTGATGCTTTTGGCACCGTATTTCCAGCATTGGGAGCCGATATCTTCGGCGGAATAGCTGGTGCCGATGATCAGCAGGTCCATGTCCTTGAATTCCAGCGCGTCGCGGAAATCATGGGCGTGCAGCACCCGGCCCTTGAAGGTGTCAAAGCCCTCAAATTCCGGCACATTCGGGGTGGAGAAGTGGCCGGAGGCGCAGATCACATGGTCAAATTCTTCTGAATATTCCCGGTCATTGGGCAGGTCTTTGACCTTTACGGTGAACTTGCCATCCGCAAAGTCCACGTTGCGCACGACGGTCTCAAAACGGATCAGGTCGCGCACGCCCGCCTTCCTCACGCGGCCCTCGATGTAGTCAAACAGCACGGCGCGGGGCGGATAGGAGGCGATTTGTTTGCCGAAGTGTTCCTCAAAGGAATAATCCGCAAATTCAAGGCCTTCCTTGGGGCCATTCGACCACAGATAGCGGTACATGGAGCCGTGCACAGGCTCGCCGTATTTGTCGAGCCCGGTGCGCCATGTGTAGTTCCAAAGCCCGCCCCAATTGTCCTGCTTTTCAAAGCAGACCACTTCGGGAATGTCGGCCCCTTTTTCCTTTGCTGATTGGAACGCGCGCAGTTGCGCGAGGCCAGAGGGGCCAGCCCCGATGATGGCGACACGTTTGCTCATATGTTGGATCCTTTTGACAGGTGTGGCGGGCCAAGGCCCGCCTGACGAGGTGGAAAAGGTAAGGCGGGCCTTGGCCCGCCTATGTTGCTAGATATCGAGCGTGTTGTCACGTTCCCACTGGCTGAAATGGCTGGTGAAATCATTCCACTCCTGCCCCTTCATCTTGAGGTAGGCGGCGGAGAATTCTTCACCCATGGCGGCCTTCAGCCCTTTGTCTTTGTCAAACTCCCGCAGGGCATCCAGCATGTTCAGTGGCAGCTTGGGCGCGCCGCGTACCTTGTGGCCCTCGGCGTACATGTCGATGTCGTGACGCTTGCCGGGGTCGGCCTTTGTGCGCACACCGTCAAGGCCCGCTGCAATGATAACCGATTGAAGCAAATAGGGATTTGTCGCCCCATCGGGCAGGCGCAGCTCAAACCGACCCGGGCCGGGGACGCGCACCATATGGGTGCGGTTGTTGCCGGTCCATGTCACCGTGTTGGGCGCCCATGTGGCCCCGGACATGGTGCGGGGTGCGTTGATGCGTTTGTAGCTGTTGACGGTGGGGTTGGTGATGGCGGCTAAGGCACTGGCATGCTTCATTATTCCGCCAAGGAAGTGACGGCCTTTTTCGGAGAGGCCAAGTTCGGCGGTTTGGGAGCTGTCGTTGGGCTTCATCGCAAAGACGTTGGTTTTGGATTTATCGCCCGGCGCGTCCCAAACAGAGATGTGGGCGTGGCAGCCGTTGCCGGTCAGGCCTTCAACAGGTTTGGGCATAAAGGTCGCGCGGTAGCCATGCTTTTCTGCAACCGTTTTGGTCATGAACTTGAAGAAGGAGTGTTTGTCTGCGGTCTTCAAAGCATCGTCGAAATCCCAGTTCATTTCCCACTGGCCGTTGGCGTCCTCGTGGTCGTTCTGGTAGGGGTTCCAGCCGAGCTCCAACATGTGATCCGAGATCTCGCGGATCACGTCGAGACGGCGCATGAAGGCCTGCTGATCATAGCAAGGTTTTGCAGCAGTATCAAAGGCATCCGAGATTTGATCACCCTGAGGGGTCAGCAAAAAGAACTCCGCCTCAATACCCGTTTTGACGTACATGCCCTCAGCAGCGGCCTCATCAATCAGGCGGCGCAACACGTTGCGGGGGGCTTGTGCGACAGGCTCATCTTCCATCACGCAGTTGGACGGCACCCATGCGATTTCCTTGTTCCAGGGCAGGATGATCACTGCCTCCGGGTCCGGCACAGCCAGCATGTCAGGATGCGCCGGGGTCATGTCAAGCCATGTGGCGAAACCTGCAAACCCGGCGCCGTCTTCCTGCATGTCAGCGATGGCGCGGGCGGGCACCAGTTTGGCGCGCTGGCCGCCAAAAAGGTCGGTGAAGGACACCATGAAATACTTCACGCCGTTCTTTTCGGCGAATTTTGCGAGGTCTGTTGCCATGTTGATTATCCCTGTCGGTAGTGCGTCGGTATGACGTCGGTATTATGTCGGTAAAGTTTGGGCGCGGTCCAGTGTCTGGCCGCGCCCGTTTTTTGCTTTTACATGCTGTCTTTGCCGGGCCACCAGCTGGTGCCTGCAAGCGGCACCTGCGCCATGGCGGCAGCCTCCATCGTGAGCGCGACCAGATCTTCCGGTTCCAGATTGCGCATGTCGTTCTTGCCACAGGCGCGCGCGATGGTCTGGGCCTCAAGTGTCATCACCTTGAGGTAGTTTTTCAGACGGCGGCCCCCCTCGATGGGGTCAAAGCGTTTCATCAGCTCCGGGTCCTGCGTGGTGATGCCTGCGGGGTCTTGCCCTTCGTGCCAGTCATCATAGGCGCCGGCGGTGGTGCCAAGGGCGTTGTACTCAGCCTCCCATTTGGGATCATTGTCGCCCAGTGCGATCAGGGCGGCGGTGCCGATGGCAACCGCATCTGCACCCAGTGCCATGGCCTTGGCCACATCCGCGCCGGAGCGGATGCCGCCGGAAATAACAAGCTGCACCTCGCGGTGCATATCGAGGTCTTGCAGCGCCTGAACGGCGGGGCGGATACAGGCCAGCGTTGGCTGGCCCACGTGTTCGATGAAGACATCCTGCGTGGCTGCAGTGCCGCCCTGCATGCCATCCAGCACCACAACATCTGCGCCCGCTTTCACGGCGAGGGTTGTGTCAAAGTAGGGACGTGCGCCCGCCACCTTCACGTAGATTGGCACTTTCCATCCCGTAATCTCACGCAGTTCGAGGATCTTGATTTCAAGATCGTCCGGGCCGGTCCAGTCCGGGTGACGGCAGGCGGAGCGCTGGTCGATGCCCTTGGGCAGGTTGCGCATCTCAGCCACACGGTCAGAGATTTTCTGCCCCAGCAGCATGCCGCCGCCGCCGGGTTTCGCACCCTGGCCAACGACGATTTCAATGGCGTCGGCTTTGCGCAGGTCATCGGGGTTCATGCCGTAGCGCGAGGGCAGGTATTGATAGACGAGTTTGGAGGAATGGCCGCGCTCTTCGGGCGTCATGCCGCCATCACCAGTGGTGGTGGAGGTGCCTGCCGCATTTGCGCCGCGCCCCAGTGCCTCCTTGGCTGGGCCGGAGAGGGCACCAAAGGACATGCCCGCAATGGTGATCGGGATATCAAGTTCGATGGGGTTTTCCGCGTGGCGGGTGCCCAAAGTCACGGCTGTGTTGCAGGCCTCGCGATACCCTTCCAAAGGATAGCGAGAGATCGAGGCCCCCATGAACAACAGGTCGTCAAAATGTGGCACCTTGCGTTTTGCGCCACCGCCGCGAATGTCGTAGATGCCAGTGGCCGCGGCGCGACGGATGTCGCTGTTCACGTCCTGAGAGAAGGTCGCGGATTGTCGGGGGGTGGTGTGCGGAATGCCGCGCGCGTCGTGGTCTTTCATGATCAGAGTCCCTTAGTAAGCGCCGGCGTTATCAACGTCGAAGTTGTAGAGATTACGGGCGGAGCCGTAGCGGGTGAATTCTTCGGGCTTGGCCTCCATGCCAGCCTCGGCGAGGATGTCCTTGAGGAATTCAATGTGCTCGGGGCGCATTTCTTTTTTTTCGCAATCCGCGCCGAGTGATTTGACAGCGCCGCGCACAAAGAAGCGGGCCTCATAGCAGCTGTCGCCCAAGGCATCGCCCGCGTCGCCCAGCACCACGAGGTTGCCGGATTGGCCCATAAACGCGGACATGTGGCCGATGTTGCCCTGCACCACGATATTGACGCCTTTCATGGAAATGCCGCAGCGCGAGGAGGCATTGCCCTTGACCACAATCAACCCGCCATGGGCGGTGGCGCCAAGGTATTGGCTGGCGTCGCCCTCAATGATGATCTTGCCGGACATCATGTTTTCGCCCGTGCCGGGGCCCGCAGAGCCATGAATGTGCACAGTTGCCTGCTTGTTCATGCCCGCGCAATAATACCCGGTGGAGCCTTTCACGTTTACCTCAATCGGCGCATCAAGGCCGACGGCAATGGCATGGCTGCCCTTGGGGTTGGTGATTTCCCAGACCGTCTGGTTCGTGGTTTCCGCCTGTGCGTGCAGGGTTTTGTTGAGGGCGCGCAGGCCCTCTGTTTCAAGGTCAAAACTCTGCATCTCAGGCGGCTTTCGCGGTTGGGGCCGTATCATGCGACCAGAAGTAGACGGTTGCGGGCTCGGGTTCCCAGACGCGGGCGGTTTCAATGCCCGGCAGGTTGACCAGCGCGCGGTATTCAGAGCCAAAGGCGACGTATTGATCGGTTTCGGCCATCACGGCGGGTTTGCATGCGATGGGGTCACGCACCACGCCAAAGCCGTCCTTGGTGCCCACCACAAAGGTGAAAAAGCCATCCAGATCGGTCAGGGAGCTTTGCAGCGCCTCGCCCAGTGTCGCACCGTTTTGCATGCGCCATGTGAGGTAGGCGGCACCCACTTCGGTGTCGTTTTCGGTTTCGATATGCACCCCGTTGCGGCGCAGCTTGCGGCGCAGGGAATTGTGGTTGGAGAGCGAGCCGTTGTGCACAAGGCACTGATCGGGGCCGGTGTTGAACGGGTGCGCGCCCATGGTGGTGACAGCTGATTCCGTGGCCATGCGGGTGTGACCGATTCCATGGGTGCCGGACATGGAGCGCAGGTCAAAACGGGCGGCGACGTCCTTTGGCAGGCCAACTTCCTTGTAGATTTGTAAGGAATCACCATGGCTCATCACGCGCACGTTTGGGTGGTTGGATTTGAGATACGCGCGGGTTGCAGCCACCTGATCCGATTGGATTGTCAGCACCGCGTGGGTGTCGGTGATGGACATGGACACCTTGCCCTTGACGGCCTTGCGCACATCGTTTTCGAGGGTGTCAAAGTCCACACCCGGTGTGTCGGATTGAACGGTCAACTTTGTCGAACTCTTTGTTTCGCCACCATAAATCGCAATCCCGGCACTGTCGGGGCCACGATCTGTCATGGTGATCAACATGTCTGTCAGCATGTCGCCCAGCCTGGGCTCCAGCGTTGGGTCCTTAAGAAATAATCCGACGATCCCGCACATGGCCGGGGCCCTCCCATAGGTGTTCTCATTCCGACTCAAACGCTATCATCAAAAAAATCCCGACTCAACTGTTGGGAAACTTTTTTTCCTTTAATGCAAATAGGGCTAGCCAGATTGCCATTCCCATGGTTCTCTCTGCATGACGTTAGGTCGGCAGGAGGTTTTCCGGCCGCCATAATGTTGCGCAACAGAACGACGACAGGAACGAAACAGGGGGTCCATTCAATGGAGCAACAAATCTTAGACCTGACGGCGCAGCTGGAAGAGCTGAAAGCCGGGGCGACAGTGACGAACACGATGTTCGCTGAAACATTTTACTACCTCACCATTCCGCTGATGCTTATCATTCACGCGGGATTTTTGGCCTATGAGATGGGCGCGTCCCGTTTGAAGAACGTGTTGAGTTCGGGTGTGAAGAACATCCTCGCCTTTGCGTTCATGATCCCGACATTCTACTTTTTTGGCTGGTGGATTTACTTTGGCTTCCCCACAGGCATTCCCGGTGAGCCCGGACCTGCGGGCATTTCCGGTATCGAATATGCCAACTCCATTGCATGGGCGTGGGGCGACTCCGCGCAATACATGGGGCCAAACATCGCTGATCAGATTTCCGGTGTGTTCTTTGGGGCCTTTGCGATGTTTGCTGCCACAACTGCTTCGATCATGTCGGGCGCTGTGATTGAACGTATCCAGACTGTTGGTTTCATCATTCTGGCTGTTGTTCTTGGCTCTTTCGCCTGGGTGGTTGCGGCCGCCTGGGGCTGGCACGCGGATGGCTGGCTGGTCACGCAATGGGGCGTTCACGACTTTGGCGCGGCGGGCCTTGTGCACGCGGTTGCCGGTTTCTTTGCGCTTGGGGTGTTGATCAACCTTGGGCCACGGATCGGTAAGTTCAACGCAGATGGCACCGCAAACCACATTCCGGGGCACAACCTGCCGCTTACGGTTGTGGGGCTGATGCTGATCATCGTGGGTTTCTTTGGCTTTCTGATGGCCTGTGTGGTGCCTCCGGGTGAGGCGTGGAGCTGGTTTGCGGACAAGCCTGCGACCATCTACGGCACGCCGATCACGTTGTCTGCGCTGGCGTTCAACATCCTGATGGCGATTGCGGGTGGTATCATCGGTGCATGGCTGTTCACACGTGATCCGTTCTGGATGATGTCCGGCGCCCTTGCCGGGATCATCTCGACAGCTTCTGGTCTGGATATCTATTATCCTGCCCTGGCCTTCCTGATTGCGATGTCTGCGGGTCTGATCCTGAAACCCTGTGCCGATTGGCTGGAAAACCGTGGCATCGACGATGCGGTGGGTGCGGTTACTGTTCACGGCACCATCGGCCTTTATGGTGTGGTGATGCTGGGCATCTGGGGCGCAGGTTTTCCTGCGTTGCAGGGCGCTGTGGGCGATGTCCCAACCATCAGCCTGATCGGTCAGATCGTGGGTGCGGTTGTGTTCTTCCTGCTGGGGTTTGTGCCGGGCTACGTGGTGTCGTTCATTCTGAACATGTTCGGCATGCTGCGCGTCCGTGAGGGTGCGGAACTGGCTGGCATGGATCTCGTCAAGGTTCCCGCAGCAGGTTACCCGGAGTGGGGCGGGGATGCACCCGTTACACCTGCACATCCGGCTGAATAACGACAATCTAGAGAAAAGGAGAAACACATGTTTCCATATGATGAAGCAAGCTGGAGTGTCGTAGACGGTGCGATGTTCATGGGCTGGGGCACCGCCCTTCCGGGGATCACCACATTCCTTGCGATGGTCGCCTGCGTGCTGGTGTTGGTGATTGGCCAGCGGTCCGAGAGCGCAAAAGCAAAGAAGTTCGACAAGTAAGACCTGTCGGACGTGAAGGGCCGCTCCTGTGAGCGGCCCTTATTCTATGCCAATAGATTTGCCTGTCAGGAAAAAAACTTTAATACCATTCTTGATTTTTGGCGGACGCTAAGGCTCAATGCCGTTAACAAAGACTCAGAGATAACAGGGGACACGATCATGGCTATTCTTTGGAGACATTCCGCACTGGCACACCGCCACGCCGAAATTGGCGGAGAGCTGGAAGACTGGAACGGCATGGGCACCGCCTGGTTTTATGACGACACACCAGAGCGCGCGAAGGCTGATTATGAGGCGATCCGCACTAAGGCGGGGCTGATGGATGTGTCGGGCCTCAAGAAAGTGCATCTGGTTGGCCCCGATGTGGCCTATGTGATTGATCGTGTCACAACCCGGAACGTGGAAAAGATCGCGCCCGGTCGCTCCACCTATGCCTGTATGCTGAACGCTGAGGGCAAGTTCATTGATGACTGCATTATCTATCACCTTGCGGTAAATTCCTGGATGGTGGTGCATGGTACGGGCACCGGCATGGAGCAGTTGACCTCCGTTGCGGCGGCCAAAAACGTCGCGGTGATCTTTGACGATGATCTGCACGACATGTCGTTGCAGGGGCCCAAGTCGGTGGATATTCTGGCCAAGGAAATCCCCGAGATCCGCGATCTGGCGTATTTTAGTTTGATGCAGACGCGTCTGTTTGGGCGGGATGTGATGATCTCGCGTACCGGATACACCGGTGAGCGGGGGTATGAGATTTTCTGCCGGGCCAAGGATGCGGTGCATCTGTGGGACAACATTCTGGAAACCGGCAAGCCCGAGGGCGTGCGTCCGACACAGTTCTCCACCTTGGATATGCTGCGGATTGAAAGTTATCTGCTGTTCTATCCCGGTGACAACTCCGAGACCTTCCCGTTTGAGGATGAAACCTGTGGCGATACCATTTGGGAACTGGGGCTGGAGTTCACGGTCTCTCCCGGCAAGGAAGGGTTCATCGGGGCCGAGAACCACTATGCCTCCAAGGGCAAGGAACGGTTCAAGATCTTTGGGGTGCAGACCGCCGGTGGTGATATGACCCAGATGGAGATGTATGCGCGGGTCATGCAGGGCGACACCGACGTAGGCGTGATCACCTATGGTCTGTCCTCCGAGCTCAACGGCTATTCCGTGGCCATCGCGCGGCTTGACCCATCGGTTGCCAAGGCGGGCACAAAGCTGACGGTTGTGCAGCCTGATGGTTCAACGATCGAGGCGACCGCCGAAGAGATGCCGTTCTATGACAAAGACAAGAAAATCCGCGCAGCCAAAGGCTGACCTGCGGTTCGGGGGCAGGTCGGTCAACCTGCCCTCACTTCTTTAAAGAGGACAGACATGTCGAAGTTTGAATTCCCGCCCTCCATCAAAAGCCGCCCGGTCTATGGCACGCTGGAGGCCCGCCCCGGCAAAGCGCATTTGATGATTGCGGACGCGGCAGGGGCAGAGGCGATTTTGGATATTGCCACGCCCGAACTGATGGCCAGAAGCCATATCATCTACATCCCGCGCGGTGCCACCCATGGGGAGGCATTGCGTGGCCTCACCCCGGCGCAGTATTACGAGGGGCCGTCTTATGCGGCCTCTGTGACCCGCATCCAGCGGGTGCTGCAGGATGCCCATATGGGATTGCAGGTCTACCTTACCGGCACCGAAGGCCTGATGGGGCAGGCGCAGAATGAGGCGATGCAGGCGGGCATTCCGCATACCGCCATTCAGACCGAACATCGCGGATCGGTTGCGCGGCGCATGCAATGTGTGCACTGCAAAGGCATCACCGAGGATGTGGAAACCGACCCCTTTGTGTGCAGCCATTGCGGGCTGAACCTGTTTGTGCGCGATCACTATTCGCGCCGTTTGGCGGCCTATCAGGGGGTCTGCATTGATGCAGAGGACCCCGGCAACGTGCCGCAAGCCAAGGGGATTTACGAATGAGCGGTGCAGAGAAAATTGCGGTGCGCGTCACTGAGGTGACCCCGCTGAATGAACTTGTCACACGGTTCCGGTTTGAACCTGTTGCGGGGGGGCTGTTGCCCACGTTCTCGGGGGGGGCGCATACGGTGGTTGAGATGGCGGATGGTGATATCACCCGCCTGAACCCCTATTCGCTGATGTCCGACCCGTTTGATCAGAGCGCCTACACCATTTCCGTGCGGCGCGATGACGCGGGGCGTGGTGGGTCGCTGTTTATGCATGAGAAAGTGAAGGTGGGGGATGAGATGGTGATCTCAAACCCGGTCAACCTGTTCTCACTCGACCTGCGGGCCAAGAAACACCTGATGATCGCGGGCGGTATCGGCATCACGCCCTTCCTTGCGCAGATCAAACAGCTCGACCGTGCCCATGGCAATTGGGAGCTGCATTATAGTTGCCGTTCAGAGGCGTTGGGGTCTTATGTGGATTATCTGACCAGCACGCACCCCAACGACGTGAACGTCTATTATGATGATCAGGATCAGGCGATTGACCTTGAGACCCTGCTGGATGGACAGCCGCTGGGCACGCATATCTATGTCTGCGGCCCCAAGGGCATGATCAACTGGGTGCGCGGCAAGGCCGAGGCGCTGGGCTGGCCCCGCGAGGCGGTGCATTATGAGGAATTCCTGGCGCCGCAACCCGGCAAACCCTTTGAGGTCAAACTGGCCGTGTCAAACAAAGTGGTGCAGGTGGGTGAGCACGAAAGCCTTCTGGAAGCGATTGAGCGGGCCGGGGTTGATGCGCCTTACCTCTGCCGGGGCGGTGCCTGTGGCATGTGTGAAACCCGGGTGATTGATTATGCGGGCAACTTCATCCACCGCGACCACTGGCTGGAGGATGACGAACATGCCTCTGGTGAAAAGATCATGCCTTGTGTGTCCCGCTTTGAGGGCAAAACTCTAGTATTGGATCGCTGATATGACCATTCAATTCAACGATGAAACATTCCGCGAAGATTATTCGTTCCGCAACTCACAGCGCGCGATTGACCGCTTTCCCTTCCCGTTTGACAAAGACAGCTACATGTATGCCGTCAACATGGAGCAGCACCGCGGCGGGCCTGCGGACAGCGTCTATGAAAAGCGCTTTGATGTGGACGAACATTACGTTTCTGAAATGCGCGACCGGGCGATGGTGCTGGCGGATGATCCGCTGCGCTGTCAATCCTTGCCGCATATGACGCTGGCCGGGTGGGATTTGCTGGAACTGATCATGGTTTCCAAGTCCGAGGATTACCCGGACCTGTTTGAGTTGCACCGGGACGGCGATGAATGGCACTGGGTGAACAAACCCATGGGCATTGATGATACTTTTACGTTTATGGATGAAACCACGCTGCCCTATGGCCCGATGGAATATATCACCCGCCAGACCCAAGGGGATTTCTGTGTGTTGGATCAACGGGATGACAACCTGTGGATGGATGCGGGCATGGTCACCACGCAGGCGGATTGGTCGCTTGATTTTGACATCGGCATGAACTTTTTTGAATGGCACGCGCCGGTGCCGCTGGCCCATGAAAAGGGTATCTTTGTCCGCGCGCTGAAGTTTCTGCTCAACATCCAGCAAGGCGCGCCTGCGCGGCGGTTGAACTGGACAATGACAGTGAACCCGCTGCTGGATACCTCGCCTGAAAACTACCACAAATGGGGCATTCAAAAGACCACGCTGACGCCCGAAAACATCGGCGCAAAACAGCATCTGCGGGTCGAGTTGCAGACATTTTTCCGCCTGCCGCGCTCTAACGCGTTGGTGTTCCCGATCCGCTGTTATCTGATCGCGTTTCAGGACATTGTGAGCGTGCCCAAATGGGGCCGTCGTCTGCACCGTGTGATCCGTGACTTGCCCGAGGAACTGGCGACCTACAAGGGGTTCATCGACAACCGTCCGATGATGCTCGATTTTCTCAGCGCTTATGACGATGGCCTGCCCACGTCCAACGGTGTCTGGCCGGAAAAAGACAGCGAACCGCCGCTCAAGACCTGAGAACGTTCCATTAAGATTTGAGCAGTACCCTGCGCTCGAGTGGCAAAGGGCGCGCGATGGACAGCATATTTGAAAGCGTGTTTGAGGACATTCAGGCGTTTGTCTATCGCTGCCGCAATGACCGCGATTACACAATGGAATATATGACCTGTGGGGTGGAGCGGATTACCGGCTATCGCCCTGAGGAAATCATGGGCAATGCGGCGGTTTCCTATGTTGGTCTGACGCCGGAGGTGGACAAAGACCGTGTGTTTGCAGAGGTCGACAGGGCGATAGAGGCGGGTCAAAGCTGGGATATGCTACAGCGCCTGACCCATCGAAGGGGCCATCATGTTTGGGTGCGCGAACGCGGCACGGCAGTTTATGAAAATGGCGAACTGGCCTATCTGCAAGGTCTGGTTGTGGGGGCGGATGCGGAAATGACCCTGCGCGAACAGATCGAACGCAAGGTTGAGGAAACCCGCGTTGCAAGTGCGGATATCGTCGGGCTGACCCGTCAGATCACCAATTCAGTCAGGGAACTCTCAATGCTGTCCATCAATGCCCGGATTGAGGCCGCGCGCAGCGGTGAGGCGGGCAGGGGGTTTGCTGTTGTGGCCAATGAGATCAAAACACTGGCAGATCGTAACGTGCTCTGGGCAGACAAGATCGCCAGTCAGGTGAGCCAAATGAACGACCAGACCTGAGCGGATGTGATGATCAATCTAGGCTGGGCCCCGGATCGCCTGGTCATGCAAAGCCCGGTCACGCAAATTGGTTCTTAGGTATTCTGCGGATAGCTGATGATGGACAGATAACGCGCTGGCAGTGTGACCAATCGTTCAGGGCCATGGGGGGCGTCGGCATCAAAAAACAGCGTGTCCCCGGGTTGCAGGCTATACACCGTATCGCCATGCCGGTAATCCACTGCGCCATCCAGCATGTAGATCGTTTCAATCCCGCCATGTTGAAAGGCCGGAAACACATCTGACGTATCGCTGAGGGTGATCAGGTAGGGTTCCACCATGACGCCGGACGCGTTGGAGCCGATATGCCCAAGCAGGTTGTATTGATGCCCGGCACGTGTGCCTGCGCGGTCCATCTCGACGCCTTCGCCCGATTTGGTGTGCACGGCATCGCGGCGTTCCTCAAACCGGCGGAAAAAGCTGGTGATCGGCACGCTGAGCGCGTTGGCCAGTGTTTGCAGCGTCGTCAGGGAGGGCGAGGTGTTGCCGTTTTCGATTTTAGACAACATGCCAATGGAAAGACCGGTCATCTGTGCCAGTTCGGCCACGGTGATTTCCTGCTGGCGGCGATAACTGCGCACCTCGCGGCCAATCGCAACCTCCAATACCTTTTCGCGCTCACCATCACGGGTACGGTGGGGGTCTTGGGTCAGCCGGGCAACCAGTTCTTTTGGCGCGGGTTCAATGTTCACGTGGCACTTCCTTCTCGCTCCCAAAGTTGGGTAGGCTCCGTGTATCTACCATAGCAAATATTCCTCAGACGGCAAGAAATATGACTGACAGTGAAATTCAGACCGTAGGGTTTTTGATCTTTCCGGGCTTTCCCATGGCCTGTCTGACCTCGATGATCGAACCGCTGAGGGCGGCCAATGAAATTGCCGGGGTCACGCGCTTTGCCTGGGTGCTGATCTCGGAAGACGGCGCGCAAGTCACCTCCAGTGCGCAGGTGGGGTTTGACGCGGATGAGGCATTGAGCGCACGCCGCACGCTTGATTTTCTGTTCTTGCTTGGCAGCCCGGTGTCGCAGTTTCGCAATCCGAACGGGGCCAATGGCACATTGCGCGCGCTTGCGCGGCGGGGGCTGACGATTGGGGCTGTAAGCGGTGGTGTTTTTCCCCTGGTGCGTGCGGGGCTGATGGCCGGGCACCGCTGTTCTGTGCATTGGTGTTATGACGCGGCGTTTCGCGCCGAGTTTCCACAGATTGAGGCCGCAAGCGATGTGATCGTGCGCGACCGGCGGCGCTTTACCGTGTCGGGGTCTGCCGCCGCGTTTGATCTGTCGCTCTGGATGATTGAAAATGCCCTTGGCCCCGAAATTTCCCATGAAGTCGCCTGTTGGTTTCAACATCCGCTGATGCGCGGTGAGGGCGTGCGACAGGCCCTGCCGCTGCACCCCACGGCCGAAGAAACCTTGCCCGATCTGGTAAGCCGCGCGATTGGTCTGTTTGCCGCTGATCTGGAATCCGCGTTGAGTATCAATGATATCGCGGCGCAACTTCATGTCACGCCCCGTCAGGTTGAACGTGCATTCAAAAAGGCCGTTCATCAAAGCCCGTCCCATTATTTTCGTGCGTTGCGGATGAAAGCGGCGCGCCAACTGGTGCAGTACTCCAAGGATTCCATCGCAGAGATTGCCCAAGCTGTGGGCTATGGCTCCGCTGCGCCCTTGCTGCGCCACTACCGGGCGGCATTTGGCGTCACACCCGCCGCGGACCGCGCAAAAATCAATGCGTTTCGCGTGCAGGGCCACGGGGTTTTGCCGCATTCGTGAACAGAAAGCCAAAGATATTTCGCCCATCACAAGAAAAAAACTTGATTGAGAGGAAAAATCGGTGAGTATGTCATCCTAAGGGATTTAAAGAGGCCACGCGAGATTCGCAAATGGTCCCGCTGCGTAAAAACAGCACCGCAATCCTGAACAAACGAAACGGCCCAGGTGCCGTGTTTCAATAGGGAGAACAACATGAACAGATTTACAACCGCGCTGAGCGCAGGCGTGCTGGCGCTGGGGCCCATGGCCGCATTTGCCGAAGACAGCAGCGATCCGATTGTCATTCCGATCCACAACTGGTCTTCGCAGATTGTGATGTCCAACGTGGTCGGTCAGATCCTGGAATCCATGGGCAACAACGTGGAATATGTGACCACGGACAGCCAGGCGGTTTATGAATCCGTGCGCACCGGTGATGTCACACTGGAACTCGAAGTCTGGGAAGGTGCCTTTGGCGCGTCTTTCCGCGCCGCACAGGAAAAGGGTGGTATTGTTGATGTGGGCGATCACGACGCGGTCACCCGCGAAGACTGGTGGTATCCGATGTGGACCAAAGAGGCATGCCCCGGCCTGCCATCCTGGGAAGCATTGAACGATTGTGCGGCCCTGTTTGCGACAGCAGAAACCGGTGACAAGGGCATGTATCTGGACGGCCCCGTTGACTGGCTCAAGCACGGTCAGGAGCGTGTCGAGGCGCTCGGCATGAACTTTACCGTGGTAAACGCGGGCTCTGCGGCAGCATTGTGGGCGGCCATTGGCGCGGCAGAAGCCGATAAAAAGCCAATTGTCGTGTTCAACTGGACACCAAACTTTGCCGAAGCCGTCTGGCCCGGCGAATTTGTTGAATTCCCGGAGTGGGTTGAAGGCTGTGACAAAGATCCGTCCGTCGGGCCAAACCCGGACGCGCTTTATGACTGCGGCAACCCCGCCAAGGGCTACCTGAAAAAAGCCGCCTGGGAAGGCATGGAAGCCAAATGGCCAGCAGCCTACAAGGTGCTGGAGCAGATCAGCTTTACCAACCCTCAGATTGCCGAAATGGCCAAACTGGTGGATGTAGATGAGCTGGAGCCGGAAGAGGCGGCTGCGGAATGGCTTGAGGCCAACCCTGACGTTTGGAAAGGGTGGGTTGGGTCCTGAGGGCTTGCGCTTTTAGCACTTAACATCTTTTGTTAGACGACCATGCGCCCGTCCGGGGTCCTCTCGGGCGGGCGCAATCACACCGTTGCCCTGAGCCGGTGCAAGGAGAAGAGCCTGATGGCCAGCGAAACTGTCATATCCTGTAAAAACGTCTGGAAGATTTTCGGCAGTGACCCGGAAAAATATCTGGCGCAGATGCCGCAGGGGCATAGTTTTGATGACATCCGCGCAGATGGCTATATCGCCGGGGTCAAGGATGTCTCACTGGATGTGGGCCGGGGCGAAATGCTGGTGATCATGGGGCTGTCCGGGTCCGGCAAATCGACACTCGTGCGCTGTTTTTCGCGGCTTCACGATATTACAGGCGGGATCATCGAGGTTGAGGGCTGCGACATCATGAAGCTCTCTGAGAAAGAGCTGATTGAGCTGCGCCGCAACAAGATGGGCATGGTTTTTCAGTCCTTTGGCCTGTTGCCGCACCGCACGGTGCTGGAAAATGTGGCCTTTCCCCTCGAAATGCGCGGGCAGGACCGCCATGCGCGCCGCGCACGCGCGTTGGAAATGGTCAAACTGGTCGGCCTTGAGGGGCGCGAGGATTACTTCCCGCGCGAACTGTCCGGGGGCCAGCAGCAGCGTGTGGGCATCGCGCGCAGCCTCGCCATTGAGCCCGACATCTGGTTTCTGGATGAGCCGTTTTCAGCGCTTGATCCACTGATCCGACGTGAAATGCAGGACGAGTTTTTGCGCCTGCAAGGGCTGCTGGGCAAAACAATTGTTTTTATCACCCACGACTTTGACGAGGCCCTGCGCCTTGCAGACCGCATCGCGATTATGAAAGACGGCGCGGTGGAGCAATGTGACACGCCAGACCAGATCGTGTTGAACCCGGCCACGGAATATGTGCGCAAGTTTACCGAAGAAATCGACAAGGCCCGCGTGGTGCATGCCGGCGTTTTGGCCAAGGCGGACACCCCAGGCGAGGGGGAGGCGGTGGATGCCGGTGCCACGGTTCAGGAATTGGCGCGTCTGCTGGTGCAGGATACCCGCGCGGTGATACCGGTGGTGCGCGCGGGCACCGTGATTGGTGGCATGAACCGACAGGATGGGTTGGCGATCCTGCTGGAGGGTTCCTGATGGCTGAGGCAACGGCCAATATATCTGCCCGACCGGCAGCGTTGACGCGCAGCCAGTGGGCGTTGGTTTTGGTAGTGATTGCGGTGGTGATGACCGCGCTGCAATATGCAGGGCTGTTGCCCGCCGCGCTGCACCGTTTGCCGGAATACCTGGTGCCGCCCTTTGCGCCGATGCTCGATACCGTGTTTAACTTTGTTAAGGACGATCTTGGCCTGTTGGCATTCACCCGATTTCTGACGGGTCTGCTGGAATCGGTGCTCGATGCCTCTGCCAATATCCTTTATGGCAAGCGTCGCTGGCCCAACATCGAACCCATCCCATGGAGCGCGATCGCGGCCATTGCAGCGGTGATCGGCTATTACCTTGGTGGCTGGCGGCTGGCCGTGTTGGGGGCCGGGACATTTATCTGGACCGCCCTGATCGGCCAGTGGAAAATTGCGATGGAGACAATGTCCGTTATCGTGGTTGCGGCCCCCTTGGCTTTTCTGATCGGGATCACACTGGGCATCGTAGCGTGGCGCAAGCCGTGGTTTGACCGGATGATCAAACCCATCCTGTCGATCCTGCAAACCATCCCGTTCTTTACCTACCTGCTGCCTGCGGTGATCTTTTTCAAAGTGGGGCCAACGGCGGGCTGCGTGGCCACCATTGTCTTTGCGATCCCGCCGATGATCCTGATGACCACACTGGGGCTGCAAAAAGTGCCGCCAGAGATTGTGGAGGCTGGGCATATGTCGGGCTGCACGCGGCGGCAGTTGCTGTTCAAGGTCTACCTGCCTGCGGCGCGCACCGAGATTTTGGTGGGGGTGAACCAGGTGATCATGCTGTGTCTGGCGATGGTTGTGCTGACCGCGTTTATCGGCATGCCGGGTCTGGGGGCAAAACTGCTGGCGATGATGGGCAGCTTTAAGCTGGGCCGCAGTTTTGAGATTGGCGTGACGATTGTGCTGCTCGCGGTGATGCTGGACCGGATGTCAAAGGCATGGGTGGTCAAGCAGCCAGAGCATTTTGAGAAAGGCACAAGTTGGTTCGTGCGGCACAAGCTGTTTGTGATGGGTGCGGTGCTGTTTGTGGCTTTCCTCTTGATTGCGCAAGTCTTTCCAATTTTGGCGGAGATTGGACGCAAGCAGAACTTTTCCCAGGGTAAGGAACTTGATGGGTTGATCAAGGGATTTGTCGCCCTGGACGGGGTGCAGGCGATCACGGGATTTTTGCGGGCTTTCCTGAATGTCAAAGTCTTGATCCCCTTCCGCAACTTCCTGTTGTCGATCCCGACGCCCGCACTGATCCTGTTGATCACTGCCTTTGCGCTGTGGCTGGGTGGCCCAAAACAGGCGCGCAATGCGCTGATCTTTTTCTGCATTATTGCGCTGACAGGCTGGTGGGACAGGTCCGTGATCACGCTCTATTCGGTGATCTCTGCGGTTGTTCTGGCGATGATCCTTGGCCTGCCGATGGGGATTGCGGCGGCGCGCAGCGAAAAGTGGTCGCGCCGTATGTTGCTGGTCTGTGACACGGCGCAGACCTTTCCCAGTTTCGTCTATCTGCTGCCTGCGATCATGCTGTTTGGCATCACGGACATCGCGGTGATCTTCTCCATCCTGATCTTCGCCATGGTCCCGCTGGTGCGCTACACCATTGAGGGGCTGCGCACGGTGCCGCCGGAAATGATTGAAGCCGCTGATATGGCGGGTGCGACCCGGATGCAAAAACTGCGCCACGTGCAGTTGCCACTGGCCCTGCCGACCATGGCGATTGGTTTTAACCAGGCGATTATGTTCGCCTTCTTTATGGTGATCATCGCGGCCTTTATCGGCACGCAGGATTTGGGCCAGGAGCTACAGCGCACCCTGGCGGGGACGGATCTGGGCAAGAACTTTGTACTGGGGATTTGCGTGGCCTTGATGGCGCTGACCTTTGATATGACGATCCTGAAATGGGCGACTGACCGCAAAAAGGTGTTGGGGCTGGAAAGCTGACCTTTCTGGGGAGGGCGGGCCAAGGCCCGCCTTACGGTGCTGTGGGGTCATCTGCTGTTTGGCGTGCAAAGCATGATGAGGAAGGGGCAAATCCCCTTGTTTCACCCTTCCAATTAAACTCTGCACAACGCTGACCTAACACGCAGACCCTCGCGTTTTACAAAGCCATGCGCAAGGCGGGCCTTGGCCCGTCCCCCCCGATGAGATTTCAGTTTAGCAGCACCGGCAGTGTGGTTATCCCATGAAACCCAAAACCGCGCCATATGACGGCATCCGGGTCGGGCAAAGACATGTCAGGAAAGCGGTCAAACAACAGCGGCAGCATGATCTGACCCACAGCACGGCGCGCAACATGGGCTCCCTGGCAAAAATGCGGACCATTGCCAAAAGCCTGATGCGGTTTTTTTGCGCGGTAAACGTCAAAGTCCTCCGGGTTGTCGTAGATCTCTTCATCCCGGTTGGCGCTGGCCTGGATCGTCATCACGGTTTCCCCTTTTGGCAGGAAATGCCCGCGTATTTCCGTATCCTGCGTCACCAAACGGGAGGACACAGAGATTGGTGCAACCCAACGGATGCCTTCTTCAAAGGCACGCACCCAATCGTTCTGACGCCTGACCTCTTCCAACTGGTCGCGATTGCGCAGCAGCCCAAAGATAATCGTGTTCAGTGCATCGCGGGGTTCATTGATGCCCCCGCCAATTGCAATCTTGACATTGGCATACATCTGCGCGCGTTCAATCGGGTCGTCCGCGTTGAGCATCACCGACAAAGCCGTGTTGTCGGGGGCGCGCAGGTATTGATCTGACTTTTGATCCATCAGCGCGTTCATTTCGATGTGTGCGGCATCTGTGGCGGCAAAGGGGGCCTGTGCCCAGCCAAAGTTCCCGGCCCCATCAATCAGCGTCTGGCTCCAGCGTTGCAGCTGCGTGTCTGTGACCTCTTCCAGGCCCAACAAAACCGCCAATCCGCGCGCGGCATAGGGGCCTGAGAGAGCCGCAAAGAGGTCAACAACTTCCCCCCGTGGCAGGCGCGCCACGTACTCGGCGGCGATCTGTTCGTAGCGCGGCATCCACTCCTTGGTGATCACCGACGGCGCAAAGGCGGGGGCCATCGCCATGCGCTCGCGGGCATGGGCAGCGCCGTCTTTACGCATCAGCGTATGGGCCTGAAACGCGCGTTTCATCGGGGTGTTGGGGTCATCCGAACTGAACAGGTCTGGTGTGTCTTTGACATAACGTGTGTCGGCCGCCTTTGTCAGCAGGGTACGCCCCAGCGCCTTGACCCGCAGCACGGGTGCTTCTGCGCGCAGACGGCGATAGATCGGAAAAGGGTCACGATCAAGCGCGGCCAGCGTCAGGGTTTTATCCAAGGGGGCGGGTTTACTCATGCGGCATCTTCGGCTGAACCAGCGCGGCTTGGCAAGAACTGAAACCCGCCAATGGCCCTGAATCGAATAGTTATGTGAGATAATGATCCGTGAGGCGCGATTTTCTGTTGTTCCTTCAAATTTCCCAAGTAACATTGGACTTAGATAAGAAAATATGCAAATTCATGCATAATAATTGGGAGAAAATAGATGAAAAAGATGACAAGCTGCGCAACAGCGCTTGCGCTGGTTTTTGCCGCAACCACGGCGTCTGCCGAGACCGTTTTGACCGTATCCTCATGGGCGGGTCCGAACCACTCCATGAACTCGGTTACTTTTCCGTATATCGCCAAAACGCTGGAGGAATGTTCCGGCGGTGATCTGAAGGTAAAAATTGAATTTGGGCTGGCCCCGCCCCCTGCACAATATGACACGGTGCGTGACGGCGTGGCCGATCTGACATGGATCGTGCATGGCTACACCCCCGGTAAATTTGTGACTACCAAGCTGGCCGAACTGCCCGGCGTGCCGGGCAATGCGGAACAGATTTCAGTTGCCTACCAAATGACCCATGAAAAGTTTCTGGCAGGTGCCGGCGAGGCCAAGGGCGTCGAGGTTTTGACCAACTTTGTACACGGCCCCGGTTTGCTGAACACCAAGGAAAAACTGGCAGATGGTTACAAAAGCATCAGCGGCATGAAATTGCGCGTGGGTGGCGGTGTGGCCAATGCCGTGGGCACGGCCTTGGGTGTTGCGGGCGTGAATGTGCCTGCGCCAGCGGTCTATGAAACCATTGCCTCGGGCGTTGCGGACGGGGTGTTTTTCCCGGCTGAAACCATGTTTGCCTTTAAAATCGCGGAGCTGGCGAAGTATTCCTATGTAAATCCCGATGGGATGTACACGACCTCCTTTGGTCTTCTGATGAACTCCGATACTTATGATGGGCTGTCGGATGCCAACCGCAAATGTGTGGATGACATGCGCGGCGTGGAACTGGCCCGCACCATCGGGCAGCACTGGGATGCGGCAGATGAAATTGGCCGGACCAAAGGCGTTGAAGAGTTTGGCCTCAACGTCATCGAAATGGACGCTGGTCAGCGCGCCTACTTCAAGGAAAAGACCTCCGGTATCGAGGCGGCTGTTCTGGAGGAAGTCTCCGCCAAAGGTGTGGATGCCGCTGCGGCGCTGACGTTCTTGAAAGAGAACATCAAGTAAGCGCATATGCGAAACATCCTGATCAAAACAGAGAGGCTGGTGGGAAACACCAGCCTCTTTTTCGCAAACGTTGCCGCGCTGGTGCTTCTGGCGCTGGTGGCAGTGACCTGTATTGATGTTGTGGGGCGCTATTTCTTTTCCAGCCCACTTGTTGGCGCGGTGGAATTGGTGCGGATCTGTATGGCCTGCATCATCTTTTTCTCCTTTCCCTTCATGTTCTTGCGCAATGATCACATCATCGTTGATCTGATCCCGGTTTTTCGGCGCGGGTGGATCGGCTGGGTGACGGCGATTGTCACGCTGGCGCTGACCATTCTGGTCGCCTGGAAAATCGGAGACCGTGTGTTTGACTATGCGGTGCGCGCGTTTGAAGACAATGACATGACCGAATACCTCAGTATTCCCCGCTGGCCCGTCGTAGGCTTTATCACCTGTGCGATTTTTGCCGCTGCATTCACCAGTTTTGTGCGTTTGCTGTCGATCCTGATCACGCCCGGCAAACTGCCGGATGAAAACCACGAGGAAGGCATATGACCCTCGCGCTGATCGGCTTTGCCGCTGTGTTGCTGCTGGCCTTTATGCGCATGCCCCTGGGGCTGGCGCTGGGGCTTGTGGGGTTTGTCGGGTTTTCTCAACTGTCGAGCTATCGCGCAGGCATGTCCAATGCCGCACGGCTGGTGATTGATTCAGGGCAGTCCTACAATCTGTCGGTTGTGCCTTTGTTTATCCTGATGGGTCTGATGGTGGATCGGGGCGGCATGGCGCGCGAGCTTTATCGTGCGGCCTATGCGTTTTTGGGCCACCGCAAGGGCGGGCTGGCCATGTCCACCATTGTGGCCTGCGGTATGTTTTCGGCCATCTGCGGATCATCGCTGGCCACGGCCGCGACCATGTCCAAGGTCTCCATGCCAGAGATGCGCCGGTATAAATATGACGACAGCCTTGCCACAGCCTCGATCGCCGCCGGGGGCACCTTGGGCATTCTGATCCCGCCCTCGGTGATTTTGGTGATCTATGGGCTGATGACAGAGGTTTCCGTGGGCAAGCTGTTTATCGCCGGCATTCTGCCCGGCATCATTGGCGTGCTGTTTTACCTGGCCGCTGTGCTGTTTGTGGTCTCTCGCAATCCGGTGGCCGGACCTGCCGGGGAGCGTTCCACCTGGGGTGAGCGCCTGCTGGCGCTGCGCGATGTCTGGGCGACGCTGGGCCTGTTTATCTTTGTGATTGGCGGGATTTATGTGGGGGCTTTTACCCCAACAGAGGCCGCCGGGATGGGGGCCGCCGGGGCGATTATCATTGCGTATTTCCGGGGCGCATTGACGTGGAAAGTGGTCATGGATGTGGCGCGCGAAACCACGCTGACCACGGCAAAGCTGTTTATGGTTGTGTTCGGGGCGATGATTTTTTCGAATTTCGTCAACCGGGCAGGGCTGCCAGACGCATTGTTGGGGATCGCACAGGGGTTCGATTTTCCGCCCATGGGGGTGATTTTTGTCATCCTGCTGATTTATCTGGTGCTGGGCTGCGTGTTCGAAAGCCTGTCGATGATCCTGCTGACGGTGCCGATTTTTGCACCACTGGTCGAAGGGCTTGGTTTTGACCTGATCTGGTTTGGTATTCTGGTTGTTGTGGCGACAGAGATCAGCCTGATCACCCCGCCCATCGGGATGAATGTCTTTGTGTTAAAAGGGGTGCTGCGCGACGTTTCGGTCAGCACGATCTTTAAGGGCGTGACGCCGTTTTGGATGGCGGATATTTTCCGGATCATTCTGTTGGTTCTGGTGCCCGCGCTGTCGCTCTATTTACCGTCGATGATGACCTATTCGCACTAACGCGTCCGGCCTTTAACCAGAAACAAAATATATCGCTGATGCCCCGAGAGCGCGGAGCATGACAGGGTATCGGTGATCCGAGTTTAAGGTCGGGCGTAGTAGATCTTCGCAAGGGTGAGGCGGGCTGAAGCCCGCCTTACGGGGGATTGAACGACGTTTGTTTTGTGCGGCGGTGAAGGCGGGATGAGTTTTTTGGAAGGGTGAAATACAGCGTTTCGAGTCAAACATGAATCACTTATTCGCGGCCTTTCCCTTTGGTCGAACGCGAAAAGTGACAAAGCATGTTTCAAGTTAAGCTCGAAACGTTTTGAGGGGGGAGCGCGACCGTTTGGGGCGGTTTTTTGGTAAGGTGGGCCTTGGCCCACTCTTTGTTTTGGAGCACGGTCTGCACCGGGCCTCAGCACATCCTACCCCGGTGACATGCCCCGCAGCCGTTCAGAGCGGCGGCGCAGCAGTTCCAAGGTGGTCAGCAGCAAAACAGAGATCACCACCAGCAGGGTGGCCACCGCCAGAATGGTCGGGCTGATCTGCTCGCGCAGGCCCGTGAACATCTGCCATGGCAGGGTTTTTTGGCCCGCAGAGCCGACAAACAGCACCACGACAACTTCGTCAAACGACGTGATAAAGGCAAACAAGCCGCCCGAAATCACACCGGGCAGGATCAGCGGCATCTGCACCTTGAAGAACGTGCGCACAGGCGAGGCCCCCATGTTGGCCGCCGCCCGTGTCAGGGAATTGTCAAAGCCCACCAGCGTGGCCGTCACCGTGATGATGACGAAGGGGATGCCAAGGGCCGCGTGGGCCAGCACAACGCCCATATAGGTGCCCTGCAACCCGATGCGGCTGTAAAAGAAATACATGCCCGCAGCAGAGATGATCAGCGGCACGATCATTGGAGAAATCAGGATTGCCATGATCGCGCGGCGGAACGGCACATGGGGTTGGCTCAGGCCAATGGCGGCCAGGGTGCCAAAGGTCACAGACAGCAATGTGGCCATCGGCGCGATGCGGATCGAATTGCGCACCGCGTTCTGCCAGTCATCGTTGTTAAAGAAATCGCGGTAGTGTTTCAGCGAATATCCTGCCGGGTCAAAGGCCAGCATTTCTGGCGTGAAGGTAAAGAAATCCTGCGCATTAAAGCTCAGCGGCATGACCACCAGAATGGGCGTGATCAGGAACAGGAAAATCGCCCCTGCGATCACGCGAAAGGTGTAATACCACAGGGTTTGGCCAGCGGTGTAATAGGTTGGCACGCTTTGGCGATAGCGCCGCTGTGCGATCCAGAAGATCAGCCAGCCAAGGATAAATCCCGAAATCGCGCCCAGCAGCGCATAGGGCACGCCCGCTGTGGCAAACCCGATGAGCGCCAGCAAAGCCGCCCCCAACCAGGGTGCCGCAAGAGAGAGTGGTGAACGTGTTGTCATATCCTCAGCCCCCCAGCTTGACGTTGTCGATGCCCACGATGCGATCATAGGCCCAATATAGCAGCAGGACCGCCGCCAGCAGAATGGCCCCCAGAGCCGCCGCCAGACCCCAGTTCAGAGAGCTGGAGATGTGATAGGCGATCCGGTTGGAGATAAAGACCCCTTTGGTGCCGCCCACAATTTCGGGGGTGATGTAATAGCCGATGGCAAGGATAAACACGAGGATCGAGCCCGCGCCAATGCCGGGGATCGACTGCGGGAAGTAGACCCGCCAGAAGGCAGTCCAGTTGGTCGCCCCCATGGATTTGGCAGCCCGCAGGTAGACGGGGCTGATGGTTGCCATAACCGAATAGAGCGGCAGGATCATGAACGGCAGCAGAATATGCGTCATGGCAATGATGGTGCCGGTAACGTTGTTGATCAAGGCCAGACGCTCAAACCCGGCAACGGCGTAGGTAAAGAGCTCAACATCAACAGCGCCCCAGGCCCCGCTGAGCAGGTTCCAGACCCAGAGCAGGCCATTCAACAGGCCAATCGCGATGTTGAGCAGGAAGGTGATGACCGGATCCAGCATCTTGCCCACAAAGGTCGAATGATACCAAACCAGCGTGTCATTCACGACGCCCTGTTGTTGCAACATCACCTTCCACGCGGAGGTGCGCACCAGAAGGGAGGTCCAGAACGGCAACAGCACCAGGATCATCAGCAGGTTCGCAGAGCGCGCAGGCAGATTGGCCAGCAGCCAGGCCACCGGATAGCCAAGCAAGATGCAGGTGCAGGTGATTACAATCGACATCACAAGCGTGCGCCAGAACAGCTTCAGGTAGATTTGTTGGTTGTCAGGGCGCCATTCGGACCCCTCAGAGGTCTTTTGACGGTCAATGGAGTTCAGGAAATAGCCGCTGGTCAGGGCAGGGGAGTAGGTCTTGATCACCTGCCACATCTCGGGGTCAAGCCAGTCTTCGTCGATGTCCTCAAATTCCGCTTTCCAGTTGGTGTCTGCGGCAAGGTCAAATTTTTTCGCCTTGCGTCCGGTTTTGCGGAACAGGGAGGAGATACCGGTTTTTTCGTAGTTCAGCCGCGAGCCCAGTTTGGTATGGTCCTTGTTGGCAACGGCAATTTGAAAATCTTCGGCCAGGGCGCGAAACACGGGTTCGTCAGGCGCGGTGCCGGATGAGGTATCCCAGTCCGCCAGAGCCGCCGTGGTGCGCGGCAGGGTCTCAGACACAATCTGGTTTTCGACCGAGCGGAACAGCATGTCTGCGATGGGGGCGATAAATGTGACCAGCACAAAGATCAGCAAGGGCGCGATGAGAGCAAGGGCGCGCAGTTTCGACAGGCGCAGGGCGCGGGCCAGTGAGCGTTTGAGCGGTGTGCCGTCGGCAGCCAGAACGGGGCCGGCCTGCGCAGTCTGATCAGCCATCATAGCCCTCAACAATTGCAACTTCGGACTCAGAGGCGGCCAGACGGATTTTCAGGTTCTCCTGATATTCCGGGTCCGCATAGGCCGCTTTGGCCGCTGCATAACTGGGAAATTCGATCACGACCTGACGGTTGTGTTTGGCGCCTTCCGGGCGCTCATTTTGTCCACCACGGACCAGAAACTTGCCGCCATGCCGGCCAAAGATGGCGTTGTTTTTGGCAGCGTACCCTTTGTAGGACTCCGGGTCATGGACCGTTCCGAATGCGATCAGGTAACCTTTGGGCATCATGTTCTCCTTGGTGGTGCAAGGTGCGCAATGAATGCGCACCCTACGGTTTTGTTGTTCAGGCAGGGTGCGCAATTTCTGCGCACCGCGCCAAGTGGCCTATTGTGCCAGCCACGCCTGGAATTTCGCGTCGATGTCGTCGCGATAGTCTGCCCAGAACTCGTAGTTATAAAGGAACGTGTTCTTTGCGTTCTCAGGGTCGGTTGGCATGTGAGGTGCCATGTCGATGCCCAGAGTGGCGTGCTTGCCCACCAGTGGTGCAGAGGATTTACGTGCAGGACCATAGGAGATGTATTTGGCCTGATCCGCCAGACGCTGTGTGTCTGTTGCAAACATCACGTAGTCCAGTGCACGCGCCTTGCGATCCTCTGACAGGCCAGTTGGGATGATCCAGCCGTCCAGGTCAAACACCTGTGCGTCCCACAACATGCCGACATTCTGCTTCTGCTCCTCGATCAGCGCAAACAGACGGCCATTGTAGGTGGAGCCCATGACAACTTCGCCGTCAGCCAGCAGCTGTGGCGTGTCCGCACCGGCAGACCACCAGATGACGTCATCTTTGATGGTTGCCAGTTTATCCAGCGCCTTTTGCTGACCTTCTTCGGTCTCCAGCACGTCATAAACGTCACTTTTGGCCACGCCGTCACACAGCAACGCCCATTCCATGTTGTTGATCGGACGCTTTTCAAGGCTGCGCTTGCCCGGATATGTTTCTGTGTCAAAGAGTGCACAGATGTCGGTGGGCGCGGTGCCGCCAACCAGATCTTTGCGATATCCTACAGTTGTCGAATACACGATCTGTGGGATAAAGCAGTCCCCCACCAGCAGGTCGCCAAAATCTTCGGAGGCTTTGGTGCCGTCAGGCGCGTCGGCCAGCATTGTGTCCGGGTCGATTTCCATCGCCAGCCCTTCGTCGCACAGACGCAGGGCGTCGGCGGCGACCACATCAACCACATCCCATGTCACGTTGCCCGCTTCGTTCATCGCGCGCAGTTTTGACACGGCCTCGGCAGAGGATTCGTCGTTGATGATCTTGACGCCTGTATTGGCGGCATAGGGGTCATGGTATGCAGCTTGCTGAGAGGCCGAATAGGCGCCACCCCATGACACGATGGTCATTTCAGAAGCCATATGACCGTCAGCAAAGGCGGATGTACCCGCCAGCGTCAGGGCCGTGGATGCCAAAAGTGTTTTAGTCAGTTTCATTTAGGTTTCTCCCTAGGTTACCCGTTTGATCTTGAAAAAGCGGTGGTATTCGGGTTTATCCACCACCCTTGTGGTTATCATGCAGGGCTGATCCCGCACGACAGCTCGCGCGCGCCCTAGGCGTCCAGGGCGCGGCAATCCTGTGGCAACCAGCCGATATCGACCTGCGTGCCGGGTTCCAGCCGTGCCTGATCCGCACGGTTACGTGTTTTCACGATGAAGTTGTCATTGCCCGCGACCCGCAGGCGCGTGCGAAAGACATCGCCCATGTAGATGAATTCCAGCACATCTGCCTTGAGCGTATGGGCATCCGCACCCAGGTCCGGGTTGATCTCCACCCGTTCAGGGCGGATGGACACGGTGGTGCGTTCACCGGCGGCAGAGACATTGACCGGCTTGGCGTCAATCAGGCTGTCATCGTCGAGCTTGACCAGCGCGACATCGCCATTGATTTCCTGAACAACGCCTTCCAAGGTATTGTTTTCCCCAATGAATTGCGCAACAAAGCTGTTCTTTGGGGCTTCATACAATTCATCCGGCGGGGCAAGCTGTTGAATGCGGCCATCTTCAAACACCGCCACACGGTCTGACATGGTTAGCGCCTCGGTCTGGTCGTGGGTCACATAAACCACAGTGATTCCAAGGTCATCCGCGATGCGCTTAATCTCAAATTGCATGGTTTCGCGCAGCTGTTTGTCGAGCGCACCAAGCGGTTCGTCCATCAAAACCAGATCAGGTTCAAACACCAGTGCACGGGTCAGGGCGACACGTTGTTGTTGCCCGCCTGACAGTTGCGCGGGGCGGCGACCGCCAAATTCGCCCATCTGCACCAGATCAAGCGCGCGCTGCACACGTTCCTCACGCTCGGACCGGCCCATTTTGCGCACCTCAAGCGGAAAGGAGAGGTTTTCGGCAATCGTCATATGGGGAAACAGCGCGTAGTTCTGGAACACCATGCCAATGCCGCGTTTGTGGGGTGAAATGTTGTTGATGGGCTTGCCATCCAGCAGGATATCCCCGTGGGTGGCCGTCTCAAACCCAGCCAGCATCATCAGACAGGTGGTCTTGCCCGACCCTGACGGCCCAAGCATGGTCAAAAACTCGCCTTTACCAATGGACAGGTTCAGATCTTTGACCACCAGGGTTTCGCCATCATAACTTTTCTGGACGCGGTCAAATACGACGAAATCCGCGCGCGTGGATGACTGAGACAATCTTCACCTCCCCAGGTGTATTTCCTACCTTTTTGGCAGGTTAGTGGAGGAACAATACACGCCATAAGCCCCATTGCAACCATTCAAAGTATAACTTTTGATCGCGGGTCACATGGTCCAATTTGCGTCAGATCACCGGGCGTTTGGCCTCAAAAAAGCGGCATGTTTCAGTGAAACCTGTTTGCCGCAGGCTTGAAGGGGAAAGTGGTGCTGCTATTGGGCCCTTTCGCCTGATTGATCTGCCGTCCGCCTGCATGGTTTTGTCCCGCATCCGATGTGCTGACACGGCTGTGCCGCGCGCGATATTTCGTTTGAGATTTTTGCCAGGATGGCTGAACCTCCCCCTATCAAATTGACGGATAAGGACGCCGCGATGCCCCAACCTCCCCAAATGCCGTTTAGTGCAGGTGAATATGCCCGTCGTCTGACCCTGACGCGCGCAGCCATGGCACAGGCGGGGATAGACGTGCTGATCGCCACGGACCCGTCGAACCAGAACTGGCTGACCGGCTATGACGGTTGGTCATTCTATGTGCATCAGGCCGTGGTTGTGCCGCTTGAGGGCACGCCGTTCTGGTGGGGCCGCCGGCAAGATAGCAATGGTGCGCTGCGCACGGTTGATCGCGCTGTCACGGAGGTGGAATTTTATCTCGACCATTTTGTGCAGTCCACTGAGCGCCACTCGATGCAGGATCTGGCAGAAAAGTTGGCAGCACGCGGGTTGGCTACGGGGCGCGTTGGCGTAGAGATGGATAATTATTACTTTTCAGCAAAGGCTTACACGACGCTCCTCACCTCCCTGCCGGGTGCGGAACTGGTCGATGCCACCGCACTTGTAAACTGGCAACGTGCCGTAAAATCCGCAGAAGAAATCACACTCATGCGCCGCGCTGCATCCATCTCGGAGAAAATCACCCGCCTTGCAATTGAAAAGGCCGAACCCGGCATGCGCAAGAATGAACTGGCCGCACAGATCATGGCCGCAGGTGTTGTAGGGGTGGATGAACACTGGGGGGATTATCCGGCCATCGTGCCGTTGATGCCGTCGGGCACCGATGCCGCCGCGCCACATCTGACCTGGAATGGGGTGGAGATGAAACGCGGCGAGGTCACGTTTTTTGAACTGGCGGGATGTTACCGGCGCTATCACGCGCCGCTGTCACGCTCGGTCTTTCTGGGCACACCGCCGGATCACATCAAACGCGGGGAGGCCGCGTTGATTGAGGGGCTGGAGGCGGGTCTAAACGTCGCGCGCGCGGGCAATCGCACCTGTGATATTGCCAATGCGCTGGGCGATGTCATGGAGGCGGCGGGCATAGATCGCGGCGCGCGCTGTGGCTATCCGATTGGGCTGTCCTACCCGCCGGACTGGGGCGAGCGTACGATGTCCCTGCGCCCTGATGATACCTCTGTGCTGCAACCGGGCATGACCTTTCATTTCATGCCCGGGCTTTGGATGGACGATTGGGGGCTGGAAATTACCGAAAGCATCCTGATCCGTGAGGATGGCCCGGCGGAGCCCTTCTGTTCTATCGAGCGTAAATTGTTTATAAAAGACTGATAGTTATGAGCCACCTTGAATGTAGCATCGACATCCTGTCAGAGTTGATTGCCTACCCGACAATCTCGCCTGACAGCAATCTGGCGATGATTGATGATCTGGCCAGTCGGTTGCAGGACCTTGGCGCGCGGGTTGACCTTTATCACGATGAAAGCGGGCAAAAGGCCAATCTTTACGCCACTTTGGGGCCGGAACGTGCAGGTGGGATATTGCTGGCCGGGCACACCGATGTGGTGCCTGTCACGGATCAGGACTGGAGCGCGGACCCGTTTGAAATGATCCGCCGGGACGGCAAATTGTTTGGCCGGGGCAGTTGTGACATGAAGGGGTTTATCGCCGCCTGCATCGCGCTGGCCCCCGATCTTGCGGCACAGGCAACGGGGCGGCCACTGCATTTTGCCTTTACCCATGATGAGGAATCCGGCTGTCTTGGCGCGCAGGCACTGATCGAAGAGCTGGCCAAACGGGATGACACCCCCGCCATGGCGATCATCGGTGAACCCACCAACATGCAGCTGATTGAGGGGCACAAGGGGTGTTACGAATATTCTACCCATTTCACCGGGCGCGAGGGGCATGGATCACTGCCCGATCAGGGCGTGAACGCCGTTGAATATTCCGTGCGTTATGTCTCGCGGTTGCTGGAGCTGCGTGAGACGCTCAAGACCCGCGCGCCCGAGGACAGTGCCTTTACCCCGCCGCATACAACCCTGTCGGTTGGGGCCTTGCACGGCGGTGTGGCGCATAACGTGATCCCCGGTAAAGCGCGGCTCGATTGGGAAATGCGCCCGGTGCAGGAAAGTGACGCGGATTTTGTCAAAGCGGAGCTGGCCAGCTACGTCGCAGAGGTGCTGCTGCCGCAGATGCGCAGTGTCTGGCCAGAGGCCAACATCGACACGCAGGTCATTGGCGAAGTGGTCGGCCTGACCCCCATGGCCGACAATGCGGCGCGTGATCTGGTCATGGCGCTGACCGGGGCCAACGGCAAAGATCTGGTGTCCTTTGGGACAGAGGCAGGGATTTTTCAGTCGCTGGGGATGGCGGCATTGGTCTGCGGGCCCGGTTCGATTGAACAGGCGCACAAGCCCGATGAATACCTTGAAATCAGTCAGTTGCAAGAATGTGTTGAGATGCTTGCGCGCCTGGGTCCAAAACTGGCCTGATCGTAAGGGGGGCCTTGGCCCACCGTGCCCTGGGCTATAGCCCCGCCAGGTGCCCCATGTGCCAGGCCAGTGCCTGATTGGAGGAGAACACAGGCTTGCCCAAATCCCGTTCGATCTCTGGAATGACCTCAAAGGTGCGCAGGTTGGTGCAGGACAAAAACACGGCCTCAACATCATCCGATGCTCCCAGCGCCATGGCCGCCTCATAAAGCGAGCGTTTTGAAATTTTGGCGACCTTGGTTTCAACCGCTTCATTGAAAGATCCAAAAACCGGCGTCGCCACGCCGCGCGCCTTCAGGGCATCGCGCAGGGTCTGGCTGACGCTTTCGATGTAAGGGGACAGAAACGCCAACCGGGATACGCCACGCGCGGCGCACAGGGCAACCAGGGCACTCAGCGGTTCGCTTACATGGGTGGTGCGGCAGCCATTGCGCACCTGACGTGCGATCATATCCTGCCCTATCACAGCCGTGCCAGAGGTACAGCCATAGCCCACCACATCATAGTCCAGTTCCGGGGGCAGCAGGGCGGCGGCTGCAGGCAAGGCGCGCGACATGGCCCCAAGCGTGTCAGTGGTGACATCCGCACCACTGGGCACCCGCGTTACATAAAGGCTGACCCCGGGCTGGCCAAAGACCGTGCGAAAGTCGTGTTCAATGGTTTCATCCGTCTGCAACACCACCAGCCCCAGCGTGGCACGGGTGCCGATAGGGCCTTCCAGTGTGTAGTCAAAATGGGTCATCGTCGCCTCGGGGTGTTGCCTGCCCGGAGTAGGCCCCAGCCTGACAGGCATGGCAAGGGCAACACAGGCAATTGACGCCTGTGAGGTTTTGAGTAGAGGTGGGGGAAACCAACCAGACGGCGAGGCCCCCAATGAACATTCAGATGACTGCGAATGCCGCCGGGTTCAAACCGTTCTGGGCGGATACGGCACCGGAGGGCACCCTGCACCCGCCGTTGATTGAGCGCGTGGAAAGTGATGTGACCATCATCGGGGCTGGTTTTACCGGCCTGCGCGCGGCGCTTTTTCTGGCAGAGGCGGGCACGCGTGTCACGGTGCTGGATGCCGGCGATGTGGCGTACGGCGCGTCCGGGCGCAGTGGTGGACAGGTCAACCCGATGCTGCCCTTCAACACGCCGTCCAATCTGCAAAAGATGTTGGGCACGACCTATTTTGAACGTCTGACAGAGGCATCACTCAATTCCGCTGACGAAGTGTTTGAATTGATCAAAACCTATCAAATCGACTGTCAGGCGCGCCAAAACGGTTGGTTGCGGGTGCTGCATAACGCACGTGCGCGCCGTCAGGCGGAGGAGGGCGTTGCGGCCTGGAACGCCCATGGTGCAGGTATGGAGGTGATCGGGCAGGAGGAGGTCACCCGGCTGTCGGGCTCACAGGTCTATAGCGCTGGCGTGGTAACACCGCGCGGTGGTGCGGTGCAGCCGCTGTCGCTCTCACTGGGGCTGGCGCAGGCCGCCAAGCAGCGCGGTGTTGTTATCCACGGCGGGTCTGCGGTGACCGCGCTGGACAGGCAGGAGGGCAAGTGGATTGCCAAGACCGCGCTGGGGCAGGTGCGCTCTGATTGGGTGATTGTGGCCACAAATGGCTATACGGATCGTCTGATCCCCAAACTTGATAAATCCGTGTTGCCGGTCCATCCGGTGCAGATGGTGACGCAACCCCTGCCTGATGACCTGATCAACGAAATTTTGCCAGAGGGCCATACGATTTCGGACAGTCGGCGTGTGATCATGTACGCACGGCGCGAACCGGGCAATCGGCTGGTGTATGGCGGCCACGGCAAAGAGCTGGCTGATGGTCAGATCGGTGGTTTCAAGTGGCTGAAACAAGACGCAGAACGCGTGTTCCCACAGCTCAAGGGCGTGACATGGACGCACCGCTGGGGGGGTCGCATTGCGATCACGGAGGACCACCTGCCGCATCTGCACGAACCCCAGAAGGGTTTGTTGGTGGGCTTGGGCTATAACGGGCGCGGCGTGGCGATGTCGCATGTCATGGGCCGGGTGATGGCAGAGCGGGTGCTGGGCAAGGCGGCGGATGCGCTGGCTTTTCCAACCTCAGCGATCCGGGACATGCCGTTTCAGACCGTGCAACGGATGGGGCTGGGCACCGTGGTGCGGTTTATGAAGTTCCTGGATTATCTGGAGACCCGCGTGGGGCGATAGGCCCCGTTTGATTTTACGCTGTGGGGCACTGTCGCATTTCATCCGGGTGCGGCTTGTGCGATGCAACCCATGAAGGATTGGAAAGTGATCTGCCAAACCCGTGTGTATCGCCAAAGAATACCTGGCGCGATCCGGCGCGTGTTTGCAAGGTCACGAAATTTGGTGCTTTTCTCGCTCTGTGGTTTGGCTATGGTCGCATGAAACCCGTCGGGGGCATGCTGTTTTGTACGGATCATTCAACGTACATTTGTGCTGACGCGCCCGCTCAGACACGTCATATCACGCTCAAGGATACCAAGCGCAATGCCAGGAATAGCCGTCGCCTCCCTCAGCACCCTAAAAGACCGTGACCCGACCTATGCGCTGGTGGGCGAGGTTGATCTGGTTGTGGTCCGCTTTGATGAAGAGATTTCAGTTTTCTATGGCCGCTGTCTGCATCGCGGAGCGCTGATGTCAGATGGGTTTGTGCGTGGCAAAAATCTGATCTGCGGGGTGCATGACTGGGATTACCGTCTGGACAGCGGCGTGTCGTCTTATAACAACGAAGAAGCTCTGCCCAAGTTCAAAAGCTGGGTCGAGGGTGACGATATTCTGGTGGACGAGGATGAGATTTCAGCCTGGGCCCAAAAGAACCCGCAACCCTATTTTCGCAAATCCTACCTTGGCCTTTATGCTGACCCCAGCCATGGCACGACTGAGGAACCCTATACCGGGTTGATCCATACCTATGCGCGTCATGGGTTGAAACGCACGGGCCATCACGGGGTGGTCGAATCCATGGGCGTGCCGCGCGATCAGCTGCCCGATTGGGATGATATTCAACTGCTGACCGCACAACTGGCCAAACCACCGCTGCTGGATGACGCGCCTGTTGGCACGCAGGTGGTCATTGGGCCCAACGCCAAGAAACCCCTGACGCTGGATATCCCGCTGTTTGTGTCTGACATGAGCTTTGGTGCGCTGTCAGAACCTGCCAAAATCGCGCTGGCCAAAGGGGCAGAGGACGCAGGCACAGGCATTTGTTCCGGTGAGGGCGGTATGTTGCCTGAAGAACAGGAAGCCAATTCCCGGTACTTTTATGAACTGGCCTCCGGGCGGTTCGGGTTCAGCTGGGACAAGCTCGACAAGGTACAGGCGTTTCACTTCAAAGGGGGGCAGGGGGCCAAGACCGGCACAGGGGGCCATCTGCCCGGTGAAAAGGTTGGCGGCAAGATTGCCGAGGTGCGTGGGCTGGAGCCGGGCACGCCCGCAATTTCGCCCGCACGTTTCCCCGACTGGACCGACACAGCCCAGATCAAAGCCTTTGCAGATGAGGTGCGTGCGCGGACAGGCGGCATTCCCATTGGCTACAAACTCTCAGCGCAGCATATTGAAAACGACATTGATGCCGCTTTGGCGGTGGGTGTGGATTACATTATTCTGGATGGGCGCGGTGGCGGCACGGGGGCGGCACCCATCATCTTTCGCGACAATATCTCGGTGCCCACAATACCCGCTTTGGCCCGCGCGCGGGCGCATCTGGACAAGCTGGGGCGCAAGGATGTGTCGCTGGTGATCACCGGGGGCCTGCGCAAACCCGCTGACTTTATCAAGGCGCTGGCGCTGGGGGCGGATGCGATTGCCCTGTCCAATTCTGCCATGCAGGCGATTGGCTGTCTGGCGATGCGTGCCTGCCATACCAACAATTGCCCCGTCGGCATCGCCTCGCAAAAACCGCATCTGGTGAATCGGCTGGTGGTGGATAAATCAGCAGAGCGGCTGACGAATTTCTTCAACGCCTCGGTAGAGCTGATGCAGGTAATGGCGCGGGCCTGTGGCCATGATCATCTGTCCGGGTTTGAGGTGAATGACCTTACGACCTGGAAAAGAGAAATGGCCGACCTGTCTGGCGTCGCCTTTGGTGGCGTAAACAAAGGGAATTGAACATATGAGCGATACTGAAAAGCTGGACTGGATCAAAGTTGCCCATGTAGATGATCTGCCCGAGGGGCGGGTGAAAACAGTGACCGCGCGCACAACCTCCATTTGCCTTGCGCATTTTGAAGGGCAGTGGAGTGCGATGGACAATCACTGCCCGCATCAGCGCGGCCCCCTGGGTGAGGGAACCATCGAAAAGGGTGTCGAGGGTGCCTGCTGGATCCGCTGTCCCTGGCATGGATGGGATTTTGACCCGCTGACGGGCAAACCTCCCGGCGGTGGCGTGAAAGATCACGGTCAAAAAATGTTCCCGCTCGACATCCGTGATGGTGCAATTTTTGTCGGCATCGAACCTGAGCCGGAGCGTGTACGCACTGTTACGGATGTGATGGTGGACACGATGACCAACTGGGGTGTGCAATCTGTCTTTGGGATGGTGGGCCATTCCAATCTGGGCCTGTCGGATTCCATCCGCCAGTCTGTCGCAGACAAGAAACTGAAATACTACGGCATCCGCCATGAAGGGGCCGCCGCCTTTGCCGCATCAGCTTATGGCAAGCTGACGGGCAAACCAGCGGCCTGCCTGACCATCGCGGGGCCCGGTGCCACCAACCTGTTGACGGGATTGTGGGATGCCAAGGTGGACCGCGCGCCCGTGTTGGCGTTGACCGGGCAGGTGCAAACGCAGGTCTTTGGCCCCGGTGCCTTTCAGGACATTGATCTGAGTTCCGCCTTTCAGGCCGTGACGAAGTTTTCGCAGACCGTGCTCAGCACCTCAAAACATGCCGAACTAATGTCACTGGCGTGCAAGAACGCGATTGTGGAACAGGACGTGGCGCATCTGATCTTTCCGGATGATGTGCAAACCCTGCCCTCAACCAAAAAGGCGGCAACGCCAGCGGGCCGTGTGGCGGGCTATCAGGTCACACCGGCGCAGTCAGATATTGATGCGTCGATTGAGATGATCAATGCCGCCAAACGCCCGGTGATCATTGTGGGCCACGGGGCGTATGGCGCGCGGGATGACATCATCGCTTTTGCCGAAAAGATCGGTGCGCCGGTGCTGACGACGTTCAAGGCCAAAGGGTTGATCCCCGACACTCACCCCAATGCAGGCGGTGTGTTGGGCCGATCCGGCACGCCGATTGCAAGCTGGTTCATGACCCTTGCCGACACCCTCATCGTGCTGGGTGCAAGTTTTTCAAACCACACCGGTATTTCGCCCAAACGCAACATGATCCAGGTGGATTATGACCGCATGCAGCTGGGCAAATTTGGCAAGGTCAAAGTGCCGGTCTGGGGTGAGATTGGCGCGTTCTGCGCGGCCGCCACGCCGCATTTCAAACCCAACGCCCAAGCGGATGATCAGATCACTGAGCTTGCTGGCCGCTGGGACATGTGGCGCACAGAAAAACACCGGCGACTTGCCGAGGAACATGGCAAGGGCATCCATTCCTTTGCGATTTTTGACGCCCTTGGCCGATTGGCCCCAAAGGATGCGATATTTTCGGTGGACGTGGGCAACAACACCTATTCCTTTGGTCGATACCTTGAAACCAAAGGCAACCAGCGGGTGCTGATGTCGGGGTATCTGGGCTCTATCGGCTTTGGCTTTCCGGCGGGTATGGGGGCCTGGGCCGCAACCCAGGATATAGAGGCATTGCGCGGGCGCAAGGTGATCTCCATTTCTGGCGACGGGGGCTTTGGGCAATACCCGATGGAGTTCACCACAGCGGTCAAATACGGCATGAACATCACCCATGTGATGTTGCACAACGGCGAGCTTGGGAAAATCTCCAAAGAGCAGCGCTCCGGGGAATGGCCGGTGTGGGAAACGAGTTTGCAAAATCCCTCCTTTGCCGCATTTGCGAAACTGTGCGGCGGGCATGGCGCAAAGGTGAGCAAGAGCGAAGACATCGCAGCCGCGTTGGAAAAGGCACTGGCGGTGGATGGCCCGTCACTGGTTGAGATCATGACCGACGCAGAGTTGGTCTGATGCAATGAGAAACCATCGCTGAAGTGGGGTGAGGGCCAGGTATTTACTCTAAGCCGCGGTTTCGGCCCCCGCCCGGCGCACAACCTCGGCAATCTCGCGCAGTTGGGCATCCAGTGGTGACGTTTTGCGCCAGATCATGCCAATGGTGCGGCTGGGTTGGGGCCCGTCAAAACGCGTGCAGGTCACCTCGGCAGAGCGGGTCTCCACCCGTTGGGCCATTTGTGGGATCATCGTCACCCCAATGCCCGCCCCCACCATCTGCACCAGTGTGGCCAGCGATGATCCGTCCAACCCGTCGCGCGGCAATTTTGGCGAGGCATTGCAAAACGCCAGCGCCTGTTCCCGAAAGCAATGCCCTTCCTCCAGCAGCAGCAAACGCATGTTGCTCAGGTCCCTGGGAGCGGGCAGTGGCGCATTGGCCTCCTGCGCCGGGCGCACCAGCAGAAAATCCTCGCTGAACAGCGGCAGTTCGATCAACCCGGGTTCTGACAAGGGCAGGGCGACAATCGCACAATCAATGCGGCCCTGTTGCAATTCCTGAACCAAACGCGGCGTCAGCGTTTCGCGCACATGAATGTCGAGATCTGTGTGGCTTTGGGCCAACCCGGTCAGGATACGGGGCAGCAGGTAGGGCGCGACCGTAGGAATAACGCCCAGCCGAAAACGCCCAACCATCCGCCCCTCAGTTGCGCGCGCAAAATCGCTGAGTTCATCAACTCCGCGCAGAATGTCACGCACCCGCAGGGCAAAAGCCGCGCCAAAGTTGGTCAGCTGGACCTGCCGCGCGCTGCGGTCAAACAGCGGATGGCCCAATTCGCGCTCCAGTTCCTTGATCTGAACCGACAGGGCAGGCTGTGAAATAGCACAGACCGCAGCGGCCTGTCCAAAGTGGCGATGTTCGGCCAAGGCCTCAAAATAGCGAAACTGCTTGAGGGTCAGGTTGGCCATAACCTGAAACTATCAAGGTTATTAAAAATTACAACTTAAGCCTAACAAAAAGCTCTGCTAGTACATATGTCATCACCTCACAAATGGAGATCATCATGGACGGCAGCGATACCCCCACAGGCACATGCCCGGTTATGCACGGGCAAGCAACAAACACGACACATAGTGTTCAATCCAACAAGGATTGGTGGCCAAACCAGCTTAACCTCAAGATTTTGCACCAGAATTCCAACCTCAGTGATCCGATGGGTGAGGATTTTGATTATGCAGAGGCGTTCAGTAAACTGGATCTTGCTGCGGTCAAAAAAGACCTCGCCGCCCTGATGACAGATTCGCAAGACTGGTGGCCAGCAGATTATGGCCACTATGGCCCGATGTTTGTACGTATGGCCTGGCACGCGTCGGGCACCTACCGCACGGGTGATGGCCGTGGTGGTGCAGGGGCCGGTCAGCAACGGTTTGCGCCGCTCAATTCCTGGCCAGACAACGGCAACCTCGACAAGGCGCGCCGCCTGTTGTGGCCGATCAAGCAAAAGTACGGCAATTCCCTGTCCTGGGCCGATTTGCTGGTGCTGACCGGGAATGTCGCGATGGAGACCATGGGGTTCAAGACCTTTGGTTTTGGCGGCGGTCGCGCAGATGTGTGGGAGCCAGAGGAAGACGTCTATTGGGGTGCCGAGGAGATCTGGCTGGAAGAATCCGGTGGGCCGAACAGCCGCTACACAGGCGAACGCGATTTAGAAAACCCGCTGGCTGCCGTGCAGATGGGCCTGATCTATGTCAACCCCGAGGGCCCCGACGGTAACCCCGATCCACAGGCTTCTGCCTATGACATCCGCGAGACATTTGCGCGTATGGGGATGAATGACGAGGAAACCGTTGCCCTGACCGCAGGCGGCCACACTTTTGGCAAGGCGCACGGCGCGGGTGATCCCGCGTTGGTTGGTGCAGAGCCAGAGGGCGCGGGCATGGCCGAAATGGGTCTGGGTTGGAAAAACGCGTTTGAATCCGGCAAGGGCATCCACACCACGACCTCCGGTATTGAAGGCGCGTGGACACCCACGCCAACCACCTGGGATATGTCCTATTTTGACACGCTCATGAACAATGAGTGGGAGCTGACCAAATCCCCCGCCGGTGCCAACCAGTGGCGTCCCGCAAATGGTGCAATGGCCACAGCCGTGCCAGATGCGGCATCCGGTGAGGGCGCACATGCGCCCATGATGACCACAGCGGACATGGCGATGAAGGTTGATCCGATCTACAACGCGATCTCCAAGGACTATCACGCCAACCCCGATAAATTTGCCGATGCCTATGCACGTGCCTGGTTCAAGCTGACGCACCGCGATATGGGGCCCAAGGCGCGGTATCTGGGGGATGAAGTGCCGGGTGAAGACCTGCTGTGGCAAGATCCGATCCCTGCGGGCAAGGAAATGTCAGACGCAGAAGTTGCAGATGCCAAGGCCAAGATCATGGCGACAGGCCTGTCAGTGTCCGAACTGATCAGCGTGGCCTGGGCCTCCGCCTCGACCTATCGCGGGTCGGATCACCGGGGTGGTGCCAATGGCGCGCGCATCCGTCTGGCCCCGCAAAAGGACTGGGATGTAAACCAGCCTGCGCAACTGGCCAAGGTGCTTTCGGCGCTTGGGGGGGTGCAGGCGGCAACCGGTGCCTCCATGGCCGATCTGATTGTGCTGGGTGGTGCGGCGGCTGTTGAGGCCGCGGCCAAGGCAGGCGGTCACACCGTCACGGTGCCGGTCACCACAGGCCGGGCCGATGCCACGCAGGAGCAGACGGACGTCGAAAGTTTTGCGGTGCTTGAGCCCGAAGCCGACGGCTTTCGCAACTACCTCAAGGCGGCCTACAGCATTCCATCGGAAAAGATGCTGGTGGACCGTGCGCAACTGCTGGGTCTGACCGGGCCGGAAATGACCGTGCTGGTTGGTGGCCTGCGGGTGCTGGGTGCAAACCACGCTGGGTCCACCCATGGGGTGTGGACTGACAATGCCGGCGCACTGTCCAACGACTTTTTCACCGCTCTTGTCGATATGAGCGTGGAATGGGTGGCAACGGACGACAGTGAACAGACATTTGAGGCCCGTGACCGCGCCACAGGTGCGGTCAAACGGACCGGCACACGTGCTGATCTGGTGTTTGGCTCAAACTCTCAGCTGCGCGCCGTGACGGAGGTTTATGCCCAGGACGATGCCAAGGCTCGTTTTGTAAATGACTTTGTCAAAGCCTGGACAAAGGTGATGGACGCGGATCGTTTTGATCTGGTCTAAGCCGACTGGCGATTTTGGAAAGGGGCGTGCCGATCACCGGTGCGCCCTTTTTTTCTTGTCATGCGGCAGTGCGGTATCGGTCTTGATGTATGAGATCCGCGCGTGAGGGCCCTGTCAGGTCGCTGGTCTTCGCTCAACACCCGCGCCTTGCCTGTCCCCGTGCGAGGCTTTGTTTGTCCGCATAGAACGCACCGGGCACCCGAGGCGCGCTGTGGGAGAGGATTGCACCGGATTGTCTGGCAAAGCACTGACAGTCCAGCGCCTCTGGCTGGTTGAGGCAGTAGGCGCGTTCGGCTGCCAGTGTTGCCTCAAATGCCTCTTCACTCAGGTCGCCCGACGTCGGGCCATTGCCACTTGTCAGCGGTGGCATGAAGGAGATGACATAGATCACCGTGCCCAGCCCTGCACATCCAAAGAGGGGGATACGAAAATCAAAACCCATGCCAGCGCTCCTTTGGCCAGACCCAGTCTGTTTAGGCAGAAATGCAAAAAACCAAATTATCCAACCCTGGCTGAGAATTTCGAGTTCAGCGGGTCAGACAATATGTCGTTTCTCACGTTATTCGCCCATCGCTTTAGGCGGAAAAACTTAAGATCAGGTGCCTTTGCGAGGCGTCACCGTCGCGCGGCGTGTCTGTCAACGATGGAGCTGTCTTGACAAAGGCCCATGCTCTGAGGCCTGTTGCTGGAAACAATTCCCGGAGGATCCCCAATGATGAAAACCCGCGCCGCCGTCGCTCTGGAAGCAGGAAAACCACTCGAAATCATGGAGGTAAACCTTGAGGGCCCCAAACGGGGTGAGGTTCTGGTGGAGATCAAGGCCACGGGCCTGTGCCACACGGATGAGTTCACGCGTTCTGGTGATGACCCCGAAGGGATTTTTCCGGCCATTCTGGGCCATGAGGGCGCGGGCGTTGTGCTGGAGGTGGGCGAAGGTGTGAGCACGCTTGAACCGGGTGATCATGTGATCCCGCTCTATACGCCCGAATGTCGCGAGTGTGAGTATTGCCTGTCCGGCAAAACCAACCTTTGCCAAAAAATCCGCGTCACCCAAGGGCGCGGGCAATTGCCCGATGGCACCACGCGGTTTTCAATGCTGGATGGCACGCCGATCCACCACTACATGGGTTGTTCGACATTCGCCAATCACACCGTTGTGCCCGAAATCGCGCTGGCCAAGGTGCGCAAGGACGCGCCTTTTGACAAGATTTGTTATATCGGCTGCGGCGTGACCACGGGCATTGGCGCGGTGATTAATACAGCAAAGGTTGAGATTGGCGCGCGCTGTGTGGTCTTTGGCCTCGGCGGCATTGGTCTCAATGTGATCCAGGGGCTGCGCCTTGCCGGAGCGGATCAGATCGTGGGTGTGGATCTGAACGATGATAAGGCCGAGACGGGCAAATACTTTGGCATGACCGATTTTGTGAACCCCTCCAAAGTGGGCGATGATCTGGTGGGTCATCTTGTGGAACTGACGGGGGGTGGCGCGGATTATTCGTTTGATGCCACCGGCAACACCAAGGTCATGCGCGACGCGCTGGAATGTGCGCATAAGGGCTGGGGCGAGAGCATCATCATCGGTGTGGCACCCGCCGGTGCCGAGATCAGCACGCGACCTTTCCAGCTGGTGACGGGCCGCGTCTGGCGCGGGACGGCCTTTGGCGGTGCAAGAGGGCGCACCGATGTGCCGAAAATTGTCGATTGGTACATGAACGGCAAGATCGAGATTGACCCGATGATCACCCATAAACTGACATTGGATGAAATCAACCATGGTTTTGATCTGATGCACGAGGGCAAAAGCATCCGCGCGGTGGTGGAATTCTGACGCCTGCGCAAGCCCGTCTTTGAGAAGGTCGCCCCTTCCGACAGGGGCGAGGGCGGGCAATTGACGCGACGACGGACGTGTTGATGCGAGCACCTCGCCGCCCTTGCGCGGCGTGGCGCGAGGACTGATCAGCCCTCAAAATCCAGCGCGGCCTGCATGATATGGCGCAGTTGCGCAGCGTAAGCAGTGCTGCCCACCGCTGCGACTCCACCCATTTTCAAAGATTTCTCCACCACGCTCAGCCCAAAGGACGCGGCCCCAAACATGGCGGCTTTTTCGGCGCTGCCCAGCAGGGTGGTCAGCGGCTGCTCCCAGTATTTGCCTTGGGTGGCGCGCACCAGATCCCCCACTTCATCATCGTGACTGTTCATCAAGATCATGCGGATGGCCGAGGGATCCTCCCCGTCACGCGGGGCACTGACAAAGAGCGACACCATGTGATCCACCAGCGTGTCCGGCGTCAGCCCTGCAAACAGCTCTTTGGGGAAAGCGTCCTCAAGCGTGGCCTCAAACAACCCGCGCTTGCCACCGAAATACCGTGACACCAGCGCCACATCGACGCCCGCGGCTTGTGCCACTTCACGCAGGGACACCGCGCCATAGCCGCGCGCCCACATCAGACGGCGGGCATGTGTCAGCAGTTTTTCGCGGGTCGCGTCGGCCTTTTTCATCGCTCTTTCCTATAGATACCCGGATTTTTGTCAATGAGCGTTGACAACTTGTAAGGGAGGCGCATATCAAAGGTCAACGCTTGTTGAATTTGAACCGGGCGACCCCCAGCGAGAGGAACTGGCATGAAACTCAAGGTGAATGGGACGGATCACGAGGTGGATGTCGAAGAGGACATGCCACTGCTTTGGGTTTTGCGGGACGAATTGGGCATCACGGGGCCAAAATACGGCTGCGGCATTGCGCAATGCGGTGCCTGCACGGTGCATATGGACGGGGTAGCGGTGCGCTCCTGTCAGGTGGCCGCAGCAGACGTTGATGGTGACATCACCACCATCGAGGGGTTGGGCACACCCGCTGCGATGCATGCGGTGCAGGAGGCCTGGGTCGAACATCAGGTGGCGCAATGCGGGTATTGTCAGGCCGGGCAGATCATGCAGGCGGCGTCTTTCCTTGATCTGAACCCCGAACCAACGGATGACCAGATTGATGCCGCGATGAGCGGCAACCTGTGCCGCTGTGGCACCTACGTGCGCATCCGCGCGGCGGTCAAAACCGCCGCCACAAAAATGCAGGAGGCCTGAGCCATGGGACGATTGAGAACAATTGCGCGCCGCAGTTTTTTGATCGGGTCGGTCGCGGTGGCCGGGGGCGTTGCCTTTGGCGCCTATATGGTGCGCAAACCCCATGACAATCCGCTTGAGGATATGACCGCTGAGGGCGAGGCGACGTTTAACCCCTGGGTCATGATCAGCCCCGAAAAGATTACACTGATCACGCCCCATGCGGACACAGGGCAGGGGGTTGTGCACATGCAGGCCCTGCTGCTGGCCGAAGAAATGGATCTAGAACTGGGGCAATACGAGACCGATTTTGGTGTGCCTGCACCGGCTTATTACAATACCGCGCTTGGCGCGGAAAGTGCGCCGTTTGTGACCACGGATCAAAGCCTGATGGCGCGCGGCGCGCGCTCTGCCATGGGGGCGCTGGGCAAGGTGATTGGTCTGCAGGGGACGGGCGGGTCAAGCTCTGTGCCCGATAGTTTTCACAAACTGCGCGAGGCCGGGGCGATGGCGCGCGAGACGCTCAAACTGGCCGCCGCCACCAAACACGGGCTGTCCGTGACGGAGGTGTCGACCAAAAGCGGTGCAGTGATCCTGCCCGATGGCACGGCGGTGCCCTATACCGCGCTGGCGGGCGAGGCGGCAAAGACCACGCGGGTCACGGATGCGGTGCTGAAAGAGGCCAGCGACTGGCGACTGATTGGCAAATCGACGCAACGCAATGACATCGTCAGCAAATCCACCGGCACGCAGACCTATGGCATCGACCTGATGGCCGAGGGGATGGTGCATGCGGCTGTGCGTCTGAGCCCACGGCGCAGTGCGATCAAAAGTTTTAACGACACTGCCGCCAAGGCGATGCGCGGCGTGACACAGATATTGCCCGTCACCAACGGGGTCGCGGTGATTGCGGACAACACATGGCGCGCGTTTCAGGCGGCAGAGGCGATCGAAATTGCCTGGGAAGACGCGCCCTATCCGGCAGAACAGGACGGACATTGGGCGGCGCTGGAGGCTGCATTTGATGCGGATTTCCTTGATAGGGAATGGCGTGCGGATGGTGATGTGGAGGCAGCCCTGAAAGGCGACAGGGTGGAGGCCGAATACCGCGCGCCTTACGTGGCCCACCAGCCGCTGGAGCCGTTGAACGCCCTTGTCACGGTCACCGATGATCAGGTGGAGGTCTGGACCTCGCATCAGATGCCGCGGTTTTTGCAGCAAAAGGTGGCGGCGGTCACCGGGCATGACAGCGAACAGGTGGTGTTTCACAATCAATATGGCGGGGGCAGTTTTGGCCATCGGCTGGAATTTGATAACGTCACACTTGCCTCAGAAATCGCCAATCAGATGCGCGGCACGCCGGTCAAACTGACCCTGAGCCGTGAGGAAGATTTTGCCACAGATTACCCCCGTCACATCGGCATGCTGCGCGCGCAGGGTGCGGTGGCGCAAGGGCAGGTCAAGGCGCTGTCGATGGATATCGCATCAACCTCTGCGGTGCGTTCGCAAATGGGGCGTGTGGGCGTGCCGGTGCCGGGGCCGGACAGTCAGATCCCGGCGGGGGCATGGAACGCGCCCTATGCCATTGAGAATTTTCGCCTGCGGGCCTATGCCGCGCCTGAGCTTGCGCCGGTGTCAAGCTGGCGTTCGGTCGGCGCTTCAAGTGCGGGGTTTTTCTTGGAAGGTTTCCTGGATGAAGTGATCCATGCGGCGGGCGCCGACCCGATGGAAGAACGCCTGCGCCTGTGCAACTGGGATGTGGCGCGCGGCGTGCTGGAAGCGGTTGCCGAAATGTCAGACTGGGGCACTGAGTTGGCCCCGAACCAGGGGCGCGGGGTTGCCATGGTCGAGAGTTTTGGCGTGCCCACCGCAGAGGTTGTTGAGGTCACAAACACGCAAAACGGCATTCGCATCGACAAGGTGTGGGTTGCCGCAGACGTTGGGGTGATTGTTGACCCGGTGAACTTTGAAAACAATGTGCAGGGTGGTGTTGTCTGGGCGCTGGGCCATGCGATCAATTCTGAGATCACTTATGCAGACGGGATGGCAGAGCAAAGCAATTATCATGCGGCAGAGGGCATGCGACTGTATCAGACGCCGCAGATTATGGTGCGGGGGCTGGAAACCAACGAGGCTGTGCGTGGCATCGGGGAACCGCCCGTGCCCCCCGCCGCACCTGCCCTCGCAAATGCGATTTTTGCCGCCACCGGGCAGCGGTTGCGTGAAATGCCGTTTTACAAACACATGGATTTTATCTGATGCGCGGGTGTATCGGTGCAAGCGCGCTTATCGTGGCGTTGCCGTTCTTTGCGATGGCCGCCGAGGACGCGGTTGTGATTGCGCCCCCGCCCGAGGGGTCGGTCAGTGTTGCAGAGGGGCTGGCCGCATGGGGCCGGATTTATGAGGTCGCCTCACATCCGCGCTGCGCCAATTGTCATGTCGGGGCCAGTGAGCGGCCCATGTGGTCCGGGCCCAGCTATGGGCAGACGCGGGTGCACGGGATGAACGTGATGGCCGGGGACAGCCGGATCGGGGCCGAAACTATACCCTGCCGTACGTGCCATGTGACCAATGAAACAGGCGGCAACGCGATGCCCCACGGCGCACCACAAGTTGCCGCCGCCTGGCGTTTGGCACCGGTTGAGGCCGATTGGTTTGGCAAGTCCAGCGACGAGATTTGCGCGCAACTGCGCGATCCTGCCCGCAACGACGGGCGCACATTTCTGGAGATTGCGGATCATTTGGGCCACGATGTGATCTTGCACTGGGCCTGGTCGCCCGGGGGGGGGCGGGAACCCGCGCCCTATTCGTTGCAAGAGCACACCAATGATGTGCTGGCCTGGGGTGTGGCGGGGATGCCTTGCCCATCGGATTAGGACGAAGGCGAAGCCTTCTGTCCAGCGGGGTGAGAGTCTTTGCGCAGCAATGGCGCGGCCCCGCCCCCTCGCCATTCCGGGTCTTTCTGAACCGGCTGCCCTCAAATTGAGCGGCTGCGCCGCATTACATTTTTTGATTGGCGCTTCAGGGCCCACCAACCCAGAGTGGGTTTCAGCCCCCTTCGATTGATCTCTTTCATCGCACACCGCCATCCGCTTCCCAAGAGGAATAACCGCATCCTCTTCTTCGAGGGGCCCCTCGGCGATTCATCTTGCCAACCGGCTGTCGCTGCGCCCTGACGTTCTCAAGCGAAGGCGGCTCCAACCCAGAGATCGGGGTTTCGGGCGCTCAGTGGCTTTGGTTCAGCTCATCAGCGGCCGGAATCTCGTCCTCGCGTTTGGCGATGTAAGCGAGGAGTTCTTCGTCTTTCGCTTCGTCTAGCTTGGGTTCCTGATACTCACTGAGCAGCTTTTTGGCGTGATTGAGCGCGCGGGCGGTGATTTCGACCGATCCTTCTGCCTGCCATTGCTCAATGGAGTTGTTGTCAAACATTTCAGGCATGAAAAACGCCGTCTGGAAGTTTTCCTGCGTATGGGGATGGCCAAGGTAATGCCCGCCGGGGCCGACGTCTGGCACGGCCGAAAGTGCCGCGTCAAAATCGCCAAAATCCGGGCCTTGTGCCATGCGGTAGGCCATGGCGCATTGCTCGGCGTCCACGATGAATTTGGCGGTTGAGCAATGCATGCCCGCCTCATTCCAGCCTGCGGAATGCCAGATGTAATTGGCCCCCGCGTGCATGACCGCCGACAGGGTTGTGGCACTTTCGTATCCGGCCTGCGCATCAAAGGTTTTGGCCCCGCCCAGCGTGTTTGAGGTGCGCCACGGCACGTCGTAGTGACGCGCCATTTGGCCGATCATAAAGTTCATCAGAGAGATTTCGGGCGTGCCGGCCATCGGCGCGCCGGATTTCATCGACACGCTTGACAGGTAGTGCCCGTAGATCGCCGGGCAGCCTTTGCGCACCACCTGGGTGTAGGCGAGGGCGGAAAGCGCCTCGGCGTTCAGCTGTGCCACAGAGGCGGCGACCGAGGCAGGCGTGTTGGCCCCGCCCAGCACAAAGGGTGAGCAGAGCACCGGCTGGTTTGCGCGGCAAAACGCGCGCATCGCGCCCAGCATGGTTTCATCCCAGACCAGTGGCGAGTTGCCGTTGCAATTGCCCGTCACAACCGGATGGGTGCCGATGAAATCCGCGCCAAACAGGATGCGGCACATGTCGATCACATCTTCTGCGTTTTTCGGGCTGGTGGTCATGCCCATGAAGGTCTTGTCAGAGTGTTTCATCGAGGAATAGGTGATGCGCAGATGGCGCTGGCTGATCGGGTGATCGTAGGGTTCCACGATGTGGTGGGCCGAGGAATGCAGGCAGGGCATCATGTGGCTGAGCTTGTGAAACATCGCCAGATCATCAAGGGTCGGATTGCGGCGCACGTCCTCCAGATCACGCAGATAGGGGGCACCGGTCATCGGCACGAACATCGCGCGCGGGCCGCCAAGGGGGATGTTTTTGCGCGGATCACGGGCGTGGTAGGTGAAGGTTGCGGGGATCGAGGTGATCAGCTGACGCACCAGCCCACGGTCCAGATAAACGCGATCACCGTCTACTTTTGCACCCGCCGCGCGCCAATCCGTCAGGGCCAGATCATCGCGAAACACCACGCCCACGTTTTCCAGAATATCCATGGAGGCGGCATCAATGCGCTCCACCTGCGCCCCGGACAGGATTTCGCAGGTCGGGATTTTGTTGTGCAGGCCCGGCAGCATGTCAAAGTTCGGGGCGCTGCGCAATGCGCGCCGGGCAGCACGGCCACCATTGCGGGCGCGCTGGGGGAGATCGTTGGGCATGGCGGTGCTCCTGCTGGATGTTATGGAAACCCTCGCATATTTGCGCGCGACCCGCTTGTTCAGGGGCGAACAGGGCAGGGCAGTTTTTGGCGTGAAAGACTTGACGCCATGGGCTGGGCGTTGTCCTGCTGGGCGCATGGAAATATTGCACGTGACCCGCCCCGCCCCAATCTTAGGTCTTGAGGATATACCCATGCCCTCCACAGATGCAGCGCGCCCTGTGGAGATGTTAACGCACTGTCCCGCAGCGGTACAAACGCCGCTGGTTTCTGCCGATGCCCTGGCAAAACATGCGGGTGTGGGGGAGGTCTGGATCAAGGACGAGCGTGCGCGCATGGGGCTGGGTAGTTTCAAGGCCCTGGGCGCGGCCTATGTGGTGGCCCATGATGCCGCACAGGGGGACGTCAGCGATCAGACCTATGTGACCGCCAGTGCAGGCAACCATGGCATGTCGGTTGCGGCAGGGGCCACCGCCTTTGGTGCAAAATCAGTGGTTTACATTGCGGAGACCGTGCCAGAGGCCTTTGCCGCACGATTGGCGGAGCAAGGCGCGCAGGTGGTGCGGGAGGGGGCAATTTACGAGGACTCCATGGCTGCCGCGCAGGCCGCCGCAGAGGCCAATGGCTGGGCCTTGCTGTCAGACAGTTCCTGGCCCGGCTACACCACGCGGCCCCATCGCCTGATGGAAGGCTATCTGGTGTTGATGGCCGAAGCGATTGACCAATTGCCTGCCCCGCCCAGCCACATCTTTTTGCAGGCGGGCGTGGGGGGATTGGCCACCGCCTGTGCCGCGATGGCGCGGGTGGCCTGGGGCGCGGCCCCGCGCATCATCGTGGTGGAGCCAGAAGCCGCCCCCGCGCTGCATGGGTCGATCAAGGCCGGACGACCGGTTGAAACCGCAGGCCCGGTCAGCGATATGGGGCGGCTTGATTGCAAAATGCCCTCGCTGATTGCGCTCAAAGGGCTGGCGCATGACGCGGATGACTATGCGTTGATTTCGGAAGGTGAAGGGCAGGCAGGCGCACGTGCGGTGCTGGATGCCGGTTTGCCCTCCACGCCCTCAGGCGCGGCGGGGATTGCGGGGTTGGTCAGCCTGTCGGCAGCGCAGCGCGATGCCCTGGGGCTGGACGGTGATGCACGCGTGTTGTGTGTCCTGAGCGAAGGGCCGGAGTATTAATCGGCAAATGCCGCTGCGTATGTGTCGCGCAGCATGTTCTTTTGCACCTTGCCCATGGTGTTGCGCGGCAAGGCATCGACAAGCTCCAGTTTGCGCGGACATTTGAACCGGGCAAGCTGATCGCGCAGCACGCTATTGATGGCCTCAACATCCACCTTTGCACCGGGGGCGGGGACAAGCACGGCCAATGGGGCCTCCCCCAGATCAGCGTGTGGTACGCCAATGACGGCGGATTCCAGCACGCCGGGTTGATCATCCAGCAGGCTTTCGACCTCTTTGGGATAGATGTTGTAGCCGCCCGAGATAATCAGATCTTTGCCGCGCCCGACAATCTGCACATATCCCTGATCGTCAATCACCCCAAGATCGCCGGTGATAAAGAACCCGTCGTCGCGCAGTTCTGCTGCGGTCTTTTCGGGCATCTGCCAATAGCCCTGAAACACGTTGCGACCGCGCACTTCGATCACGCCAATCTCACCGTCGGGCAGCGTGGCCCCGGTGTCCGGATCACAGACTTTGAGTTCCACGCCGGGCAGGGGCAGGCCAACGGTGCCGGCACGCCGCGCGCCCTTAAGCGGGTTGGAGGTGTTCATGTTGGTTTCCGTCATCCCGTAGCGTTCCAGAATGCGGTGGCCGGTGCGCTCTTGAAAATTGCGGTGTGTTTCAGCCAGCAAAGGAGCAGAGCCCGAGATGAACAGCCGCATGTGCTGGGTCAGGTCGCGGGTGAATTCAGGGTGATCCAGCAGGCGGGTGTAGAATGTCGGCACGCCCATTAGGGCGGTGGCCTGCGGCATAAAGCGCACGAGTTGATCCACATCCAGTTTTGGCATCCAGATCATTGGCCCGCCCACCAGCAGCATCACGTTGCAGGCCACAAACAGCCCATGGGTGTGGAAAATGGGCAGAGCGTGCAGCAGAACGTCCTGATCGGTGAACCCCCAATGGGTGCGCAGCGTTTCGGCGTTGGAAAGCAGATTGTCCTGGCTCAGCATCGCACCTTTGGAGCGGCCCGTGGTGCCGGAGGTGTAAAGAAAGGCGGCCAGATCATTGCTGCTGCGCGCCACGGTTTCAAAGCTGTCCGGTTGTTTGGCGCCGCGGTCCCGCAGGCTGCCTTTGCCGGAGAGGTCCATGGTTTCCAATTGAGCGCCTGCGGCTTTGGCGACGGGGGTCAAACCCTCTGCCTTGGCCGGGTCACAGATCAGCAAACGCGCACTGGAGTTGGACACAAAATAATCGACTTCGGCAGGCATATATCCGGTGTTGAGCGGCAAGAACACCAGCCCCGCCTGCATACAGGCGGCATAAAGCGCCAGCGCATCGGGGGATTTTTCAACCTGCACCGCAACGCGGTCCCCCGGTGAAAGGCCAAGAACGCCAAACACGTTTGCATACCGTGCCGTGACTTTCAAAAACCCGGCATGGGTGATGATATGCCCCTCTGGCAGCAGCAAAAACGGCGTGTCGCGGCCACTGTGTTGGCCAAACAGGCTGTCAAATAGAGGGTTGGCCATGGTGCGGCTCCTGATAAGCAAGACGCGCTATTTCTGCGCGATCGCAGGGGCGGCGTAAAGAGTGATCGGCCCGCTTGACCCTGCGCGTGCGATGGCCTAGTCAAACCGCGAGCGCGGGTATGGTGAAATGGTATCATAAGAGCCTTCCAAGCTTAAGGTGCGGGTTCGATTCCCGCTACCCGCTCCACTTCCCCCGCTGTTGTGACTTGACCCTGCCACGGCCCCGCGTCATCACGGCTGGGTTATCAGTAAGGAAGATTCATGGCCCGCACGCCTGCACCTGCCAATGCCGCAACAGAAGAGCGTGAAAAGTCGCGTAATTTTGGTGCTTTGCGCGCTTTGTTGCCGTTTATGTGGCCCTACCGGATGCTGATGCTGGCCGCTTTTGTGGCGCTTGTGGTCACCGCGATGATTTCGCTGACGCTGCCGCTGGCGGTGCGCCGGGTGGTTGACAATTTTGGCACCCAGGAATTGCAGCTGCTGGATCAATATTTCATGGCCGCGATTGCGATTGCAGGTCTGCTCGCCATCGGGACGGGGCTGCGCTATGCACTGGTCACGCGGTTGGGCGAACGGGTGGTCGCGGACATACGCAAGGCGGTGTTTGACCGGGTGATCGGCATGAGCCCCGCGTTTTACGAACGCATCATGACCGGTGAGGTTCTGAGCCGGATCACCACGGACACCACGTTGATCCAGTCGGTCATGGGGTCTTCCGTGTCGATTGCCCTGCGCAATCTGCTGATTCTGGTCGGCGGGCTGATGCTGATGCTGCTGACCTCGGCCAAGCTGACGGGGCTGGTGCTGCTGATTGTGCCGGCCATTGTGGTGCCTATTCTGGTGCTGGGGCGGCGGTTGCGGGTGATCAGCCGGGAAAATCAGGATTGGATCGCGGCCTCTTCGGGCAATGCCTCTGAAAGCCTGAGTGCGGTGCAAACCGTGCAGGCCTTTACCCATGAACGTGCCAGCCGGGATGCTTTTGCCGAGATGACCGAAGGGGCCTTTGACGCCGCGCGCCGCCGCATCCGCACGCGGGCGCTGATGACCGTGATTGTCATCTTTTTGGCCTTTGCGGGTGTGGTTGGCGTGCTGTGGATTGGTGCGCGTGATGTCAGTGCAGGCATCATGAGCGCCGGTGCGCTGGTGCAGTTTGTGATCTACGCGGTACTGGTGGCGGGCGCGGTTGCCGCCTTGTCCGAGATCTGGAGCGAGCTGCAACGCGCCGCAGGGGCTACAGAGCGACTGGTGGAATTGTTGCAAAGCGAGGATTCCGTTGAAGATCCGGCAAATGCCGTTGCGGTGCCCGCACCTGTGACCGGGCATATCGCCTTTGAGGGCGTCGAATTTGCCTATCCTGCACGGCCCAGCGTTGCGGCGCTGGATGGGGTGAGCTTTGAGATCAAGCCGGGCGAGACGATCGCCTTTGTCGGGCCATCGGGTGCGGGGAAAACCACGATTATTCAACTGCTTTTGCGGTTTTATGATCCGGGTGCCGGTCGGATTACACTGGATGGCGTTGACCTGCGGGATATGTCGCGCGACGGGTTTCGCCGCGCCATTGCGCTAGTGCCCCAAGACCCGGTGATTTTTGCGACCTCCGCACTGGAGAACATCCGGTTTGGGCGCCCCGGTGCAAGTGACGCAGAGGTTGAACAGGCCGCACGCGCTGCGGCTGCGCATGAGTTTATCGCCGCCTTGCCCGAAGGCTATCAGAGCTATCTGGGTGAGCGCGGGGTGATGTTGTCCGGCGGGCAAAAGCAACGGGTGGCCATTGCACGCGCGATCCTGCGCGACACGCCTGTGCTGTTGCTGGATGAGGCGACAAGCGCGCTGGACGCGGAAAGCGAACGCGCCGTGCAACAGGCGGTCGATCATCTGAGTGCGGACCGTACAACCCTGATCGTGGCGCACCGCCTTGCCACCGTCAAAAAAGCGGACCGGATTGTAGTGCTTGAGGCGGGCAGGGTTGTGGCCATCGGCACCCATACGGAGCTGGTTGAAAAGGGGGGCCTATACGCCCGATTGGCGCGGTTGCAGTTCACAGATGGGATCGCGGCGGAATAGGGCGCGCAGATTGGCCCAAAGGGCCAAATGAAGGGCGCTGCCCTTCATACTTCCCGGGAATATTCTGGCCAGAAAGAGGAGTAGGCGCGCAATATAACGCCACGTTGAGTGGGGTTGCCTAAACAGGCAAATCGCCGCATCCTTTTGGCCAAGTATGTCGTGCCGGCAAACGGCCATCAGGGGAGGATGAACTATGACATTTGCCGGTATTGAAGACCGCAACGCGATTGAAGCAGAAATGGCGTGGGAAGAGCGCGATATTGCAACCACGCTCTATGGGCTGCTCAGCAACACGGCGGGCAAATATCCCAATCACAATGCCGTTAGCTATCAGATTTTTTCCGGACCCAGGGACAAGGCAGAAACGCTGAGTTGGGGCCAATTGCACGGCAAGGTCACGCAGGCGGCGAATATGTTTCGCGCGCTTGGTGTCGGGCCCAAGGACGTTGTGGCCTATGTATTGCCCAATTGTAATGAGACCACGCTGACCCTTTTGGGCGGGGCGGTTGCAGGCATTGTGAACCCGATCAACCCGCTGCTGGATGCAGAGCAGATCGGCTCGATCCTGCGCGAAACCGGAGCCTCCGTGGTGGTCACGCTGCGGCCCTTCCCAAAGACGGATGTGGCCGAAAAGACCGCTGAGGCGGTCAAGTTGGCGCCCGGGGTGCACACAGTGCTTGAGGTTGATCTGCTGCGCTATCTGACACCGCCGAAGTCATGGATTGTGTCGTTGATCCGGCCCAAGCTCAAGGTTGGCAATCAGGCCAGATACCTGAGCTTTAACGCAGAGCTCGCCAAACACAGCACGACGCTTGATTTTGAGGACGTGCAAGAGGACCGTGTGGCCTGTTATTTTCATACAGGTGGCACCACAGGCATGCCAAAGGTTGCGCAGCACAAGTATTCCGGCCTGATCTACAACGGCTGGCTGGGGAATCGCCTGTTGTTCACCGAAGAAGACAACGTGATGTGCCCGCTGCCGCTGTTCCACGTTTTTGCCTGCCATGTGATCCTGATGGCGGCGGTCAGTTCCGGCGCGCATGTGGTCTTTCCCACGCCGCAGGGCTATCGCGGCGATGGCGTTTTTGACAATTTCTGGAAACTGGTGGAGCGTTGGAAGATCACCTTTATCATCACGGTGCCCACCGCGATTTCAGCCAAGATGCAGCGGCCCGTGGATGCAGATGTGTCCTCAGTCAAGACCGCGTTTTCCGGTTCGGCCCCGCTGCCGCTGGAGCTGTTCAAGCGCTTTGAAAAAGCCACGGGCGTGACCATTGTGGAGGGCTATGGCCTGACCGAGGCGACCTGTCTGGTGTCCTGCAACCCCACGGATGGCCCTAAAAAGGTCGGTTCCATTGGGATCCCGTTGCCCTATTCGGATGTGCGTATCATCAAGAACGGGGCTGAGGCGGGAATAGATGAGGTCGGGGAGATTTGTGTCTCCAACCCCGGGGTGTATGCCGGGCATACCTATACCGAAGTCGACAAGAACACTGACCTGTTTCATGACGGTAAATACCTGCGCACAGGCGATCTAGGCCGGATGGACAGCGATGGCTATCTGTGGATCACAGGCCGCGCCAAAGACCTGATCATTCGGGGCGGACACAACATTGACCCCGCCGAGATCGAAGAGGCATTGCTGGGCCACGAGGCGGTTGCCTTTGCCGGGGCGATTGGCCAACCGGACGCGCATGCGGGCGAAGTGCCCTGTGCCTTTGTGGAGCTGGTTGACGGGGCAAGTGTGACCACAGACGAGTTGATGGCCTTTTGCAAGGCCGAGGTGCAGGAACGTGCCGCGCAACCCAAGCACATGGAGATCATGGATGAGTTGCCCAAAACAGCCGTTGGCAAGATTTTCAAACCCGACCTGCGCAAAAGCGCGATCACCCGCATCTATAATGCGTCCCTGGAAGAAGCCGGGTCTGACGCCCGCATCACCGCCGTGATTGACAGCAAGAAACGCGGGTTGGTCGCGCAGGTTGCGCTGAACGGTGCAGATGAGGGTGCGGTGGGTGATGTGCTGGGGGCCTTTATCCGCCCTTGGGAGGTTGTGTGAACGCGCCAGACTACACGGCGCTGATTGATGCGGACATGTGGGCGTTTATTCACAGGCTGGATGCCTGCTATCCGCCCGGCGTTGTTGACATGGACATTGCCGGGCAACGCGCCGTCTATGATGACATGTGCAAGGTTTTCTATCAGGGCCGCCCGGAGGGTGTGCAAGTGTGGGATGAGCCCCACGGTGGCGTCCCCTGTCGGCGCTATGAAACCGGGGCCAGTGAGACCACGGTCATGTATTATCATGGAGGCGGTTTTGTTGTGGGCGGGCTCGACAGTCACGATGACGTCTGCGCCGAGATCTGCGCGCGCACCGGGTATCGCGTGATTTCTGTGGACTATGGTTTGGCCCCCGAGGTGGTTTTTCCGGGCTGTTTCAAGGATGCCTGGGCAGCGTTTGAGGCGGTTTCGCGCGGCTTTGACGGGCCGATTGTGCTGTGCGGGGACAGTGCGGGTGGCAATCTGGCAGCGGCCGTGGCGCATCAGGGGCGTGCCTCGCAGCCGGGGCGGATTATCGGACAGGTGCTGATCTATCCCGGATTGGGCGGTGATTGGGGCATGGAAAGCTACGTCACCCATGCCAATGCGCCGCATCTGACGACGGCGGATATGAAATTCTACATGAATGTGCGCACTGGTGGCGCCGCGCCGCCAAAGGGGGATGCGCGCTATGCCCCGTTGCAGGATCACGACTTTGCCGGTTTGCCGCCGACACTTTGCGTGACCGCTGAATGTGATCCCTTGGCCAGTGATGGTGGAGCATATCGCGATGCCCTTCGCGCCGCAGGAGGGCAGACACATTGGTCCAATGTGGCCGGGATGGTGCATGGCTGTTTGCGCGCAAGGGCCATGTCCACACGGGCGGCGGGATTTTTTGACGAGGTTGTTAGAGGGGTTAAGGCACTCGGGCGCGGGGATTGGCCCTATTGAGGGGGGAGGCGGGCCGAGGCCCGCCTTACGTTGCTGAGGTCTGCACGAGATGCGGCCCGCGCCCGCCCGCAAAGCTGAGATACATACACCTGCTTGAAAGTCTTAGGTTGCAACACATTGGGCGATGCTTGATGTGTCAGAGCAATCGCGGCGCGTCCTAAGTCAGAAAGCTCTTTGCCTTCATTGTATCTGCAACCGGGGCACCCAAGCGGTGCAGGATCGTGGGTGCAAGTTGCAATTGATCAATCACCGTGTCCTCTGACGGACCTGTCGCGGGGCCAAAGTAATACAGCGCCGCCTCCTGCTGCAACGCGCCGCGCCCACCGTGATGGCCCCGCTCGTCTTGACCATGATCGGCGGTAACAATGATCTCATACCCCGCCTCCAGCCATTTAGGGATGAAGGGGGCCAGCATTTCGTCCATCACCGCACAGGCGTGGTCCATCTCTTGGCAGTCATGAAAAAACCGATGGCCCATGCTGTCAAGCGTGCAGGTGTGCAGCAACCCGTAGTTCAACCCGAAACGCATGCAAAGACTGGTCAGCGTGGCAAAGAGATCAACATCTGACGGGGTCATCTGATTGATCAGCCCATAGCCGGTCATGGTGTGGAAACGGCCATGGTTGATGGTGTCGCTGTCAGGCTCATCATATTCAATATCGCGCAGGTAATCAAAAGGGTGGCGGTTAAAGAACTCTGACCAGAAGGAATGCGCAACCGCCCCTGTGACGCCGCCTGCCGCCCGTGTTTGGGCAAAAACGTCCTTTTCTTTCAGGCGAAAGACGTTGCCGTTGCCCGTGCAGCCGTGCACGGCGGGGGCCACGCCGGTATGGATGGACGCATAACAGGAGGCCGAGATCGAGGGCAGTACAGCGCGGGATTTCCACACGCAGGCATCGCCGGAAATAACCCATCCCTCAAGGTTGCCAAAAAGCCTGCGCCAATTGCGATAGGGCACGCCGTCTAGAATGATGAGGAGGAGTTTGTTGTCCATGGGGGTGCTCCGTCTGGGTGGTTCATATGAGCGCAGACCGGCGGGCGGTGCAACGGCTAACAGAGGTCAGGGGGTGAGGGCGCAAGGGTGAGCATTGTGGGCAGCCTCACGATGTTGTGAGGACGGCGTGATCGCACTGAGGGTTGCGGGTTGGGTATAACGGGCCGATATCGCGGTTAAGCGCAAAGTCCATGAGGTGCCCTTTGGCAAAATCCCCCAAAAAGAACCAACGCAAAAGGGCGCAGGCGGCCAAGATGCAGGCCGCGCCTGTCGATCCGGCAGTGTCCCGTCGCAACGTCCTCAAGATGGCGCGCAACGGGGCGATTGGTGTCGCGGTCTTAGGGGCTGTGGGCTACGTTGGTACGGGCTGGTACAATGAATTTCTGGCGGAACACGATCTGACCCGTCTTGGTCAGGGCATGCCGGCTGTGGTGCAGGTGCACGATCCGAATTGTTCCATTTGCATCGCTCTGCAAGGGGAGACCCGGCAGGCGATGAAGCAGTTTAACAAAGACGATATGTTGTTTTTGGTGGCCGACATCAAACAGGAAAAGGGGGCCGCCTTTGCGGCAAAACACAATGTGCCCCATGTGACGTTGTTGTTGCTGGACGGTGAGGGGCAGGTCACCCAGGTGTTGCGTGGCATGCGGTACAGTGATGAGATCAGAACAATCCTTGCTGGCCATTTTGAGGCGCATGGCTAAAGCTGC
>CALFWM010000046.1 GCA_937928635.1 uncultured Sulfitobacter sp. | reverse complement strand
GAGCGGCGCAGATATATTGGTCGAAACCCTGCTCGATCTGGGTGTGGATACTGTTTTTGGTTATCCCGGCGGCGCGGTGCTGCCAATATATGATGCACTTTATCAGCATCCTAAAATAAACCACATATTGGTACGTCATGAACAGGCCGCGACACACGCTGCTGAAGGCTATGCCAGATCCACCGGGAAACCGGGCGTTGTGCTGGTCACCTCCGGCCCCGGAGCAACCAATGCGGTGACCGGTATTACGGACGCGTTGATGGACAGTATTCCAATGGTGGTGATTACTGGCCAAGTTGCGACCAATTTGATCGGCACGGATGCGTTTCAGGAAGCTGATACGGTTGGCATCACCCGTCATTGTACCAAACATAACTATCTGGTGAAGAAACCGTCAGACCTTGCCCCTGTGGTAAACGAAGCATTCCACATCGCAACGCAAGGTCGACCGGGTCCGGTCGTTATCGATATTCCTAAAAATGTGCAGGTTGCCGCAACGGAGTTCCAGCGCCACGACGTGCAGCAAAACGGCCGCTATAAACCCCAGATTGAGGGCGATTTCAGAGCGGTTAATGAAGCAGCAGAAATGATCATGGCTGCGAAAGCCCCGGTATTTTATACCGGTGGCGGTATTATCAACAGCGGGCCGAAAGCAAGCGAACTGCTCCGGCAACTCGCGGAAATGATCGGCGCTCCGGTAACGTCAACTCTCATGGGCCTTGGCGCATTTCCCGCCTCATCCGATCAGTGGCTGGGTATGCTGGGCATGCACGGCACGTTTGAGGCCAATATGGCCATGAACCGGGCTGATCTGGTCATTTGTCTGGGCGCGCGGTTTGATGACCGGATCACTGGACGGATTGATGCCTTCTCTCCCCACAGCAAAAAAATCCATGTTGATATTGATCGCTCGTCGATCAACAAAACGATCCGCGTTGATCTGCCGGTTGTTGGCGATGTCGGCAAAGTGATGGAACAGTTGCTTGCGGTTTTGAAAGGCCGCCGATTTGCCAAGCCTGACTATGAAGAATGGTGGGCCAGGATCAAAGGCTGGCGGGCAACCAATTGCCTGGACTATCCGGCGAATGAACAAGAGATTATGCCGCAACTTGCGATCCGCAAGCTGTGGGAAGCAACGCATGAGCGCAACCCGATCATCACCACGGAAGTCGGCCAGCACCAAATGTGGGCCGCACAGCATTTTGATTTTGAAAAACCCAATAAGTGGCTGACCAGTGGCGGATTGGGGACTATGGGATACGGCCTGCCCGCGGCTATCGGTGCGCAAGTAGGTGCCCCTGACGCGTTGGTAATCGATATTGCCGGCGAAGCATCGATCCAGATGAATATTCAAGAACTTGGCACGGCATCGCAATATAATCTGCCGGTGAAGATATTCATCCTCAACAACGAATATATGGGCATGGTTCGTCAGTGGCAGGAACTGACCTATGAAAGCCGTTATTCAAATAGTTATAGCGATAGTTTGCCTAACTTTGTGAAACTGGCAGAGAGTTACGATTGGACAGGCATTTTGATTGAGGACCCCGCCGACCTGGAATCGGGGATTGAAAAAATGCTGTCGACTAATGGCCCGGTATTGGTTGACTGCCGAGTGGCCAAGCTCGCAAATTGCTTCCCTATGATCCCGTCCGGTGCCGCTCATACCGAAATGCTTCTCACTCCCGAAGATGTCAAAGGCACAATGGACGATCAAGCAAAGGCGTTGGTCTAATGCATATCAAAGATGAAGCTGTCGAACGCCACGTACTGGCGGTCACTGTCGACAATGAAGCAGGCATATTGGCCAAGATTACCGGCCTGTTCACGGCCCGCGGTTACAATATCGACTCGCTCACCGTGGCGGATATTAGCGAAGACCACGCCGTTAGCCGGATCACCATTGTTACCAACGGACCGCCCCGGGTCATCGACCAGATAGAGGCGCAGCTGGATCGGCTTGTTCCGGTTCATGGTGTTGTCGACCTGACCGAAGCCGGGCCGCATGTACAACGGGAACTTGCATTGGTGAAAGTTGCTGGCAAAGGCGAAAACCGGATCGAAGCGATGCGTTTGGCAGATGTTTATCGCGCGCGGGTTGTTGATGCTTCTACCGAGAGCTTCGTCTTTGAAATCACTGGCGCACCGGATAAAATCGAGACTTTTGTTGCCCTAATGCGAGAAGTTGGCCTCGTCGAGGTTGGTAGAACCGGTGTTGTTGCTATTTCACGAGGACCAGACGCTGCATGAATAATGTGCTGCCTCTCCAGCATCGGAATAATCACAATCTTATCTCTACATTTACGAATTGAAGGACAAAAAATGAAAGTCTATTATGACGCAGATGCCGATCTCGGCCTGATCAAAGATAAAAAAATCGCGATTGTCGGTTATGGTAGTCAAGGTCATGCCCATGCACAGAACCTTCGCGATAGCGGCGTAAAAGAGGTAGCGATAGCTCTACGTGCTGGCTCGGCAACGGCGAAAAAGGTCGAAAGCGCCGATTTCAAGGTCATGACCAACGCAGAAGCGGCAGCTTGGGCCGATATCGTCATGATCCTTGCTCCGGATGAACATCAAGCCGCTATTTATGCAGACGATCTACACGACAATATGAAGGAAGGCGCGGCGATTGCCTTTGCACATGGCTTGAATATCCATTTCGGCCTGATCGAAGCACGCGAAGACCTGGACGTCATTATGATTGCACCCAAAGGCCCCGGTCACACGGTGCGCAGCGAGTATCAGCGCGGCGGCGGTGTACCCTGCCTTATTGCGATTGATCGCGATGTTTCGGGAAATGCGCATGACGTTGCCCTCGCCTATGCATCCGGCGTTGGCGGAGGCCGGTCGGGTATCATCGAAACCAATTTCCGGGAAGAATGCGAAACCGATCTATTCGGTGAACAAGCCGTGCTCTGCGGCGGGATCACTCACCTGATTCAAGCAGGTTTTGAAACACTTACCGAAGCTGGCTATGCGCCGGAAATGGCCTATTTTGAATGTTTGCACGAAACAAAATTGATCGTCGATCTGCTCTATGAAGGCGGGATCGCAAATATGCGTTATTCCATTTCGAACACGGCCGAATATGGCGACATCTCTACAGGCCCGCGCATAATCACTGCAGAGACCAAGGCGGAAATGAAACGGGTATTGGCAGATATTCAATCAGGCCGTTTTGTTAAAGACTTCGTCCTCGACAACCGGGCCGGCCAACCGGAACTAAAAGCAGCCCGGAAACAGGCTGCTGCACATCCTATCGAGGAAACTGGCGCACAATTGCGCGCAATGATGCCTTGGATTGGCGCGAATAAGTTGGTCGACAAAGAGAAGAACTAGATAGTTCTAAACATTGGAGTCACAAAAGGCGGCGGAGCGATAGCTCCACCGCCTTTTGAGTTCGATCATGACTATTTTGCGTAGTGTTCACTCGCGTCATGGGTCGGATAGTTCTTGTCGCCATTTTCGATAAAGCCTGGAATATCTTCATTCCATTTTTCGGCCACGTCTTCGCTGAAGTTCAGGTATAGCTTGCCGTCGACGATTTTATATACATTCGGATCTCCAGGTGCCAACGCATCATTGGCTCCAATGGCCCAAGCGCAATATCCGCCATATTGTGGCGCGTATTTTGCCGGTTCCGCCTGGAATTTCGCCGCATTTTCGGCACTCGCAAATTGATAATCAAAACCTTGATAACGGACACGGTGCTCATCGCTGCCTTCTACTGGCGCATCGCCGGTGAAATAACTGACGGCATCGTAGCCAGAAAGAGCAAGAGTTTCGCCCTGGTTTTTCGTGTAAACTGGCCCCTGCGGATCACCACCCAGATCAACTACTGTTCCAGCTGCGTCAGCTGCTTCAGTGGTGTCGGCATTATCAGCAGAAGGGGCTGCGCAAGCGATCGGCAAAGTGGCCATCAATATCGCCGCTAAAAATTTCTTATTCATCTCATGCTCCTATTTTGATCCGGAGAGGGAGCGTCTAACGTAGCCCCCTCTCCTGAAATTTAATTTGTTATTCCGGCGCACAAGCGGCGGCACAGGCTCCGCAAGCTGCTGAACAGCCCGCTGCACAAGCGGCCGCTGCGCAGGCCCCACAAGCTGCTGCGGAACAATCTGCAGCACAAGCTGCCGCGCATCCTCCTGCTGCTGCACATGCCGCTGCGCAGGCGCTACAGCTGGCCGGCGCACAGGTCGCCAAAGCGGCAGATGGCGTTGCGAGAGAAAGACCGCCTGCGACAGCGAGCATAGCGGCGAGTTTACGTTGATTATTCATGGTATTTTCCTTTGTTAGATAGTTAGAGGGGCACGTAATATTCAATTTTGAAATAAGGTCGGATTATCCGCCGAACTTCGCATCGTCGGGGAATTTGGGCCAGTTTAGATCAGCCTTTTTGATGAAGCCCGCTACATCAGTGAGCCAAGTCTTCTGAACTTGCTTGTTGACGTTCAGATATAGCTTTCCGTTCACGACATGGTCGACGGTTGGGTCGCCAGGAGCCAATGATCCGCGCGACATGGCCCAAGCACAGTGGCCGCCATATTGTGGAACGAACATCGCCGGTTTTTCCTTAAACTTCTCGGCATTTGCGGCACTGGTGAAAAAATAGTCAGCGCCTTTGTATTTCACCCGGTGGGTTTTGCTTCCCTTCACAGGGACACCGTTACCGGTAAAGTAGGAAGTGACGTCATATCCGCCAACTGCGACATTGCCGCCTTTCACGCCGGTATATGTGGGTCCTGCAAGCGCTGTAGCAGGCGTCAGAACGAAGGTGCCAGTGGTTGCTGCAACTGCAAGCGCCAATGGTAAGATAATTGATTTCACGTTGAGTTCCTTTGAATAATCATCGGCATAAATATTGGGTTGTTTTAAAATCTGTTGCGACGTTGTTCTCGTGAATAGTTTCGCAGCAATGGGCAAAAAGGTTTCACCGCGTGAAAAAAAACCCTCACATGTTTTCATTTTTGCGTTGCTTTATGCGCTTTGACCGATATTAAAGACGGCAATGCTTCAGCAGCCAATCCTAACGCTACTGCGACTTATGCGCCCTTAGGCGTGTTCATGCTGCCATGATAAAACGCAGCATTCGTCTAAGGGATTATTTTTTTCGAAAATCAAAATAATCATGCAAATTCCGAGTACCAATCAGAATTTGCGCAGCATAAGAGTTTAGATCATGCACCCCATCCCTTCACAAAAATATCGGCCCTTTAGACAAATTGATTTGCCCGATCGCGAATGGCCTTCCAAGATTATCGACAAAACTCCACGCTGGCTTTCCACAGATCTGCGCGATGGCAACCAGGCACTGATTGACCCGATGGATGCGCAAAAGAAGCAGCGCTTTTTCGATCTGCTCGTAAAAATCGGAATCAAAGAGATAGAGGTTGGCTTCCCATCCGCAGGTGCAACCGATTTCGATTTTATCGCAGGCTTAGTGAAATCGGGAACAATCCCGGATGACGTTATGGTTCAGGTATTGACGCAATCCCGGCGTGACTTGATCGAAACCAGCTTTGCGAGCCTGGAGGGGGCGAAACAGGCGATTGTGCACCTTTACAACGCCGTGTCACCAGCTTGGCGCGATGTCGTTTTCAAACTTGGCAAAGAGGGTGTCAAAGATATTGCCAAAGAGGGTGCGACCATTTTGCGCGAACAGGCAGAGAAATATCCCGATACCGATTGGCACTTTGAATATTCGCCGGAAACCTTCTCCACCGCTGAAATAGAGTTCAGCCTGGAAGTTTGTGAAGCGGTTATGGGTATTATTGAGCCAACGGCCGAAAAACCGCTTATCCTCAACCTACCGGCGACGGTCGAGGCTTCCACACCCAATATCTACGCCGATCAGGTCGAATGGATGTGCAAGAATATCAGCAAGCGGGAACATGTGATTATCAGCTTGCACACGCATAATGATCGTGGCTCCGGCATAGCGGCATCCGAACTTGGCTTGATGGCGGGAGCGGACCGTGTGGAGGGCTGCCTGTTTGGCAATGGTGAACGCACCGGAAACGTCGATCTCGTGACGCTGGGACTAAATATGTACACACAGGGCGTTGATCCAGGAATTGATTTTTCCGACATGGATGAAATCGTGAATACCGTCGAATATTGTAATCAATTGCCCGTTCCGGCACGCCATCCTTATGCAGGAGAATTGGTATTCACCGCGTTTTCCGGCTCTCATCAAGATGCGATCAAGAAGGGCTTTTCCGCCCAGGAACAGCGCAACGACGGATATTGGAATGTCCCCTACCTGCCCATTGACCCGCGCGACATCGGCCGCGACTATGAAGCGGTCATTCGGGTGAACAGCCAATCCGGCAAAGGCGGCATTGCCTGGATATTGGAACAGGATCAGGGCTTGAGGTTGCCCAAACGTCTTCAGGCGAATTTCAGTCGAACCGTACAGGAATTGGCCGACGAAACGAGCCGAGAACTCTCTTCGGAAGATATTTGGGGCGCTTTTCAGAAACGCTATCACTTGGATGGGGGCGGTCAATATAGCCTCATAAGCTATGAAGAACGCCAGACCGGCGGCGAACGTATTTTCTTAGGAAAGGTTTCGGGCCCTGATGGTGAAATTGCTGTCAGCGGACGCGGCAATGGCCTGATATCCAGCGTTGTGGATGCAGTATCCTCTGCGCTGGGTGTCCATCTGGAAATCATGGACTATACCGAACATGCGCTTGGTTCCGGCAAAGACGCACAGGCCGCCGCCTATATTGAATGCAAATCAGGGGACGGGCAGGAATTTTTCGGTGTCGGCATAAATAGTGATGTTGCCAGAGCTTCTGTTGAAGCGATATTGAGCGCCGTAAATCGCATCTAACAACATCATGAATGGGTCAAAGCACGTCTATTTTAACTGCCCGCTTAAAATAACAGTGGAATTTGAAACAGCGTCGGCTATGTCGGCAATATATAGTTATGCCATGGGGAATTTATGACGTTACCAGCCATTTTTGACAATCTTCGCCTTCCACTTATCGGGTCACCACTGTTCATCGTATCCGGACCGGAATTGGTAATCGCCCAATGTAAGGCCGGAATCGTTGGTAGCTTCCCTGCCCTCAATGCCCGCCCTCAAAGCATGCTGGACGAGTGGTTACATCAAATCACCGAAGAACTGGCCGCTTGGAACCGGGAAAACCCCGACAAACCAGCGGCTCCATACGCTGTGAACCAGATTGTACATAAGTCCAACGACCGATTGATGCAGGATATCCAAACCTGTGAAAAGTGGAAGGTCCCCATCACCATTACTTCGCTAGGCGCACGGGTAGAATTGAATGACGCTGTCCACAACTGGGGCGGGATAACCCTGCATGACATTATCAACGATTTCTATGCCCGCAAAGCTGTCGAAAAAGGCGCAGATGGCCTGATCCCGGTTGCCGCTGGTGCCGGTGGACATGCCGGCGTGACGTCTCCGTTCGCGCTGATCTCCGAAATACGTGAATGGTTTGATGGACCAATTGCCTTGTCCGGTTCTATCGGTACGGGTGCGAACATATTGGGCGCACAGGCAATGGGCGCCGACCTCGCCTATATGGGTTCCGCCTTTATAGCCGCGAAAGAAGCGAACGCGGATCAGGGTTATAAAGACGGCATTGTCGAGGGACGAGCCAAGGATATCGTCTATTCCGATTTATTTACCGGGGTGAGCGGCAACTATCTTCGCGGTTCGATTGAAAATGCGGGACTCGACCCAGATAATCTGCCCGAAGGCGACTATAAGACGATGAATTTCGGATCCGGCGGTAATACCGACAAAAAGGCCTGGAAAGACATTTGGGGCAGCGGCCAAGGCATTGGTGCAATTGACGAAGTGCGGCCGGTGCAGGAAATGGTCGATATTCTAACCGATGAGTATCGTGCAGCGCGGGAAAGTTTGAAGGGACGTTTTGATTATTAATTGCGCGCTTCTCTTGCCATTCGTGGCCTAGTTGTAAGAACAGCACATTTCTGCAATCCTCGTTCCATGCGACAAGCCCCCGAAAAACAATATACCCATTCGCACGTTGTTTCGGATGATGGGACTGTCACCTTCAAATGCTCTGACGACCAGGATCAATGGCCGTGGCTCGCGCTAACGCCATTTGACCCGATCGTTGTACAAACCATCAACTTCTGGGCATCCGTTGAAACTGCCGCGGCCAGGGGGACATGGGACCCGAAAAAGTGGTCCGCACTGACACAAACGGAATGGTCCTGCGGAGAACCCGGCGTGGAACACGCTGTCCGCGGCATCGGAGAGGCGCTGGGAAGCAAGGGTTCACCCCGGTTCCAGCTGAGGTTTTTTGATGCAAATGAAGCACTTGTTTATACAATCAGCGGTACGGGCGTCGTTTTTGAGAATAGAGATTTTGAGTCTTGGCGAAAGAAAGCCAAAAACAATGTGGTGCCTGCGCAAGCCCCGATCAATTTTGAATATGCGGACGCCCGAGCGGTCGGGGTTTCTGAGCAAAAAGAGAGCTTTCTCTCGCCTCTTAACAATGGTGGCACTCTCTCCGCACAGGCATATATTACGCGGGAAAACGGATTTCCACCGGCTCATCCCTATCAAAGCGGCTCTGGCGACCACGTGAACGCAACCCATTTAGCCGACGTTGCGCGGCAGTTTGTCAACCTTTTGCTTGGGGGCGGGAATCATGTGATTTTAGGCGGAATCATGCATTTCGACCATTATGTCGAACTGGGTCATCCTTTCGACATTATCCAGACTCGGGATCAGGTTAACAGAAAAACAATATCCATGATTGTCGAGCAAGCAGGTCGACCATGTGCAAGGATAAGAATGATCCATTCGTGAATCTCTCAAATTTGCAACTCGCGCGCGCTTACATCTCTCCGCGCTGGCGTCTGATTGCAAACCATTTTTCGACATTCGCATTATGTTCTGGCAGCGTTTTGGCAAAGACATGGCCGCCTTCCCCGTCAGCTACAAAATAGATGAAATCACTTTTTGCCGGGTTCAATACTGCTTCAATCGAAGCACGACCTGGATTGGCAATTGGCCCTTTGGGCAGGCCAACCATCGAATAGGTATTATAATCATTTACCGCTGCAATCTCAGATTGCCGAATGCGGCGCCCGAGTGGCTTGCCTTTGGTAATGGGATAGATGATCGTTGGATCAGCTTGCAGCATCATGCCTTTGTTCACACGGTTGCTGTAAACGGCGGCGACCGTCCGCCGTTCCTTTGCCAACGCGGTTTCCTTTTCGACGATTGACGCCAACGTGACAGCTTCTTGCGGTGTTTTAACAACACTTGCTTTCGTTCTCTTTGGCCAAAGTTCCGCGATCGTCTTTTTCATCGCTTCCTGCATACGCAACAGAACCGCAGAGCGTTGCTCTCCCCGCTCAAAACTATAGCTATCGGGAAGCACGGATCCTTCCGCGGGCACAGGGATATCCCCTTTGAGCAGTTTCTCTGCCATAATTTTCTCATGGACAATGATCGATGGCGTACCTTCAGGAATTGTAATCAGACGTTGGACAGATAGTCCGCCCTGCAAAATATCTAGTATAGCAGCGTTGCTCGCGCCCTTGGGGATCGTAAACTCACCTGCTTTGATAGGTTCCGAGCCGCCAAAAATCTTCGCACGGGTAAGGAAGGCTTCCGCAGACTTGATAACGCCTTCACTCTCAAGCGCCTTGGCAGCCATCCCCAGACTGGAACCGGACTTAACGATAACGGTGCGTTCGTTTTCCAAAGGACCATCCGCGTTCCAGCCATACAGAAAATTGCCAGCAACCAGCATAGCAATGATTGCCGCTACGACGAAGACAAGGCAGCCAAAACGTCGCATAAGCTTCTATAGGGCTTTCACGATCACGCTGGCATTTGTGCCGCCAAAACCAAAGCTGTTGCTTAGCACCGCTTTGACTTCGCGTTTTTTTGCCACATGCGGGACCAAATCAACACCTTCACAGCTATCTTCCGGTTCATCAAGATTAAGCGTCGGAGGAACAATTTGGTCACGGATCGCCAATATGCTGAAAATTGCTTCGACCGCGCCTGCCCCCCCAAGTAAATGTCCAATCGCAGATTTGGTTGAACTCATAGACATGGTTGCTATGTCATCACCAAACAGGCGGCGTACTGCCGCTAGTTCCAGGACATCGGCCATCGTTGATGTGCCGTGGGCATTTACATAGTCGATATCGGCCGTGGATAGCCCAGATCTCTTCAAAGCCATTTCCATGGAGCGATAAGCGCCAACACCATCCGGATGCGGTGCTGTTACATGGTGCGCATCACCCGACAGGCCATAGCCGACAACTTCTCCATAGATATTGGCTCCGCGTGCTTTAGCGCGCTCATATTCCTCAAGGCACACGACCCCGGCGCCCTCACCCATTACGAAACCATCACGGTTTTTGTCATAAGGCCGAGAGGCTCCCTGGGGATCATCGTTACGGGTCGACAAGGCCTTTGCCTGTGCAAACCCTGCGATACCGATTGGACAAATGGTCGCTTCCGAACCGCCGGCAAGCATTACATCAGCGTCGTCTAGAGCGATCATCCGCGCCGCATCTCCGATGCTATGCGCTCCGGTCGAACAGGCCGTAACGACCGCATGATTTGGTCCCATCAAACCATATTTAATCGACACCTGTCCGGAAATTAGATTGATTAGGCGGCCATGAACAAAATGCGGGCTAACCCGGCCCGGGCCCCGATTGGCAAGTACCAGCGATTCGCTTTCAATTCCTGGCAAACCGCCAATTCCGGAACCAATGGAACAACCGGTACGCATCTTGTCCTCATCCGACATTTCGGTGAGACCGGCATCTTCCAACGCCTGTCCCGCCGCATCTATGCCATAGACAATGAACGGGTCAACTTGTCGCTGAACCTTGTGGTCGACCCGCTTGCTTGAATCAAAACCATATTCGTGATCCGCCGGTTTTACCTCACAAGCAATCGTACATTTCTGATCAGAAGCATCAAAACGCGTTATCGGTCCGGCGCCTGACTTCGACGCGAGGATATTGCTCCAACTCGTCTCCACATCTCCGCCTAACGGCGTAACCAAACCAAGTCCCGTGACTACCACACGACGCATATCATGCTCCTTAACTGGACTTTGTTAAGCCCAAAATTCAAAAGCGGCCACCGGTTTTCGGGAGTTCCCGGGCCGGTGAGCCGCCTGTATTCGATTAGCGGACATTGGCCCCAAGGTACGACCCGATGATCAGGCCGAACCCCAAAATCAATTAGCCGTTGCTTTTGTCGATGAAATCAATCGCATCCTTTACGGTACCAATTTTTTCCGCCGCATCATCAGGTATTTCAACACTGAATTCTTCTTCAAAAGCCATCACAAGTTCAACAATATCAAGGCTGTCGGCGCCCAGATCATCAATGAACGCAGCTTCTTCAGTCACTTTGTCGGTTTCTACACCAAGATGCTCAACAACAATCTTTTTTACGCGGTCTGCGACGTCGCTCATAGTAAATCCTCATGTCTTTGGGGCACGTGTAGCCCCTATTGTGCCCCTTTGATGGGGCGGGTGTTCCCCTTGCTTGCACAAGGGTCAGGGCGCTTTCCAGCACCCGGGTGGTTAGAATCTGCGCCCCCTTTAGCACAAGTCTTCAAAAGCGCAAATCCTATTGCACGATGGGCTACAACATGGCCATACCGCCATTCACATGCAAGGTTGCGCCCGTCAAATAGGCCGCCTCTGCACTGGAAAGATAGACCACCGCACCGGCAATCTCACCGGGTGTGCCCATACGTCCGGCAGGAATTTGTCCCATGATTCCAGACTTTTGGTCGTCCGTCAGCTTGTCCGTCATGGCGGTCTCGATAAATCCGGGGGCCACCGCATTCACAGTGATGCCCCGGCTTGCAACCTCATAGGCCAGCGATTTGGACATGCCGATCATCCCCGCTTTGGAGGCTGCATAATTTGCCTGACCGGGGTTTCCCGTGGCCCCCACGATTGACGAAATGTTCACAATCCGGCCCCAGCGCGCCTTCATCATGCCGCGCATCAAACCCTTGCACAGTTTGAATGTGGCCGTCAGATTGACATTCAGCACCGATTGCCATTCCTCATCGGACATCCGCATAAACAGGTTATCGCGCGTGATACCGGCATTGTTGACCAGAATGTCCACCGACCCGAGCGCCTCCGCGGCCTGCTTGGGCAGCGCGTCAACCGCCTCCATGTCGCTCAGATTGCAGGGCAGCACATGCGCACGTTTCCCCAGTTCGCTTTGAAGCGCCTCCAGCGGCTCTGTGCGTGTGCCTGACAGGCCAACACTTGCGCCCTGGGCGTGCAGCGCGCGCGCAATGTCGGCCCCGATGCCCCCGGAGGCCCCTGTGACAAGCGCGTTTTTCCCTGTCAGATCAAACATATATCTTCCTTTGCTCCATCAATCCCGATCTCTTACTTCTGGATCGGCTGTGTCAGTATGCCAAAACGGGCAATCTCATCCAAGGTCATCTCGTGTATCCCGTCTGAGGGGGCCGCCTGCAAGGTAAACCAATAAAAATCGGCGGATCCCAACATATCCTGCGTGTAGCGCACGGTGCTGCGGTGCTCTGGTGCGTCCGGGGGGTAGCTTGTGCCCTCGCCAAAACCATCGGCCCAGGAATGCACGCCAATCACCGCGCCTTGTTCCATGCTGCGCTGCGCCCCGGCCAAAAACAAATCCACCGCACCTGAGTAGATCTCACTTTGCGCGGTCAGATGCGTGTTGATCCCATTTGCGCGCAGCAAATAGCCCATTTCGATCACCGCCTCATCATCCAGCGATCCGGGCATCACCGTTTGCACCACTGTGGTAATCTGCGGGTTCCGCACCAGCAGGGCGCGCAGTGTTGCCGGCGTGCGCGTGGTGATCTCTCCGCCCATCAACACCGTTGTCCCGCGCACCTCAAAGGTCGCGCGATCCACCGCATTCTCCGCAATCGCACAGGCCCCCAGCAGCCCCAATGCGACCCCCATCAAGGCCTATTGCAGCCTCATGAGGTCAACAGCATCGGGGTGCGGTCGCCCAACAGGTATTGCATCGTCGCGATGGTATCAAAAGCCAGCGAAATCAACAGTGTGGCCATAACCACATAGATAATCCGACGGGGCCAGTACGGCATATCCAGACGTTTTTGTTGTGCATTGAGGTAAAACAGTAATGGCACCCACAATAAGATATGCGGCAGGCCCAGCAGCTTGACGTGGCCCATGTACTGAAACATCAGGTTGATCAACGCACCGGCAATCACGCTGGCCAGCAGCGATAAAAACCCCGCCATCCGGCTTGGTCGCCAGATCAGCAGAACAAGGGGCAACAGGAAGGCACCAATCAGCAACCAATTCAGCCACCAGCCAACCCAGGCCGGTTGTTGTGTCATTGCCTCTGCGAAATTCATCTTAGGTGCTTTCTATACGCCTTTTTGACCGTTCAGGCTTCTTTGGCGGCCACAACGTCCGCCGGCGTGCCGATGCTACGTGTCTCCGCCTCGCGGTGAATGCGCCGGATCATGCCAGAAAGCGCCTTGCCCGCACCAATTTCCCAAAATTCGGATACGCCTTGCGCCACCATCCACTCGACTGAACTGCGCCAGCGCACGCGGCCGGTCACCTGATCCACCAAGACACTGCGCATCACATCGCCCGCACTGACGCTTTGCGCCAGTACATTGGCCACAACGGGCACCTTCGGGTCCGCGATCTGCACATCGGCCAAAGCGGCGGCCATTTCGGTCGCGGCGGGTGCCATCAAGGCGCAATGAAACGGTGCAGACACCGGCAAAAGCAGCGCACGCTTGGCTCCGGCCTCTTTGGCCAACACAACCGCGCGCTCCACCGCAGCCTTGCTGCCCGATACCACGTTCTGCGCCGGGTCGTTTTCATTGGCGATCTGACAAACCTCACCCTCAGCGGCTTTCCGCGCCACCTCCGCCGCCTGTTCATAGCTCAGCCCCAACAGCGCGGCCATCGCCCCTTCACCCACAGGTACGGCTGATTGCATTGCCTTGCCACGGATACGCAACAGACGCGCCGCATCCGCAACGCTCAGCGATCCGGCGGCACAGAGTGCTGAATATTCGCCCAGGGAATGCCCGGCAACAAACGCGGCCTGTTCCAGCCCGATCCCTTCGGCCTCCAGCGCCCGAAACGCCGCCATGGAGGTTGCCATCAGGGCAGGTTGCGCATTTTCCGTCAGGGTCAGCGTTTCAATGTCACCCTCCCAGATCAGCGCAGAGAGGTCTTGCCCAAGGGCCGCATCGACCTCATCAAAAACCGCTTTGGCGGCGGGATAGGCCTGCGCCAGTTCGCGCCCCATGCCGATGGTCTGGGCCCCCTGTCCGGGAAATACAAATGCAATGCTCATGAGAAGTCCTTGGTAACCATTAACAAAGATGTATCCCGCGCAGGGGGCGCAAACAAGCCTGCACGCGGCCTGTGCGCCCTGTCACATTGTTCTTTTTGGTCAAATTCCCTAGGTCTTAGGCCAGAACCACAGGATGATTCCATGCCCACACAAAATACGCCGCACAGCTACGGCGCTGTCAGCAAGACATTTCATTGGCTGACGGCCTTGCTGATCCTGACCCTGATTCCACTGGGGTGGTTCGCCAACCAGCTTCCGTTTGAAACCGACGCAGAGCTGACCCGCAAAGCCTGGCTGTTTTCCCTGCACAAGACCATGGGCGTGCTGGCGTTTTTTGTGGCGTTGATGCGAATCCTCTGGGCCGTCTGTCAGCCTAAACCGGCCCTGCTGCACCCCGAACGCCGGATGGAGAGTTTTGCGGCAGAGATGGTGCACTGGCTGCTCTATGGGGCCCTGGTCATTGTGCCGCTGTCGGGCTGGATATCGCATGCCGCTGCCGCCGGTTTTGCACCAATCTGGTGGCCCTTTGGCCAGGGCCTGCCGCTGGTGCCCAAAAGCACTGGTCTGGAACATGCCGCAAGTGCCGTGCACTGGGCCTCGACAAAGCTGCTGATCCTTTCGGTGTTGCTGCACATCGCTGGCGCGCTCAAACACCACCTTATTGACCGCGACGCAACCCTGCGCCGTATGTTGCCCGGCACAGCGGCCATTCCAGATGTCCCGCAGGCCCCTCACAGCGCCCTGCCCCGCACAGCCGCTGTCGTGCTTTGGGCATGTGCCTTTGGCCTCGCTTTCCTGCTCAACAGTGGTAAAGATCACGCCCCCGCTGCCGCCCCTGCACTGGCTGAGGTGTCGTCTGACTGGCAGGTCGATCAGGGAGAACTCACGCTAAGCGTGACGCAATTCGGGTCTGTGGTCGCCGGCGCATTTGCCGATTGGACGGCTGAAATCACTTTCGACGCAGGAATAACCACGGGCACGGTGGGCAGTGTGCGCGCGATCATCTCAATCCCCTCGCTGACCCTTGGTTCGGTCACGGATCAGGCATTGGGCGCTGATTTTCTGGACGCCAGCAGCTTTCCACAGGCAATTTTTGTGGCAGACATTGTTAAGGTAAGTGATGGCTACGACGCCATTGGCACGCTGCGCATCAAGGATGTTACCATGCCGGTCACGCTGCCCTTTGCCCTGAGCCTGCGCGGCAATCAGGCCGAGATGCGCGGTGATCTGACGCTCAACCGACGCGATTTCAACATCGGCCAGAATATTGCGGATGAAGCAACGCTGGGTTTTGATGTCGCGCTCAAGATCACCCTGACCGCGACGCGGCAAGGCGCTGATTAAGGAAGCATTCGATAAACCTGAGGCACGTAACGCTGACTGAAATAAATGATTTCAACGCGTTACGTGATGTGTGATGTTTCAGGGTATGGCGTCCCGCCTTTAACTTGAAGCATCATGCAAGTGTTGGTGCCGCATCTTCCGGCGACAGGATCAGGCCAGCTTGCCTGTGTCCTGTAGACCGGCAATCAGGCTTTTCAGTGCGGTGCGGTCCGTCAGCGTCACATCTGCCAGCAGCGTGTTCTCAGCCCCCCACAGACGGATGTGATTGCCCAACTGATCGGCACGGGAAAGATCTGCAAAGGCACAGCACTCCAGAACCGTCGCGGACCCATCTTTTGCAGGGCGCGTCACGCGCACTTCGCGGCGGATCGTGTCAATCTGTACAACCGGCTTCTTTGAGGGCGCGCTCGCGTGTAGCAAACCCAGACCGGCCAAAATGGCCATCAGCGACAGGATCAGTTTGAACAACATCACATCGCTTTCCCAGCTTGCGCCGGGAGCGAGCCACAAACCAATAGCGGCAATCGCCAATGCGGCACCCAGCAACCGTTGTGTGGCGCGCAGCACAATGCGGCCGCCATTGACGATCCAGACCCGTTCGGCACGGGCGGCGGCGGCTTCGGCATTGGTGAATTCTGCTGTGGTCATCATCGTCCTCGTCCCTCGGTCTTCATTTTGGTTTTTTGTTGTTTTAAATTTTCTTGATTCACTTTGTGGGTGAGAAAAAAGACCAAAACGAGGCAACCGTTGGACCCATGCGGGGCCATGTCGCGACTGTTTTGCGTCTCCTGGGCGCGCACCGGGCAAATTGCGCGTTGCAATGCCGCACTGACAGGCCTATCCACCGCCACAGGGCGGACCCCCTGCCGCATGCAGACGAAACGTCACGGTAAAACGTCTTTGAACAGATCTCAGACCCCTTTTCACCTGTTCCGCAGGGTCGGTAACGCATGCACCACACGACAGGCGGAACATGTTGCAAGGAGCGCGGGATGTCCCAAACCCCGACACCCCAGAAAAACCCCTATACCTCAGGCCCCCTTGGCCCGATCTTTGTCAAAACCGCCCTGCCGATCATCTTTGTGATGGGCATGAACGGGTTGCTCACCGTCGTTGATGCGATGTTTCTGGGCCGCTATGTCGGTGCGGACGCCCTTGGCGCGGTCACACTGATCTTTCCGCTGTTCATGCTGATCGTGGCCCTGGCAACACTGGTCTCCAACGGCATGTCGAGCATTCTGGCGCGTCATCTGGGGGCGGAGGATCACGACAATGCCGCGCGCGTCTTTGTGGGGGCGCATGGGTTGGCGCTGATGGTCAGCCTTGTGTTGATCCTGGCATATCTGGCCTTTGGTCGCGCCATCACGCTGGCGCTGGCCTCCGGGTCTGAACCACTGGTGGATATGGGGCAGACCTATCTTGCCATCACCACCTTCATGTCCCCACTGGCCTTTGTCCTTGCGGTGCATTCGGATGCGCTGCGCAATGAGGGGCGCGTGGGCTTCATGGCCGCGATGAGCCTGCTGGTGTCGCTCTCCAACATCGGGTTCAACTACGTGCTGATCGCACTGATGGGGCTGGGGGTGGCTGGATCGGCCTATGGCACGGCGCTGGCGCAGCTTTTGTCGCTCAGCATTATCATCGGCTTTCGCATCTATGGCACTACCTCCCTGCGCCCAAACCTGCTGGGGCAGATGCCACTCACCGCCTGTTGGAGCCGTATCCTCGCCCTTGGCGCACCCCAAAGCCTCAGCTTTATCGGCGTCGCGCTTGGATCTGCGGCGGTGATCTTTGCCTTGCAGATCGTTGACACGCCGACCTATGAGACCACCGTTGCCGCCTTTGGAATTGTCACACGGGTGATGACCTTTATGTTCCTCCCGCTTCTGGGCCTGACCCATGCATTGCAATCGCTGATCGGCAACAATTATGGCGCACAGCACTGGGAACGCTCGGACGCCAGCCTGCGCATGGGGATCTGCGTGGCCCTTGTCTATTGCGTGCTCGCGCAGGTGGTCTTTGCCTTTGGGTCCGGCGCCATTGCCACGCTCTTTGTCGATGACACGGCGGTGCATGCAGAACTGGCGCGCATCCTGCCGGTAAACACCGCATTTCTGTGGATGGCAGGCCCGATGATTGTCATCGCCAGCTATTTTCAGGCCATTGGGCATGCCACCCGCGCCGCGATCCTGAGCCTGACAAAGACCTACTTCTTTTCTCTGCCGCTGACCTTTGCGCTGCCGCCTTTTGTCGGAGAGATCGGCATCTGGCTGGCCAGCCCGATTGCGGAAATCCTGACCGCCCTGCTGACCATGGCGATCCTGTATCAGACCGCGCGCAGCTTTGGCCTGCGCCGCGGGCTCTTCAGTGCACCGGCCAAGGCCGCATAGCGCGCCACCAAGGGCCTGCACGCCCCCCTTGCGCGGGGGCCAGAACCGTGTATATGGGCCATTCCTTTGCAAACGATCTCGAACCGCGCAGTCTCTCGTGGTGGGGCCGCAAAGGGTGATCGCCCTGCCTATGAAATGCGCCTTGATAAAAATAGGAGTACGCATGCCGCTATATGAGCATGTTATGATTGCGCGTCAGGACCTGTCCAACACGCAAGCCGAAGGCCTCATTGAACATTTTGGCACCGTTCTGTCGGACAACGACGGCAAACTCGTGGATCACGAGTATTGGGGTGTTAAAACAATGGCCTACAAGATCAACAAGAACCGCAAAGGCCACTATGCCTTCCTGCGCAGCGACGCACCCGCGACCGCCGTTCAGGAAATGGAACGCCTGATGCGCCTGCATGACGACGTGATGCGTGTGCTGACCATCAAGGTTGATGAGCACGCTGAACTGCCATCCGTTCAAATGCAAAAACGTGACGAACGGCCCGAGCGCCGCGAACGTCGCTGATCTGGCTTGAGAAAAGGATAAACAGACATGGCTGCAAAACCATTCTTCCGTCGCCGCAAAGTGTGCCCCTTCTCGGGCGACAATGCACCAAAGATTGATTACAAAGACACCCGTCTGCTGCAACGCTACATCTCTGAGCGTGGCAAAATTGTTCCCTCCCGTATCACCGCGGTTTCCGCGAAGAAGCAACGCGAACTGGCCCGTGCCATCAAACGTGCCCGCTTCCTCGCGCTGCTGCCCTACGCCGTCAAGTAAGGAGAAAAGCACATGCAAGTTATCCTTCTGGAACGTGTGGCCAAACTGGGCCAAATGGGCGAAGTTGTGGACGTCAAACCCGGCTATGCACGCAACTTTCTGTTGCCTCAGGGCAAAGCCCTGTCAGCCTCCAAAGCCAACGTAGAAGCCTTTGAAGGTCGCAAGGCGCAGCTTGAAGCGGACAACCTTGAGACCAAAAAAGAAGCCGAAGCAATGGCGAACAAGCTGAATGGCCAGCAATTCATCATCATCCGCTCTGCCTCTGACGCAGGCGCGCTTTATGGTTCTGTCACCACCCGTGACGCATCTGATGCCGCAACTGCCGAAGGGTTCACTGTGGACCGCAAGCAGGTTGTTCTGAGTGCCCCGATCAAATATCTGGGCGTACACGATGTTGCGGTTGTCCTGCACCCCGAAGTCGAAGCCACGGTTCAGCTGAACGTGGCCCGTTCCCCCGAGGAAGCCGAGCTTCAGGCGTCCGGCAAATCCATTCAGGAACTGGCTGCCGAAGAAGAAGCGGCGGCTGAGTTTGAGATTCAGGAATTGTTCGACGATATCGGTGCCGCGGCTTCCGAGGACGACGATCTGGCCGAATCTGCGGGCGTCGCCCCGGCGGAGGACGCAGACGAAGAAACACCAAGCGCCTAAACCACGCTTTGAAAATATCAAAAAAGCCGCGTGGCATCTGCTGCGCGGTTTTTTTTTGTGCTTTGCGTCGTGTCGCAAACCAAATCCTTAAAATGCCAGCCATGTCGTTTTGTCGCATGACCTTGTTTGCACCCGCTCTGCCTCCCATTTGTGAGCAATACACACAGGAGGACCCTTATCCATGCAATGCCCGCTCGACGGAAGCCAACTGGTCATGACAGACCGCAACGGTGTTGAAATTGATTACTGCCCGCAATGTCGCGGTGTCTGGCTGGACCGGGGTGAGTTGGACAAGATCATTGAACGCAGCGTACCTGCCGCCCCCGCGGCCAGCGCGCCCGCACGCGATCGTTATGACGAGCGCCCGCGCAAGAAAAAGAAACGCGACAGTTTCCTGAGCGAAATCTTCGATTTCTAAGCGCGGCCCCCCTGCGCAGGGCCGTATGCGCAGAAACCTGCCAGACCCTTCGATCTGACCTTGTCGGGCACCGCAAAACCACGCAGTGTCCGGCAACCTGATCCAGTCTCAAAGCGCCATGCCCTCTCTTAACAGACGTCACCTTATCTTCTTACTCGGCGCGGCACCTCTTGCGGCTTGCGGCAGTGATCCGGCCCCGGCTCCCGCACCTGTTGATGTGCCCCTTTATCCCAACGAAACACCGGAACTGCGCGCCAAGATCAACCGTTGGGCAGATCACTACGCCCTGCCGCGCCCGCTGGTGCACAAACTTGCGATCCGCGAAAGCACGCACAACCCGGCCGCACGCAATGGGCCCTATTATGGCTTGCTGCAAATCCTGCCCGCAACCGCACGTTCGATGGGGTTTCAGGGCCAGCCAAACGATTTGCTGGATGCGGACACCAATCTGGAATTTTCCCTGAAATACCTGCGCGGCGCATGGTTGCTGTCAGATGGTGATCATGACACCGCGATCAGCTGGTATGCCCGTGGTTACTATTTTGAAGCCAAGCGTCGGGGCATGTTGGTGGAAACCGGATTGCGCCCCGGCTGAATGCCGCCATCAGCCTTTTTTGCAAATTTGCTTGTGACGGCGAACACTTAAGCGCATCAGATTTGTGCAGGGCCTGACCCCTTTGCTCAAAACTGGAATTTGGCCCTTGTCTTACGCCCGCACGGGCGCAAACATGGGCCATCTCTCATCCAAAAAGGACGCTGCCATGACCCTCCGCCTTAACCGCCGTCATTTTCTTGCAGGTTCCGCCGGGCTGCTCGCATTGCACCCGTTTTCCGTCAACGCAGCCGCCAATCAGGCCCACCTGCGCCTGATGGAAACAACCGACCTGCACGTGCACGTCTTTCCCTACGACTATTACGCCGACAAGCCGCGCGACACGGTTGGTCTGGCCCGCACGGCCTCCATCATCTCAGAGATTCGCGCCGAGGCGACCAATACGCTGCTGCTGGACAATGGCGACTTTTTACAGGGCAATCCGATGGGCGATTACATCGCCTATGAACGCGGCATGAAGGAAGGCGACATGCACCCCGTCATACAGGCGATGAACACACTGGGGTTTGATGCATCGACCCTTGGTAACCATGAATTCAACTATGGCCTCGATTTCCTGATGAAATCCCTGGCGGGCAGTGACTTTCCCGTGGTCAGCGCCAATGTGGTCAAGGAAATGGGTGGCGAGCCGACCAAAGACACCACCCTGTTGCCGCCCTACGTGATCCTGGATCACACGCTAACCGATGGCGCAGGCACCAGCCATCCGATCAAGATCGGGCTGATCGGCTTTGTGCCGCCCCAGATCATGAACTGGGACCGCCGCCACCTTGAGGGCAATGTGCAAACCCGCGACATCCTGCAGGCCGCACGCGCCTATGTGCCTCAGATGAAAGAAGCCGGCGCTGATCTGATCATTGCCCTGTCGCACTCGGGCATCGGCGCTGCCAATGAAACGGACCTGATGGAGAACGCCTCTGTGCCGCTGGCCGCGGTTGAGGGGATTGACGCAATCCTGACCGGGCACAGCCATCTGGTTTTCCCCTCGGGCACCTATGCGGATTACGCGGGCGTGGACGCAACAGCGGGCACAATCCACGGCAAACCCGCCACCATGGGCGGGTTCTGGGGCAGCCACCTTGGCCTGATTGACCTGATGCTAGAACGCGACGGCAACGAGTGGCGCATCGCAAGCCACGCGGCTGAGGCGCGCCCGATCTCCAAACGCAACGAGGACCGCTCCACCACCGCCCTTGTGGAAAGCGCGCCAGACATTCTGGCCTCTGTCCAGAAAGAACATGACGAAACACTGGCCTATGTGCGCCGCGCTGTGGGCAAAACAGATGCCAACCTGCACAGCTATTTCGCGCTGGTGGCGGATGACCCGTCGGTGCAGGTCGTCTCAAACGCGCAGATGTGGTATATCGCGCAGATGATGAAAGGCACAGCGCACGAGGGCCTGCCGATCCTGTCTGCCGCCGCACCGTTCAAGGCCGGCGGGCGTGGTGGACCTGAGTATTTCACCGATGTGCCAAAGGGTGACGTGGCGATCAAAAATGTATCTGACCTTTACCTTTATCCCAACACCGTGCGCGCCGTGCGTGTGACGGGGGCGCAGGTCAAAGACTGGCTCGAACGCTCGGCCGGCATGTTCAATCAGGTCACTCCGGGGGGCACGGATCAACCGCTGCTCAACCCGTCCTTTCCCAGCTACAACTTTGATGTGATGGACGGCGTGACCTACCAGATTGACCTCAGCCAGCCCTCAAAATTTGACCCCAAAGGTGTCTTGCTGGATGAAAATGCGAACCGCATTGTGAACCTGCAATTCAACGGTGCCCCTTTGGACATGAATGCGGAATTCATCATTGCCACCAACAACTACCGTGCCTCTGGCGGCGGTGATTTTCCGGGGGCCAAGGGCGATACCATCATCTTTGAAGGGCCCGACACCAACCGCGACGTGATCGTGCGTTACATCGTTGACAAGGGCACGATCAGCCCACGTGCCGATGCCAACTGGACCTTTGCCCCCCTTGCGGACACCACGGTAATTTTTGAAACCGGGCCAAATGCCGCAAACTATGTGGATGAGGTCAAAGGCGTCACCATGGAACCTGCCGGGGATGGTGCCGACGGCTTTGCGCGGTTCCGCATCGCGCTATAGGGTAAAACCAACCTGAAACACGCCATGCGGCATGGCCAAAATGCCGCATGTGCAGATTGCCGCAGGCCCCTTCTCTTCTGTGCAACTGCCCCCACGTCAGGTGCAACAGTAAGGAGAAGACCATGCCCGACCGGATAGAGGACCAGCCCGCACTTGCCCAAGAAGCGATGGTCAAGCACACACCGCCCAAAGACATCCATGACCGGATTGCCCTGCGCACCGTGTAATTCATGCGCATCTTTGCCGACAGTGTCTTTTCCAAACGATATGGCCACCGCGCTGTGGTGCTGGAAACCGTGGCAGCCGTGCCCGGCATGGTGGGGGGACTGCTCCAACATCTCAAAGCGATCCGCCACATCCGCGAGGACGAGGGATTTATCCGCGAACTGCTGGATGAGGCCGAAAATGAACGCATGCACCTGATGACATTCATCAACATCGCGGAGCCCAGCAGGTCTGAGCGGATCCTGATCATGATCGGTCAGGCAGTCTTTTATAACTTCTACTTTTTCCTCTACCTCTTTGCCCCGCGCACGGCCCACCGCATGGTTGCCTATCTGGAGGAAGAAGCGGTGATCAGCTACACCCAATACCTTTGTGAGATTGACGCAGGCCACATTGAAAACGTGCCCGCCCCACAATTGGCCATCGATTATTGGTCCCTGCACCAGGACGCAACCTTGCGCGACGTGGTGATTGTGGTGCGCGCGGATGAGGCCGGGCACCGCGACCGCAATCATGAAATGGCCGATCAAATGGCGGCCTGATCCCTGCGCGCGCCCTCGCGATTGTCTCTAACCGGCTCTCTTTCTGGCCTTAACTCTTCCCCGGGAGTATGAGGGTGGAAAACCCTCATCCGCCAAGCCCCGGCTTGGCGGCACCTCGCCCGAAGATATCATGCTGAGACATAAAAAAGGCCACACATCCATGCGCGGCCTCTTCAATTTTAGCACAGAAACGCGGGCTACGCTTCGTCTTCCAATGCTTCGACTGCCTTTTGCAGATCGTCTTTGGAAACTTCCTTTTCGGTCACTTTCGCGCTTTCCACGATGTGATCCACAACCTTGTCCTCAAACAAGGGCGCGCGCATTTGCTGCTGCATCTGCTGGTTCTGCTGCACAAATTCAAAGAACTGGCGCTCCTGGCCCGGATACTGACGCGCCTGGTTCATGATCGCCTGGGTCATTTCGGCGTCGGTGACCTCCACCTCGGCCTTCTGGCCAAGCTCTGCCAGCAACAGCCCCAGACGCACGCGGCGTGTGGCCAGTTTGGTATGCTCTTCTGTGGTTTCGATTTCGGGGTGGTCATGCCCCTCAACCTCCGGGTTTTCCTCGTGCCACAGCTGGTGCGCGATCTGGCCGGCTTCGGTCTCCACCAACGACGGTGGCAGATCAAAGCTGACCATCTTGTCCAGCTCATCCAGCAACCCACGTTTCATGACCGCGCGGGATGCGCCGGCGTATTCGGCCTCCAGACGCTCTGAAATCTGCGCTTTGAGCGCCTCCAGATCGTCTGACCCAAATTTCTTGGCAAGTTCATCATTGATCTCAGCGGCAACAGGCTCTTTGACCTCTTTGATCGTGCAGTCAAACACAGCCTCTTTGCCCTTGAGGTGCTCGGCCTGATAATCATCGGGGAAGTTGACGGTGACAGACTTTTCCTCACCGGCTTTCACACCAACCAGCTGCTCTTCAAAACCGGGGATAAAGGAATTGGAGCCCAATGCCAGCGGATAATCCTCGGCGGACCCACCTTCAAAGGCTTCGCCGTCCACTTTGCCGACAAAATCCATAACGACCTGATCGCCGTCTTTGGCTTTGGCACCTTTCTTGCGCGCTTTGAAATCCTGCGCGGTTTCTGCGAGGTTGGCCAGTGCTTCGGTGATCGCTTCGTCGTCAGCCTTGACCACCAGCTTTTCCAGCTTGATCTTGCTCGCGTCCAGCTCAGGGATTTCCGGCAGCGCCTCATAGGACATGGCAACTTCAACGTCGTCGCCTTCTTTCCAGTCTTCGTTGGTCATTTTGACGTCGGGCTGCATCGCGGGGCGATCACCGGACTTTTCAAAATGCGCGCCCATGGCACCGTCGATGGCTTCCTGCATGGCCTCACCCAAGATGCGCGGGCCAAACTGCTTTTTCAGCAATGCCATCGGCACTTTGCCCTTGCGAAACCCTTTCATCTCGACTTCGGGCTGGGCTTCGACCAGCTTTTCATTGACCTTTGCGTCAAGTTCGGCAGCTGTCACGGTGATGTTGTAACCGCGTTTCAGACCTTCGTTCAGCGTCTCATTGACCTGCATCTAGTGCTCCATAAGAAAAGGGCCGTGCCTACCGGCTCGGGTGCAAATTTCCGCCCTTCTATTGGGCTGCTGGCCCTTGTGCAAGAGGGCTTTCACCCCATGGCCCACACGGCCTTGCCGCGCTCACATGCCAAGCGCTTCTTTGTACATCTCCAGCACCGCTTCTTCTTCGGCAATGTCGTCTGCATCCCGTTTGCGCAGGGCAATCACCTTGCGCATCACTTTGGTGTCATAGCCGCGCGCCTTGGCCTCTGCCATGACCTCTTTTTGCTGCTCGGCCAGGTCCTTTTTCTCCGCATCCAGCCGCTCGATGCGCTCCACAAACTGGCGCAACTCATTGGCGGTCACGCGGTAGGTTGCATCGCCTGCGCTTTCAACGACATCGGGGTTTGTGGCTTGATCGCTCATGGGCGCTCTCCTGCTGTGGATGTTTGCCCTGTGTTACGCGCCCCCTCTTGCGCTCGCAAGCAAGACTTGCCCCGCTGGCATGTTTCAACTAGGCCACCCCCACCACAGGCATAAGGAGCCGCTGATGGATTTGTTGATCTGGACTGGGGCTGTCTTGTCCCTTGTCGGGCTTGCCGGATTGATCTGGTGCATTCTAAAGGTCAGCCGCGCCAAGCGCAGCGGCCAAGATGACGCGGCCATGCGCGCAACTCTGAGGGCGGTCATGCCCGTCAATCTGGGGGCGCTGTTTCTGTCCGTTCTCGGGCTGATGATGGTGATTGTCGGCATATTCCTGAGCTGACTAAAACGTGCTATCCTGCGGCCTTGAAGCACATTCAATAGTTGATATGTTTTGGGCAGTTATTCAGGAGCCTCCCCCATGACCCTGCCAAATGCCTCACCGCATGTCACCGCGTTTTTCGACACGGCCACCAATACCGTCAGCTACGTGGTGCAGGACCCTGACGGGTCGGCCTGCGCTATCATTGATTCCGTGCTGGACTTTGACCATGCCGCCGGGCGCACGGATACCTCCTCTGCGGACAGGATTGTTGATTTTGTGCGCGACAAGAACCTCAACACCCAGTGGATTTTGGAAAGCCATGTGCATGCCGATCACCTGTCTGCCGCGCCCTATTTGCAGGAAAAACTGGGCGGCAAGATTGGCATTGGCGCACAGATCACCACCGTTCAGGACACCTTTGGCAAAGTCTTTAACGAAGGCACGGAGTTTCAGCGCGATGGCAGCCAGTTTGACGCCTTGTTCCAAGATGGTGACAGCTTTCATATCGGTCAGATGCGCGCAGATGTGATGCACACGCCGGGGCACACCCCCGCCTGTCTCACTTATGTCATTGGTGATGCCGGGTTTGTGGGTGACACGCTGTTCATGCCCGATTTTGGCACGGCGCGCTGCGATTTTCCCGGCGGCTCGGCCCATGATCTCTATAATTCCATCCAGCGCATCCTGAGCCTGCCGGATGACACGCGCATCTTTGTGGGCCATGACTACAAAGCCCCGGGGCGCGAGGAATTTGCCTGGGAAACCACCGTAGGCGCACAAAAGGCCAAGAACGTCCACATCGGCGGCGGTGCGGCGGAGGATGATTTTGTGACCTTGCGCGAAACCCGCGATGCAAACCTCTCGATGCCCAAACTGATTGTGCCGTCGCTGCAAATCAACATGCGCGCCGGCAACATGCCTGAACCGGAGGAGGACGGCTCGGTGATGCTGAAACTCCCGATCAACAAGCTCTGAAAGAAAAACATGAATGTAGACTGGTTCTGGGGTCTGACGGGCGGCCTGATGATTGGCTGTGCGGCTGCACTTTACCTGCTGGGCAATGGCCGCATCATGGGCGTCAGCGGCATTTTGGGCGGCTTGATTGAGGGCTCGGCCCGCAACGAAATGCGGGAACGACTGATGTTTCTGGCCGGGTTGATCTGCATGCCGATGATTTTGCAATTCTTCAGCGCGCCAAGCGTCAACACCCACATCACCAGCAATCTGGGCCTGATCATCGCGGGCGGGCTGCTGGTGGGGCTGGGCACGCGCATCGGCAATGGCTGCACGTCAGGGCATGGGGTTTGTGGGATCTCCCGGCTGAGCCCCCGCGGGATTGTGGCGACACTGGTTTACATCGCCGCTGGCGCGCTGATGGTGGTCGCGCTGCGCGCCTTAGCTGGGGGAATTTGAGATGCGGATGGTGATTTCCCTCTTTGTGGGCGGCCTGTTTGGCACCGGTTTGCATCTCTCTGGCATGACGGACACCGCCAAGGTGCAGGGCTTCCTTGATTTCTTTGGCGCATGGGACGTGACCCTGGCCTTTGTCATGGGCGGGGCGATTGTGCCGATGTTTTTTGCCTGGCGTCTGACCGCAACGCGCGCACCGCTTGCTGGCGGCAGTTTTCCGGCCAAACCTGACCCTGCGCTTGACCGCAATCTGATCCTGGGGGCGGTATTGTTTGGGGCCGGTTGGGGGCTGGTGGGGCTGTGCCCCGGCCCGGCTCTCGCCTCGCTCAGCTATGGCGGCCTTGGCGGGCTGGTGTTTCTGGTGGCGATGCTGATTGGCATGGCGGGCGCGCCCCGCGCCAAGGCGTGGCTGGACAGGCCCGGCGTCGCCGCTTAAATCGTGCCATGGATATTCGCCAACTGACCCCCCGCTATTATGTCAGCCCGCAGATTGCGCCTGACGACATCCCCGCGCTAAAGGAGGCAGGCATCACATGCATTCTGTGCAACCGCCCCGATGAAGAGGTCCCGCCCTCCCATTGTGCAGAGGCGATACGCATTGCAGCAGAGGCCGCCGGGATGCGCTTTGCCAATCAACCGCTTACCCATCAAACCATGGTGCCGCCGGTGATTGCCAAAAACCGTGCGCTGGGTGTTGAGAGTGAAGACGTCGTGCTGGCCTATTGTGCCTCTGGCACACGCTCAACCATCGCCTGGGCCTTGGGTCAGGCGGGCACACTGCCGGTCAAAGACATCGTGGAAGCGGCGGCGGCTGGTGGCTATGATCTGGCAAACATTCGTCACGTTCTGGGCGCGCCGTTTGAATAAAACCGCAGCCCTGGAGGCCAGCTGACCGGCCACCGGTTTAACGGGGGATTATGATGGGACGGATATCTGGTTGCCCTCGTGACATCGGGCGACAGCGCTATCCTGCTTTGGCGACTTCTGTCCTCTGACGCGATCAGGTGCAAAACCGTCACACCTCGCCCCGGGGAATATAGCCCCTCGGATGCGCTGTTGTCATTGCGTGCCAGATATAAAGACACCCATCACGTTATTGTCATCGGCCCATCGTCATTGTTAAAATCGGGCAAGTCGGACAAGTCAGGCATATCGGGCTGGCCAGACAGGCTTTCCCCCTCCGGCAGGTCCGGAACTTTCGCAAGGACCGGCATCTGAGGTAAATCCCCCACCTCAGGGAGATCACCCAAGGCGGGTATTTCCACCATATGGGGCATATCTGCGCCCATGTCATCAAGTGTGGCGGGCACCGCCTGCGGCAGTTGTTTAAGAGCGCTCCCCCGTGATCGGGCCTGCGTGCCGGTGCCATCTCCGCTGACCACGGGCAGATCAAGGTCAGGCCTGTCTGCCCCCCGACGTCGTGGCGCGTTAAAGCGGGGTGCCTCATGCTCCAGCTGCAATGCCCGCACCCCGTCAATCTGGCCGAGCTTGCCACGGCTAAGCCGCCGTCCCTCCCGGGTTTGCACGGTGCAGGTGTCAAAGCTGTTTACGTCCAGATCCAGAACATCGTCCACTTTCAATGCCTGTAAGGTGCTGACCGTCATGCGTATACGCGCCAGCGCGATGTTCAGATCGACATTCAGGGCCATTACGGTGCGTTCCATCAACGACGTCTGGGGGATCTGAATGCCCCCGCGCCCCGGCCGCCCGCTGTCCGGGGCGTCTGGCGAGGTTTGATCCTCCTGAACGCTTAGCGCCTCCACCCGTGTGGTGGGAAAACACAAGGTCATCAAACCCTGACGCTGCCCCCCCGCCATGTCCACGGTCAGGTGAAAAAGCTCATATTCCGGTTCTTCCAGCGCCATCATCAGCAAACGCGGCTCTTCGCAATAGGCACCAAATCGATAGCCTGCAATCAGGTCACGCTGCGCCTCTTCCTCCGGCAGCGCGGCAGCGCGTTTGAGCAGTTCATCCAGAAACGGCGCGCAGATTGCTGCATCTGTTGCCGTCAACTGGCGGGTTTCCTCATCCAGGACCGGCATCACCTTGGCCATGGTTTCCTGTTGAATCAGCCCGCCCACAAAAACCGGATCAAAAACAGCCGCCGCCCGGCGCCGCAGGGTGCCATCCAGCAAAACCAGCAGGTGTTTGGGATCAAAAACATCCGGCAGTTCGCTCAGTTTGCAGGTCTGTCTGCGCACACCAATAACCGCCAGTGCCATTTCGCACAGATCATCGGCAACTTTTGCCATGCTGATGCGCAGCGCTTTGGGCAAGGACATGGCGCGCGCCTGATGCTCCGCCTTGCCCACAGATGTCTTGCGCTGCAAAACACTTGCCGCCTGATCTGCCTGATTGCTGTTTTCTTGTTCCATCGCCTCCCCCACCTTGGGCGGGTCATTAGCGTGGGTGTAACGGCTCAGGGTTACCAACCTCTTTAGATTGCACCCTCAATTGCAGCTTCTTGGCGCATTTCGTCCGTTACATGTTGCAGTGGCACCAACACCCGAAAGGCACCCTCGTCCCGGCCCGACACATAGGCAATGCTGCCGCCAAGGCGTGTCATGATCTCGCGGCAGATCGACAGGCCAAGGCCCGCCCCCACGCCCGCTACCCCGCTGATGCGATAGAACTTTTCAAAGATCACGGATTGGGCCTCAGCATCAATGCCCCGCCCATTGTCAACGAAATCAATCTCAAGCATGTCATCGCGCTGCGTCACGGCGATGACCAAGGCCGGGTCCGGGGCGTCACAGTATTTTTGCGCATTGGCAACCAGATTGATAAACACCTGTGCCAGCCGATCCAGATCCGTGGTCAGTTGAACCGATTCATCTGCCCGATTGCGGTGAATACGCAAAGGGCGCGCAGCGCCCGCAAGGGCCGTTGTCACCGCAAGGTCCAACACATCACTCAGCGCGCTGGTGCGTTTGTGCAGGCTGACCTGACCGTTTTCCAGCACCGACAGGTCCAGCAGGTCATCGAGCAGCCGCGTCAGACGGATGGTTTCGGTGTGAATGATGGAGGCATAGCACGTCTTGTCCGGGCCGGTCATATCCGTGGCATCCCGCAGGATTTCGGAAAACGACCGGATTGAGGTCATCGGCGTGCGCAGCTCATGGCTGATCTGGCTGAGGAAGGCATCCTTTTGCGCAGACAGCTGGGTCAGCTTTTCGTTGGCGCGGCGCAGTTCAGCGGCGGTCGCTGACAGTTCGTTGGATTTCGCCTCCAACTGGCTGGAATACTCCAGCATCTGCGCAGATTCATCCGCCACCGCCAGCAGATCCTGTACCGAAACGGAGGTGCCCCCGACAATCTGCCCCACCATGGCATGGGCCGTGGCGGCCCCGACAGAGGCGGCAAGTTCGCGCTCCAGGGCCTGCACGAATGTCGGTGTTGGTTCCGGGAAATCGCCCAGTCTGCCTTGCGCGCGCGCCTCTGCCTGAAAGAACGCCTGCGCTTCCGGTGCCCCCAGAATGCGTTGGGCCATGATCATCAAATCCTCACTGCCCGCCACAGAGGCTGCCCAGCTTCGTGCAGGCCCGGCAGTGTCCTGAACCGTGACAAACTGCGCGCCCTGCAAACGTTCAATAGGGCTGGGGAAGGTAAAGAGAGAGACCACGACAAACACAGCCGTGTTTAACGACAGGCTCCAGACCACCGCATGCACGGTGGGGTCAAGGCCGCCAATACCAAACAGGGCCTGCGGGCGCAGCCAGCCCAGGCCAAACAGCCCCTGCTCAAAGGTGGCAACGGATAGTGCGCCACCCTGACCAAAGCTGGGTAACAGCATGGTAAAGACCCAGAGCGCAAACCCCGTGCCCAACCCAAACAACGCACCCGTGCGCGTGGCCCCGCGCCAGAACAACCCGCCCAGCATCGCAGGCAAAAACTGTGCCACACCGCCAAAGGAGATCGTGCCAATCGCGGCCAGCGCCCCGCCGCCGGACGTGCGGTAATAGAGAAACCCCAGCGCAATAATCAGCAGAATCGACAAGCGCCGCGACAGGATGATCACATGGCGCACATCGCCTGATTGCGACGCCCCCTCGCCCTGCACACTAAGCCAGACGGGCATCACGATGTGGTTACTCACCATGGTTGACAGCGCCAGCGTTGCCACAATCACCATCGACGTTGCCGAGGAAAACCCCCCCAGAAAGGCCAGCATGGCCAACCCGTTCTGCCCCTGGCTCAGCGGCAGGCTCAGCACAAACAAATCCGGATCAGACCCTGCGGGCAACAGATCAAGCCCGACAACGGCAATGGGCACAACAAAGAGGCTCATCAACATCAGGTAAAGCGGAAACGCCCAGGCGGCGATTTGCAGATGCCGTTCATCGTCGTTTTCCACCACCATGACCTGAAACATCCGCGGCAGGCACAGGAAGGCCGCCGCCGACAGCATGGTCAGCGCCACCCAGCGCCCGCCCTGCACCTGCCATGTGCCGATGTCAGAGGCATCCAGCCGCGCCATGGTTTCAGACAGCCCGCCTGCCAGCCCCCAAACCACAAAAACACCCACTGCGATCAGGGCAAAGAGTTTGACCACCGCCTCAACCGCAACGGCGATCACAACGCCGGGATGGCGGTCATTGACGTTCAGGTTGCGGGTGCCAAACAACACGGTGAACAGCGCCAGCCCCGTGGCCACCCAAAACGCGGCTTGCGGCGCGTTGAAGGCTGGTATGTCCGTGGTGATCAACCCCACATCAGGGGCTGCAAAAATCGACAGGGACAAAACCACCGATTGCAGCTGCAAGGCGATATAGGGTGTCACGCCAATCACCGACATGACCGTGACCACAATCGCCAGCGTGTTGGACTTGCCATAGCGTGAGGAAATCAGATCCGCCACAGAGGTCACGCGCTGCGTGCGCCCGATATGGACAAGACGGCGCAGCACCCACCACCAGCCGATCATCACCAGCGAGGGGCCAAGGTAGATCGTGACATATTCCAGTCCCGAACGCGCGGCATAGCCCACCGCGCCATAAAACGTCCAGGCCGTGCAATAGATCGACAGGGACAGGGTATAAACAAGGGGCGAGCGCAACAGCCAGCCCGCCTGCCCCCGCGTGGCGGCACGTTCTGCCAGAAAGGCCACCACAAACAGCCCCGCCACATAAAGCAGGCAGACCGCGACAAGTTGATTGAGGGAGACCATCAGCTCTGGTCCTGATCAGGACGGGTGCGCCGCCACAGCGCCCAGCCCGCCAACAACACCCCGCCCCAGATGCCAAAGACATAATAGAGTGCCGCTGACATGGGCACGCCCTCGCTGGGCTGTGTCGTTGGCACGGCCCACATCAGGGGCACCATCCACAGCGCCAGCCCCAGCAGGGGCAACAGGCGGACCGCATCCAACAGACGGCGGCGGCGATAGCTTTTGCGTTCAAGAAAGACCGGATCACGCGCCATGGGTCAGGGTGCGGTCAGTTCGCGCACGGCATTCAGCATTTCCGTGTTTGAAAAGGGTTTGGTCATGAATTTGCTCACCCCCGCTTTTTCCGCCATTTCCCGGTCGCGTGCCTGCCCGCGCGCGGTCAGCATCATCACCGGCAAGGCGGCAAAGGCGGGATCACTGCGCAATTCGTGCAAAATTTCAAAACCGCTTTTGCCCGGCAGCATCACATCCAGCAAGACTAGGTCAGGCGATGCTTTGCGGATCACATCCACCGCCGTATCCCCATTGGCCAGGGTCTCCACCCGCCAGCCATCCTGGCTCAGCAAGAAACGGATCGCCTCTGCGATGTTCAACTCATCCTCGACAAGCACAACGTGTTTGCTCATCCCTTTCCCCCCGGTCGCGGGATGTTGATCAACCCTGCGGAGACAAAGGATGCACCACAAATGCCGTCCCTGTCAAAACCGCATTCTGTGTTGACCGTATGATCTCAGACGATTGAGGGCTCGCGGCGCGCCGCGCAGCCCTGTTGCGGGCACACCCGGCAGGTGGCGCCGACCTGCCGCGCGCTGCCGCTGCCCTCCGCCGCCGGGACCAGCAACATAACGGAGCGCACCAGCGGTGGCGCATTATAGCCCTGTACCGGCTCGGCCTCGCTGGTGGCAAAGGCCTGAAAGGGCGGCTGACCGCGCCCCTGCTGTGCGATCCGTTCAGAGATGACCATGCCCGGCTGACCGATCACGGCAAAAAGGGGCCAAAGCGGGCAACAGGACCCATGGCGCGGCACGGTAAACCCCTCAACGGATTTGCGAAACAGCACGGTGCCGGATCGGTCACACACCACCAGCCCTGCCCCCAGTTCGCGCAGGGCCGCCAGACGGCGCAGGATGCGCGCCACGGGCTGGCGCAAGGCGTGGGCCAGCGTGGCCGGGTCTGTGCCATGTTCTTTGATGGTCTTGCGCAGATCGCCAAGGGGCACAGGACGCGCATCGCGCATGACCTGTTCCAGCACCCCCCGTGCGATGTGCTGGGCAGCAGGGGTGCGCAAAGATTTGGCGGTGCTGATCAACCGATCAATCTGCGCTGATGTGGCATCCCGGCTCTCCAGCGCCTCAAACTGAAACCCATGATCAGAGAGGAACGCCTCGACCTCTTCTTGTGACGAACTTGTGGCATCTGCGGTGCCCTCGCTTGCATCCAGATAGCTGACGAGTGTTTGGGCGCTGTCGGACAAGCGTTTGCTGTCTTCATCAATATTGGCGTGAAAGCGGTTGCGCTGCGCGGGCGGCATCGCCTCATTGTCGGTCAGGATCGCGGCGGTGGAGCGGATCGCGGCGGCAGTGCTGAGCAGTTCGTGCATGGAAGCGGCCAGATGCGGGTCATGGGCCAGACGGTCGGTCAGGACCTCAACGGTTTGCTCAAGGGTCGCGATGCGCTGGCGCGTGCCCGCCAGCACCTCGGCCCAGCCGGGAAAACGGCCCGCAAATTCATCGGCGCGCGCCAGTTCGGGGTCCGCCAGCCCCACCTCTTCGGCGGCGTCCCGCAATGTGGCGATCAGTGCGGCCTCTGCCCCATCTGTCAGGGTTTGAGGTTCAACCGCCAGCGCCTCTGCGATCTTGAGCAGCAGTTTGCCCCCGATCCGGCGGCGGTTGTGCTCGATCAAATTGAGATAGCTGGCCGAGATCCCGATCTGTTCGGCAAGCATGGCCTGTTTTTGACCGGCCATGATGCGGCGTTCGCGGATCCGGCTGCCTGTTAAGGCGTCACGTGCCATCACAACGCCCAAAGGCAATGTCGTGTTGAATCAACGGGTTTCTGCACCGCAACATCACTTTCTTTACAATCTTCACAAAGGCGAATGACAATATATTTACAGAAAATGCCTGATGTTCAAGCAGCTTATTGAACGGTTTTTGCAAAAGGGGCCATAACCATCGTGCACAAATGTGCCGCGTCCCCTGCCTGACATTTGCAAAGGGCCGCGGGTTCACCAATGGGAGGAATATATGTCATTTTCAAACCTGACACGCCGTGGCTTGATCCAAACGGGTGCGGTTGCCGGTGCGGGCCTTGCCCTGCCGACATATCTGCGCGCGGATGGCCACTCCGGCTACACCAACGCGCCAACGGGCGACACAGTCACACTGGGCTTTAACGTTCCACAGTCCGGCCCCTACGCGGATGAGGGCGCGGACGAGCTGCGCGCCTATGAGCTGGCGGTTGAGCACCTGAACGGTGGCGGCGACGGCGGCATGATGGGCACCTTCAGCTCCAAGGCGCTGAGCGGCAGCGGCATTTTGGGCAAAAAGGTTGCCTACGTCACAGGCGATACACAGACCAAGCCTGATGCGGCGCGTGCGTCGGCCAAATCCATGATCGAAAAAGACGGCGCTGTGATGATCACGGGTGGTTCTTCTTCCGGTGTGGCTGTTGCAGTTCAGTCGCTCTGCCAGGAAGCGGGCATTATCTTTATGGCCGGTCTGACCCACTCCAACGACACCACCGGTAAGGACAAGAAGGCCAATGGTTTCCGCCACTTCTTTAACTCTTACATGTCCGGTGCGGCACTTGCGCCGATCCTGGGCGAAAACTACGGCAAAGACCGTAAAGCCTATCACCTGACGGCGGACTACAACTGGGGTTACACCACAGAAGAAGCCGTGCGCACATCCACCGAAGCGCTGGGTTGGGAAACTGTTGCGGCTGTGAAAACGCCGCTGGCCCAGACCGACTTTAAAGACTACGTGGCTCCTGTGCTGCAGTCTGGTGCGGACATTCTGGTGCTGAACCACTACGGCGGCAACATGGTCAACTCGCTGACGTCTGCGGTACAGTTTGGTCTGCGCGAAGCCCAGGCCAACGGCAAGAACTTTGAGATCATCGTGCCGCTCTACTCCCGCCTGATGGCGAAAGGTGCGGGCGAGAACGTTAAAGGCATCTTTGGGTCCACCAACTGGCACTGGTCCCTGACGGATGAAGGCTCCAAAGCCTTTGTAAAATCCTTCGGCACCAAATACGGCTTCCCCCCCAGCCAGGCGGCGCACACCTGCTACGTGCAGACGCTGCTTTATGCTGATGCGGCGGAGCGTGCCGGGTCGTTCAACCCATGTGCGATTGCAGAAGCCCTTGAAGGCTTTGAATTCGACGGTCTGGGCAACGGCAAAACACTCTACCGTGCCGAAGACCACCAGTGCTTCAAGGACGTTCTGGTGGTGAAGGGTAAAGAGAACCCCGACAACGAGTTTGACCTTCTGGAAATCGTCGAAGTGACACCTGCAGCCCAGGTGACATACGATGCGTCAATCTTTGGCGGCGAGCTGGGCACCTGTAACCCAGGCGCCTAAACCAACTGCGGCGCGACCCTGTTGATTGGGGTCGCGCCCCTTGATGGCCCCCTCGGGCCCAAGAAATCTTTCACGCCGGAAATAAGCAGATGGGCCGCATATCGCAGGCCCGTGCGATTACTCTTTGGGGTAGGGTACAATGGAAGCAATTGTTCTACAAATTCTCAGCGGCCTGGACGGGGGATCCGCATATGCGTTGATCGCTCTGGGTCTGACGCTGATCTTTGGCACGTTGGGTGTGGTCAATTTTGCCCATGGCGCGCTGTTTATGATCGGGGCGTTCTGCACGGTGACGTTGCAGCGCCTCCTGTCCTACAGCCACACGGTCATTGATGAATCCCAAAAGGACTTTCTGGGCAATCCGCTGAAGGTGCAGGTGCCCTATATTCAGGATTGGTTTGGTGAGGCGGCGGCCAATACGATCATCGACTGGTCGGTGCCACTGGCGATCCTGTTTGCAATTCCGGTGATGCTGATCATTGGCATCGTGATGGAACGCGGCCTGATCAAACACTTTTACAAACGCCCCCATGCGGACCAGATATTGGTGACCTTCGGTCTGGCGATTGTTCTGCAAGAGATCATCAAGGCCTACTACGGTGCCAACCCGATCCCGGCCCCGGCCCCGGATGTGTTCAAAGGCAGCTTTGATTTTGGTGTCTTGCTGGGCTTTGACGCCAATCGCATCATCTACCCCTACTGGCGGCTGGTCTACTTTGCCTTTGCGGCCCTGCTGATCACCGGTGTTTTTGTGTTCTTGCAATTCACGACCTTTGGCATGGTGGTGCGCGCTGGCATGGCGGACCGCGAAACCGTGGGCCTGTTGGGCATCGACATCGACAAACGCTTTACCATTATGTTTGGATTGGCGGCCTGTGTCGCGGGTCTTGCGGGCGTGATGTACACGCCCATCAACTCGCCCAACTATCACATGGGCATGGACTTCCTCGTGATCTCCTTTGTGGTGGTGGTTGTGGGCGGCATGGGCTCTCTGCCCGGTGCGGTGCTGGCCGGATTTGTGCTTGGCATTCTGCAAAGTTTCGCCTCGATGCGCGAGGTGATCGAGTTCCTGCCCGGCATCAACCAGATCGTGATCTATCTGGCGGCCATCGTTATCCTATTGACCCGACCACGGGGCCTGATGGGCCGCCGCGGTGTGATGGAGGAATAAGCCCATGTTTGGTCTCAACGCAAAAGACACCCGTCTGTTCTTTATCGTGATCGCATTGGTGGCATTCGCCCCCTTTCTGATGAACCCGTTTCCGACCGATTCAGCGATGGCGCAGTTCAATGCGGGCTATCCTGACCTGATGCAACGGTTTGTGATTTTTGGCATTTTTGCCATTGGGTTCAACATCCTGTTTGGTCTGACGGGCTATCTGTCCTTTGGCCATGCGGCATTCCTTGGTGCGGGGTCCTACGCGGCGGTCTGGATGCTGAAACTGCTGACGATCAACGTGATCCCGGCGATCATGATCTCGGTTATTGTGGCGGGTGTCTTTGCCCTGCTGATCGGCTTTATCTCACTGCGTCGCTCCGGCATCTACTTTTCAATCCTGACACTGGCCTTTGCGCAAATGGCCTTTGCTCTGGCGGCATCGGTGCTGACCCCGATCACTGGGGGCGAAACCGGCCTGCAAACGGCGCTGAGCGATCCGCGCATCCTGGACGGTGCGCGCGACGCGGGGGGCAACATCCCGGCCCCGGGCCTGTGGGGCATGGAGATGCGCGACAGTGCGGAATGGGTTGTGAGCGGCTGGCAGTTCACCTTTAACGTCGGCTATTATCTGGCCGGTCTGTGCATGATCCTGGCCTTTTACCTGTCAATCCGCATCTTCCGCTCGCCCTTTGGCATGATGCTGCGGGCGGTGAAATCCAACCAGCAGCGGATGAACTACACGGGCCTGAACACACGCCCCTATACGCTGGCGGCCTTTGTAATCTCTGGCATGTATGCGGGTCTTGCCGGTGGCCTGATGGCCGCGATGGACCCGCTGGCGGGTGCCGAGCGCATGCAGTGGACGGCAAGTGGCGAAGTGGTGCTGATGACCATCCTTGGCGGTGCGGGCACCTTGATTGGTCCGGTGCTGGGCGCGGGGTTCATCAAGTACTTTGAAAACATCTTTTCCAAGATCAACGACAACGTGCTGCACCAGTGGTTTGCCTTTATGCCTGACGGGATTGAGGATTTCCTTGTGACTATCGTGCACCCCTTTGTGGGCAAAGGCTGGCATCTGACGCTGGGCCTGATGTTCATGGCTGTGGTGATCTTTTTGCCCGGTGGCCTTGTCGAAGGGGGCCAACGCATCGCCCGCCTGTTTGGTCGCAAGAAGAAAGCGGCGGACAAGGAAACTGACGCCTCCAAAACACCTGCAGAATAGGGAGCTGGTAGAATGGCTATTCTCGACGTCAAGAATATCAACAAACGCTTTGGCGGCCTGCAGGCCCTGGGAGACGTGAACCTGAGCGTGGCGGAGAATTCCGTGCATGCGATCATCGGCCCCAACGGGGCGGGTAAATCGACCCTGCTGAACGTGCTGGTGGGAAAGCTGATCCCGGATACCGGATCTGTCATGTTTGACGGGCAATCCGTGCTGGGGCGCAAACCCTATGAGATCAACCAGATGGGCATTTCCCGCGTGTTTCAGACACCGGAGATTTTTGGCGATCTGACGGTGATGGAAAACATGCTGATCCCCTGCTTTGCCAAACGGGATGGATCGTTTGAAATGAACGCCATTGCCTCCATCACACAGCAGCGCGATGTGATCGAAAAAGCAGAGCATATGCTGGAGGACATGAACCTGATTGATCACCGTGACGATCACTCGGCCTCGATGTCGCGCGGGGACAAGCGCCGCCTTGAGATCGCGATGTGCCTCGCGCAAGACCCGCGTTTGCTGTTGCTGGATGAACCCACGGCGGGCATGGCGCGCGCAGACACCAACAACACCATTGATCTGCTGAAACGCATCAAGGAAGAGCGTGACATCACCATCGCCATTATTGAACACGACATGCATGTGGTGTTTTCACTGGCCGAGCGCATCACGGTGCTGGCCCAGGGCACCCCGTTGGTGGAAGACACGCCTGACAACATCAAAGGCCACCCCAAGGTGCGCGAAGCCTACCTTGGCGAAACCCAGGACGCCGCCTGACGAATGGCGGGCGACACGCCCGCCTTACAATACCATTCCCCCGTAAGGCGGGCTAGAGCCCGCCCCCGCCCCAGGAAAATCACATGAGCACCCAAACGATGGAAAAAAACGCCAACCACGCCACCACCGCGCCCGCCTTTTTGTCGGTCTGGGATTTGCACGCCTATTACGGCGAAAGCTACATCGTGCAGGGCATTTCCTTTAATGTGCACGAGGGCGAAATCCTCGCGCTTCTGGGCCGCAACGGGGCGGGTAAAACCTCAACCTTGCGGGCCATTGCACGGCTTGAAGAGCCCGAGGCCCGCAAGGGTGAAATCTGGCTCGACCACCAGCCCCTGCACAGTATGAAATCACATGAGGCGTCACAGGCGGGTCTGGGCCTTGTCCCCGAAGACCGCCGCATCATCCCGGGCCTGACGGTTGAGGAAAACCTGAAACTGGCCCAGATCGCCCCACCCATCGGCTGGTCGCTTGAGCGTCTCTATGACCTTTTCCCCCGTCTGGGAGAGCGCAAAAACCAGGACGGCGTGACCCTTTCAGGAGGGGAGCAACAGATGCTCTCTATTGCCCGCGCCTTGGCCCGTGACATCAAGGTTCTGTTGCTGGATGAACCCTATGAGGGCCTCGCCCCGGTCATCGTGGATGAAATCGAGAAGACATTGAATGTGATCCGCGATCAGGGCCTGACCACGATCCTTGTGGAACAAAACGCGGTGCGCGCCCTGCAACTGGCGGACCGCGCGGTGATCCTGGACACGGGCGGCATTGTCTTTGACGGCACCGCCGCCGAAGTGCTGGACAACGCCGAACTGCGCGCGGAATACCTCGCCATCTAAGCACCCGCCGCGCAGCACCTTCCTCTTTCTGGCCCTCACTCTTCCTCCGGGAGTATGAGGGTGGAAAACCCTCATCCGCCAAGCCCCGGCTTGGCGGCCCCCAGTGCAGGTGATGAAGTTGTGATTTTACCTCTGCGCCAACCGCCCTATCTTTGGATCGACCTAAACGGTACCACAAAGGAGATCCAAGATGGCCCAGCTCACCAACACAAGACGCAGTCTCCTTTTGGCGGCTGGCGCCATGGGCGTCACTGGCCTGTCGGGCCTCATCAGCCCCGCCCGCACGCAGGGCCTTGCTCCCACAAAAACCATGCGCGGCGGGGCCAACAATTATCGCCCCAACGCACCGATTGTTGACCGCATCGGCAATGGGGGCTTCTGGATGACGGGCTCGGTGCGGCGCGCCGGTGACGGTGCCGCGCTGCAAGGGCAACGCATCCAGATGTGGGCCCACACCACCGAAGGGCACGAACGCGACCCGCAAAGCCATGGCGCAACCCTGACGGACGCAGATGGTCTCTTTCGCCTCGAAATGCCACAGATCGTGCCCGCCTTTGGCCAACCCCATGCGCATCTGGCCTATGACAGCGGCGATTTTGAAACCGTGTTTCTGCGCCCTTTGATGAACAGCGCCTCTGACACCACATTGCATGTGGATTTTGTGCTGACCCCGGCCTGACCCCATGGCCCGCCCGCGCCCTTTGCATGTCTTTGCGGTCTGGGCGGGTCTGGGTCTGGCCACCGCGATCCCTGTCGCGATGGCGATGGCCAGCCCTCTGCTGGCCTGGCGTGATCCGATTTACATTCTGGGTGGCTTTGCGGGCATTCTGGCCTTGCCGCTGCTCCTTGTCCAACCCTTGCTGGCTGCCAATCTGTTGCCGAGCTTGCATACGCTGACGGCGCGTCGGGTGCACCGTTGGATGGGCAGGGCATTGGTGCTGCTGATTGTCCTGCATGTGGCGGGTCTCTGGATCACCAGCCCCCCCGATGTGATCGACGCATTGCTCCTGCGCTCCCCCACACCCTTTTCGCTTTGGGGTGTCATCGCAATGATCGCGGTCTTTGGCTCTGCCCTGTTTGCCACGCTGCGCCGACGCTTGCGGCTGCGCCCTGCCCTGTGGCGGCTGATCCACCTTTGTTTTGCAACCGTGATCATTGCTGGCACGCTTGCCCATGCCCTGCTGATTGAGGGCGCGATGGAAACGGTGACAAAGGCACTGCTGTGCCTGCTGATGGCACTGACGGGCGCAAAAGTGGTATTTATCCAGCTAAAACGCACCCGGCTGCCTTGAACGGACCCCTTGCGCCAAAGCCATCTTTCCATGGTGCGTCGCATACCCTATATGTACTGCCAGATCAGAGCACCGCCAACGTGCCGAAAGACAGGACATACCGAGGAAATTATGACAAAAAGCACCCATGATGCAGATGTTGCCTTTATCCGGGCACTGGCCGAATTGCTGAACGAAAATGACCTCACTGAGCTGCAGGTCAAACGCGAATATGGTCAGGATGATGGTCTGAACGTGCGTGTCAGCCGCAAGCCTGCGCAACAGGTCATGGCGCAAGCCCCGGTTCAGGTTGCGGCCCCTGCCGCCGCCCCGGTTGCGGCCCCTGCCCCTGCTGCTGCCCCTGCGGCGGAGGCCGCGGGCTCTGACCCTGCCGATCACCCCGGTGCCGTGACATCCCCCATGGTGGGCACAATTTACATGCAGGCCGAACCCGGCGCCTCGGCGTTTATCTCTGTCGGCGCGTCCGTCAGTGAGGGCGACACCCTGCTGATCGTTGAGGCCATGAAAACCATGAACCATATCCCGGCCCCCAAATCCGGCACCGTCAAACGCATTCTGGTTGGTGACGGGGACGCGGTTGAATTTGGTGCCCCCCTTGTGATCGTCGAATAGGGCGCGCGACATGTTTAAAAAAATCCTTGTCGCGAACCGAGGTGAAATTGCCCTGCGGGTCATCCGTGCAGCGCGTGAAATGGGCATTGGGTCTGTGGCCGTGCATTCCACCGCAGACAGCGACGCGATGCATGTGCGCATGGCGGATGAAAGCGTGTGCATCGGCCCGCCCTCATCCCAACACTCCTATCTATCGATCCCTGCGATCATTGCGGCCTGTGAAATCACCGGCGCAGAGGCGATCCACCCCGGGTACGGGTTCCTGTCGGAAAACGCCAATTTTGTGCAGATCATTCAGGATCATGGCCTGACCTTTATTGGCCCGACCGCCGAACACATCCGCGTCATGGGCGACAAGATCACCGCCAAGGACACCATGAAAAAGCTGGGTGTGCCTTGCGTGCCCGGCTCCGAAGGGGGTGTCGGATCGGTTGAAGAGGCCAGGAAACTGGGTGCCGAAATGGGCTACCCGGTGATCATCAAAGCCACGGCAGGCGGCGGCGGCAAAGGCATGAAGGTGGCCACCTCTGCCGATGACATGGAAAAGGCCTTCCTGACTGCGCGCGCGGAGGGCAAATCGAACTTTGGCAATGACGAAGTTTACATTGAAAAATATCTGACCACCCCGCGCCACATCGAAATTCAGGTCTTTGGTGACGGCAAGGGCCGCGCGGTGCATCTGGGTGAGCGGGATTGCTCGTTGCAGCGGCGCCATCAAAAGGTGTTTGAAGAGGCCCCCGGCCCCGCGATCAGCCCCGAAGAACGCGCGCGTATCGGGAAAACCTGTGCGGATGCGATGGCTGATATCAACTACATTGGCGCGGGCACTATCGAGTTTCTCTACGAAAACGGGGAGTTCTATTTCATCGAAATGAACACCCGCCTTCAGGTGGAACACCCGGTAACCGAAGGCATCTTTGGCGTGGATCTTGTGCGCGAACAAATTCGGGTGGCCGCAGGGCTGCCGATGGAGTTCACCCAAGAGAACCTCAAAATCAACGGTCACGCCATTGAGGTGCGCCTGAATGCAGAAAAACTGCCTGATTTTCGCCCCTCACCCGGTCGGATCAGCCAGTATCATGCCCCCGGTGGGCTGGGCGTGCGGATGGATTCAGCGCTTTATGACGGTTATTCAATCCCGCCCTATTACGACAGTCTGATTGGCAAACTGATCGTGCATGGCCGCGACCGCCCCGAAGCGCTCTCGCGCCTAGGCCGCGCCTTGGGTGAGCTGATCATCGACGGGATCGACACAACCATTCCGCTGTTTCACGCGCTGCTGGCCGAAGAGGCCGTGCAAACCGGTGAGTACAACATCCACTGGCTGGAGCATTGGTTGGAGACCAATCTCGGGGACAGCTGAAGCCCGATGTCAGAGCTGACCCTGGACATGGTGCTGCATGGCTATTCCATCGGCATCTTTCCGATGGCAGAAAACAGGCACGACCGGGAGGTGTTTTGGGTGGACCCCCGCCGCCGGGGCGTGATGCCGCTGGAGGGGTTTCACATCTCACGTTCCTTGCGCAAGGCCATGCGGACCAGCGCGTTTGAGATGGCTATTAACCGTGATTTCAATGGCGTTGTTGCGGGCTGCGCAGATCGGGTGGACACCTGGATCAACGATGAAATCTTTAGCCTTTACAATAAATTACATGACAATGGTCATGCGCATTCGCTTGAAATCTATGACAGTACAGAACTGGTGGGCGGCGTTTACGGCGTGACACTGGGCACCGCATTTTTTGGCGAAAGCATGTTTTCGCGCCGCACCAACGCCTCCAAAATGGCGCTGGCGGCACTGGTGGATCGTCTGCGTCGCGCGGGGTTCACGCTGTTTGACACGCAGTTTCTGACGGAACACCTCGCCTCGCTGGGGGCGCAGGAAATCACGCGGGCGCAATATCATCTGAAGCTGGAACAAGCGCTTGAGGGCCACGCGCAGTTTGGCGATCCTGCCCCCGCCTCCCTTCAGGAGGTTGTACAGCGGATGACCCAAACGTCGTAACGCGCGTGCTCCAGTGCCGACAGCGCTGGCGCAGAGGCGATCATCCAGCCGGAAAACAACCTGCCCTGACGGCCCCGCTCGGATATTTCCAGCGCGGCATAGGCATTGCCAGAGGGGTTGCCCGCCGGATAGCGGCATTCGTTCATAACAACCTCAAGGTTGCCGACCCGCACCATCCCGCCCGTGGTCACCTCCAGATCAGAAGTCTGCCCGGAGGTCTTATCAAGCACCCGCAGCACCCCGCCAGAGGCGGCGGTGACCTGCTGCGCCTCCGCGCCAACGGCGGTTAAAAACGTAAATGGAATGAGGTACTTAAACACGGACATTCACCCGTTATGTGCCACTGCCTGTAACGGCAAGGTTCACTCTGGAACCCAGGGTTCATAATCTGACCGGTCGGCCGGATTGGCTTGCCGGATCGATCCCGCTGGCGCATAGGCCATCGCCGTCCCGGTCTGGTTTTCAACATGGGGCTTTTCCCATGATTTCTTGACCAATGGCTTATCTGTGGGCGGCTCTGCCCAGGTATGATGCAACCAGCCGTGCCAGTCGGGGCTGACCCGGCTTGCCTCCATATCGCCATTGTAGATAACCCAACGCTTGCTGTCGTCGGCATTGCGATAATAGATGTTGCCCTGATCATCCTCGCCCACCTTGGCCCCTTTGCGCCAGGTGAATAGCTGTGTGTTCAGGGTCTGCCCCTCCCACCAGGTCAAAGCGCGAAAGATGGTGTTGAAAATGCCCACGTACGGCCTCCGGGGTTGTCTTTGCGCGGTTTATGCACCATGCGCGCCACCCCGTCCAGCAAGTGTTGCAGCAAAGACTCCCCAAATGCGACAGACCGGCAAGACATGGCCTGCGGTCTTGGCCTGTTAACCCCTGCCCGGTAGGGTCTGCCAAAACGCCGGAGGCCGTCATCATGGCAAACAGGATTAAAACAGTGGCGGTCTGCCATGGGGTGAAAGTACCCGACAGCCCCATGATCACCCCGGAACGCGCCGAACGCATCAATGCGGCACGCTATGAGGGGCAGGAAATTGCCGGCGCTTTGGCCGTTATCCGCCCCGGCGATCATGTGCTGGAGATGGGGGCAGGCATTGGGCTGGTTGGGGCTATTGCCGCGAAAAATGGCAATCCAGCCAGGGTGTTATCGTTTGAAGCCAATCCAAATCTGATCGAACATATTCGGGGCCTGTATAGACTGAACCAGCTTAGCAAAAAGATCCAGGTGCGCAATGAGGTGCTGATTTCGGCCCCCGATGCGCCAGAAACGATGACCTTTCATATCCGCAACTCCTATCTGGGTTCCTCCCTGATCGACAGCGAAACCCGCGCCACAACACAGGTTGAGGTGCCCACCGCCAGCTATGCTCAGGTCCACGCGGATTTTGCCCCCGACGTGGTGTTGATGGACATTGAAGGGGGGGAGTTGGATTTTCTGCGTCATGCCTCGCTGGATGGCGTGCGCGCCATTGTCATTGAATTTCACCCCGGTGCCTATGGCCGCGAGGGCATGCGCGAATGTAAATCCATTCTCGAAAATGCCGGCTTTAGCAAGCTGGAAGGGCATTGCACGCGCCACGTCTGGACCTGCACTTTTGATGCCGCCCTGCGCCCGCCCCTGCCGGACGGCGGCTGGTCAATGCAGGAAACGCCCGTGAAACAGGCGATTGTTGTACCGCCAGTAGAGGCGAAACAGAGTTTTGTGCAACCCGCGGGCGTTTTGCATGCAGATGGCAGCTATTGCGGCACTGGCGCGCTGTGGCGCAACGGGCGTGCCTTGACCGTGGAACCCGAGATGCCGACGGGCGACTTGGCTCAGCTCAAAGGCACCTGGTTGTGGGGCGGCGTCTTGTGGATGCACTTTGGGCATTTCCTTGTGGAAAGCACCTCACGGCTATGGGCGTTGGAGCAGTGGAAAGACAAAATTGACGGGGTGCTGTTTATCCCCAAACGGCCGCGCAATGGCAGTGAAGTTGCTGATTTTCAAACGGACTTTCTGACGTTAATGGGCGCGGATGTTCCGCTGAAATGCCTGGATGCGCCAACACAGGTTGAACATCTGATCGTGCCCGGACAGGGCTTTGGCCTTGGCCGCATGATCAAAGGCACGCCCGCCTATCGCGCCGCCATGACGCAGAATTTTGCCAAAGACATCAAAGCGGACGGGCCTGAAAAGCTCTATATCAGCCGCAGCGGATTGCCCGCCGGGCGTGGCAATCTGATTGGAGAAACAGCGTTGGAGGGCCATCTGGCCGCCGAGGGGTACACCATCTACCACCCGCAAAAACACGACATTCATCACCAGATCGCTACCTATCGCGCCGCCCGTCAGATCATCGCGGCCGAGGGGTCCTCGCTGCATCTGCTGGCCATGATCGCGCGCAAGGATCAGCACATCGCCATGGTGGTGCGCCGCCCCTCCAGCGCAACGGAGCAGTTGGAAACCCATTTGCGGTCCTTTGCGGGCGTGGAGCCGGTGACGCTCAACCATCTGAAACGTTCCTGGAAGCCGAAAGGCCCCGCCAAACCGCGCCTTTGGATGGGCGAGATGGACATGCCCGCCTTGCAAGCAGCCTTGGCGAAAGGGGGGTTTCTAAAATCCGCCGCGCCCAAATGGCCACATCTGAACCGCGATGACGTGGCAACCCGCCTTGGTGATCGGTTTGAGGAGGTTGCCTGATTTTCCCCGCTAAAGCAGAAATCCGAAAATTTGAATCACTTGACGCTGCCTGAAATCAAAGATTTCAACGCGCTAAAGCGCCCCGCCTAGAACTTGAACCGCCGATACCCTGCCGCGCTCCGCGCTTTCGGGACATCGACGATACGTGATGCTTCAAGCTAAAGACGGGGCGCTATAAGTGATGCTCTGCGTCGCAGCTTGAACGGATTTCGCTCTAATCAGGCAAAAACGCGGTCACCTCAATCTCAATCCGGTATTTCGGATCAATCAACCCGCATTCGATCATGGTGGCGGCAGGTGGATTTTCACCAAACGCCTCGAGCAAAACCGGCCAGCATGGCGCAAATTCTGTGCGGTCCGGCAGCATATAGGTCACCCGCACCACATCGGCAAAACCGGCACCGGCCTCGCGCAAAGCGCTCTCAATGATGCCAAGTGCGCTGCGGCATTGCGCTACCGCATCCGCACCCTGCCCTACGGTGCCCGCCACATGGACCCAGCCCCCGGCCACCACTGCCCGGCAATAGCCTGCCTTTGCCTCAAACTCTCCGCCTGAATGTATGCGCTGCATGCCCCCTCCTTTGCTGGTCTTGGAGGACCCTACAGCACCAAACGTCCCAAACCTATGGCGTTTTCGTAGTCACTTGAGACATCACCAAAGTAATTTTCAGTAAATCTGAAACACTCAACACTGCCTGAGACCAATGATTTGGGGGGGGTACGTGATGCGCGATGTTTCACAGAGGACGTTGCGCCCACAAGGTCCGCTCCCCGCACTCCCTCACAGCGTAAGGCGGGCCTTGGCCCGCCCGCCCCGCACAAAAAACGAAAAAGGGCGCGCCATATGGCACGCCCTTTCCTTCAATTCCGACAGTGCAATCAACCTGCGCTGGCAGGCTCTTTTTCCGCTTCGGCGTGGATCATCAGGGGGGCCGCGTCTGACACAACAGCCTCCTCATTGACCACAACTTCGGTGACGCTTTCCAGCCCAGGCAGTTCAAACATCGTATCCAGCAGAATATCCTCCAGGATAGACCGCAACCCCCGCGCGCCGGTCTTGCGTTCGATCGCCCGCTTGGCAATTGCGCTCAACGCGTCATCGGTGAACGTGAGTGTCGTGTCTTCCAGTTCGAACAGACGCTCATACTGCTTAACAAGCGCATTTTTCGGCTTGGTCAGGATGGTGACAAGTGCATCTTCATCCAGATCTTCCAGCGTTGCCAGCACTGGCAGACGACCCACAAATTCCGGGATCAGACCAAAACGCAGCAGATCTTCGGGCTCCAGATCGGTAAAGACCTCGCCAATACCACGCTCATCATTGTCGCGCACATCCGCGCCAAACCCCATGGCTGAGCCTTTGCCACGTGCCGATATGATCTTGTCCAGTCCCGCAAAGGCACCGCCACAGATGAACAGGATGTTCGTGGTATCGACCTGCAGGAATTCCTGCTGCGGATGCTTGCGCCCGCCTTGCGGTGGCACAGAGGCAACCGTGCCTTCCATCAGTTTCAGCAAGGCCTGCTGCACACCCTCGCCCGATACGTCGCGGGTGATGGAAGGGTTTTCGGACTTGCGCGTGATCTTATCAACTTCATCAATATAAACGATGCCGCGTTGCGCGCGTTCCACGTTGTATTCAGAGGCCTGCAACAGCTTGAGGATGATGTTTTCCACATCCTCCCCCACATACCCCGCTTCGGTCAGCGTGGTGGCATCGGCCATGGTAAAGGGCACATCCAGAATCCGCGCCAGCGTCTGCGCCAGCAATGTCTTGCCGCAGCCTGTGGGGCCCACCAACAGGATGTTGGATTTTGCCAGTTCGATATCGCTGCCCTTTTGGGCATGATTCAGGCGTTTGTAGTGGTTGTGCACCGCCACGGACAGCACGCGTTTTGCCATCGCCTGACCGATGACATAATCGTCAAGCACCTCACAGATGTCGCGCGGCGTTGGCACGCCATCTGTCGCCTTGAGACCGGATGCTTTTGTTTCCTCGCGGATAATATCCATGCAAAGTTCAACACATTCATCACAGATGAATACCGTTGGGCCTGCAATCAGCTTGCGCACCTCATGCTGGCTTTTGCCACAAAAGCTGCAATAGAGGGTGTTTTTGCTGTCGCCACCAGAGCTATTCGCCATACTAAACCCTTCCAGGTCGGTTGTCTTGTTGTCGCCCCCGCCCCGAGGCATGTGATTGCCCCAATCCTAGGCCAGCCACCCCGGCGCTACAATCGCTAAATCGCGCAGCGCCAGGATCAATTTACCGTGCGGTGGTTACTTGTCTTTTTTGCCCTTGGGCGCGTCAGGATCATCTGCCTTGCCGCGGCTCTCGACGATTTCGTCAATCAACCCCCAATCCTTGGCATCCTCAGGCGACATAAAGTTGTCCCGCTCCAGCGCTTCCTCAACTTTCTTGAGGGTCTGACCGGTGTGCTTGACATAAATTTCATTCAGCCGCGTCTTGAGCTTTTGGGTCTCCTGCGCGTGGATCATGATGTCAGTTGCCTGCCCCTGATACCCACCGGACGGCTGATGCACCATCACGCGCGAGTTGGGCAGCGAAAACCGCATGTCTTTTTCGCCCGCCGTCAGCAGCAAGGAGCCCATGGAGGCCGCCTGCCCGATCACCAGCGTACTGATCTTTGGTTTGATGTATTGCATCGTGTCGTAAATCGACAGGCCAGAGGTCACAACACCGCCGGGGCTGTTGATATACATGGAGATTTCCTTGCTCGGGTTCTCCGCCTCAAGGTGCAGCAATTGCGCAACGATCAGGCTTGACATGCCGTCATGGACCGGGCCGGACAGGAAAATAATCCGCTCTTTCAACAGCCGGGAAAAGATATCGTAAGCGCGTTCGCCCCGGCTGGTTTGCTCCACCACCATGGGGACGAGCGTGTTCATATAGGTGTCAATTGGATCGTTCATGTGCCTGCCTCAATGTCGTTTGCCGGACCATACCTGCAAACCCTTACCCAGAGATTAGTCGTGGGCCAAAGAGGGTTCAAGGGGGGCGCGGTCGTTGCGGAAGGACATGAGGGTCAAATGGGGCGCTTTGTGGGGAGCAATGGGGTTATTTGAGGGTGACACTTGTGACCCGTTCGGTGCCAACACGGGCGCGTTTGATGATGTAGTTTTCGAGGACTTGCCAGATAGGAATACCATTGCGCCGAAAATGGCGCTCGTGATCCTGCCACATAGCGACATCCCCCTGCGAGAGCACGATGTCTACCCCCCAGAACGCGACCCGGTATTTCTGGTCCATTTCGAGTGGTAAATTGGCCTCCAAGAGCCGTAGATCTCCAACCCGCTCACCGGTTTTTACTTCCAATTCCAGCGCAAATCCCAAACCACCAGCGCGTACCATATCCGCAATACCCCGCCTGTGTAGGTCTGCGTCAAAGGCTGATGTGACCTCGTTTTCTAGGATTTCCTTGATTATGGCTCCCTTGATAGTGACGTGGAATGGCCAGCGCGTGCCCGGCCAGAAAAGAGCATAAAGATCCTCGCGGGTGATGTCCTGCCCCGGCAAAATGTCGCGCCCGGCCCGCGAACCTCCAACCAATGCGATATCAGCTTCAAATTCGGCCATCAGAGCCGCACAGATCAGGTCATCCCAAGTGCTCCCAAGGCTCCCGCGGCGAAAGAGCAGTGTGTCTGCCTGTCCGACAACATGCAGCAAGTCTTCCAGAAATGGCGCACGTTCCCTCTTGATCAGAGCTGACACAGACGGATCTGCTGGAATGAGATCACTGAAAGTGGGTATCAACTTTGACTCAAGCTCTACCCTGCCATTTTCCATCACATCCACATCAATACGCGTTACAAATCGCCCCTGACGGCCACTTGCAAAGACATGCGTTTTTCCAATCACTTCTGGTTCGGGCAAGGCTGGCGTGCTCCCTGACAAAATAATGTCAAGCTCAGGCACATCCTGCGCCAGCGCGCGGCAATGGTCGAAGTCCAACCAACTAAGACACACGATCAGGTCAACCCCACGTTTCTGAGCGGCAACCACCTCGCGTTGGATCCCTTCTACACGACCAGAGCCACCTACGACCTCAATATTCAAACCTCCCCGGTTGAACCTCTCAACACACTGTTCGTTATCGTCCTTGCCCTGACGGTTTCGCCTGTAAACGCAGCTCCCAAGCGCATCCGCTTTAAGTGACGCGTGATTGTTCAAACGATTGCTGGGATGCTCCAGCCTTTGGCGATAGCCAAAGTGGTTCCAATGGCTCAAAAACAACGCCCCCGGCCGCTCTGCCCGGATCGCATTCAGCACCGTCGCCACCCGGTCCAGCCCACCCATCTTTCCATAGGCCCGCGCGTGCTCCACAAAATGCTCGTGCGTGTGTGCATAATCCATCGGCGTTCGCCCGCCTATTCCATAGCGGATCCGAAACGCCTCTCCGGTCAAATAGGGCACCTTCCCCGCCGCGTCCCCCACCCCAATGCGCACCTCGGGCGCACGCTGATAATGCGGCATCATCTGCCCCATCAGCGGCCCGATGTGCATCAGGGTAATCTGCCCAACGGGCCAAAAATCCATTAATGCCTTGAAATCAAACCGGTCCTGCGCGGCCACCGTACCGCTGGCACTAATGGCGAGCACCGCCGCAGTGCTGCGCAAAAAGGCCCGACGTGTGAGGTTCATGACCGCTCCTGTCATGATGAAGATGCGCAGAAGTGTCTCAGGTCTGCGCCATCCCGGCCAGCCCTTTTCTGACGCATCGCCCCATCAGTCGGCCAGACATTCCGCCATCGTATCCCCCATCGCGCGGATCAACCCGACATAGAGCGCAGGCCCCGGCGTCAGCTCCACCCCAAGAGGGTCAAGCACGCCGCGTCGCACTTCCATCCCTTCGGTGGCAGTGTCAAGCAAGCGCGCACTGGCCCCCGGTTCGATGAACGCACACCGCAGCCCGCTCTGCGCAAGTTTTTCACGCAATTCGGCCATGCGTGCCGCCCCCGGCGTTTGCTCATGGCCATCCGTGATCGCGCCAATCGCCTCAACGCCAAAGGTGTGTTCAAAGTAATGAAACCCGTCATGCAACACGACAAAGGGCTGGTTTTGCAACGGTGTCAGCTGCTCTGAAATGTCCTGCGCGGCGCGGGCAATCTCAGCACGCGCAATGGTTGCGTTGGCCGCATAGGTCTCTGCGTTATCTGGATCAAGATCGCTGAGTAACACACTGATCTTGTTAACAATCATACCCGCATTGGCAGGGCTGAGCCAAATGTGCGGATCTATGCTGCCCGGCGCATGATCCGCGTGGTCGTCATGGCCGCTGTGAGCATCGTGATCCGCGTGTTTGTCATGATCGTGTTCGTCATGGTCGTGTTCGTCTTTATGGGCATCGTGATCCGCATGTTCTTTGTGATCATCATGCGCGTCATGGTCATCGTGATCCGCCGCGCCATGATCATGCTCGCCAAACATCTCCCCTGCCCGAAACGGCAACAGTTCCAAACCGTCGCTCTCCAACAAGGTCAAAACAGACGCATTGGGTGCCAGTGTTTCAATCGGTTCTTCCAACCACCGCGTCAGCGCGGGCCCGACCCAAATGACAGCGTCTGCCTTGGTCAACATGCGTGCCTCCGAGGGGCGCATCGCGTGGTGATGCGGCGATGTGCCGGGCGTGACCACAAGCTCTGGCGTGCCCAAATCGCCCATGACCTGCGCCACCAACCCATGGATGGGGGCAATATCTGTAACCACATGTGGCACCTCCGCCCGCGCAGGTGCGGCAAGCAGCATCAGGATTGGCAAAAAACGTAACATAAGGGCCCCCGGTTTCAAAATCAGAGCCCTTGCTAAAACATATGTTATAACATATCAATCCCCAAAAGGAGAAACCATGCCTGCCCTTGGATTTCATGACCATGATCACAGCGCCTGCAAGACGGACACGCTTGCCCGTGCAGAGGCGCTGTGCCGCGAAAAAGGTCTGCGCCTGACCCCTGTACGCCGCCGCGCGCTGGAAATTCTGCTGGCAGAACACCGCGCCATCGGGGCCTATGATCTGCTGGCCGTGCTGGCAAAGGAAGGGTTGGGCCATCAGCCCCCCGTGGCCTATCGCGCGCTGGCCTTTCTGGTAAAAGCGGGGTTTGCCCACAAAATCGAGGCGCTGAACGCCTATATCGCCTGCACGCATCTGGGGTCGGATCATGTGCCGGCGTTTCTGATTTGTACAACCTGCCAGCATGTCGCAGAGACCGAAACTGCCCCGGCCAAAGGGCGCTTGGGCGCGGCGGCACGTGACGCCGGTTTTTTGATTGAACGCACAGTGATTGAGGCGCAGGGCCTCTGCCCCTCCTGTCAGGAAACCGCACCATGAGCCTGCTTTCCGCCCATAAGCTGACCTTGCGCCACAACGGTCAAACCGTGTTGCACGGAGTCGATTTTGCCATTGAACGGGGTGAGATTGTCACCATCGTCGGCCCCAATGGTTCTGGCAAATCGAGCCTGCTACGCGCGCTGGTCGGGGCCATGAAACCTGCCAGCGGCAGTGTGGCCCGTGCGCCGGCGTTGCGCATCGGCTATGTGCCGCAACGGCTGCATATTGACAGCACCCTGCCGATGACGGTCAGCCGGTTCCTGAACCTGCCCCATCGTCAGAAACCTGCGGTTGTCCGTGATGCCCTGACCCGCGCAGGCGTGCCGGAACTGGCCCATCGCCAGATGATCGCACTCTCCGGCGGGCAGTTTCAACGGGTGCTGCTGGCGCGCGCCCTGCTCAACGCGCCCGACATTCTGATCCTGGATGAAGCGACGCAAGGTCTGGATCAGCCGGGTTCCGCCACGTTTTACCGCCGCATCGAAGACGTCCGCAATGAGATCGGATGCGCGGTTTTGATGGTCAGCCATGATTTGCACGTGGTCATGGCCGCCTCTGACCGGGTGTTATGTGTGAACGGCCATATCTGTTGCGAGGGCACGCCCGAGATGGTCGCTGACGCCCCCGAATACAGAGAGATTTTTGGCACCGGCACGCGCGGCGCACTGGCGCTTTATCGTCACGAGCATGATCATGAACATGACCACAGTCACGAAGACGCCTGATGCTGGATGATTTTGCCACCCGCGCCGCCCTCGCCGGTTTGGGCGTTGCCCTGGCCGCGGCCCCCTTGGGCTGTTTTGTCATCTGGCGGCGCATCGCCTATTTTGGTGACGCCACGGGCCATGCCGCCCTGCTGGGTGTGGCGCTGGCGGTTGCGACGGATGTGCCGATCACGCTGGGCGTGCTGATCATCGCATTGGTCATGGCCCTGATTGTCAGCAGCCTGTCAGAGCGGCTGGTCAGCACGGATGCCCTGTTGGGCGTGCTGGCCCATAGCGCGCTGGCCCTTGGGCTGGTGGCGGTTTCGCTCTTGCCGGGGCGTGCCATTGATCTGGATGCCTATCTGTTTGGAGAGATTCTGACGGTCACGTCACATGATCTGCTGTTGATCTGGGGCGGCGCATTTGCGGTCATGGCCCTGCTGGCCTGGCGCTGGCAGGCCTTGTTGAGTGCAACATTGAACCCGGATCTGGCCGTTGCCTCTGGCGGCAACCCCAAACGGGAAAAACTGATATTGACTATGGCCCTGGCCATTGTTGTTGCGGTTGCAATCAAGGTGGTGGGGGCCTTGTTAATCGCGGCCCTTTTGATCATCCCGGCCGCCGCCGCCCGCCCGCTGGCGCGCACACCAGAGATGATGGCGCTCTGGGCCTGTGTCATTGGTGCTGTCTCGGCACTGGGGGGCCTGCACTTGTCCTTTGCCTATGACACGCAGGCCGGGCCAAGCATCGTCACAATTGCTGCGGCGTTCTTTGTGCTTTCCACGGGCATCGCCCCGCTGCTGCGCCGCGGCTGATCGCGCTAGTGCTGTTCACGCAGGGCAAAGCGCTGGATTTTTCCGGTCGCTGTCTTGGGCAGCGCATCAATAAACCGCACGTCACGCGGGTATTTATAGGGCGCAATCGTCGCCTTCACATGGTCTTGTAACATCTTGATTGTAAGGGCTGATTTTTCAGCACCTTCCATAAGGACAACATGGGCCTGCACAATTGCCCCGCGGTCCTCGTCCGGTGCGCCAACCACGCCACATTCGCTGACCATCGGATGGCTGAGCAGCGCCGCCTCCACCTCCGGCCCTGCAATGTTATACCCCGCTGACACAATCATATCATCGTTGCGCGCGGCAAAATGCAGATAGCCCTCAGCGTCCATGGAAAAACTGTCACCTGTGATGTTCCACCCGCCCTCAACATAGGTGGTCTGTCGGTCATCCGCGAGATAGCGGCACCCGGTTGGCCCGCGCACGGCCAGACGCCCCACCTGATCCACGGGCGCATCCTGCCCGTTTTCATCGAGCACACGCGCCTCATACCCGGTGACAGGTTTGCCGGTGCAGCCCGCCTTGTGATCATCAAACCGGTTGGAGATGAAAATATGCAGCATTTCCGTAGCCCCAATCCCGTCCAGCATCGGTTTACCGGTCTTGGCCTGCCAATCGTGATAGACAGGGGGCGGCAGGGTTTCACCGGCACTGACGGCGGCCCGGAGCGAGCTGAGGTCGGCGCCGTCCTCCATCGCCTGCAACATCGCGCGATAGGCGGTTGGCGCGGTAAAACAGACGGTTGCCTTGAATTTCTCAATGATCTCAATCATGTTGGGTGGGCTTGCCGCCTCCAGCAAGGTCGCCGCAGCCCCAAACCGCAGCGGAAATACCGCCAAGCCACCAAGCCCAAAGGTAAAGGCCAGTGGCGGTGAACCAACAAAGACGTCTTCGGGCACAACCCCCAACACTTCCTTGGCATATCCATCGGCTATGATCAGCAGATCACGGTGAAAATGCATTGTTGCCTTGGGGTTACCGGTTGTTCCCGATGTAAACCCCAACAGTGCAACGTCATCCTGCGCCGTGGCAACCGCGTCAAATTGGACAGGTTTTTCCAACGCAAGGCGGTCCAGCTCAGCATCATGATTTGACGTGCCATCAAACCCGACAACCGTTTTCAGATAGGCCGAGGTTTTGGCACAGGCCGCCATTTCATCCATCAGCCTCGTATCGCACAGCGCATGGGTGATCTGTGCCTTGTCCACAATGGCACTCAACTCTCCGGCGCGCAGCATGGGCATGGTGTTGACCACCACAGCCCCCGCCTTTGTTGCCGCCAGCCAGCAGGCGACCATCGCAGGGTTGTTGGCGGATCGGATCAACACCCGGTTGCCGGGCTTAACCCCAAGGTTTTCCACCATGGCGCGGGCCAGTTTGTTGGTCCAGTCGCTGAGTTCCTTATAGGTCCGCCGCCGGCCATTCCCGATCAGCGCGGTATGATCGCCAAACCCCTTTTCAACCATGAAATCAGTAAGTTCCACACCAACGTTCAGCCGTTCCGGGTAGTCAAACCCCTCCAGCAGAAAATCTGGCCAACGTGAGGGGGCCGGCAGATTGTCCCGCGCAAAACTGTCCACATGTCCGCTTTCAAACAACACCTATCCCCCCAAAGTCTGCCGCGCGATGATGACCCGCTGCACATCTGACGCGCCCTCATATATCCGCAGCGCGCGGATCTCGCGGTAAAGCCGCTCCACCGTTTCGCCATAGCGCACACCATCGCCGCCGTGCAGTTGCACCGCCTTGTCAATCACCTGCTGCGCGCGATCTGTGGCAAAGAGTTTGGCCATCGCCGCCTCGCGCGTGACCCGTGGCGCGCCCGTATCCTTGGCCCAGGCGGCGCGGTAAATCAGCAGGGCGCTGGCATCAATATCAACCGCCATATCCGCGATATGCCCCTGCACCATCTGCAATTCTGCCAATGCTGCCCCCTGCACATGGCGCGCCTTGACGCGGGCACAAGCCTCATCCAATGCCCGGCGGGCAAAGCCAAGCGCGGCCGCCCCAACCGTGGCGCGAAACACATCCAGAACCGACATCGCAATGGCAAACCCCTTGCCCGCCTGACCCAACAACGCGGATCCGGGCACCTTAACCTGATCAAAATGCAAGCAGGCCAGCGGATGTGGTGCCATTACCTCAAGCCGTTCTTCAACCTTCAACCCCGGCGTATTGGCAGGCACAACAAAGGCCGACAGCCCTTTGGCCCCCGGTGCCTCACCCGTGCGCGCAAAAACAGTGTAGACATCTGCAATCCCGCCATTGGAAATCCAGGTTTTGCGCCCATCCAGCACAAACCCATTGCCCTCTGCCTGCGCCGTCATGGTCGCATTGGCGACATCTGATCCCGATTGCGGTTCGGTCAGGGCAAAGGCCGAAATCGCCGTGCCTGTCCGCGTCTTGGGCAGCCATTCTGCCTGCTGCTCAGACGTCCCGAACAATGAGATCGCGCCTGTCCCAAGCCCTTGCATCGCAAAGGAAAAATCTGCTAACCCATCATGGCGCGCCAGGGTTTCGCGGATCAGGCACAACATGCGCACATCCAGCACCTCATCCCCTTGCGCGCCCGAATGGCGCAGCCACCCGCCCGCGCCCAGCATCGCCACCAGGGCGCGACAGGCCTGATCGGTGTCCGCGTGATCCACTGCGCCCAGGGCCGACCCCGCCCACAGGTCCAGCGCCTCGGCCAATTCGCGATGGCGTGGCTCAAAAAACGGCCAGCTCAGAAAACTGCGGTCAGACATGACCACCGCCCCCCCATTTCACCCTTCCAATAAACTCAAATCCCACACCAGCCACGCCTCAATCCCCCTCAAAAACGGGCCGCTCCCTGGCCACAAACGCCTTATATGCCCGCTCAAAATCACCGGTCTGCATGCAAATCGCCTGCGCCTGCGCCTCGGCCTCAATCGCCTGTTCAATCGACATCGACCACTCCTGCGCCAGCATGGTTTTGGTCATCATATGCGCGAAATTCGGCCCCGCCTGAATGCGTCTGGCCATCTCCGCGGCCCTTTCCTCAAGCGCATCAGCGGCAACCAATTGGTTAAAAAAACCCCACCGTTCCCCTTCCTCCGCTGACATCGAACGCCCGGTATAAAGCAACTCCGCCGCCCGGGTTTGCCCGATCACGCGCGGCAGGATCGCACAGGCCCCCATATCGCAGCCCGCCAAACCCACGCGTGTGAACAAGAACGCGGTCTTGGCCGCGTGGGTCGCGATGCGCAGGTCCGAGGCCATAGCGATAATCGCCCCGGCCCCCACACAGATGCCATCCACAGCCGCAATCACCGGCTTGCCGCAGTTCACAATCGCCTTGACCAGATCACCGGTCATACGGGTAAATTGCAGCAGTTCCTTCATGTTCATACGTGTCAAAGGGCCAATAATATCATGTACATCGCCGCCGGAGCTAAAGTTACCCCCCTGAGAGCCGAAAATCACCACGTCCACGTCATCGGCATAGACCAGATCGCGAAACCAGTCGCGCAGCTCGGCGTAGCTGTCAAAGGTCAGCGGGTTTTTGCGGTCAGGCCGATCCAGCCGCACGGTGGCGATCCGGCCTTCAATGTCACATCGGAAGTGTTTCACATCACTGCGCATCGGCGGATTCCTTTTGGTCTTTTCGCGCGGCAAAGGCGGTAAGACGCGCGGCCATGGCACGCGCATCCTCCGCACTCACATCCCGCAGCATTTCGTTAATCCACTTTTCATGGGCCTGCGCCTGTCGGGCAAATTCGGATTGTCCCGCAGGGGTGATGCGCAGGATCATCGCGCGGCGATCATCGGGGACGGGCACACGCTCCACCAGCCCTTCTTCGCCCAGACGATCCGCGATGCCCGTGACATTGCCGTTGGAGACCCGCAACACACCGCTCAGCTGGCTCATCTTCAGCCCTTGGGGGTGACGCGACAGGGCAGAGAGCATGTCAAAGCGCGGCAGTGTCGTTTCAAAATCCCGGCGCAGGTTGTCGCGCACGCGGTGCTCGATCCCGCGCACCACCTTGAGCAGACGCAGCCACAGACGCAAACGCTCTTTGGGTGCGCTCATATTTCGCCACCCGACACCGCCAGCGCGTGCCCATTGACCGATGAGGCCCCTGCGGAGGCCAGAAAGCTCACCGCCGCCACAACTTCCTCCACATTGATCATACGTTTCATAGGGTTGCCGCCCACAATCATCGCCGCCGCCTTGTCGCGCGGCACGCCAAATTTGGCCACAACCCCCTCCACGGCCGCATCCGCCATGGGCGTGTCCACAAAGCCCGGGCAGACCGCATTGCAGGTGACACCGCCTTTCGCGACCTCAATCGCAAGGGAGCGGACCAGCCCCAACACCCCATGTTTGGACGCTGAGTAGGCCGAGATATTGCTGCCCCCTTGCAGGCTCGCGGTGGAGGCCACAGCAATCAGTCGCCCGCCGGGTTGCATCTGTTGTAATGCCTCGCGGAAGGTCAGAAAAACGCCGGTCAGGTTCACGGCCATCACGGTGTTCCAATCCGCCAGCGACAGGTCTTTGACCTTCCCTGATGCGCCGGCCCCTGCGTTGGCAATCACCACATCGTAGGGCTGGTCAAACAGCGACTTCACCGAGGCCTCGTCCGACACATCCAATGGCAGGCAGGTCATGTCCGTGTCGCCCTTGGTTTCCTCCAGCGCGTCCATGCGCCGGGCGGCGATGGTGACGTGATCGCCTGCTTGCGCAAAGCTCTGTGCGATGGCGCGGCCAATGCCAGAGCCGCCTCCGGTGACTAAAACCCGTCTCATACTTTCTCCATTTCCGCTGCCCGGTCGGCCAGCCGCCACATCTGATCGCGCCCCGCCTCATAGGGCAAGGGCCATTTGGCGTGACGATCGCCAATTTCGGCCCCGTGGCGCAGGGTCCAGTAGGGATCGGCCAGATGCGGGCGCGCAAGGCAGACCAGATCGGCCCGCCCCGCCATCAGGATCGAATTCACATGATCCGCCTCGTCGATATTGCCCACCGCCATGGTCTTGATCCCACCCTCATTGCGAATCCGGTCCGAGAAGGGTGTTTGGAACATGCGGCCATAAACCGGCTGACCCTCAGTGCTGGTCTGACCTGCCGACACATCAATAATGTCCGCACCTGCACCCTCAAACATCTTTGCAATTTCAACGGCTTCTTGGGGTGTCACGCCGTCGTCTCCGGCCCAGTCGCTGGCCGAGATGCGCACCGACATGGGGCGATTTACTGGCCAGACGGCGCGCATGGCGTTGAACACTTCCAAGGGATAGCGCATGCGATTTTCCAGCGAACCGCCATATGCGTCCTTCCGCGTGTTGCTGAGCGGCGAGATGAAGGAGGAGATGAAATAGCCATGTGCCGCGTGCAGTTCGATCATATCAAACCCGGCCCGCTCCGCCATTTTGGCAGCAGTCACAAATTCATCGCGGATACGGTCCATATCCGCGCGCGTTGCGGCCTGCGGGGTCGCGTTGTCAGGCGACCACGGGATGGCAGAGGCGGAGACCAGCGGCCAGTTTCCGTCTTTCAGGGGCATATCCATGCCCTCCCAGCCGACATTGGTGGAGCCCTTGCGCCCAGCATGGCCAATCTGGCAACAGATTTTTGCCTCTGTTTCGCTGTGTACAAAACTTGTCAGGCGCGCCCATGCGGCCTCGTGTTCGGGCGCATAAAGCCCCGGACAACCCGGTGTGATCCGCCCCTCAGCCGAGGTACAGGTCATTTCGGTATAGATCAGCCCGGCACCCCCCTTGGCACGTTCCCCGTAGTGGATCAGATGCCAGTCGGTCGGGCATCCGTCCACCGCCTTGTACTGCGCCATGGGGGAGACGACGACGCGGTTGGCCAGCGTCATGTCGCGCAGTTTGAACGGCGCAAACATCGGCGGGCGCACAGGGCCGTTTGACCCGGCACCGGATTGCTCCATAAACCACCGTTCCGCTCCTTCAAGCCACTCCGCATCGCGCGCGCGCAGGTTTTCATGGCTGATGCGTTGGGAGCGGGTCAGCATGGAATAATTCAGCTGCACCGGGTCCAGATCAAGGTAGCGCTCCACATCCTCAAACCACTCCAGCGAATTGCGCGCGGCAGATTGCAGGCGCAGCACCTCAAGGCGGCGCGTGTCTTCGTATTTTGCAAATGCACCGGCGAGGTTCGCATCCTCCACCACGTGATCCGCCAGCGAGATCGCGGATTCCAGCGCCAGTTTGGTCCCCGACCCAATCGAAAAATGCGCCGTTGCAGAGGCGTCTCCCAGCAGCACAACATTTTCGTGGTGCCATTTTTCGCACAACACCCGCGGGAACTGAATCCAGGCGGAACCACGAATGTGGTTTGCGTTTGTCATCAAGGCGTTGCCGTTGAGATGATCCTTGAACACTTCTTGGCAAATCCCGATGGTTTCCGCCTGCGTTTTGTCACCAAACCCGTAGTTTTCAAAGGTCTGCGGGCTGCATTCAATCAGGAAGGTCGCGGTGTCATCGTCAAATTGATAGGCATGTACCCAGAGCCAACCCTTGTCCGTTTTTTCAAAGATAAAGGTGAAGGCGTCATCGAATTTCTGATGGGTGCCCAGCCACAGGAAATGACACTTCCTCACGTCAATGTCCGGCTTGAAGGTTTCGCGAAATTCCAGCCGGGTTTTCGAGTTCAACCCGTCGCAGGCCACAACCAGATCATAGTCATCTTTGTAGGCCGAGGCACTTTGCACTTCGGTTTCAAACTTCAGGGTTACACCCAGTGCGCGGGCACGGTTTTGCAGGATCATCAGCAAGACCTTGCGCCCGATGCCGCAAAAGCCATGGCCCGAGCTGACGGTTTTCTGCCCCTTGTAAACAAGGGCCACGTCATCCCAATAGGCAAAGTTATTGCGAATCTCAGCCGCCGACACCGGGTCGTTTTTCTGCAAGGCGTCCAGTGTTTCGTCCGACAACACCACGCCCCAGCCAAAGGTATCGTCAGGGCGGTTGCGCTCCAGCACGGTCACCTCCGCCTCAGGATCACGCAGTTTCAGGGATATGCCGAAATAGAGGCCCGCAGGACCACCACCAAGACAAATTGCACGCATCTTTGCACCCCCATCCATTGCCGCTACGCAAAGGCTAGGCCGATGGGCGTGGTACTTCAAGGTAAAATATTTTAGACCTGAAATAAATGCGGGTCTATCTGAATGCTGCCGCCTGCGCCGCGATGATCGCACGGGCGTCTGTGTCGATTTCACTCACAATATCGGCGGCGGACAGAACCTTGTGCACCAGCCCCACGCCCTGCCCGGCCCACATCGACATGGCGGCCACATCACCGGTGGTGCCCGGCAAAGGGGTATAGCTTTGATAGCGCAGCACATCGCCGCCGCCGGGACGCTGGCCAATCACCTCCTGCTCGCCCGGACGCGCGCCCGGCGCAGCCCTGCCTGCCGCCGCCCAGGCATCAGAGGTGGCGTTGGCAAGCGTGCGATGCGGCGCATTGGGCCAGGTCACGTCATAAAGGTCCGCGTGCCATTCGGTTTGATCATCCTGCGCCTGCAGAATGCTGTTTTGATAGGTCGCATGAATGGTCGCCTCGTGGCTGGCCAGAAACCGCGTGCCGATCCAGACGCCCTGCGCGCCCAGCATCAGGGCGGCCGCCATGCCGCGCCCGTCCGCAATGCCGCCAGCTGCCACCACGGGCACGTCAACCGCATCCACCACAGCCGGGATCAGCGCCATGGTGGCGACCTGCCCCCAGACATGGCCTCCGGCCTCCCACCCTTGGGCGATGATGATGTCGGCCCCTGCATCGGCCGCCTGTTTGGCCTCCGCCGCAGAGCCCACGCTGGACATCACCAGCAAACCGCCGTTTTTGGCCCGCTCAATCGCCTCCGGCGCCATGCCCCAGAACAGGGACACCGCACAGACGCGCGCATCAATGCAGGCCTGCAATTGATCAGCGTAGTCAAAGCCAAGGTTCAGGTTTACCGCAAAATTCCTGTCCGTCAGGGCGCGCAGCTCAGCGATGCCCGCCCGCACCCCGTCTGCCGATTTGCCCCACAGCGGGATCACCCCAAAGCCACCGGCATTGCAGACCGTCGCGACCATGTCAGGGCCAGCGGCCCCGCCCATGGGGGCCGACAGGATGGGTTTGTTAATGTTCAACAACGTGCACAGATCAGTCGTCATGCCGGGCTCCTCAGGGTGTGAGGGTCCAGATGAGCCGACGCACGCGGACAAGTCAAATGGCGCGCGGCGCGCCCCTAACGGATACGCATCTCATTTGCGGCATCAAACACATAGGCGCGGCGCGGCTCAAAGGTAATGTCAACGGTATCACCCTCTGAGGCGCGTTCATCCCCGCGCTCTTCGCAGATAATGCGCTCACCGGTCAGCGTATCAAGGTGCAGATAGCTGACGCCGCCAAGAGCCTCCGAAAGTTCCGCGCTCAGCTTGCCGGTATTCTGCTGCACTTCGATATGTTCGGGGCGAATGCCCAGCACCACCTTTGTGCCCTCACCTGGCAAATTCGCGGTGACCGCAACACTGCGCCCAAGGGCGGGCACATCAACCGCGCCGTCCTTGACCGTGCCATTGAGGAAATTCATCGCGGGCGATCCGATGAACCCGGCCACAAATTTGTTGTCCGGGTCGCGGTAAAGATGCAGCGGTGCGCCAACCTGTTCGATCACACCTGCGCGCAGCACCACGATTTTATCGGCCAGCGTCATCGCCTCCACCTGATCATGGGTCACATAGATCATGGTGGCGCCAATTTCCTTGTGCAGGCGCGCAATTTCGACCCGCATTTCAACCCGCAGTTCGGCGTCCAGATTGGAGAGTGGTTCATCAAACAGAAACACCTCCGGCCCGCGCACAATCGCGCGGCCAATCGCCACGCGCTGACGCTGCCCGCCTGACAGGTTGGCCGGCTTCCGCTTGAGGTAGTCATCCAGCTTGAGAATGTCGGAGGCCATTTTGACCTTTTCCTTGATCTGCGCCTTGGGCACGCCGTTCATCTTGAGGCCGAACCCCATGTTTTCGCCCACGGTCATATGCGGGTAAAGCGCGTAGGTCTGAAACACCATGGCCACGCCGCGCTCTGAGGGGTCTTCGCGGGTCACATCACGCGCGCCGATGTTGATTGTCCCTTCCGAGGTTTCCTCCAACCCTGCAATCATCCGCAGCAAGGTGGATTTGCCACAACCGGAGGGGCCGACAAAGACGCAAAACTCACCATCCTGCACCTCCAGGTCGATGCCATGAATCACCTGTACATCCCCGTAGCGTTTAATAGCGTTCTGAAGGGTCACACCTGTCATCTTTTCATGTTCCTGTCTGCTGAAGGGGATCGGGAAAACGCCATGCTTCGGCGTCCGCCGCAATGGCTTGCGCTGTTGCCACAAGATCTGGCACCAGCGCGTCAAGTTTGGCGTAGCTTGTCGTTTGGGTCGAACCGGTGATCGACATGCCCCCCAGCACCCTGCCCCGGGGGCTCAGGATCGGGACGGCGATGCAGATAATGCCGGGCTCATGTTCTTCGCGGTCATAGGCATGGCCACGGGCGAGGATATTGCGCAGTTCCGCGCGCAGATCATCCGCACAGGTCAACGTGTGCGGCGTAAAACCATGATAGCTTTGCTGGGACAGCACGCGGGAGCGTTCAAGGTCGGGCAAAAAGGCCATCATCGCCTTGCCCACACCTGTGCAATAGGCCGGGCCCACTTTGCCCGCCTGGCTGAACATGTCTACGGGCTGTGCTGCATTACGCTTGTCCACATACAGCACCTGACCGTTGTCCAGTTGCGCCAGATGCACCGTCAGGCCGATTTTCTGGCTGAGCGTTTGCAGATGTTGGCGCGCAATGGGGGCAAGGCTGGACTGGGTCCAGGCCGCATGGGCCAGACGCACCAGACGCACCCCAAGCGAGTAGGTCTGCTGATCCGAATCATATTCCAGCAGCCGCTGGGACGTCAGGGTTTGCAGGAACCGATAGAGCGTCGCCTTGGGAAAGGGGCTGACTTCGAGCAAGGCAGCAAAGCGGATCGGGTGGCCAAATTCCGCCACCAGATCAAGGACATCCATCGCTTTTCCCACTGTACCGTCGCCGGACATCGGGCCTCCTCCCTATTGCCACTTTGCCCGCGATGCGGGACTCTATTGGCTTGACAAGCCTGTCAGAGTGCGGTGTAGTTTTCAACATATAAAACAAAGTTTCAAATATTGGAACCGCCAATCTTGAAACATCATCATCTGGGAGGATACCGATGACACGACTTAAATCCATGATGCTGGGCGCATTGGCTGGCACAACCATGCTGGCGGGTGCTGCTCTTGCGGACGGCCACGGCCTGAAGGGCGATCTGAAGATTTTCTCAGACATGTCCAACCCGGCCCCCCGTGCCGTGATGGAAGGCATGGTTGAGCGTTTCGGTGAAATGCACCCTGACCTGAACATCGAACTAACGGTCATTGACCGTGAGGCGTATAAAACCCAGATCCGCAACTTCCTGACCGCAGACGCGCCAGACGTTGCCAACTGGTACGCCGCCAACCGCATGCGCCCCTATGTGGACGCGAACCTGTTTGAGGACATCTCTGATATCTGGGAAGGCCAGCTTTCAGAAGAGCTTGCCTCCACCAAGGGCGCGATGACACTGGACGGCAAGCAGTGGGGCGTGCCCTACACCTACTACCAGTGGGGCGTTTACTACCGCAAGGACATCTACGAAGAGCTGGGCCTCTCCGAGCCAACAAACTGGGATGAGTTCAAAGCCAATTGTCAGGCGGTTCTGGATTCCGGCAAGAAATGCTTCACACTGGGGTCCAAATTCCTGTGGACGGCTGCGGGCTGGTTTGACTACCTCAACATGCGCACAAACGGCTATCAGTTCCACGCGGACCTGACTGCTGGCAAGATTGAGTGGACTGACGAGCGCGTCAAAGCGACCTTTAACAACTGGAAAGAACTGGTTGATATGGGTGCATTTATTGACGATCACACCGCCTACAGCTGGCAAGAATCCCTGCCCTTCATGACCAACGGCGACGCCGCTGCGATCCTGAAAGGCAATTTCGCCGTGGCCCCCCTGCGCGAAGCGGGTCTGGACGACAGCAAGCTCGACTTCCACCAGTTCCCCGCCATCAACGGCGACGTTGAACTGGCCGAGGACGCGCCAACAGACACGTTCCACATCCCTGCCAATGCGCAGAACAAGGACAACGCCCGTGCCTTCCTGAAGTTCGTGGTCTCTGCTGAAAACCAGACCATGATCAACTCTGGCGACGCGCTGGGTCAGCTTCCGGTGAACTCCAAGTCTTCTGTGGATGACGACAAGTTCCTGAAAGAAGGCTTTGCGATGCTCTCCGCCAACAGCCCCGGCGGTGTGGCACAGTTCTTTGACCGTGACGCGCCTGCGGAAATGGCCAAGGTGGCGATGGAAGGCTTCCAAGAATTCATGGTGAAACCTGACGAGCTGGACCGGATCCTGGCCAAACTGGATCGCGCGCGCGAGCGTATCTACAAGTAAGACTTGAGGGGCGCGGCTTTTGGGTCGCGCCCTTTCCCAGGCATTGCGATGGGTGCAAGCACCCATCCTACTTCCTCCCGTAGGCTGGGTGCTTGCATCCATCTGCCGGCTATACGACGCATTGTAGGACGGGTGCTTGCACCCATCTTCCGCCCCAACCGGAAACAATCATCATGACAGATGCCGCCCTCTCCGCCGCCCGCGCCGAACGTGGCTACTGGCAACGCAATCAGCAAACACTTGCGCCCTGGCTTTTCCTTGCCCCCGGCATTCTGTTCTTTGTCTTTTACGTCATCTACCCGGTGTTCCAGTCCTTTAACCTGTCGCTCTATGAATGGGACGGGCTGGGGGCCAAAGAATATGTGGGCATGCGCAACTACGAAGACCTCTATTGGGAATTCAAAGACGGCGATGCCTTTTACACCGCGCTGAAAAACAACGTTCTGTGGCTGTTCCTCTATCTGCTGGCGATCCCGGCGGGCCTGTTCATCGCGCTGTTCCTGAACCAGACCGTCACGGGCATCCGCCTATATAAGTCGCTGTTTTTCTTTCCTTTCGTGATCTCTCAGGTCGTGGTGGGCCTTGTGTTCACATGGTTTTACGATCCGGCCTTTGGCGGGTTGAACCTGCTGCTGGGCTGGTTCGGCATGGGGCCGATCAACGTGCTGGGGGATGAAAAATACGTCACCTACGGCGTGATCGCTGCGGGCCTCTGGCCACAGACCGCGTATTGCATGATCCTCTATCTGACCGGTCTGAACGGTGTGAACCCCGAACAGATCGAGGCCGGACGGCTGGACGGCGCCAAAGGCTGGCGCATGTTGTGGCATGTGGTGCTGCCGCAGCTGAAACCCGCGACCTTCATTGCCTTTGTGGTGACCATCATCGGCGCGCTGCGATCCTTTGATCTGATCTCTGTGATGACCGGCGGCGGTCCCTATGGCTCCTCCCGCGTGCTGGCCTATTACATGTTTGAGGTCGCCCTCTCTGAATACGGTTTCCGCATGGGCTATGGTGCGGCCATCGCGGTGGTGCTGTTCCTGATCATGCTCTGCTTCATCGCCTACTTCCTGTGGTCGATGTACCGCGAGGAGAAACGCTGATGACCTTTGCACAGGTTCGCCGAAATGCATTGATTTCCCTGCCGGGCCTACTTTTTTTGTTGGCCTTGCCTGTTCTGAGCCGCAATTCCGGTTGGTTTCAAGAAAATGAAGAGATGTTTCGCGTTTTGATGAATGGTCTGGGCACCGTTTTCGTAGCTGTCCTTGGGTTCGGCGTGATAATTCCAATTGTCTTTACGGCATTTTTGAAGCCCGCATCTCGTGACGGCATGAGTTGGATTGAGAACAGGAACATCAGTTATCACGCGACCTTCTTCGAAATCACAGATTGGGAGAAACGCTGATGTTCCCCACACCACTTGAAAAACGCCCCCGCTCCGCTCGGATCACCTATCAGGCCTTCCTGCCCTTTGCTCTGTTCCTGTGGCTGTTGCCCCTGCTGGCGGTTGCGATCTTTTCAATCAAACCCGGCGCGGATTTCACCAATGCGAACTACTGGGGCGTGCCTTCGTCTTTTGAGTTTGCGCATAACTACGGTCAGGTGTTCTTTAACTCCGACATGCCGCGTTATCTGCTGAACTCTTTCATGATCACCGTGCCCACGGTGATTGGCGCGGTGGCGCTCTCGGCACTGGCGGGCTTTGCCCTCGGGATTTACAAATTCAAAGCCAACATATGGATCTTTTTCATGTTTGTGGCGGGCAACTTTGTGCCTTTCCAAATCCTGATGGTGCCGGTACGTGATCTGACCCTGTCGATGGGGCTTTATGACACGAAATTGGGGCTGGTGCTGTTTCACGTTGCCTTCCAGACCGGGTTTTGCACATTGTTCATGCGCAACTTTATCAAGGCGCTGCCTTATGAGCTGATCGAGGCTGCGCGCGTTGAAGGTATCTCCGAAATTCAGATTTTCTGGCATGTTGTGCTGCCTTTGATGAAACCCGCGCTGGCCGCCCTTGCGGTGCTGATCTTCACCTTCATCTGGAATGATTATTTCTGGGCGGTGGTGCTGACCCAGGGCCCCGGCAGCCAGCCGGTGACGGCGGGCATCACGGCATTCAACTCTGAATTCCGGGCCATGTACCACCTGATGTCCGCAGGCTCCCTTGTGGCTGCCCTGCCCCCGGTTGCGATGTTCTTTCTGATGCAGAAACACTTCATCGCGGGCCTGACGTTAGGGGCTGTGAAGTGATCAAAACCTGGCGGATGGACGATGCGCGCCAGACCCTGGCGATTGCAAGTGTGGGCGGACGTTGCCCGACGGTGATTTACTGGGGCCCGCCCCTGCCCGAAGATGAAGACCTGAACGCGGTTGCCTCGATCTGTCAGCTGGATGTGACGGGCGGCATGCTGGATGCCAACCCGGACCTGTCGCTGTGCCCGGAGGCCGCGCGCAGCTTTCCCGGCCAGCCCGGCATGATCATCCGCAACGGTCAGGAACGCATCCTGCCCAAGTTTCAGCTCAGAGATGTGGCACAGGATATCGACGGGCTGACCGTAACCTGCTGGGACAGTGCCAATCATCTGACCTACACCGCCGAAATGCATCTTGATCCTGAGACCCATGTGATTGTCATGCAGGCCAGCGTTGTCGCGGATCAGCCCATGCATCTGCACTGGCTGGCCGCCCCGGTGATGCCCGCGCCGCAAAACTCTGATGAGATGATTGATTTTGCCGGGCGCTGGTGTGGTGAATTCCAGATGAACCGCACCGCCTGGTCCCCCGGCATTCGCTACCGCGAAAACCGCACCGGGCGCACGGGGCACGAACATTTCCCGGGGCTGATTGTGCCCTGTCGCGGCGCGACCAGCGCCACGGGTGAGGCCTATGCCTTTCATTATGGCTGGTCGGGCGGGCACCGGATGGTGGCAGAGGAACTGCCTGACGGGCGCCGCCACATTCAATTTGGCCATGCCGCGCGTATGGAAACCGCCCCCTCGACCGAATTTCGCACAGCGCCCCTCTATGCCTGCTATTCTTCGGACGGGCTGAACGGATGCGCGATATCACTGCAACGGCATCTGCGTGACCGCATCGTCACCTGGACCAAACCAGGCGTGCCGCGCCCGGTGCATTACAACTGCTGGGAGGCGGTCTATTTTGACCATGACGTGCCCAAGCTCAAAGACATTGCCACCCGTGCCGCCGCCCTTGGCGCGGAGCGCTTTGTGCTGGATGATGGCTGGTTCGGGCAGCGCGATGATGATACCTCATCGCTGTCGGATTGGGAGGTTGATCCGCGCAAATACCCGGACGGGCTGGGGCCGCTGATTGATCATGTGCACGTCGAGGGCATGTCATTTGGCATCTGGTTTGAGCCGGAAATGATCAACCCGAATTCCAATCTGCACCGGGCGCATCCCGATTGGGCGCTGGGGGCGGAAGACCAGATTTTGGGTCGTCAGCAAAAAGCGCTGAACATGGCCCTGCCAGAGGTGCGCGATTTCCTCTACGAACGCATCGCCGCCCTGCTGTCTGCCCATCCGATTGAATACATCAAATGGGATCATAACCGGGTGCTGCCACAGCCTGATGCACAGCAAACCCGGGGGTCCTATGCCCTGCTGGACCGGTTGCGCACCGATTTTCCGCAGGTGGAGATCGAAAGCTGTGCTTCTGGCGGCGGGCGCATTGATTTTGGCATCCTCAGCCGCACGCAACGGGTCTGGCTGTCTGACAGCAATGACGCGCTGGAACGTCTACACATGCAGCACAACGCGGCGCTGTTTTTGCCTGCGGCTGTGACGGGCAGTCACGTGGGGCCACGTCATTGTCATACCTCCGGGCGCCACCTTGATATCGAGTTTCGCGCCTGGGTGGCGGCGCAGCGGCACATGGGCTTTGAAATGGACCCCCGCGAGCTGGACGCCCGTGAAACAGAGGTGCTGCGCGATGTGACCCAGTGGTGGAAAGACAACCGTGACTGGATGATGAACGCTGATATCCTGCGGCTGGAGTCCAGCGACCCTTCGGTCATTGCAGAACAGCAATCCGCACGCGACGGTCATCGGTTTGTGGTGTTTGCCGGCAAATCCGGCACCTCTGCCCAGATTGCGCCGCGCCCTTTGCAGTTGACCCGGCTTGATCCGCAGGCGCGCTATCGCATTGCCCTGCGCAACCGCGCCGCTGCGGGGCCATTGTCGCGCGGAAGACTGGCGATCAAGGACGGCCCGCTGACACTGACGGGTGCTGCACTTATGCACAACGGTATCACCTTGCCATGGAGCTTCCCCGAAAGCATATGGGTGATCGAAGGAGAACGGCTATGATCTCCGTACGCGCCCGAATTTTTCGAAAAATTCGTGCAAAAGTCTTTAAAGACTTTTGCCCCTCAAACTGACGGAGTCTTTTCATGACCCAGACTGCCACTTTCCACGACCTCAAAGGCAAATCCGTCTATATCACCGGCGGTGGCTCCGGCATTGGCGCGGCCCTCACAGACGGTTTTCTTGCACAGGGCGCGCAGGTCGCTTTTATCGGCCGTTCAGATGCCAGCGCATTTGTCGATGAAATGGCGGCAAAACATGGCCGCGCGCCGCTGTTCATTCAGGGCGACATCACCGACATGGACGCGCTGCAAGGCTCCATCGCACAGGCCGCAGCGGCCCATGGCCCGCTGGACGTGCTGGTCTCCAACGCCGCCAATGATCTGCGCCACGACTGGCAGACCATCACGCCACAGGAATGGGATCGCCTGCAATCCATCAACCTCAAGGCCTATTTCTTTGCCGCACAGGCCGCAGGCAAAATGATGACGCAGCGCGGCACCGGATCCATCATCAACTTTTCCTCCATCAGCTATATGATGGGCAACACCGGCTATCCGGCCTACACCGCCGCCAATGCCGCGATCACCTCGCTCAGCCACACGTTGGCGCGCGAAATGGGGGCATCGGGCGTGCGGGTCAACGCACTTGCACCGGGATGGGTGCTGACGGAAAAACAACTTGATAAATGGGCCACCCCGGAGGGGCTTGCCGCCCATCTGGAACGTCAAAGCCTCAAAACACATCTGGTGCCGCAGGACATTGTCGATGCGGTGTTTTTTCTGGCCTCCGGTGCAAGCCGCATGATGACAGGGCAATGTATGGTTGTGGACGGCGGCGTGGTGGCCACAGGATGAATGACGTGCCCGCACCAGATTGGATTGCAGTGGATTGGGGCACCAGCAACCTGCGGGTCTGGTCCATGCGGGGCGGTGCCATGCTGCGCTGTGCGCACTCGGATGAGGGCATGTCCACGCTGGAACCGGATGGGTTTGAACCGGCGCTGAACCGGCTGATCACGCAACTTGGCGGGGATGCAGGCCTGCCGGTGATGGCCTGTGGCATGCTCGGCTCCCGCCAGGGCTGGGTTGAGGCCCCCTACCGCAGCGTGCCCTGCACGCCCCTCTCGGACGATTTTTCCAGCGTTGGTGCGGTGCATATCATTGCCGGGCTCAAACAGAACAAACCTGCCGATGTGATGCGCGGAGAAGAAACGCAGATTGCGGGTTTTCTGGCGCTGAACCCAGGCTGGGACGGGGTGATTTGCCTGCCCGGCACCCATACCAAATGGGTTGAACTCAGCGCGGGCGAAGTGGTCAGCTTTCAAACCCAGATGACCGGGGAACTGTTTGCGCTGTTGTGCGATCACTCCGTGCTGCGCCATTCGGTGCGCAGTGGGGCGTGGGACGCCGATGCCTTTGACACCAGCGTTAATGAGATCATCTCGCGCCCCGAACGGCTGGCCGCGCGCTTGTTTGCGATCCGTGCGGGGGATTTGCTGGAGGGGACGGCCCCTGCCACAGCGCGCGCGCGCCTGTCCGGTCTGTTGATTGGGGCCGAGCTTGCCGCCGCACGGCCCTATTGGCTGGGCCGTGACATTGCGATTTTGGGGGCCTCAGCCCAGTCGAACTACTACCTCGCGGCGCTCAAAACCCAAGGCGTGCCGGCAACGCTGGCGGATGCAGAGCGTATGACCCTTGCAGGCCTCACCGCCGCCTACCGCCTTTGGAAGGATGCATCATGACCCTGCCCCTGATTGCCATTTTGCGCGGACTGACCCCCGCCGACGCCCCCGCCATCGGTGCCGCCCTGATTGATGCGGGGTTTGGCACCATTGAGGTTCCGTTGAACTCACCTGATCCGTTTGGCAGCATCGCCGCCCTTGCGCGCGATTTTGGCGAACATGCCTTGATTGGCGCAGGCACCGTGCTGAGCACAGCCGAGGTCGATGCGGTTGCAGAGGCCGGTGGCAAATTGATCGTATCGCCCAACTGCGATGTTGATGTGATCCGCCACAGCAAGGCCCGCGCGCTGCAAAGCTGGCCGGGCGTGTTTACCCCCACCGAAGCCTTTGCCGCGCTCAACGCGGGGGCGGACGGGCTCAAACTCTTTCCCGGCGCAATGGCGGGCACGGCGGGCCTCTCAGCGATGCGCCCGATCCTGCCGCCGGGAACCAAGGTTTATGCCGTAGGCGGGGCGGGGCCCGACAATTTTGGCGCATGGATCGCCGCCAGCGCAGATGGGTTTGGCATCGGATCCGCGCTCTACACACCTGGCTTGACAGCTGATGACGTCGCCGCCCGTGCCAGGGCAATTGTTGCCGCCTACAAAGAGGCCCTGACATGACACCCTATGACACCCGCATTTGTTCCCTGGGCGAAGGCCCGCTTTGGCATCCCGAACGGGGCGCGTTTTTCTGGTTTGATATCATTGGCAAAAAGCTGATGAGCCAAACCGTAGAGGGGCCCGTGACCTGGGCATTTGACGAACATGTTTCTGCCGCAGGCTGGGTTGATCATGACACGCTGATGATGGCGAGCGAAACCGCCCTGTGGCGTTTTGACATCCCGTCGGGTGAGCGCGAGATGATTTGCCCGCTGGATGCGGACAATCCGGTCACCCGGTCCAACGATGGGCGCGCAGACCCCTGGGGGGGGTTCTGGATCGGCACGATGGGCAATCTGGCGGAGGAAAACGCCGGTGCCATCTACCGCTATTACCACGGCGAGCTGCGCACCATTGTCCCCCGGCTCAGCATTTCTAATGCGATCTGTTTTGCCCCTGACAGGTCCTGTGCCTATTACACCGACACGCCAACCCTTAAAATCATGCGCCTCGCGCTGGACGCGAATACCGGCTGGCCCACCGGCGCACCAGAGGTCTGCATTGACCTGAGCCAAACCGACATGCGCCCGGACGGGGCTGTGACGGACCGCGCGGGCAATCTGTGGATCGCGCTGTTTGGCCGTGGGCGCGTGGTATGTTTCTCACCCACGGGGGAGCTGCTCAACGAAATCCCGATGGGCGCACAAAACACCACCTGCCCGGCCTTTGGCGGACCGGAGCTGCGCGATCTTTATTGCACCTCTGCCACCGTCAAACTGACACCCGAAGACATCGCCGCGCGCCCCCAAAGCGGCATGACCTTTTGTGTGCCTGACGTGGCGCAGGGTCTGCCCGAACCACAGGTCATCCTGTGAAACGCGCCCTTGGGGTCTGTTATTACCCCGAGCACTGGCCCGAAGACATCTGGGCCAAAGACGCCGCCGAGATGGTTGCCGCCGGCATCACATGGGTCAGAATTGGTGAATTTGCCTGGTCGCGCCTTGAACCGGCCCCCGGCGTTTTTGAATTTGGCTGGCTTGATACGGCGATTGAAACGCTGGGTGCTGCGGGGTTGCGAGTTGTGCTGGGCACGCCCTCTGCCACACCGCCCCATTGGATGCTGGATCAGTTTCCTGACATGCTGGCGCTGGACGCCCACGGCCAGCCCCGCACATTTGGCTCACGCCGTCATTATTGCCACAGCCATGACGGATACCGCGATGCCGCCGCCGCCATGACCGCGCGTCTGGGCGAACGGTATGGGCGCAACGCGCATGTCGCCGCCTGGCAGATTGACAATGAATATGGCTGCCATGACACCACGCTCAGCTATTCCAATGCTGCGCGGCGGGCCTTTTGCCGCTGGCTCAGCCATCACTATCAAAGTGTTGAAATGCTCAACAAAAGCTGGGGCAACGTGTTCTGGTCAATGGAATACCCCCGCTTTGACGCGGTTGATTTGCCAAACCTGACCGTCACACAAGCCAACCCCAGCCATGAAATGGCGTTTCGCCGGTTTTCCTCTGATCAGGTGGTGCAATGGAACGCCGCACAGGCCGCCGCCCTGCGCCCGCACACGGATGCACCGTTGATCCACAATTACATGGGGCGCGAACTGAACTTTGATCATTTCGCGGTGGCACGTGATTTGGATATCGCATCGTGGGACAGCTATCCCATCGGGTTCCTCTCAGACCGGTTGGAGGCCACGCCCGACCACAAGGCCGCTTATCTGCAACAGGGCGACCCTGACATGCAGGCTTTTCACCATGACCTTTACCGCGCGATGAACAAGGGCCGCTGGTGGGTGATGGAACAGCAACCCGGCCCGGTAAACTGGGCACCCTACAACCCGGCCCCCCTGCCCGGCATGGTGCGCCTGTGGTCATGGGAGGCCTTTGCCCATGGCGCAGAGGTGGTGAGTTATTTCCGCTGGCGACAGGCCCCTTTTGCGCAGGAACAGATGCATGCAGGGTTGCTGCGCCCGGACAACCAGCCAGCACCGGGGTTGGACGAAGCCCGGCAGGTGGCCAAAGAACTGGCAGAAATGCCGGTGGTTTCCATCGCGCAGGCACCCGTTGCGCTGATCTTTGACTACGCGTCGCAAATGGCATGGGATGTCCTGCCACAGGGCGCGGATTTTAACTATTTCCGACTGATGCTGGAGGCCTATCGCGCCTTGCGCCGTCGGGGGTTGTCGGTCGACATTCTGCCCGCCGATGTGACGGATTTGACCGGGTACAAAATGGTGCTGGCACCGGGGCTGGCCGTGCTGCCGGAGGCCTTGCAAAACGCAATTGCTGAGGACACGGAGGTCAGCCTGATCGGGCCGCGCAGCAATCTGATCACGGATGAGTTGCACATTCCCGTGCCGATGGGCCCAAACCTGCCGTGGCTTGATGTGACTGTGACGCGCGTGGAAAGCATACCGCCCGGTCATGCCCGCGCTGTGCCCGGGGGTGGCGCGCTGGTGCATTGGGTCGAAGCCCTGGAAGGGTCAGCCGAGGTACGGGTCAAAACCCAAGATGGCGCCACCTGCCTTGTGGCCAACGGGTCGCATTATTATCTGGGCGGTTGGCCCGATGTGCCCCTGTGGGATCGTCTCCTCACCCGCCTTGGCACAGAAGCGGGGCTGGAACTCGTGACCCTGCCAGAGGGTTTGCGCCTGCGTGACACCGCCACCCATCGGTTTGCGTTTAACTATGGTGCCGCGCCTGTGGAGTGGGAGGGGCAATCCATTTCGCCGGCCGATTTTGCCTACTGTCCTCTGCGACAGATTTCACCCGCAACCCTCTGATGTATATCATTATTCGTCTGTATGCGGCGGCGCATCACGTTCCGTCAGCTCATCCAACAGGTCCAGCAGGGTTTCCAGCTTTTGCGCGCCAAACCGCCGTTCCAGCGCGGCGGCCAGTGCGGTGCTTTCATCGCTGTGATCGCTTAACACCTTGCGTCCTGCGGCGGTGATTTTCACGATGGATTTGCGCCGATCCCGCGCATCCGACGCGCGGGTCAGCAGCCCCTCTTCCTCCATGGATTGCAACATGCGGGTCAGGCTGGGCAGCAACAGACAGGCCTCTTTGGCCAATGCGGTCTGCTCCATTGGCCCGGCTTCTTCCAGCACGCGAATGACCCGCCATTTCTGCTCTGAAATGCCGCTTTGCGACAGCATCACCCGGATCGGAGCCATCACTGTTTCGCGGGCGCGCAGCAGGGCAATAGGCAGGGAACGATCTGTGCGGCGCAGGCTCATCGGGAAAGTCCATCCTTGACAGTTTTGGAAAATTTACTTAACAAAGCAATCAGATTGCAAGCAAAGGAACGGTATGCCCCACTTTCATATCGACTATTCCGCCAATCTTGAAGAGCGCTTGGACATTGCGGCCTTTTGTGTGGCCCTGCGTGACGCTGCGGCACAGACCGGATTGTTTCCTTTGGCGGGCATTCGGGTGCGGGCCCTGCGGGCAGATCACGTGGTTATGGCTGATGGCAATCCCGATCACGCCTACCTTGATCTGTCGATCCGTCTGCGTGCGGGCCGCACGCCTCAGGCCAAGACCGAGGCGGTAGCCCATATTTTTGCGAAAGCCGAGGAATTTTGCGCCGATGTGCTTGCCAATTCCTCCTTCATGTTGTCGCTTGAAATGCGCGACATCGACCCGGATCTGTCCCCCAAGGTCAGCTCTATTCGCCGTTACCTGCCGGGAGAAGAGACATGAGCGACCTTGCCACCCACCAGGCCAAACTGGCCCCGTTATTGGCACGCCGGAACGGCAGCATTGTGAACCTGATCAACGGGGCCTCTGTGCCTGCGGCCTCTGGCGCAACTTTTGCCACCACCTCCCCGGTCGATGGCAGCCATATCGCGGATGTGGCGCGCTCGGATGCGGCGGACGTGGACGCCGCTGCAAAAGCCGCCAAAGCTGCCTTTCCGGCATGGGCCGCAATGGATGGCAAGGCCCGCAAGAAACTGCTGCATAAAGTTGCCGATCTGATCGTGGAACGCGCCGAAGACATCGCACTGTGTGAATGCTGGGACACCGGTCAGGCCTACAAATTCATGTCCAAAGCCGCCCTGCGCGGGGGCGAAAACTTTCGATTTTTTGCCGACATGGCCCCGGCGGCGCGTGATGGGCAATCGCTGCCCACCAACAGCCATATGAACGTCACCTCCCGCGTGCCCATGGGGCCGGTCGGGGTGATCACGCCGTGGAACACGCCCTTCATGCTCTCCACCTGGAAAATCGCGCCAGCGCTCGCCGCAGGCTGCACCGTGGTTCATAAACCGGCGGAGTTTTCCCCCCATACCGCGCGCCTGCTGGCCGAGATTTGCCATGAAGCGGGTCTGCCCGATGGGGTGCTGAACCTTGTGAACGGTATGGGCGAAGAAGCGGGCCGCGCGTTGAGCGAACACCCGGACATCAAGGCAATTGCCTTTGTCGGAGAGACCAAAACCGGCTCTGCCATCATGAAACAGGGCGCAGATACGCTCAAACGGGTGCACTTTGAACTCGGTGGCAAAAACCCCGTAGTGGTGTTTGAAGATGCCGACCTTGAGCGCGCGCTTGATGCCGCCGTGTTCATGATCTACTCGCTGAACGGAGAACGCTGCACATCGTCCTCCCGCCTGTTGGTGCAACGCGCCATTGCTGAGGATTTCCAGAAGAAACTTATCGCCCGCGTCAACGCCCTGAAGGTCGGTCATCCCCTTGATCCAAAAACGGAAATCGGCCCGTTGATCCACCAGACCCATCTCGACAAAGTCGTCTCCTACTTCGACATTGCCAAAGCGGAGGGTGCCAGCATCGCCGCCGGGGGCCACGCCATCGACGGCCCCGGCTGTTATGTCCACCCTACCCTGTTTACCAACGCCAAGCCCGACATGCGCATTGCGCAGGAGGAGATTTTTGGCCCCGTCCTTACCGTCATTCCGTTTGAAGATGAGGCGGACGCGCTCAGCATCGCCAATAGCGTCGCCTATGGCCTCGCCGGCTACCTCTGGACCAACGACATCACCCGCGCCCTGCGCTTTTCAAACGCGATGGAGGCCGGCATGATCTGGGTCAATTCCGAAAACGTGCGCCACCTGCCTACGCCTTTTGGCGGGGTCAAATCCAGCGGCATCGGGCGCGACGGCGGGCATTGGAGTTTTGATTTCTACATGGAAACCAAGAACATCGCCTTTGCCATGGGAGCGCATAAAATCACCCAACTGGGGAGGAGATAATGGCAATACCCGCGCCAAACCTCTACCCGCCCTTCAACATCGTGCGCCTCAGCCACGTGGAACTCTGCGTCACCGATCTGGACTGGGCACGCGGTTTTTACGTCGAGACCATGGGCCTGCAAGTCACCCACGAGGAAGCTACACACCTCTACCTGCGCGCCATGGAGGAACGCGGGCATCACTGCGTGATCCTGAAAAAATCCGACACAGCCTCCGTCAGCACCATGGGTTTCAAAGTCTGGGACGAAGACCACCTTGACAAAGCCGAGGCGTGGTTCAAATCCCGCGACCTGCCCACCACATGGTTTGAGCGCCCCTTCATGGGCCGTGTCCTGCAAGTCCGCGACCCCTGGGGCATGCCGCTGGAGTTTTACGCCTCGATGGACCGCCTGCCCTCGATCCATCAGCAATACAAACTTTATCAGGGTGTGAAGCCGCTCAGGATTGATCACGTGAACATGTTCAGCCCCGTGGTGGATGACGCGGTGGCGTTCTACGCCGACATGGGCTTTCGTGTGACCGAATACACCGCAGATGAGGCAACCGACCGCACATGGGCCGCGTGGATGCACCGCAAGGGCGGCGTGCATGACATTGCTTTCACCAACGGCACCGGCCCGCGCCTGCATCACCTCGCCTTCTGGGTCCCCACCCCGCTCAACATCATCGACTACCTCGATCTGCTCAGCACCACCGGCTACGTGGACAGCATCGAGCGCGGCCCGGGGCGCCATGGTATCGCCAACGCGTTTTTCCTCTATGTGCGCGACCGGGATGGCCACCGCACCGAGATCTACTGCTCGGACTATCAAACCGTGGACCCGGATCTGGAACCGATCCGCTGGGATCTCAAAGACCCGCAGCGCCAGACGTTGTGGGGTGCCCCTGCCCCGCGCAGCTGGTTTGAGGAAGGATCGGTGTTTGACGGATGCGAGACCTTTGAGAGCGACCTCAAAGCCCAGCCGATCATCGCGCCATGATGTCCGCCGGGAACAACGCGCGGCGTGCCATCGCCTGTCCGTGGGGAGGCGATCTACCGTCGGTTCTCTGCCACTTTATGTCTCAGCGTCAGGGCTACTCCCCTATGAACCACCCAGCCTCACCCAATCGCCTGCCCGCCGGGACGGACAGGCGATGGCACGGCGGCTGCAAGCAGCCTCGATCCGTGCCGGGTACACCTAAAGGACGACGCCATGAACTGGGATGACTTCTCTCACTGGGGCGAGAAAATCTCCCATTGGGCCGCCGACTACCACCGCACCATCCGCGACCGCCCCGTGCGCGCGCAAACCAAACCCGGTGCCATCGCCGCGCAACTCGCCCTCACGCCCCCCGAAACCGGCGAGGCCATGGACGCCATCATGGCCGACTTTGAAACCATCGTGATGCCCGGCATCACCCATTGGCAGCACCCCCGGTTCTTTGCCTATTTCCCGGCCAATGCGGCCCCCCCTTCGATGCTGGCCGAGATGCTGGTCTCCACCATCGCCTCCCAATGCATGTTGTGGCAGACCTCTCCCGCCGCCACCGAAGTGGAGGGCATGATGGTTGACTGGCTGCGCCAGGCCCTTGGCCTGCCCGAAGGCTTTTCTGGCGTCATTCAGGACTCAGCCTCCTCTGCGACCCTCTCTGCCGTGCTGACCATGCGCGAACACGCAAGTGGGTGGCGCGGCAACAAGGAGGGGCTTTCCGGGCTTGGCCGCCTGCGCATCTATTGCTCTGAACAGGTCCATTCCTCTATCGACCGCGCCTGCTGGGTCGCGGGCATCGGACAGGACAATCTGGTGAAACTGCCCACCGGTCCGGGACCACATTATGCCATGGAACCGGACGCCCTCACCCAAGCCATCGCCGCCGACCGTGCTGCGGGCCACACCCCTGCGGGCATCATCGCCATCACCGGGGGCACCGGGATCGGTGCCTGCGATGACCTGACAAAGATCACCGAGATCGCTCAGCGCGAGGGCATCTACAGCCACCTTGACGCCGCATGGGCAGGCTCCGCCATGATCTGCCCGGAATACCGCGACCAATTCTGGCAAGGGGTCGAGGGGTTCGACTCCATCGTTTTCAACCCGCACAAATGGCTTGGCGCACAGTTTGATTGCTCTGTGCAATTCCTGCGCGACCCCCAAAAACAGCTGAACACACTCAAGATCGAACCGGAGTATCTCAAGACCTCTGGCGATGCGGTCGTGAACTATTCCGAATGGACCATTCCCCTGGGCCGCCGCTTTCGTGCGCTGAAAATTTGGTTCCTCTTGCGCTCCTACGGATTGGACGGCCTGCGCACGCGCATCCGCAACCACGTCACTTGGGCGCATGAACTTTGCGAAGCCTTACGCGCGCAAGAACCGTTCGAAATCGTGACCGAGCCGATCCTCAGCCTTTTCACCTTCCGCTGCCCGGGCGATGACAACACCCAACAACGGCTGGTGGACGCGATCAACAACGATGGCCGCATCTACATCACCCAAGGGCTGCATGAAGGGCGCAAGATGATCCGTTTCAGCGTCGGGCAGTTTGACTGCACCCGCGAGGATGTCATGCTGGCCGCTGATGTGATCCGCGACGTCTGGGAGGGTTTGCAATGAAACTGGCAACTGTCACGGTTGAGGGGCGCACCGCCTGGGGCGAAATCACAGAGGACGGATTTCACGACCTTTCCGCCCTTTTCCCTCAGTGGCTCAGCCTGCGGGATGTGATCACTGCGGGTGCGCTGGAAAACCTACGCAATACCGACGCAATACCGACGGTGTACCGACAGGGGTTTTCCTACCAAATCCCGGTGCCAAATCCGGAGAAAATCATCTGCGTCGGCGTCAATTTTCCCGACCGCAACGCGGAGTACAAAGATGGTCATGAAGCCCCACCCAACATGTCGTTGTTCCCCCGTTTTCCCCGCTCCTTTGTCGGTCATGGCCACCCCCTGACCCGCCCGCCTGAGTCCAAAAAACTGGACTACGAAGGCGAGATTGCCATCGTCATCGGCACCGGGGGGCGCCGCATCCCACAGGACAGCGCGCTCAGCCATATTGCCGCCCTAACCCTTTGTAACGAAGGCACAATCCGCGACTGGGTGCGCCATGCAAAGTTCAACGTCACCCAAGGCAAGAACTGGGAGGGCTCCGGTGCGATGGGCCCATGGTTGATCCCGTTTAAGGCTGACGCACAACTCATTGATGTTGAATTAAAAACTGAAGTGAACGGAGAGCTGCGCCAGCAGGATCGCACCAGCCGCATGCTTTTCCCGATCGCCCGTCAAATCGCCTATATCTCGACCTTCACGACGCTCGTGCCGGGGGATATTATCGTCACCGGCACCCCCACAGGGGCCGGCGCGCGCTTTGATCCGCCAAGGTTCCTCAAACCCGGCGATGAGATTGTGATCTCCGCCGAAGGCATCGGATCGCTGGTCAACGGAGTGGTGGACGAATGACACCGGATCAGATCAGGTCCGCTGCACAAACCCTTGTTGAAGCAGAGAAAACTGGCATCCAGTGCGGATTGATCAGTCTGGCCAATCCTGAGATGACGCTGGATCATGCCTACGCCGTACAGGACGCCTTTGTCGCCACCAAAATGGCCTCTGGCCTCACCCAGATCGGCTGGAAAATCGGCCTCACCTCCCGCGCGATGCAGCAGGCGCTCAACATAACCACGCCTGACTCTGGTGTGCTGTTATCGGACATGTTGTTTCACTCCGGCGATACCATCCCGGCGGGCCGCTTCATCCAGCCAAGGATCGAAGCCGAGATCGCTTTTGTCACGAAATCAGATATTTACGGCCCAAACATCACCCGCGAAGATGTGCTTGCAGCAACTGATTATGTGGCGCCGTCCTTGGAGATTCTTGATACCCGCATCCTGCGCGCCGACCCCGCCACAGGCAAACCGCGCATCATTTATGACACGGTGGCCGACAATGCCGCCAATGCTGGCGTGGTGCTTGGCGGGGCAAAACACGCGCCTGATGCCTTTGATCTGCGCTGGACCGGTGCAATTGTGCAGCGCGACGGTGTGGTTGAGGAAACCGGCCTTGGCGCAGGTGTGCTCAACGACCCGCCCACCGGAATTGTCTGGCTTATTCAACGCCTTGCGCAGTATGGACAAGGGTTGTCTGCCGGTGACATTGTGCTTTCCGGCTCTTTCATCCGCCCCTTGGAGGCCCCGTCAGGGTCGGTTCTCCACGCTGATTTTGGCCCCTTCGGACAGGTTGACCTGACCTTTGGCTGATGCCCTAGGGTGTGATCAGGTTCACGCCCGGAATGGTCTGCAACTGGGCAACATCCTGGTCATAGATTTCGGTGAGTTCTTCGACCAGGTCTTCGGTCCAGCCTGGCATGTCCAATTCCTCCTCAATCTCGTCCTCCAGCGCGAATTTATCAAGGAAAACAGCGATCACCCGGCGTTTTTGTATTTCGGACATTGCGGCATGACTGTCGAGATAGGCGCGAAACCGCTGCATACCTTCTTTGGACATGATGCTGGACAGCAGATCAAACCCACCGGCGATCTTTTCCTCTGGCTCCAGCCCTGCGATGTTCCGGATAATCTGCGACCACAGGAGCGGCAAATCCTCATTGCACCACAGATTGATCCTGATCTCGGGCGCGGCCGCGCGGATGTTTGCAATGGTCTCTGACCAACGCAAATCCTGCGGCTGGCGTTGACCCCAGAATTTGTCCGCCTGCTTTTTTACAGCCACGTCAAAAAGGATCGGCACCAACCCGGCGGGATTGCGGATGGCAAGATAGATTTCAATCTCATCATCCGGGAACAGATGCGCCATATGGATCATGCGTTCTGGCGCGTCAGGGTAAATCACCCCGCGCTGAACAGCCGTGCCGGCAGTGCGAAAAAAGTTCGGATCTGAAAGGACAACGCGGTCCGCTTTGACATCATCCAAGATCACATCGAGCAGCACATCGCGCGCGTCATGCGCGGCAGGGGCCCGGTGCATCGCGTTCAGCGTATCTCGGATCAGCGATCGATAGGTCCCTGGCCCCGGCACATGTACGCCCTTCTGGGACAGCTTACCCTTGTTGCGCAGGATGGTTTTGATCAACCGTTCCTGCTCCGTGTAATGCGCGCCTGTGTGCAAAATCAGCTGCATCGGGGGTGCCTGGTCCTGTCTCTTTCGGGGCTTCAATAGCCGCTACCACGCGGTGAGTAAAACCGCAAAACATGTTGATCATGAGACTTTTAGTGGGTTTTGTCATGAGGGACAAACACGGTCCATATTTTTTTCCACTTTGGACGGCGGAGATGTCTTGCATCAACAAAGATCATCTACTAAGAGACGCGCACACGGACGGCCCTGTGGTGCGCCGTGCAAGTTGCAAAACGCACTTGGCCCCTATAGCTCAGCTGGTAGAGCAATTGATTTGTAATCAATAGGTCCGCGGTTCGAGTCCGTGTGGGGGCACCAT
>CALFWM010000045.1 GCA_937928635.1 uncultured Sulfitobacter sp. | reverse complement strand
TGGATGCTGACCTGTGCATGGTGCGGGTATGGCCTCAAGTTTTTGCGTTTCCTCGGCGTGTTGCTGGGCGGGCTGGTGCTCAACACGGTGTGGATGATAACCGCGCTGGAAGCGGACCCGTTTGGGCCTAATGCGGTTATGGCGCAGGTGGCTGCGGTGCTTTACGGCGTTTGTGCGTTTGGCTGTGGCTATCTTGTTGGCCGCGTCGTGCGCCAGTTTCGTGCCAGCCGGGTTGAACAAGGTGGTGTTTGAACACGCCCGCGTTCCCCGCTATCGCGTTTCGAGTTGAACATGGATCACTCATTCGCTGCCTCTCCCTTTGGTCGAACACGAAAGGTGATAAAGCATGTTTCAAGTTAAACTCGAAACGCTTTAGAGACGGCGCATGACAGAGGTGACACTTCCCACGCCGCGCGGACGGCTGACGCCACAGCGTGATCTGAGCGATTTGACCTGGCTGCGCGTTGGCGGACCCGCGGATTACCTGTTTCAACCGGCAGATCTGGACGATCTGCGCGATTTTCTGCGAAATCTGCCCGATGCGGTAGCGGTTTTCCCCATGGGGGTCGGCTCCAACCTGATCGTGCGGGATGGCGGGTTGCGTGCCGTGGTGATCCGGCTGGGGCGTGGGTTCAACAGCATTGAGATTGACGGCGATCACGTCATCGCAGGGGCCGCCGCACTGGATGCCCATGTGGCCCGCAAGGCGGCGGATGCGGGGCTTGACCTGACGTTCCTGCGCACGATTCCGGGGTCTGTTGGCGGCGCGGTGCGGATGAATGCGGGGTGCTATGGCAGCTACACGGCGGATCATTTTGTTTCAGCGCAAGCGGTGACGCGGGCGGGCGCGTTGATCACGCTTGGCCCTGATGAGCTGAATTTTCGCTATCGGCAGAGTGATTTACCCCAAGATGCTGTGATCGTTTCGGCCACGTTTGCACCGCCAAGGGGCGCGGCGGCAGCGTTGCATGCCCGTATGGAAGAACAATTGGCAAAGCGCGATGAAACGCAACCCACCAAAGACCGCTCTGCGGGCAGCACCTTTCGCAATCCGGCGGGGTTTTCCTCCACCGGTAGGTCCGACGATGTGCATGATCTCAAGGCGTGGAAAGTCATTGATGATGCAGGTCTGCGCGGTGCCACGCGGGGTGGGGCGCAGATGAGCCCCAAGCATTCCAACTTTCTGATCAACACCGGCGGGGCTAGTGCCGCTGACCTCGAAGGATTAGGCGAGGAAGTGCGAAAAAAGGTTTACGATTCCAGCGGGATCACGCTAGTATGGGAAATCATGCGGGTTGGCGAATTTGGTGACAAAAACACCAGCGAGTGACCCCGCAAAAACAAGCCGCAAAAAGCGGCGCACAATAATAACAAAGACCGACAGATGGTCTTGGGAACAAAGGCACTCCGGTGGGCAGGTCGAGCAGGACAACCCCGACAGTGGCGGTATTGATGGGCGGCCCCTCGGCAGAGCGCGAGGTGTCGCTGTCCTCAGGGCGCGCATGCGCCGCTGCCTTGCGGGAAACGGACAGGTATAATGTGGTCGAGGTCGATGCGAGCCCCGGCCTTTGTGCTGTTTTGCAGGGCCTGAAACCTGCCGCCGTGCTGAATTGTCTGCATGGGCGCTGGGGTGAAGACGGCTGTGTGCAGGGCATGCTGGAATGGCTTGGTATTCCCTATTCGCATTCCGGTGTGCTGGCCTCTGCTCTGGCGATGGACAAACAGCGTTCAAAAGATGTGTTCAAATCCGCAGGTCTGCCCGTGGTTAACAGTGTGATTGCGCCAGCCGATGAAGTGCGCGCGCGCCATGTGATGGCCCCGCCCTATGTGGTGAAACCCAACAATGAGGGGTCCTCAGTCGGGGTGTATCTGGTTGGCAAAGACAACAACGGCCCACCGCAGCTGGATGATACAATGCCCGCTGAGGTGATGGTGGAGACCTTTGCCCCGGGCCGCGAGCTGACCACAACGGTGATTGGGGACAAGGCGCTGAGCGTCACAGACATTATTACCACCGGTTGGTATGACTATGATGCCAAGTACAAAGAGGGCGGATCCTCCCATGTGGTGCCCGCCGATATCCCCGCCGACATTTTTGACCTTTGCATGGAGTATGCCCTGCGCGCGCACAACGCCCTGGGCTGCAAGGGGGTCAGCCGCACCGATTTTCGCTGGGACGAAAGCCGCGGCGCGGCGGGGCTGATCTTGCTTGAGACCAACACACAGCCCGGCATGACCGGCACATCGCTGACGCCAGAACAGGCGCAGGCCTGTGGCATGTCTTTCCCCGCGCTTTGCGCCTGGATGGTGGAGGATGCCTCATGTTCTCGTTAAGGCGCAAAGCCGCCAGATTGATGCGCAGTGATCCCGCGCCCTCGCGTTGGGCATGGCGGATGCAGCGGCTGATGCTGACGCCCGCGTTTCGGTTCGGGCTGCGCGTCGGCGTGCCCTTTGGTCTGACCTTGCTGGCGGGCACAATCTATCTGGCGGATGAGGCGCGCCGGGGTGCCATTTGGCAAGCCGTGGGCGATGCCCGCACGGCAATTGAAGAACGCCCGGAGTTTATGGTCAGGCTGATGGCGATTGACGGGGCGACAGGAGAACTGGCGGCAGATATCCGCACGGCTGTGCCGCTCGACTTTCCGCAAAGCTCCTTTGACATGGACCTTACCGCAATCCGCAAGGACATCGCCGCGCTGAACGGGATCAAAACCGCCAGCGTGCGCATCCGTCCCGGGGGCATCTTGCAGATAGACGTTGAACGGCGCGTGCCTGTGGCGGTCTGGCGGCATCCGGACGGGCTGGCGCTGATCGACAACACCGGTGCCCATGTGAGCGAGATCGCGTCGCGCGCGGATTTTCCTGATCTGCCATTGATCGCGGGCGAGGGGGCCGCGCGGCATGTGCCCGAGGCGATGCGTCTGACACGCACGGCCAAGGCGCTGGGCCCGCGGCTGCGCGGCGTGGTGCGCATGGGCGACCGGCGTTGGGATGTGGTTTTGGACCGGGATCAGCGCATCCTGCTGCCGGAACGCGGGGCCATGCAGGCGCTGGAGCGTGTGATCGCGCTGGAACGCGCACCAAAGGTAGAAATTTTGAGCCGCGATGTGACGCGGGTTGATATGCGGCTGGCCAAACGGCCCACCGTACAGATGAGTGAAGACGCCACCGAAACGTGGTGGAACATTAAGCAGAGCACCGGGGAATAACTCGGGCTGACGGGTAAGGCAGGAAAAGTATGATGGACTTTTATGACAGCCAGCGCTCAATGCGCAACATGCGCAAACTGGCCATGCAGCGCGGTGTTGTGGCCATTCTGGACGTGGGCAGTTCAAAGATTGCCTGCCTTGTGCTGCGCTTTGACGGGGTGGATGAGCTGGATGACAGCGGCGAGATCGGCTCGCTTGCCGGCCAGTCCGGTTTTCGTGTCATTGGGGCGGCAACCACGCGCTCGCGCGGGGTGCGTTTTGGTGAAATCTGCGCGATGGGCGAAACCGAACGCGCCATTCGCACCGCTTTGCAAGCCGCGCAAAAGATGGCAGGCATTCGGGTTGATCATGTGATCGCCTGTTTCTCCGGGGCTGAACCGCGCAGCTATGGTCTGGATGCGCAGCTGGAACTGGACGGTGATATGGTGTCCGAACAGGACGTCGCCCATGTGCTGGCCGCCTGTGATGTGCCGGAATACGGCGAGGGGCGCGAGGTGTTGCATGCCCAGCCGGTGAACTTTGCACTTGATCACCGCTCCGGTCTGGCGGACCCACGCGGGCAACTGGGCAATCAACTGTCTGTTGATATGCACATGCTGACGGTCGATGCCGCCGCCGTGCAGCATCTGGCCCATTGTATCAAACGGTGTGATCTGGAACTGGCGGGCATCGCAAGCTCTTCCTATGCCTCTGGCATTTCGTCGCTGGTGGAGGACGAACAGGAGCTGGGCGCGGCCTGTATTGATTTTGGGGGCGGATCGACGGGCGTGTCGATCTTTATGAAAAAACACATGATATATGCGGATGCGGTACGCATTGGCGGAGATCACGTGACCTCTGACATCTCGATGGGGCTACAGGTGCCCACGGCCAATGCCGAACGCATTAAAACCTTTTATGGCGGGGTGCATGCCACGGGCATGGATGACCGCGAGATGATCGAGATTGGCGGCGACACTGGCGATTATGAACACGACCGGCGCACCGCAAGCCGTGCGGAGTTGATCGGCATCATGCGCCCCCGGGTTGAGGAAATTCTGGAGGAGGTGCGCGTGCGTCTGGATGCCGCCGGGTTTGAGCACCTGCCCAGCCAGCAGATCGTGTTGACCGGCGGGGGCAGCCAGATCCCCGGCCTGGACGGGTTGGCCAGCAAGATTTTGGGACAGCAGGTGCGCCTTGGGCGCCCTTTGCGGGTGCATGGGTTGCCCCAGGCCGCCACCGGGCCCAGCTTTTCCTCTGCTGTGGGGCTGGCGCTGTTTGCAGCCCATCCGCAGGACGAATGGTGGGACTTTGACATCCCCCATGACCGTTATCCGCAACGCTCGCTCAAACGCGCGGTTAAGTGGTTTCGCGACAATTGGTAGAAGGGAGCGCCGTCCGTCTGGCCAGTTTGCCGCGAATCGACTAGGTTAACCGGAATGTTGTGTGAATATTTCATTCAGGGGGTTATAAAATGAGACTTTTTCTAGCAGCCACACTCGCTTTTGGTCTGTCCACCGCCGCCCATGCGGCCGTTGTCGGGCAGGGATCCACGCTGGCCGGGGATGCCGGGGGCATTGATGCACAAGGGGCGGATGTGTCCATTGTGTCAGACAACGACGCCTATTCAGATGAGATTACAGTGCAGCCCTCTGAGTGGGTCTGGGTCGGGAGCATCAATGCCCCCTCCGCGACGTTCGAGTTTTCCTTTGATTTGACGGGGTTTGACGTTTCTACAGCCTCGCTCGACGGTGTCTGGGGGGTGGATAATTTTGGTAGCATTCTGCTGAACGGCACCCTGATTGCTGAGCTGACAGGCAACGTAGTTGACCATTTCAGTATTTTGCGGGGATATGGCACCGACGATGCTGGCCTGTTCAATCAGGGGCTCAACACAGTGACCTATGCAATGTTCAACGGAGGGCCTGGACCCGCCGCATTCCGCGCCACAGCGGTGGTTGAGGCTGATCCAATCAGTGCCGTGCCGCTGCCTGCGGGCGGTTTGCTGTTGCTGGGCGCGTTGGCCGGACTTGGCCTGCGCCGCCGGGTCGGCTAGGCGGCAATTCGCCAATAGTATTCGAAAGGGGGGCTTTGGCCTCCCTTTTTTGTTGGGCACGCCCTATTTCACCGTGACGTCCACGCGTCATCCTGTTAGTATTTCGTTAAGGCCCGGCAGAGGCCCAAGGCGCTTTGAGCAGTGTCCTGAACAGTGAGAATCAAGTGAGCCCGAGCGGTGTAGCAGACGCGCGCTCCGTCTTTTTGCGTGTCGATATTTGGTGGCGGCGGCGGCTTTGGCCACTCCCTCTTGCGGTTTCAGCGAAATCTCGTGTTGGACTTGAGTAAATATGGCTATATCTGGTAGAAAAATTGCGATTCTAGGGTGACGCGGCGGTGTCGTGTCGTTAAGGTTCCCGGAAACATGTAGACAAAGTGCCCCATGGGACGCGGGCGATAACAACAGGCGGACAGCACATGACACTCAACCTCTCCATGCCCGGTCAGGAAGACCTCAAGCCACGGATCACCGTTTTTGGTGTTGGTGGTGCCGGCGGTAACGCGGTCAACAACATGATCGACAAACAATTGGACGGTGTTGATTTTGTGGTGGCCAACACTGACGCCCAGGCGCTGCAGCAGGCCAAATCAGAAAATCGCGTACAGCTTGGCATCAAAGTGACCGAAGGTCTGGGCGCGGGCGCACGCGCCTCTGTCGGGGCCGCCGCGGCAGAAGAAACCATCGAGCAGATCGTCGATCATCTGGCCGGCGCGCATATGTGCTTTATCACAGCCGGTATGGGTGGAGGCACCGGGACAGGGGCCGCGCCGATCATTGCGCAGGCCGCCCGTGAACTGGGTGTTCTGACCGTTGGTGTTGTGACCAAACCGTTCCAGTTTGAAGGTGCCAAGCGCATGCGTCAGGCCGAGGACGGGGTAGAGGCGCTGCAAAAAGTTGTCGATACGCTGATCATCATCCCCAACCAGAACCTGTTCCGTCTGGCGAACGAAAAAACCACCTTCACCGAGGCATTTTCGCTGGCAGATGACGTTTTGTATCAAGGTGTTAAAGGCGTCACCGACCTGATGGTGCGCCCCGGCCTGATCAACCTCGATTTTGCAGATGTGCGCGCCGTGATGGACGAGATGGGCAAAGCCATGATGGGCACCGGCGAGGCAGAGGGCGAAGACCGCGCCATTCAGGCCGCCGAAAAGGCCATCGCCAACCCCTTGCTCGACGAGATCAGCCTGCGTGGCGCGAAGGGCGTGTTGATCAACATCACCGGTGGTGCCGATCTGACCCTGTTTGAACTGGACGAGGCCGCCAACCGCATCCGCGAAGAAGTGGACCCAGAGGCAAACATCATTGTGGGGTCCACAATGGACGAAAACGTTGGTGGTCTGATGCGCGTCAGCGTTGTGGCCACAGGGATTGATGCGACAGATGTGAACACTGAAATTCCTGTGCCACGTCGCTCTCTGAGCGCGCCGTTGCAACCACAGACTGTTGCAGAGGAAACACCGGTTGCGGCCTCCGAAGTTGAACAGCAGCCCACGTTTGCCGAAATGGACACGCCGCAAGAGGCTGCTGAGGATAAGGTTGAGGACTTCTTTAGCCGTCAGCAACCCGCCGCACAGCAGCCCGCCGCGCAGCAGGATGATGGCCTGCCCCCTCCAGCCTATCAGCCAGAAGTCGCCGCATTTGAGCCGCGCCAGGAAGAAACGCTGGAAGCAGAGACCGAGAGCTTTGTTGCGCCGCGCGCACCAACACCCGGCACACCTTCTCCGGAAGCACTGGCTCGTCTGCGCGCCGCCGCTCAGAAAACGACATCTGCCGAGCAACAGCAACCTATGCAGCAGCAGCCTCAGGCGGCAACCGCACAGGGTGGGGAAAAGCCGCGCTTTGGCATCAACTCCCTGATCAACCGGATGACCGGCCAGGGTGAAGGCGAAGGCAATCCGCAAGCCCAGCAGGCGCGTCCTGCACGTCAGCAACCGCCGGTGCAAACACGGGCCTCTGCCGCCGCACCCCAGCCACGCCAGGAAGCGGATGCGGACCAGGAACGCATCGAAATTCCTGCATTCCTGCGGCGTCAGGCGAACTGATCAGGTCACAATATTACGAAAATGGGCTGCCTTCGGGTAGCCCTTTTTTGTTTCGTTACATGGGGTTAGGGGGGTGCCAGCGTATTTGCGCCTAATTGTGACGGCCATGTTTCAGACCGTTGCAAAGGTTGAATTGCGCAATCCGCGCTGTCTGCTTAGTTGTTTTTCAACGCCAGACCTCTGTCCGGCAAAACGCAAAGGTGCACCCCGTGCAGACCACGATCAAATCGCCCATCAGCTTTAGCGGCACAGGCCTGCACTCCGGTGCGCCTGCAACCGTAACGGTCCGTCCGGCGGGTGCGCACCACGGCATTTGGTTCTGCCGTGAGGATGTGGTTGTGGGGGATCAGCTGATCCCGGCGCGCTGGGATGCGGTCAACCGCTCGCCTTTGTGCACCAAGCTGGAAAACCGCACCGGTCTTTCTGTTTCAACGGTGGAGCATCTGATGGCCGCCCTTGCGGGCTGTGGCATCCACAATGCGTTGATTGCCATTGATGGGCCTGAGGCGCCGATCTTGGATGGCTCCGCAATCCCGTTTGTGCGTGGTTTTATGCAGCGTGGTATCCGCCGTTTGTCGGCCCCGGTCATGGCCTTTGAGGTTTTGCAGGAGGTCAGCGTGACAGAAGGCGACGCGGTCGCCACCATCGCGCCAGCCGACACGCTACGGATTGATTTTGAAATTGATTTTGTGGATGCCGCAATTGGGCATCAGCAGAAATCGCTGGTGATGAACAACGGGTCGTTTGCCCGCGAATTGTGTGACAGCCGTACGTTCTGCCGTCAGGCAGACGTGGATGCGATGCGCGCCAATGGTCTGGCCCTTGGCGGGACCGCCGGCGAAAACGCGGTGGTCTTTGACGGCGATGTGGTGACCAGCCCCGGTGGCCTGCGTCACGCGGATGAACCTGTGCGCCACAAGATGCTCGATGCATTGGGTGATCTGGCCCTCGCGGGGGCGCCGTTGTTGGGGCATTACACGGGCAAGCGGGCAGGGCACTCCCTGACCAACACCTTGCTGCGCAAGCTGTTTGCCACGCCCGGTGCGGTGCGCATGGTGGAATGTGATGCGCAAATGTCCTCTCGGTTGCCCGGATACGGGTTGGTCTGGGACGAAATTCCCGAGGTTGCCTGAGCGCGCGAGCCTGCCTGTCATTCACCCTGTGCATTGAGCTTGTGCGGCGGGCACGGTATCTCTCTTTTGAACGCAAGATCGCTGGATACGTCGTATTTGCAGAACGCTCGGGGATAATTGACAAAAACGACGTTTTGCAATGCTGGAAATTGTGTTAGCAAAGCGCAAATGGTGGTCCGCTAGGCCATGGCAAAGAAAAGACAGAGGTTGCTGGCATGATGTTAGCCAGATCGCGTAAGCGGCTGATGGGTGTGATGATGATCGCCGCAGTGCTGTCTGCCTGTGGCGGCGGTGGCGGCGGGGACGACCGTCGCGGCGGCACGCTGTTTGGCGGCCCCGAGGCACCGCTCGAAACCTTTTCGGCAGAACAGATTTTTGAGCGCGGCGAATTCGAGCTGAACCGGTCTCGCCCCGAAGATGCGGCCTTTTACTTTGCTGAAATTGAACGGCTTTATCCGTTTTCGGAATGGAGCAAGCGGGCCATGATCATGCAGGCCTTTGCCTACCATCAGGATCAGGACTATCCCAGCAGCCGGTCCGCCGCGCAGCGGTTTATTGACTTTTTCCCCGATGACGATGATGCCGCCTATGCGCAATATCTGTTGGCGCTCAGCTATTATGACCAGATTGACGAGGTCGGGCGGGATCAGGGGCTGACGTTTCAGGCCTTGCAATCGTTGCGTGCAGTGATCGAGCGATATCCTGACAGTGAATATGCGAAATCCGCGATTCTGAAATTTGATCTGGCGTTTGATCATCTGGCGGGCAAGGAAATGGAAATTGGCCGCTATTATCTGCGCCGCAACCACTACACCGCCAGCATCAACCGGTTCCGCGTTGTGGTCGAACAATTCCAGACAACGACCCATACCGCAGAGGCCTTGCACCGGCTGGTGGAGGCCTATCTGAGCCTTGGCCTGACCAATGAGGCGCAGACCGCCGGGGCGATTCTGGGGCACAACTATCGCTCTACTGACTGGTATGAGGACAGTTTTAAGCTGCTCAAGGGACAGGGGCTGGAGCCGCGGTTCTACAAGAACAACTGGCTTGCCGCGATCTATCGTCAGACCATCAAGGGCGAGTGGTTGTAACGCGTGGGTGTGACCCACTCTTTGGGCTGACGGATGCTGCGCGGGCTTGATATTTCAGACATGCTGATCATTGATCGGCTGGAGCTTGGCTTTCAACCCGGGCTGAATGTGCTAACGGGTGAAACCGGGGCAGGCAAATCTATCCTTTTGGATTCATTGGGCTTTGTGCTGGGTTGGCGCGGGCGTGCGGACCTTGTGCGCAAGGGTGCGGCGCAGGGGGAGGTCACGGCCTGGTTTGATTTGCCCGAAGGCCATCCCGCACATCACGTGCTGCAAGAGGCCGGCCTGCCGAGGGGGGATGAGCTGATCCTGCGGCGGATCAACGGGGCGGACGGGCGCAAAACGGCCTGGGTCAATGACCGGCGCTGTTCGGGTGAGGTGTTGCGTGCTTTGTCCGACACATTGGTGGAACTGCACGGCCAGCACGATGATCGTGGATTGCTGAACCCGCGTGGTCACCGCGCGATTTTGGACAATTTTGCAGGCAATGAGGCCGCGCGCAAAAAGGTGCGCGCCGCTTGGTCCACCCTGCGCGAGGCTAAAAAGGCCGCCGCCGCCGCATTGGCCGCGCAAGCCGCCATCAAGGAAGAAGAAGAATATTTGCGCCATGCGGTCGCAGAGCTGGAGGCGCTTGACCCGGTCGCGGGAGAAGAGGCGGCGCTCGACACCAAGCGGCGTCAGATGCAGGGCGCTGAGAAAATCCGTGCGGATGTTGTCAACGCCTATGAGATTCTCGGGCAGGGTGGCGCAGAAACCTCCCTTGGGGATGCGCTGCGCTGGTTGGATGGGGTCGCGGACAAGGCGGAGGGCGCATTGGAGCGCCCCCTTGCGGCGATCAGCCGTGCACTGGTGGAACTGGACGAGGCCCTTGGCGGGGTGGCTGATGCGATCGATTCCATGTCGTTTGATCCGCTGGAGTTGGAAGACACCGAAGAGCGGTTGTTTGCGATCCGTGCGATGGCGCGCAAGCACGATATGGCCCCGGATGATCTGGCCGGATTTGCCGGAACCTTGCGCGAGAAACTGGACGCACTTGATGCAGGCGAGGCCCAGCAAGCGGCCCTGGAACAGGCGGTTGTGGCGGCGCAGGATGCCTATGATGCGGCGGCAGAGGCGCTGCGCAAAGGGCGCGCGCGGGCGGCGGCAAAGCTGGACAAAGCGGTATCGGCTGAACTGACCCCGCTCAAGATGGAGCGCGCGGTTTTCGCCACCCGGATGGAACCGGATGAACCGGGCCCGGATGGGATTGATGCGGTGTCCTTTACCGTGGCAACCAACCCCGGCGCGCCCTCGGGGCCCTTGGGCAAAATCGCCTCTGGTGGTGAACTCAGCCGGTTTTTGCTTGCACTCAAGGTCTGCCTGACCCAGGGCCAGCCCGGTCTGACGCTGATCTTTGATGAGATCGACAGGGGTGTGGGCGGTGCAACAGCTGATGCCGTGGGGCGCCGTCTGTCTGCGCTGGCAGAGGGCGGGCAGGTGCTGGTGGTGACCCACTCACCACAGGTTGCGGCCCTTGGTGCGCATCACTGGCGGGTGTCCAAGGCGGTCAGCAAGGGTGTGACAACCTCCACCGTGGCCCCGCTTGCGCCACCTGAGCGCGTGGACGAAGTGGCGCGGATGTTGTCGGGCGATCAGGTCACTGATGCAGCACGCGCCGCGGCTGAGGCGCTTTTGGCCGGCTAGCGGCAAATTGAACGGATAAATTGACCGCATTAACTGATTTGTTGGTGCATCCTGCTTGACCCGCCCGTGCACGAGTGCTGTTCATGGCGCGACATGAGTGATCCCAACGCCTCTTTTTTGTCCCAGCAGGTGCAGAACCTTTTGAGTTCCTGCAAGAAGGGGTGGCATGTGATGCGTGACCGGGGGCCGGGCAAGATTACCTTTTGGTTTATTGCCCTTGTGATCGGGATCGCGGCGGGCTTTGCCGCCTTGCTGTTTCGTCTTGGCATCGAGGCGTTGCAATCCTGGGCCTATGGCACCGAGGACGTGCGTACCCTTGGTAGTTTTCTGACCGGGCTGGAGTGGTACTGGATTGTCCTTATCCCGACCCTGGGCGGGTTGGTGGTGGGGCTGATCCTGCATCACTTTACCCATGATGCGCGCGCACGCTCAGTTGCGGATGTGATCCTGGGGGCGGCGATCCATGAGGGACGGGTGGAAAAACGCGCAGGCCTGGCCTCCGCTGCGGCCTCCCTGATCACGCTTGGCACCGGTGGGTCTTCGGGGCGCGAGGGGCCAGTGGTGCATATCGCGGGCGTCATTTCGACCTGGGTCAGCACCCGGATTAACGCGGATGGGATCACGGCGCGTGACCTTTTGGGCTGCGCGGTGGCGGCAGCCGTTTCTGCCAGTTTCAACGCACCCATTGCCGGGGCGCTTTTTGCACTGGAGGTCGTGTTGCGCCACTTTGCTGTGCACGCCTTTGCGCCTATTGTGATCGCCTCTGTGGCAGGCACAGTGATCAACCGGCTGCAATTTGGCGGGCTGACGGAATTTGCCCTGCCAAGCTATGGCGAACTACAGTTTTATGTCGAGCTGCCCGCCTTTCTGCTTTTGGGGCTGACCTGCGGGATTGTTGCTGTCGCGCTGATGCGCTCTGTCTTTTGGGCGGAGGATCTGGGCAATCTGGTGCAGGACCAAACGCGCCTGCCGCGATGGCTGCGCCCGATGGTGGCCGGCATGGTGCTGGGTGTGATCGCGCTTTGGTTTCCGCATATCATCGGGGTTGGCTATGAAACGACCTCCAGCGCATTGACGGGCGAGTTGGTGCTGCATGAGGCGGTGGTGTTTGCCATGCTCAAGGTCGCTGCGGTTGCGATCACGCTGGGGGGCCGTATGGGCGGCGGTATCTTTGCGCCCGCGCTGATGATTGGGGCGCTGTCCGGGCTGGCCTTTGGGCTGGTTGCCACCGGGATTTTTCCTGATGTCAGCGGGTCATCCTCGCTTTACGCACTGGCGGGCATGGGGGCGGTGGCGGCGGCGGTGCTGGGCGCGCCGATTTCAACCACCTTGATCGTGTTTGAACTGACCGGCGACTGGCAGACCGGCCTGGCCGTGATGGTGGCCGTGTCGATGTCAACGGCGCTGGCCTCGCGCATGGTCAACCGCAGCTTCTTTTTGACCCAGATTGAGCGGCGCGGCATTCATCTGGCGGCCGGGCCACAGGCCTATCTGCTGTCGATGTTCACCGTCGCACGGATCATGCGCGATAGAGAGACGGCACAGGGCGTGACAGAGGAACGCTGCTGGGCGCTGATCCATGAGGGCACCTATGTGGACGGGGCGGCAACGCTTGAGGCGGCGATGCCAATTTTTGACCAGACCGGGGTGCGTTATCTGCCTGTGGTGACATTGTCTGCGGATGCCCCGCCAGAGCTCTTGGGCGTGGTGTTTCATGTGGATGCGCTCAAGGCTTATAACCGCGCCCTGGCGGAGACGGCGGCGGAAGAGCACTCCTGATTGTTTCCGTTACGGAAACAAAAGGGGGCCAGTACCGCGTTGGAAACAATCGCGCCCTAAATTTGCTCAACCGTGATTTCTTCGACCGGGAAAAACGCCAGATAGCCTTTAATCGCCGCCACGGCTTCGTGCGGGTTTTCATAAGACCAGACGGTATCCTGCAACGTCCGGCTTTTGGTCACGACGGAATAATAGTTCGCATCGCCTTTGTGGGGGCAACGGGTCGATGTGTCGGAGGCATCCAGAAACGCCATGGCAATGTCGGCGCGGGGGAAGTAGATCACCGGGTCATAATCGCCCTCGCGCAGTTCAAGCGCGTTGTTGGTTTCGCCCAAAACGGCACCACCGGCTCGCACGGACCAGGTCCCCTTGGCCGGGGTGATTTTGATGTGGTCTGACATGGTGTGATGCTCCTTGCGGGTTAGATCGGTGCAATGGCCGCATCCAACCACGTTTTGGCCGCGGGCGACAGGCGTGGGCCGATCTTTTCTGCAACCGCGGCGTGGTACGCATTCAGCCAATCGCGGCTGGGCTGGTCCAGTTGCTCGGCAAGGATCAAGCGCCGGTCAATGGGCGCAAAGCTGAGCGTTTCCCAGTGCAGCATCTTGCGATGCGCATCACCGCCGGGCAGGTCGGGGGCCGCGCGCACCACCAGCAGATTTTCGATGCGGATGCCAAAGGCCCCTTCGCGGTAATATCCCGGCTCATTCGACAGGATCATGCCCGGCTCAAACGGCACATGGCTGATTTTGCTCAGACGCTGCGGCCCCTCATGTACGCTCAGGTAGGCGCCCACGCCGTGGCCCAACCCATGGTCAAAATCCTGCCCGGCCTGCCAGAGCGGCATCCGTCCGATCATCTCAATATCGCGTCCGGCCAAACCCACGGGCCAGCGCAGGCGCGACATGCCGATCATTCCGGCCAGCACACGGGTAAAGGCCTGTTGCGCCTCTCGCGGGGGCGTGCCGATGGGCACGGTACGGGTGATATCGGTGGTGCCGTCCAGATATTGCCCGCCGGAATCGAGCACGATCAGATGGCCGTCTTCCAGTGTGCTGTCGGTTTCCTCAGTCACCCGGTAGTGCATGATTGCGCCATTGGGCCCGGTGCCTGCAATGGTTTCAAAGCTGATGTCCTGCAAGGCGTTGTCGCGGCGTCGCGCGGCCTCCAGCTGGCTGACCACCTGGGTTTCGCGGAGCGTGCCGGGGGCTTGAGCATCCAGCCAGGCAAGCAATTCGCAAAGCGCTGCACCATCGCGCAGATGCGCTTGAATGGAGCCTGCAATTTCCGCCTCGTTCTTGCAGGCCTTGGGCAGCGCGCAGGGCTCATCCCCCCACACGACGCGCGCATCCAAAGTATCCGCGACGATCACCGGGACCGTGGATTTATCAAGGCGCACGGGGCCTTGCAGGGCCTCCAGAGCGGGCAGGAACGCCTCGGGCATATGCACCGTCACGTCAGGGCCAAGATGATCGGCCAGCCCGTCCAGTTTGAGGGCAGCCATGAACAAATCCACCTTGCCACTGTCATGCAAAATGGCAAAGCCATGCACCACGGGGTTGCGCGGAATGTCCGCACCGCGGATGTTGAGCAGCCAGCAGATGCTGTCAGGCAGGGTGATCACGGCGGCGGCGTGGCCTGCCTCTTTCAACGTCTCGCCCAGACGGTTGCGCTTGTCGGCGTGGCTTTCACCTGCAAATTCGAGCGGATGGATCTTGGCAGGTTCCATCGGTAGGGCGGGTTGATCCGCCCAGATTTGATCTACCAGATTGGCACAGCGTTGCATGTCGATGCCCGTGCCCGCCAGCTTTTTTTCGATTTGGTCAATTTGGCCTGGGGTGTGCAACCAGGGATCAAACCCAACACGCCCACCTTGTGGCAATTGTTCGATCAACCAATCCGCCAGATTGATCTCCGGCCACGGCACCGGCGCATATTCGGCTGCGACCTGCGCCTTGACTTGCGTGCGATAGCGCCCGTCGGTGAAGACCCCTGCGACGTCTTTGAGCGCGGCACAAAACCCGGCCGAACCCGTGAACCCGGTCAGCCACGCGAGCCGCTCATCATGGGCCGCGACATACTCCCCCTGATGCGCATCAGCGCGGGGGATCAAAAAACCGTCCAAACCTTCGGCGTTCAATTCAGCGCGCAGGGCTTTCAGCCGGGGCGGCCCCTGTTCGGGGTGGGCAGTGACGTCGAATGACTGGAACATGACGGTTTCCTTATGAAGCAAGGCTCAGAAATTGAGGAGGAACTGACACTGTCAGCCAAACGCCGTTCTCCGAGAGATAAAACAAATGACCGGCGCCATGCATCGCGCCAGAGGCGACATTGAGAACAACCGGCGCGCCGTGACGCATTCCAACAGCTTGGGCAGTTTGCACGTCTTTCGACAAATGCACATGTTGGCGCGCCATGGGTTTTAGGCCCTCAGCTAAGATTAGCTCAAGGCTATCCTGGGCGGTCCCGTGGTTCAGCGTTTGTAGCGGTGTTTGTGGCGTCAGTCCCAAGTCCACGGGGATCGAGTGCCCCTGATTGGCGCGCACTTTCAAACCGTCAGAAGAGATGGAAAAGCGTTGCTTGTCACTGTTTGCAACGATGCGTTCGAGCGTGGGAAGGTCAAGCGTTCCATCCGAGGCAGCGATGAGCGTATCAATCGCAACCCAGCCCTGCGGATCAGGTGTTACCCCAATCTCTGCGTGGGCATGGCGCAAGACGAGGCTCATGAACTTGCTGGATTTCTGATCCTTTTGGGACGCCATTCGCCTGTGCCTTTTCTTTCTCTCACCCCGCGCGGCGCAAGCCCATGACACGCGCCCGTGCCCGTGGATCACTGTCAAACAGTGCTGCCAGCTGTTCCGTCATTGCACCGGCCAGCTGATCGACGTCTGTGATCGTCACCGCGCGGTCGTAATAGCGCGTCACGTCATGGCCAATGCCAATCGCCAGCAGCTCTACCGCTTTACGTTTTTCGACCATTGCGATCACGTCGCGCAGGTGTTTTTCCAGATAATTCGCGGGATTAACGGACAATGTTGAATCGTCCACCGGCGCGCCGTCGCTGATCACCATCAGGATCTTGCGCGCCTCATGCCGTGCCATCATACGCCGGTGTGCCCATTCCAGCGCCTCGCCGTCGATGTTTTCTTTCAGCAGGCCTTCTTTCATCATCAATCCCAGGTTGGGCCGTGTCCGTCGCCAGGGTGCATCCGCAGATTTGTAAATGATGTGGCGCAGATCGTTCAGGCGGCCCGGCTGCACGGGGCGTCCCTCATTGAGCCAATGTTCGCGGGCCTGGCCACCTTTCCAGGCGCGGGTGGTAAAGCCGAGGATTTCGACCTTCACGTTGCAGCGTTCCAGCGTGCGGGCCAGAACGTCGGCACAGATCGCCGCGATGGAAATCGGACGCCCGCGCATGGAGCCGGAATTGTCCAATAGCAGCGTCACGCAGGTGTCGCGGAATTCGGTGTCTTTTTCGACCTTAAAGGACAGCGGCGTGGTGGGGTTGGCCACGATGCGCGCAAGGCGGCCAGCATCCAGCGTGCCTTCCTCCAGATCAAACTCCCATGACCGGTTTTGCTGGGCTTGCAGACGGCGCTGCAACTTGTTGGCCAGACGGCTGACGGCACCCTTGAGTGGCTCCAGCTGCTGATCCAGATAGGCGCGCAGGCGTTCCAGCTCGACGGGTTCGGCCAGCTCTTCGGCACCAATAACCTCATCATAGGTGTCCAGATAAACCAGATAATTGGGATCCGCGTCCGAGACGGGCTGCGGGGCAGGTGGCTCCATCGGCGCGTCGCCCTCGGGCATTTCCGCTTCTTCGCCCAGCTCCTGATCGGCCATGTCATCCATGGATACCTGTGCCTGGCTCGCATCCTGCTGCTCGTCCTGCGACTGCTCTGGCGTGCCTTCGGCCTCTTCATCGTCCTGATCGTCCTGGCCGGTGCTGTCCGGGTCCTGTTCTTCTTCGGACCCCTCTTCGGCCTCGTCTTCCTGATCCTCGTCGATCTGATCGGGGTCATCGCCCAATTGATCGCCATAGCCCAGATCGCTGATCATTTGCCGCGCAAGTTTGGCGAATGCGGTCTGATCTTCAAGAATATCGTTGATGTTATCAAGCGATCCGCCCGCCTGATCCTCGATAAAGCCGCGCCACAATTCCATGGCGTTGTCCGCACCCGGCGGCAGGTCGCGCCCGGTGGCCAGATGGCGCACAAGGTATCCGGCGGCTGTGGCCAGCGGCACGTCGCTGGCCTGGGTGGCCTGATCATAGCCCTTGCGGATCGCTTCATGCTTAATCTTGACGTCGATGTTGCCTGCCGTACCGGGCATATCGCGCGCGCCAACGGCCTCGCAGCGGGCGGTTTCCATAGCTTCATACAGATCCCGTGCCATATCACCTTGCGGTTCGTATTTCGCGTGGGTCTGGCCGTTGTGATAGCGCCGGTTCAGGGCCAAGGCATCCGCCGTGCCACGCGCCAGCAACACCTCATCGCGGGTCATGCGGCGCGACACCTGCGGCAGGCGCATGCTGTCGCCCGACAGGCCGGATGGGTCCACCGAATAGCTGACATTCAACTCCGGGTCATTGGCCATGACCTTTGACGCTTCGGCCAGCGCCTTTTTGAATGCATCTGCGGGATTGTCGCTTGGTTTGCTCATCGGAAAGGCTTCATTTCTGGCGCTCTATTAAGGATTTTGTCACAGATGCCCGTAATTTCATCAAACTGGGCCTCTGCGGCACCCTCGCCGGAGAGATATTTTGTAAGCGTGTTTTTATAAGGCCCCCGCTTGTTGCGGATCGTCGACATGGCTTGCGCGCGGCTGAACCCAAGCCTTTCGGACACCAGCACGAAACCACCGGCCTGTGACTTCCATTCCGGGCTCCGGTCTTCCTTTGAAAAGCGCTCTTCTTCGAAATCCCAGTTTGCCATGCTGAACGCGGCGCAATCCGCAGCGTCTTGCGCGTCAAAGGCCAGCACTGGTGTTGTCAGTCCGAGTGCAACGAAGGCTGAGAGAAAAGCGGGTCTTATCACCCCAAACTCACACTCGCCGCGCTCTCCGGCAGTTCCTCATCAAACAAACGCTGATAGAATTCCGCCACCGTCTGGCGCTCCAGCTCATCGCATTTGTTCAGGAACGACAGGCGGAAGGCATAGCCCACGTTGCGGAAAATCTCGGCGTTTTGGGCCCATGCAATCACCGTCCGGGGGGACATTACAGTGGACAGCTCCCCATTCATAAATGCGGTGCGCGTGAGGTCTGCAACGGTGACCATCTGTTTGACCGTTTTGCGCCCCTCTGCGGTATTGTAATTGGGGTTCTTAGACAGCACGATGGCGGTCTCTGCATCAATCGACAGATAGTTCAGGGTGGCCACCAGTGACCAACGGTCCATCTGGCCCTGGTTGATTTGCTGGGTGCCGTGGTAAAGCCCGGTTGTATCGCCCAGACCCACGGTGTTGGCCGTCGCAAAGATGCGGAAAAAAGGGTGCGGTTCAATCACCTGGTTCTGGTCCAGCAGCGTCAGCTTGCCATCCACTTCCAGCACGCGCTGGATCACAAACATCACATCCGCGCGGCCCGCGTCGTATTCATCAAACACAATCGCAGTGGGGTTGCGCAGGGCCCAGGGCAGGATGCCTTCCTGAAAATCGGTGACCTGCTTGCCGTCTTTGAGCTTGATTGCGTCCTTGCCGATCAGGTCAATCCGGGAGATGTGGCTATCAAGGTTCACCCGCACACAGGGCCAGTTCAGACGGCTTGCCACCTGTTCGATATGCGTCGATTTGCCCGTGCCGTGATAGCCCTGGATCATCACGCGACGGTTGTTGTTGAACCCGGCCAGAATTGCCAATGTTGTATCGGGATCAAACTTGTAGGTGCTGTCCAGATCGGGCACGCGTTCGGAGCCCTCGGCAAACCCTTTGACAACCATATCCGTGTCGATGCCAAACGTATCGCGCACTGATATTTCTGCGGTTGGTTTCATATCAATATCCAGCGCGCCGTCTGCCATGGTTTTCATCCCTTTCATCCGCTGCCGAACGGGGCAGCTTTCGCCCGCCCGTGGTGCATCATTCGACAAGGGGGTGCAAGGGTTGGACTAAGGGTTTATTCCCCCTTAGTGCCAGATCACGAGCCGTTTTTATCTGCCATTGCGGCCTGTGCACAGCCGCAGGCGGCTTTGACGGGGCGGTCTGCGCGGGCCTCGGCCAGATCAAGGCGCAGTTTGATATGAGCGATCTCTGCGGTTTCGTCCGGGGCAGTGCCGGCTTGCGCGATTAAACAGTCATAAAGCCCACGCAGGGCCCAGACGTTGTCGGGGTGTTGGCAGGCGCGGGGCAGGCCGGGGGCAAGCCCAAGGTCTTGGCGAAACACATGTTCGGCCTCCGCGTAATGGCCCTGCTCAAACAACAGCGCCCCAAGGGCGTGGCGTGTGGGTTGTTTCCAGCCCCAGGGTTCGTCGTAGGGCAAAGCATCATCCAGCGTGACCGCCGCGCGCAGATGTTGAAATGCGGCCTCATAGGTGCCCTTGCGATAGGCCAGCTCTCCCTCCAGCATTTTGCTGGCGACATCTAGCAGATCAACCGCGCGCACGTTGTGAGACAGGCGGCTTTCGGGCACCCGTACCTTTGCCGCTTCAAACACCTTTTGCTGCGCTTCGGCCTCCTCCACGCGCCCCAGGGCAGAAAGCGCCAGCCCTTTTGCGTATTCGATGAAGGCAGTGCAGGTGCAGTAGGTTTGTGTGTCTTCGGGCAGCTCCAGCTTGAGGATGTCGTCCCACATGCCAAAGCGGATCAGGATATGCGGCTCATTGCCCAGCTGAACCTCAAAGAAATCCGCCATCGGCGGGGATTTCACCTGCATCAGGGCGTCCGGAATCGTCTCGCGCATGCCTTTGGCCGCGCGCATCGCCGGTTCGAACTGCCCCAGAAACATCGCGCCATAGATGATGAAGTGATAATTGTGCTGCCGGTAGCCCGTGTAGATGTTGAACGCGCCCTCGCGTTCGTAATATTTCAGGTCCGCCGGGACTGCCGCCTCGTTCCAGCGCACCACGTTTTCGTATTGACCACACAGCACATCAATGTGGGTCGGCATATGGATCAGGTGGCCCGCATCCGGGATCAAGGTGCGCAGGACATCCGCCGCCTTAAGGGCTTTTTCGGGATGTGGAGACATCTCCATCAGGTGCACATAAAGATGCAGCAGGCCGGGGTGCTGCATGCCGCCGGGGCGGGCAAGGTAGGTTTCAAGCACACCTTGCGCTTCCACCGTGGCGGCATCATCCGCCACCTGATCTTTGGCGATGTTCCACATTTTCCACGGTGTCAGCGTCATCAACGATTCGACAAAAAAGGACGCGATATCAAGGTCATCCGGGTGGTTCTGGTGCACCTCGCGCATGGCATTGGCAAAGGCGTGATCCCAGGCCTCCATCCCCTCGGTGATCTCGCGTTGCGGGTAACGATGGGCCAGCGCGCGGCACAGCGCGGCCTCTCCCGCGCTCAGATGATCCAAGCATTTCAGCGCGTTTTGGGTGGCATCATAGGCCTGCGCCAGCGCGTCTGCACGGCCTCTGTCGTCATACAATTCCCAGGGCATATTGTAATTTGGTCCGGCTGCATATGCGATGCCCCAATGGGCCATCCCACAGGTGGCATCGGCCTGAATCCCCTGCGTAAAACAGGCGATCGCCTCCTTGTGGTTGAACCCAAAGGTCCAGTTGAGCCCGCGGTCAAACCATGTTTGCGCGGCCTCCCCGGTGCAGGTGACAACGCGCCTGTAGGGGCCAAGATCGTAGGGGTAATCCATGAATGAAACGCTCCGCCTGTGACGGGGAGAGCATGCCAAGTCATTGCCGTTTTGCCCAGCCTGAATTGCGCGCCCTTGCCGGGGCAATTGCGCAAAATCTGCACAAACCGCACGCAAGTGGTGCACAGCGCGCCGCTATCCCTGTCCTTGTCACAACAGGAGAATGAGATGACACAGATTACAATTGGTCAGCGGTTCGGGCGGGCGGCATTGGTGGCACTTTCCGGGGGCATCGTTGCCCTTGCCATTATGATGTCGGACAGGACGTTTCGCTATGACTACGGGTTTTTGCGCGCGGCAACCATGGGGGCCTTTCTGGCCGGGCTGATGGTGGCGCGCGGGTTTGGCGGGCAGGGCGGCTGGGCCTGGTTTCGCTTTGGCCTGACCTTTGGCACCGCGACCATACTGGGCGCAGTTTTTGCGGTTCCTTTGCTGGGGTTTGACGCGTGGCTGATGCGCACAGATGTGATGCGCACGATGAGCGATCTGATCGGTTCCGCGCTATTGGGGCCGGTCTATGTGTTGAGCCTGATTGGCGGTAAATTGCTGGTGCTCAAGGCCTGGCTGGCCATTGGCGTGCTGATCCATCTGTTTGTGATGGGCGGGAGCGCGCGCCGTCAGCCGCAGGTGCCATGGCCGCACGCTCCCCGCGCGACGTCCCTTGCATCTGCAAACCACGACGCGACCTAAACCAATGGGCGGGCCGCACCAAGGCTGGCTGAAAAAAGCCTTAGTCCTTGAAATTGCGGCTGCCTTTGATCTGATCCCAAGCCCAGACCACCTCTTGCAGCTGTTCTTCCTGGGATCTATCGCCGCCATTCATATCGGGGTGCAAGACCTTGATAAGTTTCTTGTAAAGTTTGCGCACCTCGGGTTTGGTCATGGTGTCCTTGGCCTCCAGCAACTCAAGTGCGCGGCGCTCGGTTGGGGGCAGGCGCCGCCCGGCCTGCGGCCCGCGTCCGGGGTTCTGCGTGGCGTTCTTGCCCAGCACCTGATGCGGGTCCTCAATGCCCAGACGGGCCCAGGCGCGCGCCTCGGGGTCGCCCATTGGCTTGGTTTTGCGCTCCCACACTTTGTCCTCGGACAGCTGCGCGTTCATCTCGGCCTCTGTGGTGCCGTCAAAGAAATTCCATTTCAGGTTATATTCGCGCACGTGCTGCTGGCAGAACCAGAAAAAGTCATCCAGCACATCCGGTGCCTTGGGCGCGCGGAACTTACCGGCCTCTTCGCATCCCTCATGATTGCACACACGCTGAGACGTCTCAGACGCGCCCGACATGCCGCGACGGCCCCGGGGGTTTTTCTTCTTTGCGGACGACACAGACATGTCGAAACCAAAAGGATCAGCTTTGGGCATGGGAAGGGTCCTTTCCGACTCGAAGCAGAGAGTTTAGACCTCTGTCACGGATATAGAAGGGGGTCGGGAAAAAAAATGTCAAAGACGGATGAGATACGCGAGAAATTGCAGGCGGCGTTCGCGCCCACAGTGCTGGATGTGGTGGACGACAGTGAAGGCCACCGTGGGCATGACGGCTATCAAGAGGGCGGCGAGAGCCATTACAACGTGCGCATCCGGTCTGCGGCTTTTGAAGGGCTGAACCGGGTCGCGCGCCACCGGGCCGTGCACAGCGCGCTGGGGCCGGATTTGATCGGGCGCATTCATGCGCTGGCCCTTGATCTGGACGTTTAAGACCGCGTTTTAGCTGTCTGATTTTGCAGCACTACGCACGGCCTTGAGCGTTGCAAACAGAGGGTCCTTTTTGGGCGCTTCCGGTTCAGGTGTGTCTTCGATTGCAGGGGATTCATCGCTCGCAACTGGCAAATCCTCTTTGGCGGCGACCTGTTCTGGCTCCGGACTTGCTTTGGCCGTTTCTGCCAGGGCATCAGGCGCTGCTTCTTGCGGCGTGGACGGGGCTACGACCGGCACAACGGGGGGTGGCAGCAGCTCTGGCGCATAGACCGCCGCGTCATCTTCACGCAGACGGCGAAAGACCAGCAGATTGCGCCATTCGGTTGTAGTGCCGGTCAGTCCCGCGCGTTCCTGCGAGGGCAGCGTCTCGGCGCGCTGATATTCCCAGCCTTCACCGGAAAGCCCGTTCATCAGATCCTCCAGCGCATTGGAAAACCGCGCCTCTGGCCCCTTGATCCCTTTGCCTTTGAGACCTTTGGCGGGGGCGGGCACAACTTTGTATTCGTAACGGGGCATGGGCGTCCTCTGGGCTTGCGCTGGAGGTCTCCTTAACAGGGAGTAAATTGTCACACAATGTGTGCTGGGTGTGTATGCGGGGGCTTAGGGTGTGTATTCTGGACGTACCATTTCAAAATTCTCTCAGGAGTATTCGTGAAAATTAGCCTTATTTCAATCGGCATCGCAGGGCCAGTCAACCTATTGCAGGGAATTGTCCCGCCTTACGGGTTGTGGGTGTTTGAAGGTTGGGGCAGTGTTTGGGGATGCGTTTCTTCACCCTCCTTCTTGCCCTTTGCTTTGCGACCACCGCGCAGGCACAATCCACCTATGAACTCGACAATTCCCTGCGGGATCGGGCTAAGTGGAAGAGCTTTGGCGTGCAGGATTGGGTCGCCGGGGACCCGGTGGAGCGCGCGCGCGCCGGGCGGGGGCGGATAGCTGCGGGGGAGTTGAATAACCTTGGCGGCACGACCCCGGTGGCGCGGCTGAAATCGCTGATTGCCGTGGCAGAGGCCGGACCGCGCGGCTATGACGCGGTACATGTGGGCGCCAAACGACGTCTGCCCAAACGGCCCACGCAGATGACCCTGCGCGAGATTGCGGTCTGGGTCAAAGCCACGCCCGGACAGCCCCATGCGATTGGGCGCTATCAGATCATTCCCTCGACCATGCGCGTGCTGATCCGCCGGTCCGGGGTGTCGCCTGACACCCGGTTTAGCCCCGCAGTGCAGGATGCCTTTGCCGATATATTGTTAAAAGACGCGGGGTTAGAGAGGTTTCTTAAGGGGCGGCTCAGCATGAAACGGTTTATGAATAACCTCGCCAAGATCTGGGCGGGGCTGCCCACTTCCAATGGTAAAAGCCACTATGATGGCTATGCGGGCAACCGCGCGACCATTTCGCTGGCGTATTACCGGGCGCAAATGACGGCGTTTTTCCCTAAGGCTTCCTGATGCCGATGGTGCGCCCTACCCGTTCGGGATGGGGCAGGTCCGCCTGATCCGCGCGCATCTGGCGCAAGGCGGTTTGGATGTGTGCAGGCATGGGCGCAACGCGCGGGCCCGATTGATCAACGTGCAGGGTCAGCCCCTCGGCTGTGGCCGCAAGCCAGCCGTCGGCGTGACGCAGCTCTTGATAGGAATGAAAGCGTTTCTCATCAAAATCAATGAGTTGAAAGTCGACATACACCTGATCTTCCGCATGGAGTTCACGCAGATAACAGACGTGAAATTCGGCCATATATGTCGTGCAACCGGTTTTGAGGTAGTCGGGGCCAAAGCCGATGGAGGGGTACAGCTGGTCCACCGAATGGTCAAACAGCACGTTGTAATAGGCCATGTTCAGGTGGCCGTTAAAGTCGATCCACTCGGGCAGAACGCGCATCAGGGCAGAGCGATGGGCAGGCATGAGGCGCGTCCTTTTGGCGGTTAACTGTTCAGCTTGACGGCCACGATCTGGTTCACGGCTTTGGGGTTGGCCTTGCCGCCGGTCGCCTTCATCACCTGACCCACAAACCACCCGGCAAGTTTCGGGTTGGCCTGCGCTTTGGCGACCTGATCTGGGTTGGCGGCGATGATGGCGTCCACGGCGGCCTCAATGGCGCCGGTGTCCGTGACCTGTTTCATGCCGCGCGCCTCGACGATTTCAGCCGGGTCGCCGCCTTCGGTATAGATGATCTCAAACAGGTCCTTGGCGATCTTGCCGCTGATCGCGTCAGAGGCGATCAGGTCAATCACGCCGCCCAGTTGGGCCGGGGTAACGGGGCTGTCTGCGATGTCTTTTTCGTCCTTTTTCAACCGGCCAAAGAGTTCGTTGATCACCCAGTTCGCGGCCATCTTGCCGTCGCGCCCTTTAGCGACGTCTTCAAAATATCTGGCTGAATCCAGATCAGCCGTCAGCACGGATGCGTCATAATTTGACAGCCCAAAGTCATTGATAAAGCGCGCCTTTTTGGCATCTGGAAGTTCGGGCAGGTTGGCGGCAATATCGTCAACCCAGGCCTGTTCGATCTCCAAGGGCAGCAGATCGGGATCGGGGAAGTAGCGGTAATCATGCGCCTCTTCCTTGCTCCGCATGGAGCGCGTTTCCTGTTTGTCCGGGTCAAACAGGCGGGTTTCCTGATCGACGCTACCGCCGCCTTCAACAATCGCGATCTGGCGGCGGGCCTCGACCTCAATCGCCTGCTGGATGAAGCGCATGGAATTCATGTTCTTGATCTCGCACCGCGTGCCAAGATGCGAGAAATCCTGCGTTTCCATGTATTTCTCATACTGCCCGGGGCGGCAGATCGAAACGTTGACGTCCGCGCGCATCGCACCGGACTGCATGTCGCCATTGCAGGTGCCCAGGTAGCGCAGAATTTGGCGCAGTTTGGCGAGATAGGCGGCGGCCTCTTCGGGGCCGCGGATGTCAGGGCGGCTGACGATCTCCATCAGGCAAACGCCCGTGCGGTTGAGGTCCACAAAAGACATTGCCGGGTCCATGTCGTGGATGGATTTGCCCGCGTCCTGCTCCATGTGGATGCGCTCCACGCGCACCAAACGGGCCATGCCGTCGCCCATCTCCACCAGCACCTCGCCTTCACCCACGATGGGTTCATAAAGCTGCGAAATCTGATAACCCTGCGGCAGGTCAGGGTAGAAATAGTTCTTGCGGTCAAAGGCGGATTTGAGGTTGATTTCCGCCTTCAGGCCCAGCCCCGTGCGCACAGCCTGTTCCACGCAGTATTCGTTGATCACGGGCAGCATGCCGGGCATGGCGGCGTCCACAAAAGCAACGTTTGCATTGGGTTCCGCGCCAAATTTGGTGGAGGCCCCGGAAAACAGCTTGGCGTTGGAGGAGACCTGTGCGTGCACCTCCATCCCGATCACCAGTTCCCAATCGTGTTTTGCGCCTGCAATGACACGGGGTTTTGGGGTTTCGTAGGTCAGATCAAGCATGGGTTCGCTCCGGCGCTGGGGTCCGGCGTGGTTTAAGACAGGGGGCGGGGTGCTGCAAGAGGGGGTGCCCTGAAAAGGGGCTGGGAGCGCAAACCGTCGCTTTTGTCTTTAACCAGCCAAAGCCTGCCCCCCGAGACGATGTGCTGCGGTTTGTATTTCGGGATACCGCGCGGAACAATCCCTTTGAGCAATCCAAGCTACCCTAGCAGGGGCGCTGATCCGCTGTCGGTGAAAACGATCTTTTCCCCAGCGTCAATTTCGCGCTGAAACAGGTTGGTGATGATGCGCATCGCGTCATCCCGGCCGGAGGCGGCGAAACGTTTCAGCGAATTGACCCGCAGGTTGTTGTCAAACCCGCGCGCGGCATGGGCCCAGATCATGGGGTGCAGCTCTGTCAGGTTGTCGCGCACAATCCAACGGGCGCATTTGGCAATCTTAGCGCGGTGCTGATCGGCCAGATCATTGCCGGAAAAGGTCTGTCCGATGGCATTTGCGCAATAGGCCGCCAGCAGGTTCACGGTGTAGGCATCCGGGTTGCGATCAAGAATATCGCGCAGCCCGTCGACAAAGAAGGGCAGATCAAGGTTGGCGCAGGCCGTGTCGTCATAGGTGACGGCGTCAAACATGACCCAAGTATAGCCACCCGCGCCCCAGATATTGATCGTGCGTGCAGCGGTGCGGCGGGCTTCAAGCTCCAGCGCCTCATAGGTGCCATACCAACGTGGCAACAAATGGTTGCCCATGGCCCGCATGGCACGTGGGTTCAGCGGGTTGAGGTCAATCAGGGTTTCATACCGCTCCGACACCAATCGGCTGTCAGCTTCCATCCCGCCCAGCAAGGCACAGCAGGTTGTTGCCAGCAGCGGGGATTGGTTTTTTTTCGAGCAGTAGGGGTCGATGATATCACGGGCCCGGTCAAAATGCGCCCCAAAGGCATCGCGGTTGCGCGTGGGGACTTCGACGTCCCAGCCCGTGCCGCGCCAGGCCCAGCCGATGTCCATATGGGCCTGTGCCACGATACAGGCGATCACCGGATCACCATCAAACTCGGCCAGGATGTGCTCCAACGCCTCAATCCCGGCCAGCAGCGGGGCCTGCGGGTCTGGGGTTCCATCCAGCAGGGCGTGCTCTACCGCCATCACCACGTCTGCGCGCGCGCCGTAGCCCATCAGGTCCGCAATCGGCATGGAGCCAGGTGTCATGGCACGGCCGCGATCCGCCGTATGTATCGCCCACGAAAGTTGATCCCAGCGTTCTTGGCGCACCAGCCGTTGCGCGTGGTTCTGGTGCTGATCGCGCAGCAAGTCTTCGGCCGTCGGGTCCGGGCAGGAGATCCGCAAAATCGGCTCCGGCAAGGGTTGGGGCGGTGTCCGCGGGGTGCGACGCATCAAGGGCACAGCCAAGGCGCTGTCGTCTGTGACAGGCAGGCTGTAGCTGACCACGTTCTTACGAGCGGGGCGCTTGAGGCTGGAAAAAAGGTCTCTCAAGGATTTCATCAAGGGGGTCCGTCAGGCAAAATTAACTTGATGCTAAGATTGCTGTGCATTGGGGCGGAACAGTGGCAGGCGCGCGGAGATAGTACGGATATTTTTACACGTTAAACGGGCAATGACACAATTCCGGTCAGCCGGGCGCAGTGGATTGTTTTTGTGGGGGCGACGGTGGCCGTGGCGAACTTGCTGTTGTTTCCCGAACAGCTGCAATTGGCTCATGGGCTTTTCTTGCCGCGCATTTGCCTGCATATAGCGGGCATGATGTCTTTCCGATGTGCCGTGTTCTTGTTTTTTTGCCCTGTCCCGTTGGCTGCGCAGGGGGATGCAAGCGCTGTCTTGCCCCCTATTGGCAGCGCGTATGAGGTTGTTCAGGGTGCCGCAAAAACGCAACCTATGGGAGATCCGTCTGGCGGGGTGTCTACCACGGATGTAATTATGGCTGACCTCGCCGCCCCGTTGCAGATCAAATCACATACTTTTGACCGTGGCACGCCGCTGTCTGTCACCCTGGCATCCCAACAACGGCCACAGGCGCGCCCCACGGCATTGCCCCACACCCGGTGGGAACACAGAAAAGGTCACGCGCAATGGACGCGCGCCGCGCTGTCCGCACTGCGGGGGCATGGCAAACCGCTGGTTGATTTGGTGCCGCGCGACATTGCGACCTGGTGTCCGGCTTATCCGCAGGCCAGCGATGCGGACCGTCGGGCGTTTTGGGTGGGGTTTCTGTCCGCCCTTGCCAAGTATGAAAGCAACTACAAACCGCATGTGGTGGGTGGGGGTGGCAAATGGCATGGGCTGTTGCAGATCCTGCCGGGCACGGCGCGCGGGTATAAATGCCAGGCGCGCACAGGCAAGGCACTGCGCGATGGGGGTGCAAACCTTAGCTGTGCCATTCGGATCATGGCGCGCACGGTGCCGCGTGACGGTGTGATCCATGGCTACAAAAACAAAAAGGGGCAGGGGGTGACCGCCGACTGGGGCCCCATGCACTCCAAACCCAAGCGGCGCGAGATGGCCGCATGGCTGCGCGGGCAAGGCTATTGTCAGTCCGTGGCCACAAAGCGACCCAAGCCGCGCCCCTGAGGGTTACTGAAGCAGCTGAAAGTGAAAGCGCAGGGTCTTGATGCCGCGCGCCTGCAATGCGTTTTCAAACGCCTGATGGGGCGGGGTGGATTCAAACGGCAACCTGATTTTGCGCCCCATGGTCAGCACCACAGTGGCCCGCACGGAAAAATCGAGGCGGGTGTCCAGACGCACATGGTCGATCTCTGACAGCGGCACGTCGGCGTTGCGCCGGCCAGAGTGCCAGCGGAGGGTGTCATCGCTCAGGTGCAGACCCGCCTGTGGATCGCGGATCAGGTCGATCAGCGCAGGTAGGGTAAAGAGGAGCAGCAGGAGGATAATCCAGTTCGCGGCCTCCAGCCAGACCCAGGCCGCAAACAGCGCCAACCAGACAAGAGAGACCACCAAGGCCGCCGTGACCGTACGGGCGCTGTGGTGGTAGTGAAATGCACCAGCTGTCATTTCAGATGGAATATCCGCGCAAGGTCGCTGAGGGCTTCGGATTGTTTCGCACTCGGCGTGCCAGTGCCGCTGGTGGCGATGTCGTTCAGGATGGCCATCAAGGGTTCAAATGATGCAGGCCCGTGAATCTTGCGCAGTTTTTTTGCCAGCCGGGTAAAGGCCGCATCGGGGCTGCCGCATTCAGAGACGAACCAGCGGCCCAGTATCGCGACTTCGCTGGCGGTGTCCGCGTCCATGTTCAGATGTTTGCGCAGGGAAATGTCCGTGGCCGCGCGGGTGTCGGCAGTGGGCAGATCATCCAGTTCAAGAAATGCCATGGCCATGCCGCTGATCGCAAGATTGGGGTCATCAATGCCCTCCACCGCATGCTGATTGGCGCGTCTGCGAAAGCCCAACCGGCGGGCGGCGTTTTTGACATCCGAAGCGGCCTCAAGCAAATCCGTGGCAACCTCCGCGCCACGCTGGACGCGATTGAACCAGACATAGGCGGTGATTGCGATCCCTGCGAGCGCGATGAGGATATGCATGGGGAAAGCTCCTGTTTTCAGACGCCGCGAATGCGGGTCAGCATCTCGGTGGTGTCACGGCTGAGGTTTGGTGTGGCGAGGATGCGATCCAGCTGTGCAGCGATTTTGGCCTGACGGTCCGCATCATAACGCTTCCACGTCTGGAAGGCGGAGCACATGCGCGCAGTGGTTTGCGGGTTCACCGGGTCTAGCTTGATCAGCCAGTCGGCCAGCAGGTTGTAGCCTGCACCTGAGGCATGGTGGAACCCGGCGTGATGCGCGGCCAGCATGCCAAAGACGGCGCGGAAGCGGTTGGGGTTCTTCCAGTTGAAATCGGGGTGTTCGATGAGGTCGCTGGCGGTGGCAACGGCGTTGTCAGGGTCGGCTTCATGCACCTGCAGGCCAAACCATTTGTCCATGACCAGCCGGTCATTGCGCCACTGTGTTTCAAATGTTTTTAACGTTTTATCGCCCTGACCTGCGCGGATCAGGTTGGCCAGCGCTGAGAGTTGCTGCGTCATGTTGTCTGCAGCGGCGTATTGCGCTTGCGCCGCTGCGCCCTGATCGCGGCGGGTGATCAGTGAAAGGACGGCATTGGCAAGACTGCGTTTGCCGGATTGTTCGGCGTTGGGCGCGTAGGCCTCGCTGACCTGGTTGGCGTCGTAGAGCGATTGCAGATCGTCTCCCAGCGTTTCGGCCAGCGCATCGCGCATGGCCTCAACCGCGCTGTGAATTGCGGCGGGGTCGGGCGTGTCGCCCTCGGCACGCAGCACCCCGGCGAGGTCAGACTGGCTTGGCAGGCCCAGCATCAGGGCGCGGTAGGCGGGGTCCAGCGTGTTGTCGATGATCACTGCTTTGAGCGCGTTGAGGTAAGCGGCATCGGGCGCGGCACTATCGCGGATCGCCGCAAGCAGGGATTTGCGCGCCAATGTGCGGCCCGCCTCCCAGCGGTTAAACGGGTCCGTGTCATGGGCCATCAGATGGGCGCGGTCCGCATCAGAGAGGTCATGATGCAGCACCACGGGGGCGGAAAACCCGCGCAGGATGGAGGCAACGGGCGCATCCGGCAGACCCGTAAAACGGAAACTCTGCTCCGCTTTGGTCATCTCAAGCACCTGGGTTTCGAGCGCCTCAGAGCCGTCGGGCAGGATCAGACCCACCGCAATCGGGATCACCAGCGGCTGAGGGTCCGGCGTGGCGGCAGAAGGGGGCGTGTTTTGGGTGAACGTCAGGGTCAGCGTGTCGAGTTCAAAACTTTCCGACACGTTCAGATGCGGCGTGCCAGCCTGCGCGTACCAGCGTTTGAACTGCGAAAGATCCCGCCCGGTGGTGTCCTCAAAGACCTTGAGCCAATCCTCGATCGTGGCGGCATCGCCGTCGTGACGTTCAAAATAAAGGTCAAGCGCCTGTGCATAGGCCGCGTCGCCCACAAGGCATTTCAGCATGCCAATGACTTCGGCACCCTTTTCATAGACCGTGGCGGTGTAGAAATTGTTGATCTCCTGAAAGCTCTCCGGGCGCACCGGGTGGGCGAGGGGGCCCTGATCCTCGGGGAACTGGCGCGCGCGCAGGTCGATAACATCAGAGATGCGTTTCACAGGGGCCGAACGCATGTCAGAGGTGAACTGGCTGTCGCGGTAGACCGTCAACCCTTCCTTGAGGCACAGCTGAAACCAGTCGCGGCAGGTGATGCGGTTGCCGGTCCAATTGTGGAAATACTCATGCGCAATGATCGCCTCGATGCGCTCAAAGTTCATGTCAGTGGAGGTTTCGGGGCTGGCCAGCACGGCGGAAGAGTTGAAAACATTCAGCCCCTTGTTCTCCATCGCGCCCATGTTGAAATCATCCACCGCGACGATGTTAAACAGATCAAGGTCATATTCGCGGCCATAGACCTCTTCATCCCACTTCATGGAATCGATCAGCGCCTGCATACCAAAGGCGCATTTGTGTTCATCGCCGGGACGCACATAAAGGTTCAACGCCACGTCTTTGCCAGACGCGGTGGTGAACTGGCCGGGGTGGGCAATCAGCTCTCCGGCGACCAGCGCAAACAGATAGGCCGGTTTGGGCCAGGGGTCGTGCCACTGCGCGTGGTGCTCGGACGCGGCTACAGGATTGCCGTTGGACAACAGCACCGGGTGGGGGCCGTTGATGGTAACGCTAAAGACGCTCATCACATCGGGGCGGTCGGGGTAATATGTAATCTTGCGAAACCCCTCGGCCTCGCACTGGGTGCAATACATGCCGTTGGACATATAAAGCCCCTCAAGGGCTGTGTTGCCTGCGGGGTCAATCTCAACCTCTGCCTCCCAGACAAAGGGCGCGTCGGGCACATCGCAGGTCAGTCCGGCCTCGGTAAGGGTTGGGGTGACGGGTGTGCCATCAATTGCCGCGCTGATCAGGGTCAGCTGTTCACCATGCAGGAAAAAGCTGCGCTCCGTGGCCTCCGGATTGGGCGCAAAGGCAATGCGGCTTTTGACGCGGGTTTTATGTGGGTCAAGGTCAAAGGTCAGGGCGATGCTTTGCACAACAAACCCAAAAGGCGTGTAATCAGACAGATAGATCGTCGTGGGGGCCGCGTCGCGCATTTGGTATCCTCGATCCGGGAACAAAAGGGTCTGCGCATACGTTAGGTTTGCATCGGTCCTCCCGCAAGGCGGATGGTTGATCAATCATGACAAAGTCTCGTAACACCGGGGCCAACACATTGCCCGGGGGCGCATGCCAAAAAGGGTCAAAAAATCCGATCTGCCGCAAAAGATCTGCGTAACCTGCGGGCGCCCTTTTGCGTGGCGGCGCAAGTGGGCAAAGGTCTGGGATGAGGTGCGCTATTGCTCAGACAAATGCCGGCGCAATCGTCAGTCCTAGAGATTGGTAATAAAATATTACCAAAATACCTTGATGCACTGCCCCAATCCCCGTAAAGCTGCGGGAAAGCGATGGATGAACCTCTGCCGCCCGGCGGCCCGGTTTGTTCGTAAAGTTTTGAAACAGCTTCTGACCCGCCGGGTCGATTTCATCCTCCGGGCGGCTTGTGAGGGTGACCTGCGCTGCCTACACAAGCCGCACCGAGAGTATCGCGGGCTAAACTGAGGGAAGACCATGACCAACCGAACAGATCGCCACGGATTGCAAGTCGACACAGCGCTTGCCGCCTTTATCGAAACCAGCGCGCTGCCGGGGACCGGCGTGACACCAGATGCGTTTTGGGCCGGGTTCAGCGATCTGGTGCACAGCATGGGCCCCAAGAACCGCGATCTGCTGGCGGTGCGCGCAAACATTCAGGGCCAGATCAGTGACTGGCACCGCGCGCACAAGGGCAAGCCCCATGATGCCGCCGCCTATCAGGCCTTCCTGCGCGAGATTGGCTATATTGTGCCCGAAGGCGCGCCGTTTGAGATTGAGACAGCACATGTGGACCCCGAAATTGCCAGCGTCGCGGGGCCGCAATTGGTGGTGCCGATCACCAATGCACGTTTTGCGCTGAATGCGGCCAATGCGCGCTGGGGCAGCCTCTATGACGCCTATTACGGCACCGATGCGCTGGGCGATTTGCCCATGGGTGGTGGTTATGACGCGGCGCGGGGCGCGCGCGTGGTGGCCAAAGCCAAGGCGTTTCTGGATGGCGCGGCTCCTCTGGCGTCCGGGTCACATGCGGATGTTGCGGGTTATGCGGTGGAAGGCGGCGCACTGGTGCCTGCCCTGAAAGACCCGGCGCAGTTCGCGGGCTACCAGGGTGACGCTACGGCACCTTCTGCGGTCCTGCTCCGCAACAACGGGCTGCACATCGAGATTTCGATCAACGCGGATCACCCCATTGGCAAAACCGACCCGGCCCAGGTGGCGGACGTGGTGATGGAAAGCGCACTCTCCACCATCATGGACTGCGAGGACAGCGTTGCGGCGGTCGATGCTGAAGACAAGATTGTAGCCTATGGCAACTGGCTGGGGCTGATGCGTGGTGATCTCGAAGAGAGTTTTGAGAAGGGTGGCAAGACCATCACCCGCAAGATGCACCCAGACCGGGCGTACCGCGGCGCGGACGGTAGTGATCTGACGCTCAAGGGGCGTTCACTGATGTTGGTGCGCAATGTGGGCCACCTGATGACCAACCCGGCCATTCTGGACCGCGAAGGGCTGGAAATTGGCGAAGGGTTGATGGATGCGATGCTGACCACGCTGATCGCCATGCATGATCTGCAGCGCGACGGGGGTAATTCGCTTCATGGCTCGGTTTATGTGGTGAAACCCAAGATGCATGGACCCGCCGAGGTTGCTTTTGCAGATCAGATATTCACCCATGTTGAGGGCGTGCTGGGCCTGCCCGCAAACACCGTGAAACTGGGTATTATGGATGAGGAACGCCGCACCTCGGCAAACCTTGCGGAGTGTATCCGCGCGGCCAAACATCGCGTGGCGTTCATCAACACTGGTTTCCTCGACCGGACGGGCGATGAAATCCACACCTCAATGGAAGCGGGGCCCATGGTGCCCAAGGGCGAGATGAAAAACGCCCCCTGGATCGCGTCTTATGAGGATCGCAATGTGGACATCGGTCTTGCCTGTGGTCTGCAAGGCAAGGCGCAGATCGGCAAGGGCATGTGGGCCATGCCGGATCGTATGGCAGAGATGCTGGAGGCCAAGATCGGCCATCCGAAGTCTGGTGCAAACTGCGCCTGGGTGCCCTCCCCAACGGCGGCCACCTTGCATGCGATGCATTATCATCAGGTGGATGTTTTTGCGCGCCAGAATGAGATCGCCAAGGGCGGTGCGCGTGGCACGCTGGAGGATCTGCTGAGCATCCCGGTCCTGTCGGGGCGCAACCTGAGTGATGACGAAATCACCCGCGAAATCGAAAACAACGCGCAGGGCATTCTGGGCTATGTGGTGCGCTGGGTGGATCAGGGCGTGGGCTGCTCCAAGGTGCCCGACATCAATAATGTGGGTCTGATGGAAGACCGCGCGACCTGCCGGATATCCGCTCAAGCGCTGGCGAACTGGTTGCATCACGGGGTGGTCACACAGGATCAGTTCATGGAGGGCATGAAAAAGATGGCGGTTGTGGTGGATGGACAAAATGCCGTTGATCCGCTTTATCGCCCGATGGCCCCGGGCTTTGACGGGATCGCCTTTCAGGCCGCCTGTGATCTGGTGCTGGAAGGGGCGGCGCAGCCCTCGGGCTATACTGAGCCTGTGTTGCACGCCCGTCGGCTGGAACTCAAAGCAAAGGGATAGCGCGCGCCGCGCGTCTCACATCTTTGCGATCTGTAATTTATGAAAAAGGAAGACCCCTTGCAGATGAACATTCGAAAAGTCCGCACCATTATTCGCAAAACACTGGATAAAGGGCATGAGATGGACCTCAAGCCGCTGTCTGTCATTGTGCTGGATGCAGGCGGGCATGTGTTGGCGTTTGAACGCGAGGATGGCGCATCGCCGGGGCGGTTTGCGATTGCCCACGGCAAGGCTTACGGCGCAGTGATGCTGGGGCTTGCGGGGACGGCGCAAATGAACCGCGCAGAAGATCAGGCCTATTTCATGGCCGCCGTAAATGGTGTGTTTGGCGGGCAGGTTGTCCCGGTGCCCGGCGGCATTTTGCTGCGCGACAAAAAAGGCGTGGTGCTGGGCGCGGTTGGTGTGACGGGCGATACGTCTGACAATGACGCCGCCGCTGGCCTGACCGGGGTGGAGGCTGCGGGCCTTGTGGGCGAAATCTAAGCTAGGTGTTGAGATGCCGGCGCGCGCAGCTTATGTTGACGAGAAGTAATCCGGCAGCAAGGTGAAATATGTCTCGACCTGTGATTGGTATCATCGGCAACGCCTATTTGCAGAACGATCAATATCCCGTTCAGGCAAGTGGGGTGATGAATTCTGACGCGGTGGCCCAGGCCTGCGGGTGCATGCCGATCATTATCCCCAGCAACCCCGCGCATGTGAGCGTTGAAGAACTGATGGCGGTCTGTGACGGGTTTTTGCTGACCGGTGGGCGGCCCAACGTGCACCCGGAAGAATACGGCGAGGCAGAGACAGAGGCCCATGGCACCTTTGATCGCGCACGTGACGGGATCGTTTTACCGCTGGTGCGGGCCTGTGTTGAACAGGGTCAGCCGTTTTTGGGGGTATGTCGCGGGTTTCAGGAGGTGAATGTGGCCATGGGGGGCACGCTGCACCCCGAAATTCGGGAGCTGCCGGGGCGGATGAACCACCGCATGCCGCCCGATGGCACGCTGGAAGAGAAATTTGAGCTGCGCCATGATGTGACCTTTTCCGAAGGGGGCGTTTTTCACAGCCTCATGGGCGCGCAGGTTGTGCGCACCAACACGCTGCATGGTCAGGGCATCAAAGAGCCCGGCGCGCGGATCGTGATGGACGGTTTTGCCGAGGATGGCACGCCAGAGGCGATTTATGTACAAGGTGCGCCTGGGTTTACGCTCGCCGTGCAGTGGCACCCGGAATGGAATGCGCATCAGGACCCGGTATCGCGCGCGTTGTTTTCGGCGTTTGGGGATGCGGTGCGCGATTGGGCTGCAAAGGGTAACACGCCCGCGTTAAAGGCGGTGTAGCAGCCCTTCCCGCAGTGTTTCTAGCAAAATCAGCGGGGTGAGGCGGGCATGGGCCCGCCTTACGACTGTAAAACTGGACGCACCATCGTGTCGCCCTGTGCGTACCGCTCGGCTTGGTGCCGTGTCGTCCCAAACCCCGGCGCGGGTGGCAGCGGCCCGTGGGCCGCAACATAGCGATGCACGGAGGAATGTGGCCAATCCTGCGGTTTTGCGCAAAGCCCTGCATGCACCGGGCTAGCGTGGATCATCTGAAGGTGCCGGTCATAATCCGCGTCATCCCGGATGGCGTGTTCCCAAATACGCGACTGCCAAATGCCCTTTTCACGTTTGCGCGCCTGTGCAGCGCTGCGGGTGGGGGCGACGGGCAGGCAGCGCGAGAAGTTTGATTTCAACAGGGACCATCGCCGTGAATAATCGGCATCCCCCTCGGGCAGGGTCCATATGGTGTGGATGGCGGCGGGCAAAACCACAATCGCCTCAATCCGAAACGGCATCTGATACAGGGTCAGGCGCGTTGCATCGCGCAGATGGTGGATTTCGTCGTACAGCAGCGTGCTGGCGCGATCCGCAAGGCGTGCGGTAAAGAAATAGGTGCCACCGGCGCGGCGTTGTCTGACATAGTGAGGCATGTATCAAAGGATAGGTGGATCATGGTTAAAGCTGCGTTAATCCGAAAGGCGCTGGCGGGCCGAGGCCCGCCTTACGGTACGACGTGCTTGCCGCGTAAGGCGGGCCTCGGCCCGCCCTTGGTCCGCTACATCTGACCGCCGGCAATTTCGATGGACTGACCGTTGATGCTTTCTGATCCCGATCCCACCAGCCATGCGGCGGCGGCGGCTACCTCAGCGGGTTCGATCAGGCGCTGGTGGCGGTTGGCCTTGACCATCATGCTGCGCGCCTTTTCCTCACTGACCCCGGCGCGCTGGGCGATCGAGGTCGTGTTGCGCTCCACAAGGGGCGTATCGACATAGCCGGGGCAGATGGCGTTGAACGTATAGGGCTGGCCCATGTAATCCTCGCTGAGCGAACGGATCAGCCCGATCATCCCGTGTTTGGAGGCGGAATAGCACGCCGCCCCCGGTAGCCCGCGCAGTCCCGCCATGGAAGACACCGCAATCACACGGCCCCATTCGGTCTGACGCATGGACGTCAGGCTTTCGCGGATTGTCAAAAACGCCCCGTCCAGATTGGTGGCCATCATATTGCACCAAAATTCCATGGAGGTTTTGTGCAGCGACTTGCCCTCTGCGATGCCTGCATTGGGAATACAAATCTGGATTGGCCCATTGGCCGCCACGGCGGCGGCGATTTTGGCCACCACATCGGCCTCATCACGCACATCCATTGCCATGCCGGTCATATTGCCGCCTGCAACGCTGTCCAGCACCTCCTGGCGGCGCCCCGTGATGGTCACATGACACCCCTTTGCGGCCAGATCCTGCGCGATGGCCAGCCCAATGCCCGTGCCGCCGCCGGTAATAAGTGCGTGTTTGCCGCTGAGTGTCATATTGCTCTCCTGTGATGCATGGGGCAGCGTAGCGGCAGAGGAGGGACACGCAATGGGTGAGTGGTTGAAAACCGACGGACTGACGGCACGTCAGAGCCTTGATCTGCCGCCGATCTGGCTGATCGGGTTTATTCTGTTGGTCTGGGTACAGGTGTGGATATGGCCGGGCGGGACATGGACACACCCGGTGACCAGTGTGGTAGGCACGGTCTTGTTCTGGGGTGGTCTGGCCTTAATGGGCTGGGCCATTCTGGCCTTTCGCCGTCACAATACCTCTGTTGTGCCCCACCAGATGCCAAAGGCAATCATCACCTCCGGCCCCTTCGCGCGCAGCCGCAACCCGATCTATCTGGGGGATGTGCTGGTGTTGACCGGCGTGATCCTGGGCAAGGGGGCCTGGCCCTGTCTGATCCTGCTCCCCCTGTTCAAGATGATTCTGGAGCGACGCTTTATTGCGCCAGAGGAGGGCCGATTGAAAGAAAATTTCGGAGCAAATTTTGACGCTTATGTCAAAAAAACGCCCCGCTGGCTGTGAAAAACGACGAAATATGCCGTCCTGAGAGGGCAGAGCGGTTGTTTACCGTCACGCGACAGGCTAAATGCTGCGCGTGCGAGACACGGCAGGCCTGTGCTTGGCCGAGCTAAATAAAGGGGATGCTTGTGAAAATCGGTACACCAAAAGAACTGTTTGAGGGTGAGGCGCGCGTTGCAATGACGCCAGACTCGGCCCAACAGCTGCAAAAACTGGGCCATACCTGCCTGATTGAAACGGGTGCAGGCGCGCTGGCCGGATTTTCCGATGCCGATTACAAAAACGCAGGCGTTGAGGTTGTCAAAACCGCCGCCGCCCTTTGGAAAGCCGCAGATGTGGTCGCCAAGGTGCGCGCGCCCGATGCAGGTGAGATGAAGCGGCTGCGCGCAGAGCAAACCCTGATTTCGTTCTTCAGCCCGGTCGCAAATGAAAAAGAGATGAAAGCGGCCGCCAAGAAGGGCGCAACCGTTGTCGCGATGGAGATGATCCCGCGCATCTCCCGTGCGCAAAAGATGGATGCGTTGTCTTCCATGGCCAATATCGCCGGTTACCGCGCCGTGATCGAGGCGGGCAATAACTTTGGCCGTTTCTTTACCGGGCAGATCACCGCCGCCGGCAAGGTGCCCCCGGCCAAGGTTCTGGTTGTGGGGGCGGGTGTTGCGGGATTGGCGGCGATTGGCACATCGACGTCGCTTGGCGCGATCACCTATGCCTTTGACGTGCGCCCCGAAGTGGCCGAACAGGTCGAAAGCATGGGGGCGGAGTTTGTCTATCTTGATTTTGAGGAAGAGCAGGCGGATGGCTCATCCTCGGGAGGCTACGCCTCCGTGTCTTCGCCAGAGTTCCGCGAAGCACAGTTGGCCAAATTCCGTGAGTTGGCTCCCGAAGTTGACATCGTCATCACCACTGCGCTGATTCCCAACCGCGAAGCCCCGGAGCTGTGGACCGAAGATATGGTTGCGGCGATGAAGCCCGGTTCGGTCATCGTGGACCTTGCGGCGGAAAAGGGTGGCAATTGTAAGCTGACCGTGATGGACGAGAAAATCGTCACAGACAACGGCGTGATCATCATTGGCTACACTGATTTTCCCAGCCGGATGGCAACCCAGGCCTCCAGCCTTTATGCGACCAACATCCGCCATCTGATGACCGATCTGACGCCGGAAAAAGACGGCGTGATCAACCATAACATGGAGGACGACGTGATCCGCGGGGCGACGATTGCCCACGCCAATGACGTCACCTTCCCGCCGCCACCGCCCAAGGTGGCCGCAATTGCAGCGGCCCCCAAGAAAGAGGCGGCCAAAGAACTGACCCCGGAGGAAAAAGCCGCCGCCGAAGTGGCCGCGTTCAAGGCCCAGACCAAGAACCAGGTGACTTTGCTGGCCGCAGGTGCGGTGTTGTTGTTGGGCATCGGGATGATCCCGGGCATGCCCGCTAGCTTTATGCAGCACTTCATTGTCTTCGTGCTGGCCGTGTTCATCGGCTTCCAGGTGATCTGGAACGTCGCGCATTCATTGCACACACCGCTGATGGCGGTGACCAATGCGATTTCGTCGATCATCATTCTGGGGGCGCTTATTCAGATAGGCTCATCCAGCGTGCTGATCACGATTTTGGCCGCATTGGGGATCTTTATGGCTGCCGTGAACATCTTTGGCGGCTTCCTCGTGACACGGCGCATGCTCGCCATGTTCCAAAAGTCTTAAGGGAGTAGAATAATGGATTTCGGATTTACAACTGCGGCCTATGTCGTCGCAACCGTCCTCTTCATTCTCTCGCTCGGGGGGTTGTCAGGACAAGAAAGCGCGAAACGCGCAGTATGGTACGGGATTGCAGGCATGGCGCTTGCTGTTCTTGCAACACTCATTGGACCGGGCTCGGGCCTTTGGTTCTTCTCGATTATCTTGATTTCTGCGGGTGGCATAATTGGCTACCAGCTAGCGACCAAAGTACAGATGACCCAGATGCCAGAGCTTGTGGCCGCGATGCACTCGCTTGTTGGTCTCGCGGCGGTTTTCGTGGGTTTCATTGCACACTTTGAAATCGGCAATGTCGCGAATGGTGATCCATCGACGTTCGGTACTTTTGCGGCCCTCGTTGCGAAAAAGTCTGTGGTTGAGATCAACATCCTACGGGTTGAACTGTTCTTGGGTATCTTCATCGGTGCGATCACGTTCACAGGTTCGATCATAGCATATGGTAAGCTGGCTGGCCGTGTGGATAGCGCGGCAACTAAGTTACCAGGTGGTCACATGCTGAATGCTGCTGCGGCGGCTCTCACGGTGCTTTGCCTGATCTGGTACTTTAACACTGGTGGCTTCTTTCCACTGTTCTTGATGACGCTAGCTGCATTGTTCATCGGATATCATTTGATTATGGGGATCGGCGGCGCGGATATGCCTGTCGTTGTCTCAATGCTGAACAGCTACTCTGGTTGGGCCGCAGC
>CALFWM010000044.1 GCA_937928635.1 uncultured Sulfitobacter sp. | reverse complement strand
TCTACTAAGAGACGCGCACACGGACGGCCCTGTGGTGCGCCGTGCAAGTTGCAAAACGCACTTGGCCCCTATAGCTCAGCTGGTAGAGCAATTGATTTGTAATCAATAGGTCCGCGGTTCGAGTCCGTGTGGGGGCACCATTTTTCATAGTAAAAACAAGATCTTATGATTGCCCTGACGGCCAGCATGACTCGACGTTTACTCCAAAAACAGTATAAGTACAGTATTTAGCTCTAAGTCGATCGCCACCTGGCCCTTTACGCACTGCGGAAGTGGGAAAACGGTGGACGATCTAGTGATAGATGTGCTTAAGTGACGCAAGATATGGGGTTTGCATATGGTCCGGAAGACTAAACGAAAGCTACCCGACCCGGCGCAGATCGACGAGGCGGAGAAGCAGATCAGAGAATATTCTCGCACTGTGAAATTCACGGTTGTGGAGTATTCCGTCGAGTTCATTGTGCATAAGCTCAATGCAGAGCGTTACTATGTACCTGACTATCAACGCAATCTCATATGGAAGCCTAAAGAGCAGTCCAAGTTCATTGAATCCGTCTTGATGGGGCTGCCAGTTCCTTTTGTTTTCTTCTGGCAAGACGATGATGGATTGATGGAAATCGTTGATGGTTCGCAACGGATCAGAACTATTCGCGATTTTATGGCTGATAAGATCACACTTAAAGGACTCGAAGCCCTACCGGCGGCGAACGGCCTAATTTATAGCGATCTTCCAATGTCGCGACAGTTGAAGTTTTCCGACAGCTCGCTCCGTGTAATCATTCTTGCGAACGAGACGGACCCGATCACACGCACCGAGATGTTCATGCGCATCAACACTAGCGGGACGCAGGCAAACGAAGCCGAAGTGAGGCGTGGGAGTCTCCCCGGCCCGCTTATGGACCTGATCATATCTCTTGCAAATTCGCCTGAATTTGTTGCGATGACCCCAATTAGTCAGGCCTTAATAGACAAGAGAGAACGTGAAGAGTTTGTCACGCGGTTCTTCGCATACATGGGCAGTTTCATCCCGAACGGTCCCAATGGTGGTGACATCCCAACATATAAGGAAGAGCCCAGGCTATTCTATTTCGCATATGTTAAGGATGTTGGTGAGAAAATTGCAGCAGAGCTCGCCGCGACTGGTGTTTCGGCTACGGCTGACGCAATGCGAAAAGAATTCTACCAGATGCTTCAATTCGTGACTGCCACTTCTCCAAATGGTTTCACTAAATCCGTAACTGGAAATCAAGTGCCTCGAGTTCGGTTCGAGTCAATCGCTGTTGGATCGGCTCTTGCCTTGCGCGTAGATCCGACACTCCTTCAACGTACGCCAGACCTAACGCCACTTTTGGAATCAGATCCGTTTAAAGACGCGACCAAATCAGATGCGGCCAACGTCAAAAGCAAACTCTTGGGTCGCATAACACTCGTCAGAGATTGGTTGGCGGACAAATGAACGACGTACTAGCTTATCTTGACGAACGAGAAGAGGAATTCGAGCGGCACCTTACGATCGCTCGAATGCTACAAGACCGCGTGGATGATGTCGAAGGCGACGGCCAAGTTGAAGTGCGTCACGTGAACACAATCAAATCTGGGCTGCTAATTCACCTATATAATATTGTTGAAGCAATTACGACACAAACGCTAGAGACCGTTGGTCGAACTGTTGTGGCGGAACGCCCACGACGCTGGACGGAAGCCATACTCAAAGAATGGGTCAGGGCTGAAATATGGTCAGGTGAAGACCGTTTGGGAGATGGCGCATTCAAGCGGCTCACCGAGGTCGGTGGGACTCTTGCATCCGGAAACAGCCCGACAGCTTTCGTTGTGAAGGGCGAAGCGGGTAGTTGGAATGACAAATCAATCAAAAAGGTGGCGGTTCGTTTAGGATGCACGCTTAATATTGCTCCTGAAATTAGCCAAGCGGCCTATGCGCGTGTTTATAGAGACGAAACGACCGCTCTAACTTATCTTTCTCGTCGCCGAAACGCGATTGCGCACGGTGAGATCACTTTTGAGAGCGGGGCAAACGACATTACGCTGAACGAGTTAGCTGCTTTAAGTCAGCGCGTTCTGCCGTATTTGCGAGCTGTCTCAGAATGCTATCAGAGCTTTTTGGTGAACAAGAGTTTTCTGGCGGTAGAGGAAGCTGCGACATGAGCAATAATTTACAAATCGCTGCTGTCGACCTCTTCTGCGGCGTGGGCGGGTTAACTCATGGTTTGACGCGTGCGGGAGTAGACGTCCGTCTTGGGATTGATCTTGATCCGGCCTGTAGGTTTCCGATGGAGGCGAACAATGCAGCCAAATTTATGGAAGCTGATGTCTCTGACATTTTGCCTTCGGATATACTTAAAGCTTTCGAGGATACCGATGTAACGTTGATGGCGGGTTGCGCACCTTGCCAGCCGTTCTCTTCATATTCGCAATCCGCGAGGCGAAAAGGCCCACATGACGATTGGGAACTTTTATCGTCGTTCTCGAGCTTGGTGCTGAGCGTGCGCCCAAAGCTTGTGACTATGGAAAATGTGCCGCCGCTCCGTACACAGCCGATCTTCAAGGAATTCGTCGCTGATTTAGTCGATGCCGGATATTATGTAGATTTTGCGGTGGTGGACGGCAGACATATTGGTCTTCCACAACGCAGGCAGCGGTTGGTTCTGATCGCATCTCTGTTGGGACCAATAACGATACCTGAAGCAGCGAAACCCCGCGTTACTGTAAGAGACACAATTTCTGATCTGGCTCCAATTGCTGCTGGGACCGCAGACCCAAACGATCCACTTCATGCGTCAGCTTCCCTTAGCGATTTAAATCTGAAGCGTATCCAAAGCTCAAAACCTGGGGGCACGTGGCGTGATTGGCCTGCCGATCTTGTCGCGGCTTGTCATTCAAGAGCCTCAGGCTCTACATATCCATCAGTGTATGGTCGTATGGAGTGGGATCAAGCTGCTCCAACAATGACGACGCAGTGCTATGGGTTTGGCAATGGCAGGTTCGGGCATCCTGAGCAAGATCGGGCAATCAGTTTACGGGAAGCTGCAATGCTACAAAGCTTTCCAAAGACCTATGCTTTCGTACCAAAAGACGCCCGTATCAACTTCAACACACTTGGGCGTATGATTGGTAACGCAGTTCCCGTCATGCTGGGTGAATTCATTGGTGAGATTTTGGTTGAACATGTCCAAGCCCAGACAGATGCTATGGCCAAAATGAATACCGCTGATATTCAATCGGAAGGGCAGGATCTCTAGGGTATTGATTTTACGTCAAGATTTCATTGGAAGTGATGGAAACACCGTAATGAGCACAGTTTTTCTGATCGCATCCTGGCCTACAAGTGCGCAACGACGCAGCTTACTAAAATCTGCTGCGTCGTCTTTGCTACTGTGATTTTGGGTGGCTACAACCACTCAGTTTGATGAGAATTAATCGAGGAAGTCGACATCGGGAAACTGGTTCCTAGCCAAGACCAAAGCAATCTCTGGGGGTACAAATTTGCCCTGGGCAATTTGGTGCGCAACGCCCACCAACTCTCCTTGCAACTTAACTTCGACACAATGAAGCTGATAGGCCAGTTCGTCCCGACGATTTTCCAATGTTACAGCCTTAGAAACTACTACATCAGTCATTCTGCTGCCCCCTGATTGTCATTATTGATGGCGTTCAATTCTGCCCCTGATGCAGGATATTTCGCCAGAGACGGTTCGCCAGCCGGGCCTTGCCGTTCCGCATGTTCCACACCACCCAAGAGCCTTTCCTCTTTCAGAAGTTCGGAGCGTTTGAACGCGCCAGAGGCCGTCATTTCCGCAAAACGCAGCTCCCTCAGTAGGACTGAAACTGTTTCAAATTTTGCGTCTAACCACGCTTCCTCGTTCCGGTCGCCGCGGCGATGACTGGACAAGCGAATACGCTGCTCGTCCAATTCCCAAGCGTAGGCATTCAGCGGCCCCCACATCACCTGAGGACGCTGGTGCCCGACAAGTTGGACCACTGCTGGGATAGCGCCTGCGATCAATACGGCGTCCTCCTTAAAACCCTCTAATCGCCCCCACTGCTGTCGTAAGTCCTCCATGACTCGATAGCTCATCTGGCTCCAGGGTATGGTGACAGTTAGTCGGACGTCCGAGTCGTGAGCGGGACCGGTGCGTTCGATTTTTAGTTCTGCGTTAGGCATTTCGTTCTCCTTGATTGGCTTTCCGTTCTTGCGATTCGCGCGAACAGTCCATTTACTAGGAAAACGTCAAGCCCCAGCATATCCTTATTTGCGATGGGACCGCTCCAGTCGTTCGCTGCCTTAAGAATTTTGAAACGAAAGGGCCCGCACCAGTTCATGATGCGAGCCTTACAGTCTAGGGAGTTCTTTAGCGATCAGCCTGTCAGCAGATAGACGGTGCCAGGTCTGGGCAGCAACGGGCCATCTGTCGGGAAGATGGCCTCGAACTGGGGCCGCGTGACTTTCATGGTGCGTACAGCTTGACCAGTTTTGGGTGGATAGTTTGGATTGAAGGCGGCTTCAAATCCAATGCCATTCAGGAACGACTGCATTATTCGACAACAAAGTAGATCGTACTTGGGTCAGGCTCAGTTACCGCATCGTATTCTGCCTGCGTCACTGTCACGATGTTGTCGATCTTTCCGGCAGTCGGGGCCTTGGCCTGCGCCTCGTCAGATTTAACGACCGGGTTGTCCATGTCGCCAACAAATACACCGCCTGTAAAAAGTTGGGTCTGTTTGGTTTTCTGTGTCATATCAGCTTCCTGCCTTTAGCAATTTGTGGGCCTCGGCCACGTCCATTGAGGTAATGCCGTTGCGCTCAAGTTCTTGGGCATCGTCTCGCGTCTTCATAAGTTGAATGCCCATCGCGGTATCCATCGCGCGGCCATAGGCTTTTTCGAAGGTTTCGCCCTCTGCCTGCATAGACTTGGCCATATCTTCGAGAGCCGTTTCGGCTGCTTCCCGATTGGTCCGAGCCGCCTTCTTTATTTTGTTGTGGTTCATCGTCTTCTCCATATTTGCGGCCGTTCGTGCGGTCTCGACTAGTTGTTCAAGTTGCTCGACCTCTTGGGCCAATTCAGCGACCTCTTGGGCTTCCGCCTCATCCCGGGCCAAGCGCTGCAATGCGTCTTCAAGGTCCTTCCGCCGCTGTTCTAATTTGGCCAGTTCAGCGGCATGTTTCTGTCCTTCAGCACTCATTGGGTTGTCTCCATCTGGTCCAGTTCAAGCTTGGCTTGGCGGGACATATTGGGCTGGGGGGATGATGCTTTGATGCGGAGCAATTCGACCCTCAGGCTTTCAGCGACTCGGCTCTCAGCATCCGCCAGGGTTGACGCATGGCGTTCACGGATCGGGGTATCAATGCCAAGAGACCGAGCGAAGCTAACGCCGCTAGCTTGGATCAGCGCTTTGACCAACGGTTCGGCGGCACGATTGTTTGTCAGCGCTCGGTCAATCCCTGTCAGATCACCGCCTGCACCAGAGACTTGCCCTACATCTTTGCGGAGGGTTTCGGCGTATGTGGCCCAATGGGAAGCCAATGTCGCAAGCGCCTCATCAACCGATGCTGCGAGCTTTGTCCGCTTAGAAGTGGCATCCAGTGCAGCCTCAGCACGACGCTTTCGATTGTTCCGCTCTGCGTTCTCAGCAGCAGTGCTTGATCGGTCGGCCAGCTCAGCAATTGCATCATCCACTATGGCGATGCGTTCAGCCAGTGCGGCGGCAACAGTGGTTGGCTTATTGCCAGCGATCAGGGCTTCACGCGCTTCTATATGGGCGGTTTCAAGTTCACCTGTGAGGCGCTGTTTTTCAGCCCGCAGTTCAACAAGCCGTTTGTCTATTTGATTTTTGTCCATAGCATCCTCGGTTAAAAATGTCGGGGGCAACAGGACCAGCCAGCTTTCGCCGCTCCACGCTGGTCCTGTTACGAGCTGAGTCCAGAAAAAGGAGGTAAACGAACCTCAGCACGTTTTCAGATTGCCGAGATCGATGACACAATGATGCCAGCGTTTGGCCGTCTAGCTACAAATGCTGGTGGTGCCCATCTAAGTATGAATAAGGCGCAGTGGGGTCAGGTAAGGCAATGAAAACAGCCTCTTACCAATCAAAAGAGCAACCAAGCACCGCCTTAAGTACAGTATTGGGGCCTTTTGGCTTCGTAACATTGCCCTCTAAAGCCCCATTAGGTCCAAATCCATTTGCCGAAGTATTTCGACTGGTGCACCAGGTGTCGTAAGGAATTGACAAGGATTGCCTTTCAAGTCCGATCGGTAGGAGCGCCAGCAGCGTGCGTTTGGGCAATCGACGCCCGCCGAAATGAACGCCTGCATGGCTGGTTTCAACCATCCGCGTGGAAAAGCCATATCGCCCTGAATGTACCACATAGAGGCAAGGAGCCGAACCGTGTTAGACCTCATAGTCAGATCGGACATTGGCGGCCAATCTTCCAACGCCTCAGCAATCAGTGCATTCGCCGCGTCCTGCGTTTTCTGATATGAATGCGCTGGCAAAGGTGGGACGGGTCTAGTCGCAGGCTCAATCATCCATGTCCTCGGGTCTTAGGTCTACCAGGACAAATGATGCCGTAACCGCCGATTAACGTAAGCCAGCGAGCCGCCCAACTGACATTGGATCAGATGGTGGGTTTCAGCTAAGGAGCTAAAACAAAATGGTAATTCAGCGACCCAATGTTGAAAGCACAGGATTGAGCACCGTATTCTTCAAGCATTGGTTACTCGACGTGGATGGTCACATCATGCCCTAGTGCTTTCAAAGCTTTCGAGGTTCGACCGTTTCTGGGTGGGTAATGATCTGGCAGAGCCCACCCGACCATCTCACCTAAGGCGCTAATCCCAAGACCTTCAATTTTGTATTTTGGATCATCGATCGCGAGCCATAGACGGTCAGGTAGTTTGCTCATGTCCCCGCCATAAAAAATGAACGATAGTACCTCTTTGACGTTTAGACCGCTTTCAGTCCTAAAGTTCCAGATTGTGTTGGAAAGCGCCTCTACTTTTTCGGGGATGTTGTATGCGCTGCCTGTCGAGGGAAGCCCAACGGAGGCGTTTCTGACACGGCGGGCATAATCCTTTATTGAGTGGACAGCTAAGCAAACTTCTTCAAACTCATCTTTCCCCATTTTTTTCAACCGGTGCTGGCTCAGAGCATCACGCAGAAATGGGGATGTTGTATTCAGCATTACGTCTTCCCCCTGCGGGGCAGTTTTCAGACTCGCCCACCACTTAAGTGCATCATTCTGAGCTTTGTCTGGGTTCGATTTATTTTGCTCGTAGAAATCCACATACTTAGCTTTACGGCCCTCGAAAGTCCTCTGGTAATAGAAGGCATGTAGGAATTGGTCGGCCTGTGCCCCTGATGGAGCATTGTCAGCAACCCAAACAGGTTTGTTTTCCGCTTGGCTTACATCGCTGCTGATATTTCGTAGGATTTGCAAAGTGCCGTACCATTCCTCAAGGAACCGGTCCCGGTTTGCATCGCTAGCTTTTTTGGGTGACGTGGTGGAAAGTCCCGACCATTTCTTGATACTAGAATTGGCCAAAAAGTCTTTATCGTCTGGTTGGTTTTTTGCCAGTTCGCTCTGGCGTTTCTTCATCAGGTCATACAGCTCTTGGGTAAGAGGCGTCGAATTGTCATCGAGTATTTTGAACATACTAAGGATGTCATTCGCCAGCTTGTCGTCAATATCAGTTTCCCGAAAGAAGCATCCCGCTTCGACGTTTCGGTTCCACGCACTGTCTGTCAGGTTGGCCGAACCAACATAAAGCCCGTATCCACGCCACCAGATTACTTTTGCATGATGCTTCTCCACCAGCTTGCAGGTGAACTTTGCCGATTTCCGGTTCAAGAACTTCAATAAGACGTTAGTGTTGACAGCTACTTGAGCATCAAGGCGTCCGTAGAATTTCAATGGAATGTCGTGAGTAATGCACCAATCGAACAGAAGCGAGTTGTCTGTTGCGTAAGCCACGGCAGCAAGGACCTCTTCGGTATCTTGAGTCGCATTTTCAGTGATATTCCTTAAGTAATTTCCGTTTATCGCACCTAAAATCAATTCCATTGAACACCCTGAGACAAACAGCTTTTTGCCGCTATGCTCGTGGCATTGAGTGTCTAATGTCAACGGCCTTTTGATCAAAGATCAGTGGGCCAAAGCCCCCAACAGCAAACGACCGCATGGGCTTAGTGTTCGAATACGAAAGCAAACACAGCAATAGACACTGTCAGGCATCCTCAAAGTACGGTGTTGCTGCAATCCAAGCCAGTAGCTGACTGCGCACGTCGTCTTTCAAATCTGCCCTCACAGAAACAGCTTGTGCAGCCTCGTCTCGTACGCCTTCAGACGCCCAGGGGACAGGGTCTTGCTCGGCTTTCATTTCGGCCAATAGGCCATCGTCAGGATCATGAAGGTAGCCAAGGCAAATCCGCATACAAGCGGCACCGTCAGTGAATGTTTGGACGCTGACACCACCCGGGCGAACTAGCGTGACGCGGACATCGGGTTCATCAAGCATCAGATGCTCCCCCGGTCTCCTGTGGCGTCTCCTGGATAACCTGAGCCTCGATCGTATCGTGTTGATCGTCCGAGACTACCGAAGGCCTCACAAGACGCGGTTTGTTGCGGGTCGTCGTGACCGTTGTGGTATTGTTTACCTGCACGTTCGTCTGGGATGGCCCGTCAGCAGAACTCATGCGCAAGGAGAGCAGCTTGTTCAAAACTCGGGGATCGACATTGCCAGTCTCAAAGCGAAACACTTGTTCAAAGTCATCATCCAAAAGAGGTTGACCTGTTTCGTCGTCAAGGCACGGCACCCATTTGCCCGTTCCCATTTCAAGTGCTGTTTGAACCACCCGCATTGTCAGCTCTTCTTCGAAAGCTGTCAGGGCCTCGTCCCATGCTTCTGCAAATTCAGGGTCACGCTCACGACGCTGATAGAAAGTGTGCCGTGTCAGGCCCGTCATATTGGCCGCATATGTCACGTGGCCAAACTGACGGAGGTGGCGGATAAATTCGACACCCTTCGCGCCGTAGATGGGACGGAGGGCGGCAGCCATTTGGGAGGGCTTTCGTGGGTCAGGTGCGGGCCTGATCCTATTCATTCGCATAATGGTCATTTCAAAGCCCTTTGCTGTGCTCATGGCAGTGCTTGGATAGACCTGCACCCAGACAAGCCCTTGAAGTTGTTCACGCTCTAACTGACAGGGCGTACGATCCACGATCAGTGGGGCTGTGTTTGAGAGGGCAGTCAGGTTTTCACAGACGGCATCCTCCTCGCACTTTGAGGTCAGAGTGTCGCAATTTGTTGGAGACGTATGCCAGCGTTTAACTCAGCTGTGAGCCTAGCCTGCGATGGCGTGAGCGGGCCTTTTCATCCAAGCTGAGGGCCTTCACGCACAAGGGCGGACAAGTGGACAAGGGCGGACAGTCCGTAGAGCTTATATACCATATTAAATACACATAGGTTTTGAGTGAATAGAATATATCCTTTTAAATTCCGCGTATAATGCCAGAACGCTGTCCGCCCTTGTCCACTTGTCCGCCCTTGAAGCGCTTTTCTCATCTAACTCAATGCAATCATCACCGAATTCGGCAATAGATGCCGAAAAGCAAAAAGCCCAAACAGTTTCCTGCTCGGGCTTTTGGAGCGGGTTGGGCACCCAATTTCGCGTATCAATCAACTGCTGCGTCTTGGCTATCAGAACCATCACTACTTTCTGCCCATTTGCGGCGTGCATCCAGAATTATCTCTTTCATCACGGCAGGCTTTTCGCGCTTTACCCGCAGCACGTCCCACTCGCCCCTACGAGCTATGACGACAGTGTCCTTCCCGTTGCCCCGTAAGCCAGGCGTATTAAACCGCTTGGAAGTTACAGCACCCCCAGCCTCATCAATGAGAAACTTGAGGCCGGAAACTGAACCAAACTCGCAATTTTCACATAGATATTCTTCTATGTCCGACAGCCCAATCAGGTCAGCCGGCCAAGTTTCAAACAGAGCTTTCAGTTCACGATGTTCGTCACGCTGCATAAACTCGACTACTGATCTTTTGGCTTCAGTCATTGGCGCTGGCAAACCTGGATTGAAAGCTGTCAGGTCTCGTTCCAGCAGCAATCGAGCGACCGAAGCAATAAACAAGGGATCACGCCGGGTGTCGTACAGGTCTCCGTAATAAGCTGGCTCTTTGACCGTCTCAGGATTGTAAGCCACACGGATACGTCGATCTTTATCATCGATCGGCAGGGCATCCATGAAATTGGAGAACATCAAAAACCGGCAGCAGTTGTACTGGACCGACTTAAGCCCAAATTTTGGGTTTATCTCACGGTGTTCTTCTGTGATGACTTTTTGCAGCTTGTTGGCCTTGCGATAGCGGTCTGACCCCGAACCTTCTCTGGTTTCATCCACAACAAGCAGCAGCTTTTCGGAAAGTCGTTCGTTGAAGCTGTTGCTCAATACGTCACCGAGGTCCACGCCCAAGGCAACATGGCCAGCTAGGACGCGTGCAAGAACAGAGGCGATCCAGTTGCGACCGACACCACGCTTTGACGTTATCATCAGCCAAGCAGTATGAGGGAGCACACCGGGGTTCTGGACGATATGGGCTATCCAATCCAAGAAGTCATTGGCGTCATTCCCATTTGGCAAAAGCCAATTTACGTGATCCTCAAATTTGGTTGCCCTGTCTGACCAGTCTTCTGGCGACTTTGAGACCTTAGGTTCTTTCCAGACGTTGACGGCCGTTCCTGTCCCCTCAGGGGGGTTGCAGATAGTTTTGCGACCAGGAGCCCATGTCATGACGTCAACAGTCGTACGATCGCCAGCTTTGTCACCGACCCAAACATTCACGACCCGCATCTCTTTTGGCTTAGTAGGGCGACCACGTTTCTTTGGCTCGTCTTCTGCGGGTTGTTCGTCTGGGGTTTCTTGTTCCAAAGTCATGCGGCTGCCAGCAAAGTGGACTGCTGTAAGCTCAACCGTCTTCCAAGCTCGACCGCTCTTCAAATCCACGACACCCCCAGCAGCACTGACATAGACCAGATCTTTCTTGGCCGAGGCCAGATCAATCCGTCGTACGCTGAGCTTCGAACGGTTGTTGGTTTTACCAATGGCTATGTCTTTCTTGCGGTCTTCTGCATAGGCCCCTTCGGGAACATCATCAGGATCAATATCGTCAAAGTCGTCCTCAGCGGGGGAGCGCGGAATGCATTCACCCGCCCCAGCGTCTCGCAGGAACTTGTGTAAGGTGCGGAAGGTCACACGAGCCCCATCGGCGTCAGCGTGCAGACTGTCCCATCTGAGACCAATCAATCCGCCGTGATCGGCATATTCGGGGTCTTGTGTGCACCAATCGATGAACTCCTGGCGACCGTCACCCGCTGTTGCGTGGTGGCAGGCTTGCATGATGGTCAACCAATCATCGTGGGCAGAAAAGTCTTCTGGGTCCAAATGGGTAAGCATCGCGGCCAATTCGTCTTGATCGTGCTCGCCCCCGCCTGACGCTGCACTGCCAATAGGTCTTCGAATCAAATCGACAAGAGCCTTAGGTGCCGCATCAGCACCGAATAATGCATCAAGTTCGGGGTATAAGAAGTCCCATTCATACGTGCGCCCGGTGTCTGGGTGAATGGAACCAGCGGATACGACTTGGCGGCCAAATGACTTGAACTCGACGCCTGGATATTGGTCGTTAAGACTGTCTCGCGTTGAGACGTCTTCCGGCTTAGTCATATAGATGTGCAATCCACCTGAACCAGTTTCGACCCGTGGATACTTACCGACGTCCAAGCCGACATCAACACATAGGCGCTTGAACGGGTTGTCTGTTGAAAGCGTTTCACCTTCTGGGAATGCGCGTGGATCAATATCAAGGATCAGGTCACCACGTCTAAGACGCACGCCAACGTTATAGCCGTCTTCCATGTGGGGAACTTGCAAGTCTGAGCGATAGACCTTTTTCATCCATGCATTATCGACGGGAGACTTACCACGCTTCCGAGCTTTGCCTTTTAACTCATCTTCTTTGGCAAAGTGGTGCAGTGGGATAAGCTGATATCCGGCATCAACTAGCTGTGAGAGCTGGGACGGGTCAGTTTGTGCAGTCATTTTAGGACCCCGCACGATTGGCAACATATGCCTCTAGGACCGAACGTTGGTAAAAGACGGCCGTGCCAAGTTTCACATAATCGGGGCCAGCGTTCTTGTACTTGGTGTTGTTTCGACGATTGCGAAAATTCATCAGCGTAGTTGGCGGATGGCCGGTCAAAGCGGCAGCTTCCCGTGTGGTCAGCAGGTCATTCAATGGCGTGCTATCAGAAGTGGGTGTGTTATTTTCGGTTATAGGCATAGCGGTATGTCTCCTGAGTGTTAAAAATGAGAACCAGACTGTCTGGCTATGACAGTCTGGTTCTTCTCTCAGACCAAATATATCGCGCCCAAATTCGCCTGTAACCTAACGTTTGGCATCCATGCAACGAACGCTGGCTTAAGACCCCCTCAACTTTTGATATGGTTAGCAGCCCAGATAGGGTTCACCATCCAACGCCTTGCAACGATTGGGCCTGGCAACTCTGCGTCTGGCCAAATCAACCAGATGCGGTTCGTTCCGAAACAGAGGCGTTTGTGAAAAGTGCAAGGCAGTCTCAGGCGTCGCGAAGACGACAGAACAGCCGTCTTCTTCTAGCCGCATTGGGAAGCGGTTAGCATACATAGCGATAGTCCAGATTGTGAGAGCGTCAGTGGCATCCCAACCTATCGTATTAAATACGCCTAGAAGAAGCTCAACGAAATCTCGTCCCTGGGCGTTCGAAAGGGCAAAGCCAACAACTTCGTCTATTTGTTCAGCGTCTTGCTCATCTACAAAAGTGCATCGGATCATGCTGCACCTGTCATCAAGAATGCATCAAGATCGTCACGGTGGTAGCGAACAATGCGACCGACAGTTTTATAGGTTGGTCCAGTTCCTTTGCTACGCCAGTTGTGCATCGTGCCAGGTGATACAGAAAGGTAGCCAGCTGCGGCCTCTGTTGTCATCCAAGGTGTGTCTGTCATGCTGATAACTCCAAGATCAAAGTGAGCCAAGATTGGCGGCGATGAAATCAGGTTATCAGCTTGCAATACGTATATATGCCAACGAGTTGACCGACAGCACCATCACTTAACGAAGTTGAGAATGTGATCCTCTAAGGCTTGGGCATGAGGTCTAAGAGCCTCAACCAAATGGGATTGATGGACATAACCACCAGATGCACCTGGAAGTCTTTGACCCAGAAGCAGAGCACCCTCAGCATATGGCACGCCAGCAGCAATCAAAAAGGTTCTGGCATGGTGACGAAGTGCATGAGGGGAGGGAATGCCTTTTCGTTTGGGTTCAGCAATCCGACCTGTGGCAGATGTTGGGGAAGGCCATAGCCATTCAGATGCCAACGGTTCGTCAGCGTCCATTCTGGCCTTTAGCGTTTCAGTCAACCAACGTCCTGTCGGAAATGACCAAGAGCCTCCAACCTTCATATGAGTGAATGTAAGAATGGCTCTATCAGGGTCAAAGTCGGCCCGCTTTACGCCCAACAATGAGCTTCGGCGTGCTCCTGTCAGCAAGAAGGTACGATGCAAATCACGCATGGCATTGGACGATGTAGCGGTCTGTTTCCAAAATGCAGAAACATCCAATTCATCGACCTGCCGTCTGGCGGTTGCTGGCACACGAATTGCATCGACAGGATTGCCCTCAATAGTTTCATCGTGCCTGCGAGCCGTGTTGATGATTGCTCGAACTGTCCGCATCACAGAGCCGCCTGTTGTGCGTCCGTGTCGCTTTGTCAGCGTGTCTAAAAGTTCTCGGCAGTCTTGGCGTGATATGTCAGCCACCGCACGACGCCGAAGACGGCCAAGATATTGGTCCATGTGATATTGATAGTTTTTGACCGAAGCGGGGGAAAGGTCCCTTTCTGCAAGATGCGTGGTCAAGGCCTGTTCTAAAGTCATGCCCGTTGCTTCAGGTCCAGCGGTAGGGTCGATACCAGATTGGATCGTGGCCATGAGTTTTCTGGCTTCATTCCTTGCGTCCCCCAGACGAACCAAATCTGTTCGACCGATTTTCATTCGCACAGTGCGGACATGACGCTTTTGACGCCTCACATCTCCTTGCACAGCAAAGGTCTTTGTCGTCTTGTGGCAGATGCATAGAAGGCCTTTGACGTCCGTATCGCGATGGATGCCTGAACCCAATTCGAGGTCACGAACGCGTGCCTCTGTGAACTTGAATATTGTCATTGATAAATACCGTCCTGAGTACTGTTTCTGGGCTTAGCTCAGGTGATGCTGAGTGAGCCGATAGGAGGTATTTTGCCTTGTTTATATGGGTTCGTACGCCCTGAATTGGCGTGAATTGACCATGATTATGGTGCTCGTCTCGATTTGTAATCAATAGGTCCGCGGTTCGAGTCCGTGTGGGGGCACCATTTCCTTATCCAAAATCATCCGATGACATCCGATTAGCCCTTGTTTATAAGGGCTTTATCAAGATCGTTTGTCCAATGCAGTTTTTCTTCATCCGACTGCGTACCCCCTGATTGGGGTATTTCTGGGGGTACGGTGAAATCTGAAAAACGAGCGTACCCCCACAATGCCAATCAGTGACAAAAAAGTCAGAAACCTCAAACCAAAGGACAAGCCTTACAAAGTCAGTGATTTTGAAGGCCTCTTTGTGCTGGTCAAGGTAAGCGGTTCAAAGTCTTGGCGGTTCAAATACCGAGTGGACGGCAAAGAAAAGCTGCTTGTGATTGGCGACTATCCCGCTGTTAGCCTGTCACAAGCCCGGCAAGCACGCGATGCAGCCAAAGCCCAACTAGCCGAAGGCATCGACCCCAATGAAGCAAAGCAGGAAGACAGGCGGGTCAGGTTGGAAGCCAAAGGGCAGACGTTTGAGAAAATCGGTGCAGCGTTCTTGGCCAAACAACGTATTGAAGGAAAATCGAAGGCCACGCTAGACAAAACAGAGTATCATCTAAAACTTGCCAACCGCGACTTCGGGCGCAAACCTATCACGGAAATCACTGCGCCCTTGATCTTGAAAACACTTCGCAAGGTCGAAGCCAAAGGCAACTATGAAACCGCACATCGCCTTCGTGCTCGCATCGGATCGGTGTTTCGATATGCGGTAGCAAGCGGCCTCGCTGAGACTGATCCCACATATGCGCTGCGTGATGCGTTGATACGCCCGACGCGCGTCCACCGCGCAGCGATCACCGACCCCAAGGCACTTGGCCAATTGATGCGTCAGATCGACGGCTTTGACGGCCAAGCCACCACCCGCATTGGTTTGCAATTGTTGGCGATGCTCGCACAACGCCCCGGCGAGATACGTAACGCAAAGTGGGCTGAGATAGATTTTGCGAACAAAGTCTGGGCCATCCCGGCTGAAAAGATGAAGATGCGGCGTGACCATCTTGTTCCCCTACCGGATCAAGCGATTGCGTTGTTGGATGAACTGCGGCGGATGAACGGAAACGGCGAATACCTGTTCCCATCGCTGCGGACTTGGAAGCGCCCGATGTCAGAGAACACATTGAATGCGGCATTACGCCGGATGGGGTATTCTGGCGAGGAAATGACCGCCCACGGGTTTCGGGCCAGCTTTTCAACTTTGGCCAACGAAAGTGGGCTTTGGCATGCTGACGCCATTGAGCGTGCCCTTGCCCATGTTGAGAAAAATGAAATGCGCGTGGCGAACATTGGGAAGAGCGCGTACGGCTCGCGGACTGGTGGGCTGCGTTTCTAATCGAGGCAAAATCACACTAAGGTCCAGATGCAACAACGATTGGAAACGATGGTGGATCAGGATGAAGAAAAGATCGAACTGGCATTGGAATACTTGTTCTTAATGACACGCGATCCCGACTTAGTGGAGATTTCAACTGGTTGGCGCAGAACCTTTGCGTATGACAACGGGCCAAGAGTTGCCAAGAGCGCCCTTACAGCGGACGACTTTGAAAGATACTTCGATCCTGGTCTCAAGGAATCAATCGAGCAGTCTTGGGGCGGCCTTTTGACGACAAGTGTTGACGAAATCAGGAACGCAATAGAGGCTAAGAAACGCCAAGATCAGCAAGCCAAACAAGAGAGCTACCCATTCAATCAGCCTGATGCACTATTCATCGACATGGACTTTTGGGCGCGATCAGCGACTTGGACTGATGAAGAAGCCGTGATGTTGTCCTTGGATCGTCACCCGCTACCGCCTTACCTTGAAAGCATAAAGAACGTTTCAGACAATGAACTCCAAGAGTGCCTCATTGCCCAACATTTCTTCGACAGAATTGCATTGGTAGAAGCCGCAAAAAAGGCTGGCCAGATCAGTAGCACCGGAAAATCTATCGACTTTGTCAACTGGTTTGAACGGATGGAGTTCGAAACTTCAGAAGAACTGATCAACAAGGTCAGGCACTTTCAAGGCAAGCCAGCTGGTTCGGCAGCACGCAAATCCGTAAATTTGTCAGATCAACAAGAAAACACGTTGCTGAAACTGGTCGCTGCTATGGCCGTCAGAGGGTACTCTTTTGATCCGTCCAAGCACCGGAATCAAGCGACAGCAGATATCAGGTCAGACCTCGAATTGCTTGGACTGGAACTTGATGACAAGACAGTCCTGAAATGGCTAAGGGCTGCTACTGACCTAATTCACAAGGATTTCTGGAAGACAGATTAGCGGAATCCTTAACGGAATTTGGCATTCCGCCCAAGCAAGTTCCCACCGTCGCAAGTTCCTCTCGTACATTAATCGACCGAGGTGAATCACGATAGACAATCCAAACTTCCCACAAACGGGCTTTGTCCGCCTGTCTCAAATTCTGGCACCAGCCGGACCAATCCCGAGAACGCGAAGCGCCTCGCAGATTGCCATGTCGTTGATTGCGGTGGACATGCAATGAACGGGTCGGGTTGGCCTTGGAAACGCCGATATCCTGCCGTGCTGCGCGCTCTCACGACATCAGCAATATATTATGTTTCAGGTTTAAGAGTCGGATGCTTTAGTACCCCAATTCCCGCAGGATCGCCGTTGTCTGGATCAATCTGTGGGCCATATGCCGCGCGATCAATTCGTGCAATTGCGCCGTCGCTTTTTGGTCTTGCAGACCGGCATCGGCCAGCCGTTGCATATCAAGCCGGACCAGTTCTGCGTCGCCATGTGCAACAATATTCGCAGAGCGGCGTTGGCCCGTGTAATGGGCAAATACACCAATCAAAGATCCCGCCTTGATCTTTGCCACCACTCTGGAGGTGCCGTCTGGTTGGGTCAGTGACACCAGCAACTCACCCGCCGTGAAAAAGTAGATATCATCGGACTGCGCTCCTTGTTGGATCACAATATCCCCGGTGGTGACGGACATGCGTGACACATAATCCTGATGACATGTCAGACTGAGCGTATGGAGGATTTCAGCGTTGGGAAGCTGCGCATCCAAAGTATCGCCGTATTTGTGCAGCAATGCCTCCTCCACATGCTCTATCGCCTCCCGAACGTTTGCAAACCGCAACGCCGTCAGCTGTTGGGAGAGCTTGTCAGGTTCGGAGGCGGTCAATTGTTCCAGACCAGCGATCAGCAGAGTGACGTTTTTGTTCTCACAATCCGCAACTAGGCGTTGGGTCATGTACCAGGACGAAACATCAATCCCAACCACCTGTTCCAGATCGAGGATCAGCCAGTCGATTTCCGGGTTGTCCTGTTCCAACAGCTCCTGAACCCGGGTGCGCAACGCATTGGAGGTCGCAAAAAAGATAGCCCGACAGTTGCAAAATGGGAGCCTGATCGCCGGTCCTTAGCAGAATTTCGCGTTCTGAATTGAGTCGTTCCACAAAAGAGCGCCGCGCCGCCACACTGCTCTTGGAGCGGATGATGTCCGGCTGGGCATAGGTATAGACAAAAACAGAACAGCAACACACAAACCAACGGCGATGGCCGCCAGGAAACTGAACGTGATTGCAACCACGGGAATCAGCAGAACAATCAGGTAATCGCGCGGTTTGAGATTGGGCCGCTCTGCCCAAAGCCAGGTATGCAGCAAGTCAAGACCAAGATAGGCAATGACGCTTACAAACAGGCCGACAGGCAGAAAGGACAACATGGTGCCACCCACAAAAAACACCACAAGACAGGCAATCGAGGCGCTGATGCCCGCTATCCTTCCACTGTGACCCAACCGCCCCGCAAGGATGGTCTGACCCACAAAATGATAGCCCGGCAGCCCCCTGAATAAAGACCGCATATCGGTTGTGTCTGTTGTTGATGGCACCCACCTTTTGGTGGCACGCAAAGGCGGCTATCTTTAAGAGGCCGACATGCGCACAGCCCTGCCCGCACAGGCCGCACAGGCCGCACAGGCCGCACGCGAGGTCGATCCGCTGGCACGGATTTGCTAGGGTTGAACGCGCATTTGAAACGATGTGGTTGTGATTGTCGTTGTGAGGGCAACCCGGATCGCCAGGACCCCGACATGAGCAAATTGATTGCCCATGTCAGTGCCCCGCCTGCTGCCGCCCATCAACAGGGGCATGCCATTGGCCTCCCGGATTCGTATTCTGCGGACGGATACCGCGATGATGTGCATAATGAAGCTGGCGGCAACATACCCATTGGCCAGTTGATGAAGCTGAACCTAGGCAGTGACGGCGATATAACCGCGTTTCCTGAACTGCGCACGCCGGGCCGATGCCCTTTTCCCAAAGGCATCGGCCCGTTGGCGTTTGGACCTGCCCAATCAGTGCTGCGCGATCGCGTGGTGATGCACTCCTGCGGGGGAGGTCGCCTGCCAAATACAACCTTGAATCACGTGAATGAGCGTGTCACGATTTGAATCTGAGGACGTGCGGCGCAAAAATGCCCGCACCCTGAAACACTGCGCCAGAACGGCGTCTGGGAGGAAAATATGAAAAAATCTATACTCGGGGCGCTTGCCGCCGCTACGTTTTTGTCGCCCGTTGCAGCGATGGCCGAAACCGAAGTGCAGTTTTGGCACGCCTTCACCGGCCGTCTGGGTGAGTTGGTGAAAGAACAGGTTGCAGATTTTAACGCCAACCAAAGTGACTACAAGGTCGTTGAATCCCACAAAGGCAATTATTCAGAAACACTTAATGCAGGCATCGCCGCATTTCGCGCACAGGAACAGCCTCATATTCTGATGGTTTTTGAGGTGGGTACTGCCACCATGATGGCCGCTGCCGGTGCGATCAAACCCATGCACGAAGTCATGGCCGACAGCGGTGCCGCCTTTGACCCGGGGGCCTATATCGGCTCCGTCAAAGGGTATTACACCAGCACGGATGGTGACATGCTGTCCCTGCCCTTCAACGCCTCCACGCCTGTTTTGTGGGTGAACCGCGATGCCATGCAGGCGGCGGGTATTGACCCGGACACGGACCTGTCTACATGGCAAAACGTGGACGCAGTGCTGGACCAGTTGAAAGCGGGCGGCGAAGAATGCCCGCTGGTCACGGCATGGCAAAGCTGGATTCACCTTGAGAATTTTTCGGCCTATCACGATGTGCCATTTGCGACCAAAGACAATGGTTTCGCCGGGCTCGACACCGAACTGGCACTCAACGGTCCGGCGCAGGTTGCGCATCTGACGGCCATGGGTGAATGGGCCAAAGAGGGCAAATTTATCTACACCGGTCGGCGCAATGAAGGTGGCGCAAACTTCCGGGCGGGCGAGTGCGCGCTCTTTACCGAAAGCTCTGCGGGTTATGCCGGTATCAAGTCGGAAGCCGAATTTGCCTTTGATGTGCGCCCCTTGCCCTATTGGGAAGGCGTTGGGAATGCCCCACAGAACACCATCATCGGCGGGGCCTCACTTTGGGTCATGGAAGGCCATGAGGCGGATGAATACAAAGGCGCGGGCGAGTTCCTGAGCTTCCTGTCCTCCTCCAAAATCCAGGCCAAATGGCACCAGGATACCGGCTATCTGCCAATCACGGCCGAAGCGGGTGAAGCCACACGCATTGCGGGCTTCTACGAGGAAAACGTGGGCACCGACATCGCGGTGATCCAGATGACGGCCAAGGAGCCCACCGCCAATTCCAAAGGTTTGCGTCTGGGGTCGTTTGACCAGATCCGTGGCATCATCGACGAAGAGCTGGAAGGCATCTGGTCTGGTGACAAAACCGCGCAGGAAGCCATGGACAGTGCCAAAACCCGTGGCGATGCCCTGCTGCGCCGGTTTGAAGCGGCCAACCGCTAAACCCGCCCAAACACCCAAAGGCAAGCCTGTGATGGGCTTGCCTGTTCTCTAGCCCAAGGGCAGACCCATGGAAAAACGCGTCACGTTTCGGGGCTGGCGGTTGCCGCTGCTGCTGATTGCGCCGCAGGTCGTGATCTCGCTGGTGTTCTTTTTCTACCCGGCGGCACAGGCGATCTGGCAATCCTTTTTCATCCCCGACCCCTTTGGGCTGTCCTCTCGCTTTGTGGGGTTTGGCAACTTTACCTTCCTGTTCAGCGACCCGTTTTACCGCGCGGCCTTTGGCACCACGGCGGTCTTTTCCATCCTTGTGACCTTGTGTTCGATGATCCCGGCGCTGTTTCTGGCGGTGGTGGCGGACCGGCTGATCAAAGGTTCCGGCGTTTATCGCACCATGTTGATCTGGCCCTACGCGGTGGCCCCGGCGGTTGCTGGCGTGCTGTGGCTGTTCATGTTCAACACCCGGGTTGGCGTGGTGTCCTGGTATCTGGGCACGCTAGGCTATGACTGGAACCATGTGTTGAATGGGGGCGAGGCGATGGGCCTTGTTGTCGTGGCATCGTCATGGGGCCGGATCAGCTATAACTTTCTGTTCTTTTTTGCCGCATTGCAGGCCGTGCCCAAATCCGTAATTGAGGCCGCAGCCATTGACGGTGCGCGTTTTTGGCGGCGGTTCTGGACCATTGTGCTGCCGCTGCTCTCCCCCACCACGTTCTTTTTGCTGGTGGTCAATGTGGTCTATTCGTTTTTTGAAACCTTTGGGGTGATCCACACCATCACCGGCGGCGGGCCGCAGCAATCAACCACCGTGCTGGTTTACAAGGTCTTTGCAGATGGGTTTGTCGGTCAGGACCTTGGGTCATCCTCAGCGCAATCGGTGATCCTGCTGTTTGTTGTGGGCCTGCTGACCATTATCCAGTTCAAGTTCGTTGAAAAACGGGTGCATTACTGATGGCACGGGAACGTCATGGCATGGTCGAAAAACGCGGGGCCGGCCTGTGGCTGACCCATGTTTTTATGATCCTTGGGGTTCTGGTGATCTTTTTCCCGATCTGGCTGGCCTTTGTCGCCTCAACCGTCACCCAGCCTGAAATTGTAAAGCCCCCCATGCCGCTCTGGCCGGGGGATCAGTTTTGGGAAAACTACTCCAAGGCCTTGTTTTCGGGTGTAAATGTGCCTGTCTCCACGATGTTGTTCAACAGCCTGGTGATGGCCGTGGGCATTGCGGTGGGCAAAATCGTGATCTCCCTGCTGTCGGCCTTTGCGATTGTCTATTTCCGCTTTCCGGGGCGCAGCTTTTTCTTTTGGATGATCTTTTTGACCCTGATGTTGCCCGTTGAGGTGCGCATCGTGCCCACGTTTGAAGTGGTCGCCGGGTTTGGCATGCTCAACAGCTACAGCGGGTTGATCTTTCCGCTGATCGCCTCGGCCACCGCGACATTCCTGTTTCGCCAATTTTTCCTGACGATCCCGGATGAACTGGCAGAGGCGGCGCGGGTGGATGGGGCCTCGCCCATGCGGTTTTTCTGGGACATCGTCGTGCCGATGAGCCGTACTAACGTGGCCGCCTTGTTTGTGATCCTGTTCATCTATGGCTGGAACCAATATTTGTGGCCGCTGCTGATCACCACCGACCCTGAAATGAATACCATTGTGATGGGCATCAAACAGATGTTCCCCTCTGGTGATGATGTGGCTGAATGGCCCGTCATCATGGCGACATCCATTTTGGCAATGATCCCCCCGGTGATCATTGTCGTAAGCATGCAACGGCTGTTTATCCGCGGCCTCGTAGACAGCGAGAAATAAATCATGGCCACCGTCACCCTGCGCGACATCAAAAAGAGCTTTGGCCCCACGGATGTGATCCATGGCATCAGCACCGAGATTGCCGATGGCGAATTTATCGTCATTGTCGGCCCCTCGGGCTGTGGCAAATCCACCTTGCTGCGGATGGTGGCAGGGCTTGAAACTGTCTCTTCGGGCGAGGTTCTGATTGGCGATGACATTGCCAACGAAAAGGAACCGATGGACCGCGACATCGCCATGGTGTTCCAGAATTACGCGCTTTATCCGCATATGTCGGTGCGCCAGAACATGGGGTACGGGCTGAAAATCGCCAGACTGCCAAAGGATCAGATTGAGGCCAAAGTGCAAGAGGCCGCCAAGCTGTTGCAGCTTGAGGCTTTGCTGGATCGCAAGCCCAAGCAACTTTCCGGTGGGCAGCGCCAAAGGGTTGCGATGGGCCGCGCCATTGTGCGCGAACCGGCGGTGTTTCTGTTTGATGAACCGCTGTCCAATCTGGATGCAAAGCTGCGTGTGCAGATGCGTCTGGAGATCAAGGAACTGCAGGCAAAACTGGGCATCACCGCCCTCTACGTCACCCATGATCAGGTCGAGGCGATGACCATGGCGGACCGGATGATTGTGATGAACGACGGTGTTGCCGAACAGATCGGCACCCCGCTGGAGGTCTATGAACAGCCCCGCACCCTGTTTGCCGCGCAGTTCATTGGCAGCCCGTCGATGAACATTGTCGATGCAACGGTAAAGGACGGTCAGGTCTATCTGGGTGATATGGCCCTTGGGGCGGGAAAGGGTGCGGATGGCCCGGTGAAACTGGGCATTCGCCCCGAACATGTGTTGCAAGACCCGAACGGCCCCTTGCGCGTAAGTGTTCATATGACCGAACCCTTGGGCGCAAACACCCTGCTGCACGGACGGTTGGCCGGCCTGCGCGAGGGTTTTACCGCAAGCCTGCAAGGCGTGCACTTGATGGATGGCAAAAACAGCGAACTGCGGTTTTCCGTAGAGCCCGGCAAGATGCATGTGTTTGATCAGGACACGGGCCTGCGCCGCGTCAGCTAATGCTTTTCGAGTTTAACTTGAGACATGCTTTATCACTTTTCGCGTTCGACCAAAGGGAGAGGCAGCGAACAAGTGATTCATGTTTAACTCGAAACGCTATAATGCGTTAAATCACACAAACCGCAGGCTGTGTTTGGCCAGAATGTCCACGATGATCTGTTTGGCATGACGGCGATGCGCGCGGTGGGTTTCACGCGCAACACTGCGGTCGCCCTCTTTGATCGCCTGATACACCTTGCGGTGATCCGCGTTTGATTTGGTTGGCAAAGGGCGCAGGGTCAGGGTTGTGGCCCGCGCCCGGCGCACCTGATCGCTCATCATATCAACAATCGCCTGCGCGCGGCGGTTGCCGCCCAGACGCACCAGCTCTTTGTGAAACCGGTTATCGGCCCGCGCCCAGGCCTGTAAATCGGGGCCTTTGATGGCATGATCCATATCATCAATGGCCTGCGCCAACCCTGACAAATTCTGTGCGCTGTATCCAAATGCGGCTGCGTTTTCTGCGGCGAGGCTCTCCAGCTCCGTCAACACATCATAAATCTCCGCCATATCCTCGGGCGAAAGCGGCAAAATCCGCACCCCTTTGCGCGGGCGCATTTGCAGCAACCCCTGCCCCTCCAGCATCAAGATCGCCTCACGCACCGGGGTGCGCGACATCTTTAATTGTTCGGCTAGTTCTGTTTCCAAATGGTCCGACCCGGCGGGCAGATACCCTGCAAAAATCATCTCCCGCAGTTCCATCAGCGCACGCTGGGAACTTGAAACGGGTTTGTCAGTTTGCTTGCTCGCCATCTCAGGTCAGTACCTTTTGCTTTTGGCCAGTCTTGTCTGAGAGGTATATTGCCTCTTCTATCCGCACAACGTCCAGATAGGCCTCTGCAAGGTTCTCCAGCGGCGTGCCATCCAGCAGGCCCACAACCACATGGCACTGCAAGGCGTGCACACAATCCCCACCAAACCCCTGCCAGGTGTCGGGGGCCAACAGCGTTTCTTCTGCCATCTGCCCAAAGGCGCGGCGCGTGACAGACCCGTCACCATGCACGCAAAGTGTCCCCTCTGTGCCCTCGATCAGGGCGTCCCCCATGGTGCGGCGCATGTTATCTGCCTTGTGGTCCAACAGGCGGTTGCCATCAAACACCGCGCGCACGCCGCCGGGATGTTCAAACAGCACGTGGCCCGCATCCTCCCCTTTGATCGCCGGGTTCAGCTGGCGCAGATCGGCATAGACCGAAACAGGATTTCCCAGCCAAAACCGAAAGGTATCAATGAAATGTACGCCGGTTTCATGGATCAACAGGCGCGGCATGGTCTGAAAATAGGGTTGTCGGTCAAGATAGGCATCCGGCCCCTGCCCATCCCCCGGGCGCAGGCGAAAGGTGACCTGATGCACCTCGCCAATGCTGCCTGTGTCCATGGCTGCTTTGACCGCGCGGTGCCACGGCTGAAAGCGAAAATTCTCGTGCACAACGAGCGTGGCACCTGCGGCCTTGGCCTCTTGCACGATGCTTTCCGCCTCCGTCAGATCACGGCAAAATGCCTTTTGACATATAATCTGTTTGACGCCCATCGCAAGGGCGGTGCGAATGGTGTCGACATGCCCGTCGGGCGGCAAGATCACGTCCAGCAGGTCCGGTTGTTGCTCTGCCAACATGGTGCTGAGATCGCTGTAGGGGGGCAGACCAGTCGCCGCTGCCCGCGCCGGATCGCGGTCACAGGCCCCCACCATGTTCACCCGTTCCATGCGGGCCCAGCTGCCATAGTGAAATTGGCTGAAATACCCAGCCCCGATACAGGCCACGCGCAAAGGTGCCTGGGCGCTCATCTGCTCTCCAATGCCTCCAACACCGCGGCACCGGCTTGTGCGGTATCCGCCGTACCCCCCAAATCCTGGGTCAACACGTCTCCTCGGGCAATCACCTTTTCCACCGCTTCCCGCAACCGCGTGCCGTCATCGCGCATCGCGGCGTTGTCGTGCTTCAATCCCAGCCAATCCAGCATCATCGCCGCCGACAGGATCATCGCAAAGGGGTTGGCCAGCCCCAGCCCCGCGATGTCCGGGGCCGAGCCGTGGCAGGGTTGAAACACCGCATGCTCCAGCCCGATATCCGCCGAAGGCGCCAGCCCCAGACCGCCCATCAGCCCCGCGCCAAGGTCCGACAAAATGTCGCCAAACATGTTTTCCGTCACCATCACGTCAAAATCCCAGGGCTTTTGCACCATCCACAGGGCGGTGGCGTCAACATAGGCGTGATCAGCGATAATGTCAGGATGACGCGCGGCCTCGGCATCAAACATCTCGCGGAAAAACGCAAAAGCGCGGAACACATTGGCCTTGTCCACGCAGGTCACCTTACCGAGGCCCCGGCGCGCGGATTTGCGGGTCCGGGCCATGTCAAAGGCAAAACGGAACAGCTTTTCCGAGATCTCGCGGGTGATCAGCAGCGTCTCGCGGGCCTCATTTTCGCTGACTTCGCCGCGCCCCTGGGTGTGAAACAGTCCTTCGGTGCTTTCGCGGATCAGGACAAAATCAATCTCCCTGTCCGCGGGCATGTTAAGCGGCGTGTGCTGGCCCCTTTTGACCGTCACAGGACGCACCCCGGCGAACAACGTGAGGGCCTTGCGCAGGTCAATCTGGGGCGAGATTTCGGTGCCATCGGCATAGCGCACATCGGGCAGGCCCATGGCCGACAGCAAGATCGCATCGGCGCTGCGCGCGGTGTTGAGCGAGGCGGCGGGCAGTGCTTCCCCCGTCTGAGCATAATGCGCGGCACCGGCGGGCACGTCCCGGAACACCAGCCTGTAACTGTCAGACTTCTCAGACATCCGCAGCAGAATTTCGACCGTTGGCTCCATGATTTCAGGGCCAATCCCATCCCCGTGGAATACTGCTATCTTAAATGTCTTTGGCATGGTGACCCCTTGTCTACTGCATATGTGTCGAGGAATTTTCCGATTGGTCCAATCGCAAAGCTGATATTGCAGCCCATAATGCATACATAAATAAATGCAACAACGACTCTCTTAGGTTTTTACTCTGATGTGGTGGCCAAATGGGCCACAGCCATCCATTACGATGGGGGCGGTCAATACGGCGCAGAGGCGCAGGCGATTTTTACCACGCTTAAGGTCAATTTTGCCTAAACGCTGAAAAACGCGGGACGCGACCACCGTTGACCCGGCAAGCCTTGGGATCAAGAAACCCAAGAGCAGAAATGCAAAAAACCTGAATCACCTAACCCTGCCTGAAATCAAAGATTTCAACTGGTTAGGAGATGCAATGTGTCTCAAGTTATTTGCATTTTGCTATCAGCGGCCCTTCGACGTCCTTAAAACCGGAAAGCGCGGACCTTTACCCTAAGAAAAAGGAGGCATTGATCTACGTTGTTGTTGTCCGTTTTCAGATCAAACACCACGCAATTGATAAATTCCGCACGGCGATACTTGAAAACGCCGCAACCTCGCGGCACAACGAACCGGGGTGCCATCCATTTGAGGTCTGTGCGACCCCGGATCGACGGGATGAAATCTATCTTGATGACGTTTACAGCACCCGCACCGCGTTTGAGGCGCAACTGGCCAGTCCCCGTTTTACGGCAGTTGACGCGTTGGTGGCCCCGATGATTGTGGCCAGGGATGTGCGCACCTACATCCGGGTGCACCCATGAGCGTTTGGGAGGTCTATTGCATCAAATATGCAGACCGCAATGCGCGCACCCGTGCGGACAGTTTCATCTTTGATGACAATCACGACGGCCCCCATGCGATGGATTATTTCATGTGGGTGTTGCGGCGCGGGGCCGAGGTGATCCTGGTTGATACCGGTTATGACATGGCCGAAGCAGAACACCGCAACCGCCCTATCCGGCTGGACCCGGTTGCGGCGCTGCGCCCTCTGGGCCTGCAACCGGATGACATCACCCAGATTATCGTCACCCATCTGCATTATGATCATGCGGGCGGGCTGCACCTGTTTCCCAACGCCACACTGCATCTGCAAGCGGCTGAAATGGCCTATGCCACCGGCCCCTGCATGTGCCACGACACGCTAAAGATGCCCTTTACTGCCGATCATGTCTGCGAGGCGATCAAACGGCTCTATGCGGGCCAGGTCACCTTTCATGATGGCGCGGCAGAGGTTGCGGAGGGCGTCAGCGTGCATTGCATTGGCGGGCATTCGCGGGGTCTGCAAGCTGTGCGGGTGCACACGCAGGCCGGCTGGATGGTGCTGGCCTCTGACGCCGCGCATTATTACGAAAACGTCTTTGGGCGCAAACCTTTCCCGATTGTGGTGGATTTGCAAAACATGCTGGACGGGTTTGAGACCCTGCACCGGCTGGCCTCTGCCCCCGGTCTGATCATTCCCGGTCATGACCCGCTGGTCACCCAGTATTTTCCGCAGGCCATGGCAGGCCATATCTGGCGGCTGGATCATGGCCCCACTGTACAGGTTTTGCCCTGAAAGGTGCAATTCTGCAGTGCTGCCCATCAGGATGACGCGCGCCGTTGATATCAACCGAAATATCGCCCCCCTGACGACCGCTATTTCGTAAAGACAATATCGGCCATCTGCACACCCGGGGTGGTACGATCCACCGCGCGAAAGTGCAATTGACCGTCAGACAACCGCCACTCCACGCTCTGCGACAGGTCACGCCCTGTGTCAGGGCGTTTTGCCGTAAAGGCAAAGACCACCACATTGTCACGCTGCGCCCCCGTGATGCGCGTGCTGCCCAGCCCATCGGGGTTAAACCAGCGCCCGGTGATGCGCTCTTTTCCCGCCTGCCCGGTAAGTTTGCCTGCCATATTCAGCTTGCGCCCCGGCACAACGCAGGTGCCGTTCAGGGTCAGCGTCAGGCTGGCAGCCTCGTAGCTGTTGGTAATCTGACAGCGCAGGGTTTCCGGCGGACCTGTCGGGGTTTCACGTGCCCACCCCGCACCGCGCCAGGTGCCTGCCATATCCGCCAAGGGTTCCGCCCCCGCACCCGTGGCAAGCAGCAGCAATAACACCCCTTTAATCAGATGCATGGGTACGTCCTTTCCACGTCAGCAGCGCGGGCAGCAACAGCAGATCAATCAGCAGGGCCGCCCAAAGGGTCACAATCATCAACCCGCCAAACAACCGGATCGGGGTGAAGTCACTGAACATCGTGACACAGAGCCCCGCGCTTAACAAAAGGGTGCTCAGCACCATGACCTGCCCCGCGCCACCTGCGGCGGTATGCACGGCCTGCGCGGCATGCTCTCCCTGCCCGCGCGCATGATGAAAACGGTTCAGAAAATGCACCGTGTCGTCAATTGCGATGCCAAAGGCGATAGTCAGGGCCAGCACCGCCGTGGGCGTCAATTGCCCCGCCGCCCAGAGATGCAAGGAGGCCGCCGTTAGCATCAAAGGCAGCACATTGGGGATTATCAGCACCCCAATCATCCGGGCGCTGCGAAAGGCAAAAGCCACCAGCACGCTCGCCCCAAGGGTAGCGATGAACAGGCTGAGGGAGAGTTGGTCAATCAGGCGCACGGCCTCCTGGCGCATAATCACCGGCAGGCCAATCACCCGCGTGGCCCCGGCCTGCATCGCTGTGTCGTGGATCAGATCAAACCGCGTCAGCGTTTGGGCCGAACGCATGGGTTCGGGCAGCGAGACAAAGAGCCGCGCTACGCCATCCGGCGCGCGGAGTTGAGAGGTCAGAATGCTTGGCAGGGCTTCAAGGTCACGCGGTTCGGGCCGGACATCCGGCGTGCCCAGCCAGCGGGCAATGTGCACCTCTGATAACACCTTTGGCGGCGGGTCCAGCGCCTCAAGCGCGCGCACAATCGCGCGTTGCTGTGCCCAAGGGCCGGTGGTTTCAATGACCATCTGAAAAACACCGCCAAAGTCCGCAGCAATCGCATCACTTGTGGCCAACACCGCGCTGTCGTCCGGCAGGTTTTGATAAAGCGGGAACCACGCGTTCGTTTGGGAAAAGCCAATGCCCGCGCCCCCCAAAACAGCAAGACACAGAGCCATTGTCACACGTGGGCGTGCCGCACCAAGGACAACAAGGCCCTTGGCAATACGCGCCGTGACCGGCGGAATGCCCGTCTGCGACAGCGGCATAACACGGCCCAAAAGGGTAAAACTGATCAGCAGGATGACAAAGGAAAACAGCGTGCCAAGCGCCCCCAGTACAGCAAATTCAAACAATTGCACATTGCCTGACAGCATGATGCTGGCAAAGGCCACGGCGGTGGTCAAAGCACTTAGCGCGCAGGCCGGGCCGACCAGTGTCAGCGTGGCGCGCAACGTCACACCGGCCTTGAGGTGCCCCGCCAGATGCACGCCATTGGCCACGCCCAGCACCAGCAACAGGATCGGGATCACATTGCTCAGCACCGTGATCTTGTAGCCCAGCCACACCGACAGCGCCAAAACACCTGCCGCGCCCAGAATTGCAGGCACCACCGCCAGCAGCGCCATGCGCAGATCGCGCAACAGGGCAAAGGCGGCTAAGGTCACGATCAATGCGCCCCAAAGGTTCAGCGCGATCAGATCATCCTTGAGCCCGGCGACAATTTCGGCGCTGATCACCTCCTCTCCGGTGATCTCAGCACTCAGATGTGTGGGTAAGGCCCGCATTGTTTCAACCCTCAGCGCGGGCAACGCATCCACCACGCTGCGAATGTCCGTGTTAAGCGTGACGCTCAGCAACATCGTATTCAGATCGCTGTTTAGAAAGGTCGGCAGGCCGGTGCCCAAGGCCTCAAACCTGGCGATATCTGCGGGGAAGTCCGGGCTGATGTCGCGCGCGAAAACCGGCGTGCCATTGGGCGCAACCTCAGTTAGCGGCCAGCGCAGCACAAAGGGCGAGGCCACTCCCAAAACGCCGTCTGCGAACTCCAGATCCAGCGCAAGATTGCGCAGGGCTGTCAGATCATCAGCGGTCATGGCGGCCTGTGCTGTGACGTGGATCAACACGGTGCTGATGGGCGGGGATTGCGCCGCCTCATACGCGCGCTGCGCCTGTGACAGGGGGCTGTCAGACAGAAACACGCGGTGAATGTCACCCTCAAAGGACAGACTCGGCAGGCTGGCCCCGATCAGAACCAGCAGCGCAAAGAGGCACATTGTTGCAAGACGCGGAAATGCAAGGGCGGCAAGCCCGATGCGCTCCGCCCCAAATCCGATGCCCCCTGCCACGCGCTAGGCTGCCCTGAGGGGGGCCAGAGCCTTGTGCTCCACCCCGATGCGCACCCAGAGCATGGCGGCATTCAGGATGGTAAACACCACGGCAACCCAGACCAGCCCCAGCACCATCGGGGCCACAATGATCTCGGCCACCACCAGCATGTAATTCGGATGAGAGACATACCGAAACGGGCCCCGCACCACCAAAGGTTCTTCCAGAATGATGATGCGGGTGGTCCAACGGCTGCCCAGACTACCCAAGATCCAGACGCGCAGTACCTGCAACACGGCAAAGAGCGCCAGCCAGCCAAAGGCTACGCTTTGATCATGCCCCAAAACCATCAGCGCGATGATCCACAGGCTGTGCATGATGACCATCACCGGGTAATGCCCCGCCCCCACCTCATAGGCCCCTTTGGCCAGCAGACGGGCGGTGTTGCGTTTGGCGATGACCAGTTCACTCAGCCGTTGCAAGATGAGAAAACCGAGGAACAGAAGTGTTGCGGTCTGCATCATGCGGCCTCCTTTTCCACGTGGAATGGCAGGTAGGATGCGGTAAATCCGGGGCCAAGCGCGCAGGCCATCATCTGACCTGATGCGCCGTCTTCCAGCACCGCCTTCATCACGAACATTACCGTGGGGGCAGACATATTGCCCGCCGCGCGCAACACCTCGCGCTCCGCCACGAGGGAGCCTTGATCCAGATGCAGTGCGCCTTCAATCGCATCAACCACCTTGGCTCCGCCGGGGTGGCATACGTAGCGGTCAATCTCTTCGTGGTTCAGATTTGCGGCCTCCAGCGCGCCCTGGGTGGCGCTGGCAAATTCCTGTTTGACAAAGGACGGGATGGAGCGGTCAAAGACCACACCAAAGCCTGTTTCATCCACATCCCAGCCCATGATGCCCAGAGTGTCGGGCCACATGCGCTGGTGCCCTTTGTTGAGCGCGACCACCCTGCCCTGCTGTGGCGTGGCCGAACTGATGCAGGCCGCCGCCGCGCCATCGCCAAACAGGACCGTTGCGATGATGTCAGCCTTTTGCAAACGATCAGAACGAAACGACAGCGAGCAGGTTTCAACCACAACCAGCAACACCTTGGCCCCCGGTTGCCCGGCGGCGATGGATTGCGCCGCCGACAGGCCTGACACGCCCCCCGCACAGCCCAACCCAAAGATCGGCACCCGCATGATGTCCGCACGAAAGCCCATGTCGGAAAACACCTGCGCATCCAGCGTCGGTGTCGCGATCCCGGTGGAACAGACGGTCACGACGCAGTCCACCTCCGCACCCTCCCAGCCCGCAGCGGTCAACGCCCGGTTGGCCGCGTCAATAAACATCGCCTTTGCCCCGGTCATAAAGGCGGCGTTGCGGTCCGCCCAGCCGTGATCTTGGGAAAACCAGTCAATGGGCACAACCGAATGGCGCTGATCAATGCCGGCTGTCTGAAAGGTTTTTGAGAGCCGGTCAAACTGCGGGTATTTGTCACCAAAAATCAGCGCAGCCCGGTCGTGTACATCTGCCTGAGACAGGCAATGGGGCGGTAATGCAGTTGAGAGGCCGTGAAGGTAAACAGACATATCCGGTGCCTTTGCAAACAAGAATCAGGTCAGCAGCGCATTAATTCTTAAGAACAATGAACGCATGTCAGGATAACCCCCTGCGTCCGGCGGTTGTTCCCGCCTGTTGACATCAAAGGTGTCACGTTTGCTTGAAGGTTTGCGAGACGGCGTGATCTGCCTTCGGCGCACAGCTAGGTCAATGCAAGGCTCAGAATTGGGAATTCGATCAGAATAAACAGCACGATCAGCATGACAAAGGCAAAGGGCAACGCGCCCATGAACACGTCCTTGAGCGAAATGCGGTCATCATTGATCGTCGATTTGATCACGAAACACGAAATGCCCAAGGGCGGCGTCAGCAGGCCAATTTCGGCCCCGACCACCGTGATGATGCCAAACCAGATCAGCGACATGTCCATCGCTTCGACCAATGGCAAAAACAACGGCACAACAATCAGGATGATGGATGCCGTATCCAGCAAGGTGCCCAGAAACAGCATCATCAGCACGTAAAGCAACATGACCGTCCAGAATGACGCGGCATTGCCCGCCAGAATATCCTGTAGCTGATTGGGCAACCCGGCCAGGCCCAGCATGCGGCTGTAGATCGACGCCGCCGTGATCAGAAACAGGATCGCGGCGGTGATATGGCCGGTTTCCAACAAGGCCTCCCAGAAGGCGCGCAGCGACATGGAGCGGCGCGACACGGCGATGATCAGGGCGACCAGCGCGCCGGTGGCTCCGGCCTCCACCGCTGTCATCCAGCCGGTGTAAATGCCGCCCAGCACAATGGTGATCAGCGCCAGTGTTGGCAGTGTTTTGGAGGCAATTTCGGCCCGCGTCATCCATTCGGTGTCCGCCACGGCCCGCCCGCCGACAAACCACGGCGTAAAGCGCCCCATGAACCAGATTGCGCCCACATAGGCCAGGGCCAGCAAGATGCCCGGGATCACACCGGCCAGAAACATATCACCCACAGATTGCTCAGCCACAAAGGAATAGATGATCAACATCGCAGAGGGCGGGATGATCATGCCCAACACAGAAGAGCCCGCGACCACACCCACCGCAAACCGTTTGTTGTACTCCTGCGCCATCATCTGGGGCACGGAGACCTTGGTAAACACGGAGGCAGAGGCGATAGACGACCCGGTCACAGCCGCAAACACCGCATTGGCCCCCACGGTTGCCATGCCTATCCCGCCTTTGACCTTGCGAAAGCGCATGGTCATGACCTCGTAAATATCGCGCCCCAATCCGGCCTTGGAGACGATGAGCCCCATAAAGGTGAACAACGGAATGGTAGCGAAACTATACTCCATCGCACTGTCACCCACCGCGATTTTCAGCAGGTTCAGCGCCAACGTAAAGTTGTCGCGCATCAACCAGATGGAGACAAAGGACACCATGCCGAGCGCAATCGGAATGTAGACGCCGGCGTAGATCAGAAAGACAATCGCAATGACCGAGATCAGGCCAATCTCAATCGGGGTCATGCCGGTGGCTCACTGCTGGACGACGCGGCAAGGCCTGCGGGGCGATCCACCGCCGTGATCACCTTGATCGTGAAGATCAGACAGGCCAGCGCGGTGCCAAAGGAAATCACCAGTTTGACCGGCCACCAGGGCAGTGTGAACAGCCCCGGCACGCCAAAGTAATCCTGGGTCTGCCACATGTGCAGGAACTCGGGGATAGTGATATAGGCGACAAGCCCCATGAAAATCGCAGAAAGTGCGTTGATGATGCGGCGCAATGTGGCGGTCACTCCCGGCGCGCGGTTTTTGATCAGGTTCAAAAACCCGTCAGAGCGGGTTAACCGATCTACCCGCACCACATCTGCCAGTTGCAGGAACACAATCAGCACCACGGAAAACTGCACAATCTCGTAGCTGCCCTTGAGTGGTGCGGAAAACACACTGCGCGCAATCACATCCACATTCAGGACAACCACCAACGCCAAGACGACAAGCGTGCCAAGGGCGTTGGCGGCAATGGCAATGGCATTGGCCACTCCGGCCAGGGCGTTCAGCGTGGTCTTTTGCATCACATGCCCTTCCCCGGCCTGCCGCGTGGCTTATTCAGCCGTCCAATCGCGCACCCCATCAAAACCTGCGGCCTTGAGCTTGCTCAGATAGGCACCCAGCATGTCTGTGCCCGCCTCCCCCTTGTCGTTCAGGGTCGCGGCCCATTCCTGTGCGACGTTGGGCATGGCGTTGGCCCATGCGGCGCGATCTTCGGCAGAGACGTCAATAATGGTGCCCCCGGACTCTGTGTAGGCAGCCTCGGACGCTGACGCGCGGTCCATGGCGATGCCCGCTACGTGGTCGCGGTACTCAATGGCGACGGCTTTCAGCACCTCTTTGACCTCATCGGGCAGTTTCGCCCAGTAATCCGCGTTTACGGTGATGGTTTTGGAATTCACCGCACCGAGGTCTGCGCGCAACATATAGGGTGCAACCTCTGCGATCTTGAAGGTCTTGGCCGCCTCGGGCCACAACATCCCGCAATCCACCAGACCGGTTTGCAGCATGTTGTAAAAATCGGTCAGACCGCCACGCACCCCCGCTGCATCCTTGATGCCCTCAAGATAACGCAGGTTCAGGCCCGCACCGGCAACCTTTTTGCCCTCCAGATCAGCGATGGAGTTGACGGGCTGTGTGCAAAACATCTGATAGCTGTCGAGCACTACGCCGGTGGCTAGATAGACCTGATTTTGCGCGGCAAATTCGTTTTGCATGGCGGGGAATTCGCGGGCAATTTCATCCACGGCCTGTGCCACAGCACGTGCGTCTGATGCCACAAACGGGGTCGAGCCGGAAATCCCCTGGCTGGGCAGTTTTGAGGAATGGAAGATTGTGGTGACAATCCCAATGTCCCCCAGACCCAGCTGTACCCCTTCCAGCACGCCTTTGGGTTTGACGATGGAACCGCCATAGCTTTCCTGCCAGTTCATCTTGTAATTCCCGGCCTCTGCCAGGCGCTTGTCCACCTCGGGGATAAAAAAGGCGGTGAACTCCTTGACCCAGAGCGCACGTGCCGGATAGCCGTCGATCACAACTGCGGATATGCTCTCCTGCGCCACGGCGGGCATCGCCATGAGCCCCGCCAGTGCGGCACCAACCAGATTGCGTTTTGTCCATTTCTTCATCTGTTTTCCTCCCAAAAAACATGGGCTTGCCGCCCCTTACTAATCCTCTAGCCTGCTTTGACCCAATGCACCTTCAGATCGGTGCCTGCCGCTGAAAACAGCTTGGCGATGGCGCAGTATTTGGCCGTTTCAACACCAACCTGATCCAGTTCATCCTGCGTTGCATCTGTTTTGCAGTTTACGGTTAACGTGACATCCGGAAAGGGTACGTCGATCTCTTCTTCCATCAGCACACCGCGCCGGTCAAACTGGCAGACGGCGTCAATACTGATCTCGCCCAGATCAATGCCAAGACGGCGTGCGTTTTTGTGGCCAATCACGTTGGTACAGGCAATCAGCGCCGTCATTGCCGTCTCTGTCGGGGATGGGCCAAGGTTGGTGCCGCCGCGCTCAAGGGGTTCGTCGATCACCACTTTCAGATCCCGCACCGGAATTTCCGTGCGCGCATGTGTCGGACAGGCCGCCGTGGCACGGTAGGTCACCACTGATTTCATCTTGATTGCCATTTGCACCCCTCCTCAGGCGAAACTGCAGACTTGATCAAACGCAAACCGCGGCAATTTCTGAAACAAGGCGGCTTCGTCTGCATAGCCAATATTGCACAGAAAGTTTGATCTGAGCGTGGTGCCTGCGAAAAATTCTGCATCCACGACAGCGTTGGAAAACCCTGACATCGCCCCCACATCCAGCCCGATCGCGCGCGCGGCAATCATCAGATAAGCGCCCTGCAAGGTGCCATTGCGATAGGCCGTATCCGCGATATAGGCGTCATTGCCGTCAAACAGTTTGCGCCGATCATCATGGGGGAAAAGAAACGGCAATTCCTTCCAGAAATCAAGGTCATGGGCGATGATCGCCGTGACTGGCGCGCCCATCATCTTTGGCACGTTCAAGGGTTTCATGGCCTTGGCAAGGCGTTCTTTCGCCTCAGCCGATTTCACAAAAACGATGCGGGCGGGCAGCGTGTTCATGCTGGTGGCCCCGTTGATGGTGATCTCGAAAATTTTCTCAAGCTGCGCGTCGCTGACGGGTTTGTCGGTCCAGGCGTAATGGGACCGCGCGCCACGCAGGATCAGGTTAATCGCATCCTCCGACAGGCGTGGCAACCGGGCGCGCAAATCGCGGTGATCCTGCTGCGCCTTGGCGCGCATCGCGTTCAGATCAGCCTCAGTTGCTGCGCTCATACCGATTTTCCCACGCGCGGCTCAAGCCAATGATGCGCCACAGCGTCTGCGGCAACGGGGTAAGTGGCGGGGCCAATGGGCGGTCTCCCCGGGCGCGTTTTCATAATTGCATTCCTTGTCTGCATGCTTGATTGCTGCCCACAATCAGGCCTAGTGTCAATTAATATCGATATTTTTGGAGACGCAAAATGGTTGCCTGGACAGAGTACAAGTCACAAGCCAAGGCGCGCGGGGCGTTGGCGCTGGAACTCTATGTTGCGCAGAGCACCCCGGCCAAGGCCCCAGAGGATGTCAAAGCCAACCTGCCTGACCACCTTGCCTATCAGGCAAAACTGGAACGCGTGGGGCAATTGGCCTTTGCCGGGCCAATGTCGGATGAAAGTGGCGAACACATGCAAGGTGTTGGCCTGATTATCTACCGCGCAGACAGTCTGGAGGCCGCGCGCGCACTGGCCGATGCGGACCCGATGCACAGCTCCGGCGCACGCAGTTTCGTCTTGCGCCGCTGGATGATCAATGAGGGGTCTTTCACCCTGAACGTTGGTTTGTCCGCGGCTGATACGACATTTAGCTGACGCTCAAAAATCACATGATGAACGCAGTGCAACATATTGAGGGTAAGGAAAGTTCTGCCACCCACGGGTGTTACCTCACGCTGCGCAAAATGATCCTGACCGGCGCGCTGCCGCCCGGTCAAAAGCTCAAGATCGAACAATTGCGCGGGCTGTTAAACACCGGGACCAGCCCTGTGCGTGAGGCGCTGAGCCTGCTGACCTCTGACATGCTGGTGGAGCGGATTGACCAACGCGGCTTTCGGGCGGCGCCGGTGGGGCGCGCGAATTTTGAAGAAATCCTGCTGCTGCGCTGCGCGCTGGAGGACACCGCCCTGCGCGCCTCCCTCGCCAATGCCGATCAGCCCTGGGAAGAGCGCCTTGTGCTGGCCCATCACCACATGAAAACGGCCGGAAAAAAAGGCACTGCGGATTTTGAGGATGCGCATAAGTCCTTCCACATGGCGCTGTTGTCCAATGCCGGCCTGCCCATGCTGGAACGCTATTGTGCGCAGCTATATGACCTCAACATCCGCTATCGCTACTTGGCGGCGGACGGGCCGCGTTACGGGGAGCGCAGCATTGAGGCAGAACATCAAAGCATTCTGGACGCTGCATTAGAACGTGATGCAGAGACCGCCGTGCGCGTCTTGCTGGATCATTATCGCCGCACCGGCGAATACCTCAGCCCGCAGATCAAAAACTGACCCATGTCTTATGCCAACCCCAGAAGGCGTGCCGCGTTGCCCTTGGTGATGTCCTCGCGCAGTTCATCCTTGATGGCGATCTTTTCAAAATCCGACAGCCAGCGTTCGGGCGTGATCATCGGCCAGTCAGACCCAAACAACACCTTCTTTTTCAGGATCGAATTGCAATAGCGCACAAGAATCTCCGGGAAATATTTTGGGGACCAGCCAGAGAGATCAATGTAGACGTTGGGCTTGTGCTGGGCCACGGCCAGCGCTTCCTCCTGCCAGGGGAAACTGGGGTGAGCGAGGATGATTTTAAGGTCGGGAAAGTCCACCGCGACGTCATCCATGTACATCGGATTGGAGTATTTGAGCCGCATACCATTGCCCCCCGGCATGCCCGAGCCAACCCCGGTTTGCCCGGTGTGAAACAAGGCAATGCCGCGCTCCTCCGCGATGGCCTCATAAAGCGGATAGGCCATGCGGTCATTGGCGTAAAAGCCCTGCATCGTGGGGTGAAATTTGAACCCTTTGATGCCGAAATCCTTGATCAAACGGCGCGCCTCGCGCACGCCCATCTTGCCCTTCCACGGATCAATCGAGGCAAAGGGGATCAGCACATCGTCATTGGCAGCGGCAATCTCTGCCACTTCTTCGTTTTTGTAGCGGCGATAGCCGGTCTCGCGCTCCGCATCGACAGGAAAGATCACCGCCGCGATGTTTTGCGCGCGGTAATGGGCGGCGGTTTCCTCAATCGTCGGCGGGTGTTTCCAGGGCGCGCGAAAGTAAGCCGCCATGGTCGCTTGCAGATCATCATAACCGTCGTCATCGTGACACCCGCAGGGTTCTTCGGCGTGGGTATGAATGTCGATTGCGTGGATTTTCGTGAGATCAACCATGGTCGTTTTCAATCCTAAAGGGTGATGACCGCAGGGTCATCTGCGGCATAGAGCCGGGTGAGCAGATCTGCGCGGCGCGTCAGAATCTTGCGAAAGTTCAGGTTGCCTTTGGCGGTCATTTCGCCAGTCGGCAGGGAGGCCGGCTCGCTCAGCACCATCGCGCGCGCAATACGGGTCGAACTGCCGGACCCCCTGGAAAATGCCGTAAGCCGGGTACGCAGTACGTTCAGCAGGCCCGCATCCGTCAACGCACCCTGCCCGCTTTTTGCATCGAACCCCTGCGCGTCCAACGCGGTACGGTTGGGAAAGATCATCACGCCAATTTCGGCCCGGTCCGCCCCCGTGATCACAAGGTCCGCCGCCAAGGGCGCGAGGGCGGCCAGCAGATCAATGCGCAATTGGGCCGCGCGCACCCATGTGCCGCTGAGCAGTTTGAAATCCTCACTCAGACGGCCATCAAACCTTAACCCCCGGTTGGGATCATCAGGATCAACAAAGCGCATGACATCACCGGTGATGAAATACCCATCTGCATCAAAGGATTCGGCGGTTTTCTGTGGGGCATTCAGGTAGCCGGTCATCACATTGTCCCCCTTGGTGCGCACTTCAAATCGCGCGTCCTCCAGCGGGATCATCTTGATGGTGTTGCCCGGCACCGGGATGCCCACAACGCCCGAGGTATCGGTGGGTTCCTGTTGCAGCAGTGTGGCGGGCGCGGTTTCGGTCAGCCCCCAGGAGGACGTCATCAGCGGCACTTCGCCCTTGATCTCCATCGCCATGGTCTCAAAGCCCTGCCAGACATCCTGCGGCAGGGAGGCCCCTGCGTAAAACAGCATGTCGAGGTTTTCAAAAAACCTATGGCGCAGGGGGCGATCGGTTTTCAACGCCTCTAGCAACAATTGAAACCCTATGGGCACGTTAAAGCACAACGTGCCCGTCATCAGCTGCAGATTTTCCACCGTGCGGTCGATCAGCCCGGGTGCCGGTTTGCCATCGTCGATATAAAGCGCGCCCCCGTTGGCCAGCATCATGTTGAAGTTATGCGAACCGCCAAAAACGTGATTCCACGGCAGCCAATCCACAATGCGCGGGGGCTGTGCGTGCAGAAACGGCAGAACCGCTACCAGTTGCGCCTGATTGGTGCAGAGCATTTTTTGCGTGGTCAGCACTCCCTTGGGGGCCGAGGTTGACCCGGAGGTCATCAGGATTTTCGCAATGGTTTGCGGAGTGACCGCGTTGTGCGCTTCCGTGACCGGCGCGCCCTCTGCATCCTTCAACAGCGTGTCAAATGCGGTTGTTTTCACGCGGCCAGGACTCGTGGCCACCAGCTCAACGCCATCAAAGATGTCCAGCCGCAATACCGCATCAAATTGCCCGGCATCCGCGACATAGGCCATGTGAGGGCGCACCATGTTCACCGCTTCTGCCAAACGACCGTGGGCCGCCTCCACCAGTGAATATTGTTCCGCCACAGGCACGGTGGGGATGCCGACGTATTGCGCCGCAAGGCTGAGCAAACCATGATCAACGCTGTTCCCCGACAGGATCAGGATCGGCGTTTGTGGCCTCATGCCCCGCGCCAGCAGATTGGCCGCAAGGGCCTGCACCTTTTGCAAGGTGCTGGCGTAGCTTTCTGACCGCCAACCCGCCCCGGACCGTTCGGCCAAAAACACCGCATCGGGGGTTTGAGCGGCCCAGTGGTGTACCCAGTCGCCGGTGCAGCGCGCCACGGGGCCCAAGGGCGTGTTGGAGCGCAGAAGGACTGTCCCATCCGGCTCTGTGCGGGCGCTCACGTCATGGGGCAGGAAATGCGCGGTGCGTTTCAAATCTTGCCTCCCTTGCTGGTTTGGATCACCTGAAGTGCTGCGATCATCCCGTCCTTGGTCTCGGTGTCCAGACCGGCCAGCAGAATGCGTTCGTGCCCGGCAACCGCCTCAACCGCACGCGCACAGAGCTGGCACCCTGCCAGTGTCGCGCTCAGCGCATAGATGCGGCGGTCCGTGGGCACACGGTCGCGCAGGATCAAACCGCGCTGTTCCAGCTCATCGACAATAACCACCAGATTTGGCCGTTCCACATCCATCGCATCGGCCAGTTGCGATTGGCTTAGCCCCGGGTTGTCAACAATCAGCACAAGCGCCGTATAGGTCAGCATGCGCAGATCAAAAGGTTTCAGGGTCTGGGTCAAATCCGCCTGCACCACGTTAAAGGCGCGTTTCATGTGATAGCCGACAAACTGGCGCAAGGTTGTGTCATCCGCGCGAAAGGAATCGGGCGTTGTGGATTTGGGGCCCGCCATCAGATCACCGGAACTTTGGCGCGCGTTTTTGCAGGAAGGCGTTCAGGCCTTCCTGTGCGTCCGGCGTGGTTTGGGCAAGCGAGGCCACAAGAGATTCTGCAAACAAACCATCGCCTTGCGCCATGTCGTTGATCTTTGAAATCGCCTGCACCATGAAGTAATTGGACAAGGGCGCATTGCGGGAAATCTTGCCGGCAAGGGTCCGTGCCAGCGTCATTGCCTCGCCCTCGCCCACGGCGTAGTGCGCCAGCCCCAGCGCCACGCCTTGCTCTGCGTCGTATTTGCGCCCCGTCAGCATCATTTCTGTCATGCGATCCGCCCCAATGATCCGCCCCACCTTTGCCGTCGCCCCGCCGCCCACAAAAATGCCGCGCCGTCCCTCTGGCAGCTGAAAAATCGTGGAACTTTCGGCAATGCGCACATGGGTGGAGGCCGCAAGCTCCAGCCCGCCGCCAATGACCGCGCCAAACATGGCAGAGACCACCACAAGCCCGCCAAACTGGATTTTTTCCATCACACCGTGCCAATGACGCGAGTGAAACAGGTTTTCCTCCGCACTGCGGTGCACATGTTCTGAGAGGTCCAGACCGGAGCAGTAGTGCCCTGCCGTGCCCGTCAGAATAACCACACGCACGTCTTTGGGCGGCGCGGAAAAGAACCCATCAAGAGCGTCCAACAGCGCCTCACACATGGCGTTGCGTTTGTCGGGGCGGTTCATGGTGAGCGTGGCAATTGCGCCCTCAACGTCGATTTTCAGAATGGGGGCGGCCATCAATCTGTCCTTGATCAAGCAGGTCACGGGAGGCCGCGCAGTGCTGTGGGTTTGGCCAAGTGCAGCGCGTTTCCCGCCATTGGTTATGTCCAATCATGATTATGCGGCGCACCCAAGTCAAGCGCGGGCCGGGATCACGCAGGTGCGAGCCGTCGCGCGTTTTCAAAGGTCAAAAACTCATCGGCAATGGCCTGCCCCGCCGCATCCAGCAGGCGCGCGCCATCCTCCGGTGTGGCAAGGGCGGAATGAGACCCCACACGCCCGTCGGGAAAATCCGCGCAGTGCTCACCCGGGGGGCCGTGACGATCACCACTGTGGGCACGGATGAATTGCGCGCTCAGGGCCCGTGGTGGCGTCGCGGCGCGGCCTGCGGGGCGGGCCCCGTGCAAGGCTTGGGTGATTGCCACCTCTGACGGGGTCGCATGCATGCCCTCCCACGCGCCATATAGATCGGTGCGCAATTGGTTGACGCGGGATGGGGCCCACCAGCTTTGCAGGGTAACGCTGTCTTGGGGCAGCGCCTCCATTGCGCATGTGACTGGGGCGATATTGGCACCATGCCCGTTGACGATAAAGACACCCAAAAACCCTTGGTCCAGCAATCCGGTGCAGATTTGTGTGACCAAGGCCGTCAGCAGATCAGGGGTGATCGACAACGTGCCGGGAAAGCCCGTGTTGAAAGGCGCTGGCGTGTAGGCGATCACGGGTGCGACCAGCGCGTTTGCCTGTTCTGCGGCACGCAGGGCAACGGCCTCTGCGCAGATGGCATCGGTGCCAATCAGCCCCATGGGCCCATGTTGTTCAGTTGATCCAATGGGCAAAAGCGCGCAGATGCCGCGTGACAGGTGGGTCTCGACCTCGGGCCATGTCATCAGGCTGAGCTGCATTTACAGCGCCTGTGACAGAATGTGGCGCAGGGGATCAAGGCCCCCTGCGGCGTGTTTCTCGGGAGGGCTTACAGGCCCCACTTGGCTTTGTTTCCCTCAAAGAACCCCTTGGCTTGCTTTACCTTGACCCAGTTGTTCACGTAGTTGATCCAGACCTGATCGTCCTGCGGGAGCAACATCGCAATGGGCGTGGGAGCGCGCGCCTCAGCACCTTCAACGGCGACAACGCCGAACTTTTCTTCCAGCGTGGCACCTTCAATGTTAGAGGTGATGAACACATCCGCGCGGCCAGCGAGCACTTCCTGATAGCCACGTGCCGGGGCCTCAACCACCTTGATGTCCGCATTCGGATACCATTCACGCACCAGTTTTTCGAACGTGGTGCCAAGGGTTGTGGCGACTTTCACACCGGGCTGGTTGATCGCATCATGATCGGCATATTTGCCCGCACCTTCCTTGGCTGTGAAGGGCATGATCTCAACAGAAATGTAGCTTTCCGAGAAACCCGCCGCCTTCATCCGCGCCGGGGAGATCGAAGCCGAGCCTGTGATGTGGTACTGGCCTGCAACCACACCGTTGACCAGTGTTTTCCAGTCGGTGGGGACAAATTCAACCTCGACGCCCAGATCAGCGGCCAATTCGGTCATGATGTCGATGTCAAAACCCTTGTAGCTGTTGGTGGCCGGGTCACGCACGGTCATCGGATTCCAATCCCCTGTTGTGCCGACTTTCAACACGCCGTCGCTGAGGATTTGATTCAGCGCGGATTGCGCCTGTGCCGCGCCGGAAAGGGCGAGGCTGACAGCGGCAACTGCGGCTGCTTTGAGTAGTGATTTCATCGTGATCTCCCGTCGATGTTTTGTGCTTCAAGTGGTGTGATGTGGCATAGTGACTTGATACGTCAAGGAATTCAAATAGAGTACAGACAATTCTTCTTTATTCTCCAGACATTGATAGGACGCGCGATGACCACCACAGCGATTGAGCTGGTCGATGTGAACAAATGGTTCGGCGACTTTCATGTACTCAAAGACATCAACCTCACCGTGCAAACCGGTGAAAAGGTTGTAATATGCGGCCCCTCCGGGTCGGGCAAATCGACGGTGGTGCGTTGCGTAAACCGGCTGGAGGAGCATCAGAAAGGCACGATCCGGCTGGACGGGCGCGAGCTGACAAATGATCCAAGGTCAATTGCCTCGATCCAGGGCGAGGTTGGCATGGTTTTTCAGCAATTCAATCTCTTTCCGCATCTCTCCGTACTCGATAATCTGACGCTTGGCCCCACGAAAGCACGTGGATTGACCCGGACAGAGGCCGAAACCCGCGCCCGCGAATATCTGGAGCGCGTGCGCATCCCGGATCAGGCAGACAAAATGCCCGGGCAGCTTTCGGGCGGGCAGCAACAGCGCGTCGCCATCGCGCGTTCGCTGTGTATGGAGCCCAAGGTACTGCTGTTTGATGAGCCGACATCTGCCCTTGATCCCGAGATGATTTCAGAAGTGCTGGATGTGATGGTGGAGCTGGCGCAAGACGGCATGACCATGGTGGTTGTCACCCACGAGATGGGCTTCGCGCGCAAGGTGGCGGACAAGATGGTGTTTATGGATGAGGGCGAGATTGTGGAGCAATCGCCCCCCGAACAGTTCTTTGCCAATCCCGAAACCGAGCGTTGCCGCAAGTTTCTTTCACAGATTTTGCAGCATTGAGAGGTGGTTACATGAAAAAGTTCATCTTCCCTCTCGCCCTGCTGACCCTCCTTGCCGGATGTTCCGGCAATGGCACCTGGGGGTGGTATGTGATTGATCCAACCACCAAATCGGGCTGGACCAACATTCAGTTCCTGATTTCGGGCATGTGGTCTACCATCCTTATTTCGGTCATTGCGGCTGCGATCTCCATTGTGCTGGGGCTTGTCGTTGCCCTGCCCGGGCAATCCGCCAAACGCGGCTGGCGGATCGTCAATCGCATCTACGTCGAGTTCATCCGCTCCATCCCCCTGCTGCCGATGTTGTTCTGGGTGTTCTACGGGCTGCCGATCATTTTCAAATCCATGGGCCTCGACATCCCGATTGATCCATTCTGGGGGGCCATTATCACGCTGGCGATCTCGGATTCGGCCTTTACCGCTGAGATTTACCGCTCCGGCATTCAATCCATCGCCAAGGGCCAGAAAGAAGCCGCGCAGACCATAGGCCTGAACTATGCCCAAACCATGCGCTATGTGATCCTGCCACAAGCGATCCGGTGCATCCTTCCCCCGCTGGCGAACCAGTTTATCTATATCGTCAAGATGAGCGCCTTTGCCTCCGTGATTGGGATGCAGGAACTAACTCGCCGTGCCAATGAACTGGTTGTGACGGAATATCGCCCGCTGGAGCTCTATAGCTTTTTGATCCTTGAATACCTGATCCTGGTGCTGATTATCTCTGCCGGGGTACGTTGGCTGGAGCGTAAGATGGGATCAGATGAGAGAATGTAGGCTGCGCATTTACTGCGCACCATAATCGGGACAGGCGGTGCGCATGTAGGCGCACCAGAACAAGGAGCATATCATGGACTGGAAGAACTTTATGGCCGATATCGAGGCCAACATCGCCACCTTTTCAAAAGAGGTCCCTCAAACCGTCAAAGGGTTTGGCCAGATGGGGCAAGCGGCCAAGACCGACGGGGTGTTAAGCGAAAAAACCAAGGAATTCATTGCCCTTGGCATCGCGGTTTCAACCAAATGCGACAGCTGCATCGGGTTTCACGTCCGCTCGCTGGTGCGTCTCAAGACCACCCGCGAAGAGCTGTGCGAGGCGCTTGCCATGGCAACCTACATGGGCGGCGGCCCTTCTTACGCCTATAGCGCCAAGGCGCTTGCGGCCTATGACGTGTTTTCTGCTGAGAGCGGCTGATGCGCCCCGATCTGGCAGGGGCAACGGGATATATCCGCAACAGCTGGTATGTGGCGGGCCTGTCAGAGGACTTTGGCCGCAGCCTGACCCCCGTGACCCTGCTGGAAGACGAGATTGTGATCACCCGCGACACGCGCGGGGCTCTGATCGCGCTGGAGGACGCCTGCCCGCACCGCAAACTGCCCCTCTCACGCGGCACCCTTGAAGGCGATCATGTGGTTTGCGGCTATCACGGGCTGACCTTTGACGGCACAGGTGAATGTGTGATCGCGCCCACGCAGCTGGACAATCCACCGCGCCGCGCTGGCGTGCACGCCTATCCGACTGAGGAGCGTTGGGGATTTGTCTGGCTGTGGATGGGGGATGTGGCACTGGCGGACCCTGCCACGATCATCGACATCCCTCATTTTAATGATCCCACCTGGGGGCTGACCCCGCGCGGCAGCATGGAAATGGCCTGTCACTACCTTTACATCGTGGACAACCTGCTGGACCCCAGCCATGTGGCCTGGGTGCATCTGAGCTCCTTTGCCGGGGCCGGTACGGACGACCGCCCGCTTCATATCGAGGAGTTGGAAAACGGCGTCATCGTATCACGGTGGATCGCAGATGAACCCGCGCCGCCCTATTACACAGACATGCTGCCCTTTGGCTCAACCGTGGACCGCAAACAGCACTATGAATGCCGCCTGCCCTCAACCGCGATCAACATGTCCGTCTATACGCCTGCGGGCGAAGGAGGCCGCGATAAGCCCCTGTCACCCAACGCTTTTGTCAACATCAACTACACGTTCATCACGCCCGTGGATGCCACCACAACCAGATATTACTGGGTGCAGCATCGCAACATGCATGGCCAGGATCAGGCGATTTCCGAGCGGATGTTTAAGGGCGCGAAAATGGCTTTTCAGGAAGACAAGGACGTGTTGGAACATGTGCAAAAAGGCATGGCCAAACGCAAAGGGGGATATCTGAACCTGGGTCTTGATGCGGGCGCTGTGCGGTTTCGCAATCAAGTTGCCAAGGCCATCGCGCGGGAGGCAAAGGAGCACTGACATGAGCGCCTGGATCAAAATGATAGAGGATCAGGAGGCTGGTCCGCGCCTGAAAGAACTGCTGGATCACGCGCGCACGCCCCATGGCACCGTCGACACGGTCATGCGCGTGCATTCGCTGCGGCCTGAAACCATGAACGGGCATGTAACGCTCTATCGTGCGGTGCTGCATTCAGACGACAACAAACTGCCCTTCTGGTTTCTGGAGGTGATTGCCAGCTACACCTCTATCCTGAATGATTGCACCTATTCGCTGACCCATCATTTCATGAACGTGCGCAACCTGATCAAGGACCAGCCGCGCAGTGATCGCATCTTTACCGCGCTCAAGGCACATCGCCCCGAAGATGAATTTGACGGCAAGGAACTGGCCCTGCTGCGCTATGCCGGCAAGTTAACGGCGGATGTGGGAAAGATGATCAAATCGGATGTCGAGGCGCTGAAAATCGCCGGTTGCGACGATGGAGAGATTTTGGAGGTCAATCAGGTTTGCGCCTATTTCAACTATTCAAATCGTTTGCTGAATGGCTTGGGCTGCACAACTGACAATGATCAGATTGGATATTATAAGGCAGAGGAAACCTGATTTAAGACCCCTCCCATTTGAGAAAGAAACTTGCCCATGATCACCCCACCGCCCAACCTGCAAGCCCAATGCCCCTATTGCGACACGCCCATCACGGTGCATCAGAAAATCAACCCAGGATACTGTGGCGCAGCGGAATGTTTGCACAAACACGCAGTGCATGGGGATCAATTGCACCGGGCGGCGTGGCTGGAGAAATACGAAGGCGACGTCGCCGTGGCCAAGGAGCGTTTTTTGCCAGAGATTGAAGCGCAGGCCGCAGAGGCTGGCATCGCGTCAGACCGGATTTATGTCGGGGCCGTTCCGTACACGGTTACCAGGATGAGTCCATTGCCCGAGGATCAGCGGACGGCCTATCTCACCCACCTCAGCGAGATTACCGAAACAGCTTTCGCCAGCGCTTTGCCCGGTGCGGGCGATGTCAAACGGACCGTGGATGCGCAACAGGGGGAGCCCCATCCATGGAACAACGCTGCCTGCGGCACTTGCCGGGGGCGGTGCTGCAAGCATCAGGGTGGAAGGTACGACGCTTTCCAGACCGTCGAGCACATACAACACATGCGCCAGACCCGGCCAGAGATGAGCGCTGACGACATCATCGCCCATTTTACCAACGCCTTGCCCGAGGTCTCAAACGAGGGCAGCTGCGTGTTTCATGGCCCCCAAGGCTGCGTGTTGGAACGCACGGACCGGGCCGATGTCTGCAACACCTTCCGCTGTGACGCGCTGGAGCGTCTGGCAGAAGATATTCAACCGGACACAGTAGACGCCATCGCGCTGGTCAGTGTGGGGGATGCCAAGGCACATGACATGAACATCCTGATGAAACGCACTGAATAATATGGATAATCCTCACTCGGGCGTGCTTGAGAAAACCTGACCCGCCGCACGCTGCCTGACATCAAAGGTATCGGGCGCGTCAGGACTTGTCTGGTGTCTCAAGAAAGATTGAAAACGCGACAGGCTACTCGCTCAACCCATAGGCCGCGCGGATGCCGCGCTGGGTGCCGGGGCCAAAATCTCCGTCAATCACCCCTTCATAAAACGCAAACTGCGACAGTTTCCTTTGCAGCTCCTTGCGGGTTTCCGCCTTGAACATCTCTGGCTCATCCCGCAGCAAATTATAGACATCCTCGGCCCCGGTACGCAGCGCACGGTAAAGATATTCCGCCGCGTCCACCGGCCCGCGCCCTGCGATGTTGCCATCATCTATCATCGCGGCAAAATTGAACATCGCCTGTGGGTGGCGCATGTCAGCGGCCTGTTCAAAATACGTCAACGCGCGGGCCGGATCCCGTGTCACGTTCAACCCGCCCTGAAAATAGATAAATCCCAGATCATTCAACGCATCGGCAAAATCCTGATCCGCCGCCTCCAGATAAAGCGCCAGCGCGCGCTCCATATCCTGTGGCACGCCCAGTCCCTTTTCATAAAGCTGGGCCAGTTCAAACTGTGCCTCTGCGGATCCTGCCTGTGCCGCGCGGCGCAGGTAATCTGCGGCCTCATTTGGCGCATAGCGTGGATCAACCGAATTGAGCCGCATATAGGCCAGCCCCAGCATGGAGCGTGTATCGCCCTGATCGGCCAATGCGGCCAATTGCACCTCCTGGTCGGCCTCCAACGCGGCCCAGGCAACCCGGCGGTTCGTATTGGCCACCACCGCAGAGCCCGCGTCCGTGCTGGCCATGTAAAACGGCGTGCCGGACAGCGATCCATAGGTGTGCGGCTCTTGCAGGTTTTCTGTGGCGATCAGCACCTGATCGCGCACCTTGCGAAACATCAGGCTGATCTCAAGGTCGGGCTGCACAAGGTTTTCCATCAGTGCCGTCGCGAAGGGGCTGTTGCTGCCCGTGCCATCCAGCGCACGTGCGCCATCCTTGGCGGCAAAAGCGACCAGCGTGCCGCGATCCGGGCTGGGGGCCGCCATGCCAACAGAGCCAACAGAGCGGGTCTGCTCCGCCGCCTTGGCGGTTTCCTCCAGCGCAGCCAAAGACAGCGCGTCGCCAAACGGATTGTCACGGCAGGAATCCAGAATAACGATGCGCATCCTGCGGGCACTTTCGACAGAGGCCAGCAACTGTTTCAGCGACACCCCCTGACGCAGAATATCCTGATTGGAACTGACTTGCGCATCCACCGGGATCAGAAAATTTTCTCCTGACACCTCAACACCGTGCCCCGCATAATAGATCAGCGCGATATCCGCAGTTTCAGAGCGAAAGGCAAATTCATCCACCGCCGTGCGCAGATCATCCGCACTGCTGTCCAGCAGGGTCGTAACCTGAAAACCAATGTTTTCAAGGGTCTCTGATATGCCGCGTGCGTCATTTAATGTGTTGTCCAGTTTCACCACAGAGGTGTAATCGGCCATGCCAATCACCAACGCGATACGTTCATTTGCCAATGCGGCAAGGGGCAGAAAGCTCAGCAGAAGAGAGCAAAAAAGTCGCATAATTCGACATCCCTGAAAATCTGAAACCGTATAATTTTTTATATCTTACCCTCTTTGCGCCATTGTTCCAGCATCTGTTTGGAAACCTCAAAATGCATGGAGTCTTCGCGCCCCCAAGCCGCGCCCCAGGCCCAGCCTTCTTCGTTGAAAAAATCGGCAAGAATGGTCAGGCCCAGCTGGGTTTTGCCATCCCCCAGCGTGTCGAGTTTGCCGTCAATGTTCAGATCCACCGCCAGACCAAACGAATGGGTTGAGGTGCGCCCCTGCGTGCCCCTGATCTGGCGCACACAGAGCGACCCGGCGGTGTTGATGCGCGCGTAAAGGTCAGGATCGGTCGCCTTTACCTTTTCAAAAACCCGCGTGATACTGTCGACCGCAGGCTGCAACATCGACACCCGGATCGGGCCAACATTGGCCACCACCAGCATGGATTTCAGCTTTGGGTTTGTCATGGGTTCGCATTTGTCGCTCAGGTTTTCGCGCGGGCGGCCCAGAAACTGCTCCAGCCACCGCGACCCCGCAACGTTGATGCCTTTGTTCACATTGCGCCTGTTGGCGATCAGAACAACCTGCGCATAGGCATCCGCAATGGCGTTGTCACCATCTGGCACAAACCCGTTGTCCTGTTGCGTGCCAAAGCTGTCCCCTTGCGGCACAGATGCCAGTGGGCGGGCCTCAAGCCGTTGCACCTGCTCTTGCAGGGCCGCCACCTGCCCTTGCAGGGCCTCCATCTGCTGACGCAACCGCTCAATCTCGATCCGCGCGCCACTGTCTATGCTGGGCCCCGTGGCGTTGACGTCAAAATCATCCTTTTGCACCGCATAGACCACCGCCAGCACGATCAACGGCAAGGCAAGCAGTGCAATCGCTCCGAGGATAAGATGGGTGGCACGCATGCAGGTCAGACTTTCGTTCAAATCTTAATAACTGATGTCAAATATCGCGTCAGGGTGGGCCAGCAACAGGGCGTTTGTCAACGGTATGACCGATCAATCCTTCCGTCACCAAACACCTAAATTCCTTGGCTTTTGCCCGATTATGGGTTAGCTTTGCATACAGATTTTTTTCAACCGAAAGCATTTACAATGAAACAGCAGATCGCACAGGCTGTGACCAGCCCCCTCCTTTGCTTTGTCATGGGTGTTTGCCTGCTTGGCACGCCCGTTCTTACCACGTCTGCAACCGCCGAAGAACTGTCGGTGGAGGAAATGGCCGACAAATTCAGAAAGCACAAAACCCGTGGATTGAAAATTTTCAACCCGGATTCTGCGGCAACGGACACGCAGGCCGCAACCACTACGACAACCACCGTCACCCAAACCGCCACCGCCCCAACAGCGCAAGAGATCGCAACCGCCGTTCCGAAAGAGGAACAGGTGCATGTGAACGTTGTGTTTGACTATGACAGCGCGGCACTGCGTCCAGATCAAAAGCCAAAGCTCGCGGGCCTCTGCGCCGCCCTCAAAGCCGCCGATGTGCAGAAAATCCGCATTTTGGGCCACACCGATGCCTCCGGCTCCGCCGAGTACAACGAACGTTTGTCAAAACTACGTGCCGAAGAAGTAAAACGGCATTTGGCCAGCGATTGCGGCTTTCCCGAGGATCGCATGGATGCCCAGGGCCTGGGGGAACGGTTCTTGTTTGACAGCAACAACCCCGGTGCGGATGTGAACCGCCGCGTTGAATTCCAGGCGCTTAGCTGAACGTGACGGCACGGGACCGGACGCCGCACATGAACGGACCGCTTTCATGAGCGCTGCGCAGCATCAGGGCATCTTTCAAGTTGGGGATGTCCTGAACAACACCTACCGCATCGAAGAAGTATTGGGCCGGGGCGGCACCTCTGAGGTCTACAAGGCACGCTCGGAAATTTCAGGCCGGGTGATGGCACTCAAGGCCTTGCGGCAGGAGTTTTCCCGCAACGATGATTTTCTCGCGCTGATGACGCGCGAAGAGGAAATGCGCGAAATCCGCCATGATGCGGTGGTGCGGTACTTTGACAACCAGCGCACGGATGACGGGTTGGTTTATCTTGTGATGGACTATGTTGAAGGCCCCGACCTTGATACAAAGATCAAGGCAGGTGGCATGTCCGCCGAGGATTTGATGATCGTCGCGCGCCGTGTCACCGAAGGGCTGGTTGCCGCCCACGCCAAAAAGATCGTGCACCGTGATCTGAGCCCGGACAACATCATCCTGCGCCACGGCAATCCTGCGGATGCGGTGATCATCGACTTTGGCATCGCAAAAGATACCAATGAAGGCGCGCAAACCATTGTGGGCAATGAATTTGCCGGCAAATACGCCTATGCTGCACCGGAACAGCTGAGCGGTCAGACCGATGCGCGCGCCGACATATATGCCTTGGGTGCGCTGTTGCTGGCCGCCTATCGCGGCGCGGCCCCGAAAATCGGTTCCAACCCGATGGAGGTGATCGAGCACAAGGCAAAGCCGCTTGACACCGAGGGGGTGCCAGAGCCGCTAAAGTCGCTGATTGACAAGATGACCCACCCCGACCGCGCGGCCCGTTTGCAGACCGCGCAGGCGGTCTTGGCGCAGATTGATGGCGGTACGGTTGAAGATGACGCCGCAGTTGCTATTGCGGCCCTGTTGGGTGACATTGAAGCGGATGATGACAAAACCGTCGTGCGCCCTGTGGCAACAGCGGCCAAAAAAACACCTGTCGCCCCGCCAAAGCAAACCCCGGTTCAGAAAACGCCCGACACGGCCCCTGCAAAAACCGACGGGGGTGGCGGCAAAATGGCGGCACTTGCCGTGGTTCTTGTCGCAGCACTTGGCGCAGGTGGATATTTTGGTGGCTTTTTCGACAGCCTGCTGGGCCCCAGCTATCCGCGCGCCGAACCCTATAGCTTTATGGCGCAGCGTGTGGCGGGTCAGGCACCAGCAGTGATCGGCAACGTGCCCTCAGAAGCGGTTGAGGATGAGATCACCAACCTGATGGACGAATTGGGCGGCTTGGCCGACCTTACCCTGTCCAGCGGTGATTTGCCCGACAACTGGGGCGCGGACATTGCGCAATTGATCGGTATGTTATCCGTCTTGCCCGAATGGCAGATGCAGGCGCAAGGCGCAGAGGTCACGATCACCGGCGAAACGGGGGATGCAACGCAGCGCGCGCAACTGATGGCGCTGCTTGGCCCGGACGGCCTGCCCGGCGGGCTGACGGGCACAGCAGATATCACATTTGTGGCCCCGATCCTGAGCCCTGCCGCGCTGGAGCCGATTTTGGCGGCGTCTGAAAACTGCGGCCCACTGACCTTAATTGATGCCCCTCCCACCGGGTATGGCCCGGAAAATCAGGTGTTGGTCGCGGGCAAAGTCGCTGATGTGGGCACCCGCGCCACCCTGTCAGACGCCCTGGTTGCTGCCATTGGCGCGCGTGATCTGTTGTTGAATGTCGATGTGCTGAACCCAACGCTCTGTCTGGTGGATGCGGTTCTGCCCAACGCGCCGGAGGGCGGGTTTGAACTCACATTCCGTATGGGGGCGGATGGCTCAGAAAACCAGACAGGCCGCTATTTTATTGGTGAAAATCCGGTGATTGATGTGACCATCCCTGCGGCGGTGACCAGTGGCTATCTGTTTGTTTCAGCGTTGGATGTCACGGGCAATGTGTTTCACCTCTTGCCCAACACCAATATTGAAAACAACGCCATTGCGGACCTGCGCGCAGGTCAGGACGGCCCCGTCACGGTGCGGCTTGCCCATTCTTTGGCAGCGGCGGTGGCCGACCCCGGCAAACTGGCCTTTGAAGTGGATGAAACATCGCTGGGCAAGACAAAGTTCATCGTGCTGCATTCTGAGGATCAGATTTTTCAGGGGATCCGGCCCACAGTCGAAAGTGCGGCGGGGTTTGTTGAAGCGCTGCGCACCTATGTTGGGGCTGTGCAAACACTCGACAGCCGCATTCTGGTGACGGCCGCCCCCTAGACGCCGGGGATGTTGCGGTTGTGGACGCGTGGAAAAGACCCGGCACGCCGGGTCTGTGGAGGCTCTGCCTCCAAACCTCCGGGAAGAGTTATGGCCAGAAAGAGGGAAAGACGGCGCTTTGCCGCGGGGGGCAAATACCGAAGGCTTTAGACCACATCTACAACAACGATCGAGATATTGTCAGCGCCGCCGCCTTTCAGGGCGATGCCCAGCAGTTTGTCTGTGACCGTTTCAAGCGGGGCGTCCTGCATCGCGTCGCGCAGGGTGTTCAGGCCTGCGTATTTGTTTAATCCGTCAGAGCAAATCAGGTAGCGGTCGCCGCGCTCCACGTCGCCTCTGATCTTGTCAAGCTCCAGCGTGTCGCCCACGCCCACGGCGCGGGTGATGGTATTGGATTGCGGATGGTGTTCTGCCTCATCCCAGGTCATCTGGCCCGCAGCCACCAAGGCCCCCACCACCGAATGATCTGCCGTCAGCAGCTCAATCTCGCCGCCGCGCAGGCGGTAAAGGCGGCTGTCCCCGGCCCAGAAACAGACAAAATGCGCGCCCGATATCATCAGCGCCACAACGGTTGCGCCCATGATGGCCCCATCACGGTTGGCGATTTCGGCAAGGATGGTTTGATGTGCGTCCATGACCGCCTGACGCAGCGCGCGCATTTGATCCGCCGGCGCGCTGTCCAGCGGCAGGGCCGCAACCGCATCGACCACCGTCTGGGCCGCCACATCCCCCGCCGCATGCCCGCCCATGCCATCAGCCACCACAAAGATGCGTTGTTCTGGCAGGGTCAGGAGCGCATCCTCATTGACCTTGCGCACAAGGCCCACGTGGCTGACCGCATTATGGCGTAATCTGGTCATGCGCGCACCGGCGTTGCGTCAAGATCAAACAGGCGCAAGGCGTTCTGCCCCGTGGGCAAGGCAGATGTTGTGAAGCGCATAGTTTGGTTGGCCAAAACGGCACACCATTCGGCCCCTCGTGTTGGGGTGGCAGGCGCGTTTGACGGCGCAAGCGCGCCCAGCATCTGGTCCAATCGGTCTTTGGTCATGTCGTCTTCCAGGGCCGCAAGGGCGATATCTTCCAGCGCGCCCACATCCGGCATGCCTCCAGCCCCCACCCGCGCCAATGTCAGGGGAAAGCTGCGGCCAACCTTATCAACCGAAGGCATCAGCACGCCCGCCACGGCATCTGGCCCGGCCAGCCCCGGCGCAAGCGTAAACCGCCAGATCGGCGCAGACATATAGCACCCTTCCCACCTGTCGCCCAGGGCTGCACGATTGCTGCTCAGCACGTTTTGCAACCACTGATCCCAGGGCGCACAAAAGCTGCGCGGCAAACGGATGCGGAAGAAATCCCCCAGACAGGGCATTTTGCCGTATGCGCCCACCACCGCCAAATCAGAACGACTTGGGACAGCTAAAGGCACCCAAGGCCTTTAGCGTGAAGGGGTTGAGGGTGGAGCCGGATTGCATCTGGAAAATCGCGATCCGCCCACCGATGTTAAAAATCACCCGCTTGCGGTCGGGTGCGTTGGTGTTGCGCACCTCAGCGGCGTCCAGCATGCGGAACCACGCCCAGCTGCCGTTGTGGGTGATTGCGGATTCCGAATTGCGTTTTTCCGGCGTGAACATCACCCGCGTCGCCCCCACGGCCCCGGGCCAACGTATGGCAAAGGGGCGCGGTGTGCCGTCGCGGTGACGAAATTCAACCTGTTGGCCGTCGATTTCCAGCAAGATACCGCGCGCTTTCGGGTCCAGCGCCTCTGGCGTGATCTGGAAATTCACCGCCATCGCAAGGGAGCCTGCAAAAAACGCATCCCGGATCAGGGCCGCGTTTTCAAACTGCTTCAGCACAGCCGGGGAAATGCCCAGATCGGTGTTGTTCACCGTCTTGAATGACCAGGGCCGTTTGGTCTGATCGACAAATTTCGCGAGGTTCTGTTTGAAAAAGCTGTCCATCTGTCCGTCAGGGCGAAACAGCTCCGCAAATTCCTGCAACGGAGCGTCCGCAGAGGCGCGGCGTTTGAATGGATAGGTGTTGGTGGTCACGCGTTCGCACATCGGCAGCACGCTTTGCTGCCAGCGCGTGTTGATGCCTGCCCGCGTGCCCTCAGTGGCAACGCCGCTAGACCCCACCGTAATCTGGCTGGCCCAGCGTTTGAGCGGCCCTTCCTCGATCCGGCCCACTTCCGCCTGAAAACGCGGCAAGGCGGTGGAATTGTCCTGCGGATTGCCGACGCCACCTGCGAAGTTCAGATTGCTCAACTCCTGATAGACCTCTTTCAGCAGATCAATCAGGCCGTCCAGCTGGGAAGGCTGGTTGTCCTGTTGCGTGCTCAGAAGATGCAGCCAGGCAAAGTGTTTCTCCACAAACGTCCCCGGCGGTGCAGGTTCGCGGCCCGTTTGCGCGGCCTGCGCCTTCATCATCGCTTCCAGAAACAGACGGCTTTTGGGGGACAGACGCGTGCGCAACACGCGGCTGCCGGGATCGGCAAGGCCCGCCGTCGCCGCCTGTGCGCCCACCTCACGTTGCTCCGCCAGCCGGGTTTCCTGTGCCACGGCGTTGAGCACGTTCAGGATGGGAGAGGTCGCGCCCGACAGCACATTGGTGACCTCCACGGCGGAGAGCAGATCGTTCATCGGGATGATGTCCACATCCCCCAGCAGGGTGTCATAAGCCAGCACAAAATCATCGTAATAAAGCCCCAGCACATCGCGGCTGAGCTTGACCAGCGCACCTTCCGATTGCTCCTGCGCGCCCGCCTCGCCCAAAATCCAGCTTTCGCGCTGAATGCGCGCGGCAACCGTCAAGGCCTCTTCCAAGAAAACATCGTGAAAACCCGCATAGGTGTAAATGCCGGGGATCCCATCGTTCAGCCCCTTACCCGAAGACCGGCTAAAGACGCGCGCCACCGCCGGCCCGCCCACGTCCGTCAGCCGCCATTCGGGCAGATTGGTGGCGACGGGCGAATTGATGATGCCGTTGTAAACCCGTTCGGCCAGTGGCAGTTGGGTCAGCACCTTTTGCACCGCTTCCACCAGATCATTGTTCAGCGCGATGGGCTGCATCGGGGCGGACATAAGCACATCCAGATGCCCTGTCAGGTCGCCACGCAAAGTCTCGCGGCTGATATCGGGAAAGGCGGCGGCCCAGTCTTCTGCCATCCAGTTGCTGACCAACTCGGGGTTCAGCGGCCCCACCTGCCCCAATGTCAGATAGACCTTGAGCGTTTCATAAAGCACATCTGCATTGTTGATATTGCTTTGCATCTGGTTTTCCAGACGCAACAAAAGCCGGGGCAAAAAATGCGTGTTGAGCGCAGAGCGGTAAGTCAGTTTTTCCTGATTGGCCAGTTCCTTGCCTTGGTACAGCCCCCAGCCCAGCCCCGCTGAGGGGTCCACGCTGGCCAATTGCGGGTTGGCCAGATCACGCAGGCGGTTCAATGCGGGCACAATCGACAGAAAATCCGTGTCCCCTACCGGGCTGGGGGCGATCAGCGCGGCCTCCTCGCGGTAGGTTTCGATGCTTTGTTCGGTGGTTTGCAGCAGCGCCTTGTTGCCGAGATAGCTTTGCCCCCAGACCCAAGCCATGCCCACCGCCGCCAAGGCAACCCCGGCGAAAGCGGCGCGTTTGGTCCAGCGGTATCGACGCTCCACTTTGTCATCCGCGCTGACCAAACCAGCCTCGCGGAAAATCACGTCCTGAAACAGCTGGGTCAGGAAAAACGACCGCCCCGTGCCGCGCCCTGATCCGATTGCCTGACGTCCAATGCCAAAGGTGCGCGCCATGCCCATCATCAAACGGTCAATTGGCGTGCCTTCCTGCGTGCCGGAGGTAAAATAAACACCGCGCAGCATTTGGCGATGTTCATATTTGTTGTCCTGAAAGAGCGCGGCCAGAAAATCATGCGCAACACCGCGCACAGAGGCCACCTGTGATGGGAAGGTCGCCAGCATGGAGCGGCGCGCTGGGTCGACCTCCCCCTGCACTTTTTCGAGCAATTGGCCATTCAGCTGGTCAATCAACAGATCAAACTCACTGTTAAACGCGTCCAGCACGCGGCCCTTGGTGCCTTTCTTGGAAAATGGCAGGGTAAAGCCCCAGACCTGCGCGCGCTCTTCCTTTTGCAGATCATCAAAGAACTCTGAGAACCCGGCGATCAGGTCCGCCTTGGTGAACAGGATATAAACCGGGAAGTGCACCCCAAGTTTTTCGCGCAATTCGTGCAGACGCCGGCGCACGGCGGTAGCGTGCCCGGCTTGGGTGGTTTCATCCTGCATCGACAGATCGCTCAGGCTGATCGCCACAATTGCACCGTTGATCGGCTGGCGCTTGCGGTGTTTCTTGAGCAAGCCAAGAAAGCCGAGCCATGCGGCATTGTCCGCCTCCGCATCACTTTCCTGCGTGGTGTAGCGCCCGGCGGTATCCACCAGCACCGCATCATCGGTGAACCACCAGTCGCAGTTGCGCGTGCCCCCCACGCCGCCAATGGCCTGCGCATCGCCGTCTTCGGCCAGCGGGAATTGCAGGCCGGAATTCACAATCGCCGTGGTTTTACCCGCACCCGGCGGGCCAATGATGATGTACCAGGGCAGTTGGTAAAGATGCGTGCGTCCGGATTTCGAGCGGCGCAGTTTGAGCATTGCGGATTTCAGCTTGTCGCGCATCTCTCCCAGTTCTTCGGAGACGATCTCATCCTCGACATCCACAGGTTCGGCCATAGTGACAATGTCTTCGGTGAGGGTTTCGTCCTTTTTCTTGACCGTCAGCAACAAGATCAGGATGACCAGCAAGGCGATGATCCACAAGATCGCCAGCCCCACCAATGCGCCCATCAGGGTTTCAAACGGGTGCCAGTCCCCCAGCGCCAGAAACGCGCCCAGAAACCACAGCAAAGCAGACAGTGCCAGCGCCACCATGATAGTGATGCCAATGCCGGAAAAGATCGCGCGTAGCACCCTCATGTCTGCTCCTCACGCACCAGCACAATCTCAATACGCCGGTTTTTGGCGCGCCCCTCGCGGGTTTTGTTGCTGGCGATGGGCTCCACATCAGAGCGCCCTTCGGCCTTGAGCCTACTTGCCTGTGCGGCAAACACCGGGGTCACCGTGTCGCGCACGGTTTCGGCACGTGCCAGCGACAGGGCCATGTTTGATTTGAACCGGCGGCTGCTGATGGGGGAGCTGTCGGAATGACCGGCAATGATGATCGGCCCCTTGGTTTCCAACAGGGCTGTCGCCACACGATCCAGCGGTTTCTTGAAGCTGGGCACCAGCGCGTCAGAGGCGGAGCGGAACATGCCATTGCCCGCAATGCGGATGGTGATCGCGTTGGCATCTGTGAGGACGGTCACCAACCCTTCGTCGATCTCAGGCTTCAGAAACTCTTTCACCTGTTTGAGCAAGGTATCATTGCTTGGTGGCGGCGGGGCCACGGGGGGGGCGCGCCGCTCCAGCGTGGCAACACCGCCGGGGTCCAGCACGCTAAGCTGGCCAATCACATTCTGGGTCTGGCTGTTAAGCAGATAGGACAGCGTGACAAACCCGCCCGCCAGCATCGCGGCCACGGCGCCCACCGAAATCCAAAATGGTTTCCATGCTGACAGCGCGCGGTGGGGCACATCCATGCCCATCCAATGGGGCGACAGGCTGCGGTCCAGATCACCGCGCTGTGTGCGGATCAGGCGGGCAAGCCCGGCGCGGATGTCATTGTGTTTGTCACGCCCGTCCTGCGAGACGCGCAGGCGCCCCTCAAACCCCAGCGACAGACACATGTGCAGAAACTCCAGCATGTCGATGTTGTTTGACGGGTCTTTTTCAAGACGCGCCAGCAGGTCATAAAACCGATCCCCGCCAACCGTTTCACGGTGAAAGGTCGCCACCATGCTTTGCTGTGACCACTGGCTGGCTCCACCCCAGGGCGTGTTCAGCACCACGTCATCAATGGTTGCACAGATCGCATAGCGCGCAACCTTGATCGCGGCGGGGTCAACCTTGTCTTGCAGGGCCCGTGCCTCAAACGCGCGCACCTCTGCCACAACCGAACGCCGCAGGGCATCCGGGTCAGGATGTTGGGCACGGTTGCGGATGCGGCTGACCAGCGAAAACAGAGGGGCTGCGGCGGCATTCAGCGGATTTTGCCCCGTCAGCGATGCCGCAACAGCCGCATCACCTGTGGCGGTTGGTGCCTCCGGCGTGGGCGCTGTCGCGACAGGCGGCGCAAGGGATGCGGGCGTGGCCGCAGGCCGCCTGCCCCCGGGATTGGGGCGGATCACGGTGCGGTCGGTATCATCCGGTTCCGCAAATGGATCATCCGCGTCTGACATCAGCCTTCCCTGTCCAAAAAATCACCCATGACGGATCGCCCAAAGCTCCATCTGCAAGCCGGGATAATCCCCCGCAACATGCACTGCAACGCCGCCAGAGGTGGTCATCTTGCCCCAGATCGGGCTGTCACTGTCCAGCTGAAAGTACACCACATTTGCACTATAGGGGATTTGGCGCGGGGCCACGGGCATCGGGTGCATCGGGATACCTGGCAAGGCGGAGTTGACCAGCTGGCGGATTTCCTCCACTGAGCCGACCTTGGCCTGCCCGCCAAAATGGCGGCGGATGTTTTCGGCAGGCACATCCGCGCTGACCGCCAGCACAAAACCTGCGGTCGAGATCAGTTTGCGGTCCGCAATCACCCCCACGGATATCCCGTATTTGCGCGGATCAAGCGGGATCGACACCGCAGTCTGTTCCAGCACAGATGACAAATATTGCCGCAGCAGGCGGATCACGGTGGCAAAGGTCGCCGTCAGATCATGATGCTGATAGGGCGGAAATTCGGGCGGGTGTTTGGCCGGGGCCATAAAGGTCGAGAGCTCGCCCGCCAGCCCCACACAGTCGCGGTAAAACTGCACCGGATGCAGGTTTTCGATGCTTAACATGTGGCGCACCACGGGCAGCAGGCGGTTGACCGATTGCAGCAGCAGAAAATCCTGTATCTCGGCGGCCCCTTTGGTGGTGCCGCTTTGCGCAATCCGGCCTGCCAGCGCGGTCATGCGATGGGCCAGCAGCCCCTCCAGTTCTTGCGCAAAACCGATCAGCGGCGGTGCCGCGCGGATATCAAGGCAGGACGGCACAAAGGCATTGTCCAGGATCACCTCCTGATCGGCGCGCACCTCAATGATCCGCGCAATCGGGATGACCAGCCGGTCTGCCAGATCATCCACCTCCAGCGCGAATTGCAGCCGCAGTTTGCCCACTGTCAACATCGTCGCCTTTTTGCCGGACCCTGCGGTGTCGGTGACCTCAAGCTCTGCCATGCGAAAGCGGGTGTTGGACAGCTCCGCGCCGGTGCTTTCCGCCTCTGCCGCGCCCTGGCGGCGTTGAGGCACCGATAGGTACACCACGCAATCCTTGGTCTCCAGCGGCACATCGAGTGCTGGCGGGTGATCTTCGGCATCGGGCACGCGAAACACGGTGCCGTCCTGGGTCAACCCGGCGCAGGATTTGATCGCAAACTGACCAACCTTCAGCACCTCTGTATCAACCTCCAGCGATGACACGCCCCAGGCATAGGGGGCCACACGCCGCGCCAGCCCGGCCACCAAAGCCTCGCTATAGCGGTCGGCCTGCTGAAAATGATGCGGTTGCAGGAACAACCCTTCGGTCCACAGGACCTTACTTTCCCACGACATATGCGGTCACTTTCCTTATCATTTCTTGAGCCTTTCCAACTGCGCCTGATAGGCATCGGCAAAGGCCTTGCTGAACAGGTCATGAAAATCGTTTTCGGCCTGATCGGAAATCTTCTCGAACTGCGTTTCAAACACGTCCCAATAGCGTGCCTTTTTATTACTGAGCAGGCTGGTAAAGCTCTTGTCGGCATCTATCCGCTCTGACAGTTTTGTCGGCGCCAGCTCTGCGAGCACCCCTTTGAGCGCAGCCTCCATCCCGGTCATCATCGCGACCTCATGGGCGGCAATGTCATCCATCGCCTCTTGCGCGGCCTCTGCGGCGGGCAAATATCCCTTGGTCTGCGGGCGCGCCATTGCCTCCACGGCCTGCTCCACGGAAACGGAAAATTTCAGCGGGTTGTTTGCGCCCGCCGAGATCACGGTTTGGTTGATGCGAAATTCCGATTTGATCGATTGGCGCGTCATCAGGATGGAGCGCACCCCGGCCACAAGCGTGTTCATCACCCCGCCAAGGCGCGCCATGGTCTCCGAAAGGTCAGCATCGGAAATATCCAGTCCTTCGGCCCCAAATGCTGTCAAAAACGCGCGTGCGGCGGCCGTATCCTGAGCGGTGGCGGCGGGCAACGGCGCGGCGGGCTCCTGCGGAGGCGGTGTAGGTGCTGCGGGCTCCGGGTCAGGTGCATCATCAATTGCAGACATCGGCGCAGGTGCATCCCCAAACGGCCCTTCGGGGATCACGTCACCCTCTGGCGCGCCGGGCAGATCAAGATCCCAATCATCGGGAATGGCACTTGGGCTGGCACCGGCAAGGTTGATGCTTTCTGTCAGAGGGGAGCCGTGTTCGGATTGTACCGGGTCTTCGGGCACCGGCGGGTGGTTCAAAAACCCGGGCTCTTCGCCCAAGGGTTCCATGATCCCGTCTGCCCCCAGCTCATCGCGCTGCACGGCGGCAGGGCCTTGGGCCGACCCGCCCAGCAGTTCATCAATAAAATCAACCTTGCTGCCGCTGCTTTCTCCCAGCACCTCATCAAGGTCAGGGATATCCCCCGCCACACCCATGACCACCGGGTCCTCCGGGAGTGGCTCTGCCAGCGTGCGGGCCTCATCCGGTGCGATTTTGACCATCAGTTCATATGACCCGATGCTGAGAATATCACCATTGTTCAGCGGTGTTGGCGTCTTGCCCAAGGCCAGCTTGCCATAGTTTAAAAAGGTGCCATTGGTGGACAGATCAATCACCACCACATTGCCGCCCTGATCCTCGATCGAGCAATGCCGCCCCGAAATCACTTTTTCCGGGTCGGGCAACACCAGATCATTCACATCCGTGCGCCCAATGGTCATGGAACCGCCCAGCATCCGAAAGGGTTGCGCGTTTCCGGGGACGGTGCCGGTGGATTGAAAATGCAGTGTGACGCTCATGTGTTAACTTAACCACCAACCAAAACAGTAAAACAGCCCAGAATGATGTTTCCACCATGTGCCGTCATATCTCCGATCCGCGCACAGGGCATTGAGCCGACCATAACGGTTGCGGACCCTTTGACGATTGTATCAGGCGGACCAACGCAGGTCGCCATATCCCCCAGACGGGCACAGGGGAGTTTACCAACAAGCACGGTGGGGCAGCCCGGAGGCAGGATCGGTCCCCCCACATGGGGAACAACCCCCGTCACCATGGGGCAGACATGCATATCTGTGATGCGGGCACAGGGTGTTCCCATCAGACAACATCCTCTTGTGTTTGTGTACCGGGCAGCGGGATTTGCCCGTTGCCCCCGCGTGCAATATCCAAGGCGCGCTCAATCAGAACCTGCGCGGTTTCGGGAATGCTGTTGCCCTGCCCCAGCGCCTTGATGTTCATGGCAAACGCTGCGGTTTCGCTGGCACCTGGCGGCGCGGCCATTTTGGACAGTTCGCCGGGCCCCATGGTGCCATCAAAATAGACCACACAGAGCGCACAAAGCGTTGTTTCATCATCAATATCGGCGGCATCCATCGCCGCGCGCGCCTTGTCGCGCAGATCATCTTTGGGGCCCCGCACCCAGGCTTCTGCAAGGGTCAGCGAAGGGGGGTGATCCACCTGCGGTTCAATCACGTCCCGTGCTGCCAGACAGGCCCACCAGGTGCGTTCGCGCGCCGGCAGGGCCGCCGCCAGAAGGCGCAGCATATCGGCAAAGGCATCCTGCTGCGCGAGGGCCTCCAGCACCTCTGGCACCGGGGCGCTGACGGGCAAATCGGTTTTGGCCGTCAACTTTGCATTAGCCATAGCCAACAGACGCACCGCAGGCTGCTTTGACAGCTTTTTGAGGCCGCTAAATCTCTCATTCATGTTCGACCCCTTTCATCAGTTGATCATGACCATGCTGCCCTTGATGGTGGTCATGCCACCTGACTTAAGCTCTGCACTGGCACCCCCTTCCGCGGACAGGGACACGTTGGCCTTGATTGTGACCATGGGTGATTTGATTTCAATGCCTTCTGGGGTCATCTTGAGGGTGCTGCCCCCACATTTGAATGTGATCGACTGAGCGGCGTTCATGTCGATCTTGCCCGACGCGGCACTGACGCTGATATTGCCCAAAGACACGGATGTTGTCATGTTGCCGCTGCTGACCTTGATGTCATAGTCATCCTTTACCGTCAGTTTGGCGTTCTTGTTGATGCTGATGTCCTGATCTTTCTCGACAACAATTGTCTGGTTGCCGTCCTGAACGGTAAAGCTATGATCACCGGTTTCGACAATTTCATCCAGATGGTTTTGCACCTCCAGCTTCATGCTTTTCTTGTCTTGCGCGTCTGCGGCTTTGACATCTTTGCCATGGCCATACCCGACCTTGATATGCGCGCTGTTCTGCGTGTTCTGCACAAAGTCCTTTTGCGCCATAAAGCGGACCAGTTCGTCCCCCGCCTTGTCCTCAAACATCAGCTCATTATACCCGCCCCCGCCTTTGGAGGAGTTGGTTTTGGTGCCGGTCCGCGTGGCATTGCCCGGCAATTCATAAGGCGGCATCGTGTCCGCATTATAAAGCATGCCTACGCAAATCGGGCGGTCCGGGTCTCCTTCCTCGAATTGAATGACAACTTCCTGTCCAACGCGGGGCAGTGCCACGCTGCCCCAGTTTTTGCCGGTCCAGGGCATCATGGTGCGCACCCAACAGGTTGTCTTATCGTCCTTTTTTCCATCGCGATCCCAATGAAACTGGACCTTGATGCGCCCATATTTATCGACAGTGATCTCATCCCCGGAGGCCCCGGTAACAACGGCGGTCTGCACGCCAATCATCCTGGGGCGGGTGGTCTGACTGGGGCCACGGTAGGGGTTTGTCTTTTTGACCGCGCCAAAGATCGAGGTGAAAAAACCCAGCATGTCACCTGGGCTTGGCATCTTGCCGGGCTCCACGGCGGGCGGACCTGCCTTGAAGATATCGGCCATATGTTCGGCCATCCGGCCCCAGAACCTGGGGTCGCTTTTGAGTGCGGAGCCGCCAATAATGCTGTCTTCGTTAACACTCAGAAACTGGGTCAGATTGGTGACCATAAACCCGTTTTCACTGGCGCTTTCGTGGCGCGGATGATCGACAATTTCAAAAATCTTGCCAACATTCAGGTTCACCATTGTGCCTGTGGCGGACCATGTCTGATGACCGGCGGCCTGTTCTTCGATCAGGGCCGCTGCGCGTTTGTCACCGGCAGACACGTCTGCGTATTTGCCGGGGTATATGTAGGATTCATAGGATTTGTGCCCATGTGATCCGCTGGGTTGCACCGAGGTGGCTGTCAGGTCTGAACTGGGTTTGGTAAAGTCATAATCGCGCAGCGTAACTTTGCCGGTCACCGCCTTTTCGACGGCCTGCCAGGTCAATATCTGCTCACGTGCGCCAGAGGTTTTTTCATCACTGTAGTAGTATTTGTCATCCTCTCCGGCAGAACCATGGGTCGAGGTCTGATCGGCCAGCACCATTTTGACGCCGCCGTCATCATACTCAAAGTAATAGTAATATCCCTCTTCCTCCAGCAGGCGCTGGAGGAAGTTCAGATCGGTTTCACCGTATTGCACGCAATATTCGCGCGCCTTGTCGCTGTCGGAATGGTTGACCTTCAAATCACCGCTGAACCCGTATTCGCCCAGGATATCCTTGACGATGTCGGTGGTGGATTTGGCCTGATAGATCCGATTGTTCTTTGATCGGGTGAGGAACCAGAGCCAGGGGCGGATTTCAACCACGTACCGACCCTCGCCGGTGGTGGTGCCCAGGCTTTCGGCACTGATGCAGGTGCCCCAAAAGGGTTGGCGTTTGCTGTTTTCGTCCTCCACCCAAAACCCCATATCCGTCCCCACAAGGGTGCCGAGATCAAGCGCCTTGTCGCGGGCGACAAATTCCAGAAAGGCCGTTGGGACACTGTTGATCGCACCTTCGATCAGGGCCGCAATGATCCGATATCCCTGCGGATCGGCCTGCCCTTTGACCGTCATCGACGATTTAACTGGCTCTGTCATCGCGTCCCCCCTGTGGTGGAAACCGCCCGCGCCCGTCGGCCGGGTTAATCAAAACGATAGGTGAATTCACTGTCGGTTACATCAATGGCAACCCTACTCACCTCTTTGCCCTCCATCATACGGTTCAGGAATTCAGCCGAGATGTCGGGCAACATGGTGTTGGTCACAATCGCATCAATCATGCGGCCCCCGCTTTCCAACTCCTGACAGCGGCTGACGATTTCCTGCACCACCGCATCTGAGTATTCAAACGGCACACCATGGCTCTCAGTGACACGTTTCTGGATGCGGCCCAGTTGCAATGCGGTGATCTTGCCGATCATATCGGGGCTGAGCGGGAAGTAGGGAATGGTGACCATGCGCCCAAGCAGCGCCGCCGGAAAGACCTTGAGCAGCGGATCGCGCAGCGCTTTGGTCAGCCCCTCAACCTCGGGCAACAAATCAGGATCGCTGCACATGTCCATGATCATGTCACTGCCCGCATTGGAGGTCAGCAGGATCAGCGTGTTCTTGAAATCAATCACCCGGCCTTCGCCGTCCTCCATGACACCCTTGTCAAAGACCTGAAAGAACACCTCGTGCACGTCCGGGTGCGCCTTTTCGACCTCATCCAGCAGCACCACGGAGTATGGCTTGCGCCGCACCGCTTCGGTCAGCACACCGCCCTCGCCATACCCGACATAGCCCGGAGGCGCGCCTTTGAGGCTGCTCACGGTATGGGCCTCCTGATATTCGGACATGTTGATGGTGATCACGTTCTGCTCCCCACCATAGAGCACCTCAGCCAGCGCCAGCGCGGTTTCGGTCTTACCCACGCCCGAGGTGCCTGCCAGCAGGAAGACGCCAATCGGTTTGTTGGGGTTATCAAGGCCAGCGCGCGAGGTCTGGATACGCTTGGCAATCATCTTCATCGCGTGGTCTTGCCCGATGACGCGCTTGGCAAGATGGTCCTCAAGGTTCAGCACCGTTTCCAGCTCATCGCGCACCATGCGGCCCACAGGAATGCCGGTCCAGTCGCCAATGACGGATGCCACCGCCTGTTGATCCACAATCGGCAGGATCAAGGCGTTTTCGCCCTGGAGCGCCTCAAGTTCTTCGTTCAGCGATGTCAGCGCCGCCATCAGATCGGCGCGCTCTTCGCCGCTTACAGCGGGTTCATCGCCGGGGGTGGCCTCTGCATCCACCGGGGCCGCACCATCGCGCAGTTTGGCGCGCAGATCGAGGATGTCAGAGACCACCGCCTTTTCTGCTTCCCAGCGCTGATCAAGGTCCGCCAGCCGCTGGGTTTCCGCATCCAGCATCAGTTGCACGCCCGCGCGCCGCTCGGTCACGTCAAACCCTGCGGTTTCATCCCGCCCGATAATCTCCATTTCGGTGTTCAGCGCATCAATGCGTTTCCTCGCATCATCGACCTCGGCAGGCACCGCGTGTTGGCTGACGGCCACGCGCGCGCAGGTAGTGTCCAGCACACTGACCGACTTGTCCGGGAGCTGCCGTGCCGGGATATAGCGGGCCGAGAGCGAAACCGCCGCCTCAATCGCCTCATCCAGCACCTGCACCTTGTGGTGCTTTTCGAGCATTGACGCGATGCCGCGCATCATCAGGATGGCCTTTGGCACATCGGGTTCTTCCACGGCCACCACCTGAAAACGGCGGGTCAGCGCCGGGTCTTTTTCGATGTGTTTCTTATACTCCGCCCATGTGGTTGCGCCGATGGTTCTAAGCGTCCCGCGCGCCAGCGCCGGTTTCAGCAGGTTCGCCGCATCCCCCGTGCCCGCCGCCCCTCCGGCCCCCACAAGCGTGTGGGTTTCGTCAATAAACATCACAATCGGCGTGGTGGAGGCCTGCACCTCATCAATCACCGCCTTCAGACGGATCTCAAACTCACCCTTCATCGACGCCCCGGCCTGCAACAGGCCTACATCAAGTGCGAGCAAACGTGCGCCTTGCAGCGCCGGGGGCACATCGCCGCGCGCGATGCGCAGGGCAAAGCCTTCAACCACCGCCGTTTTGCCCACGCCCGCCTCTCCGGTCAGGATCGGGTTGTTTTGACGCCGGCGCATCAGAACATCAACAATCTGGCGGATTTCCTCATCACGGCCCACAATCGGATCAATCTTACCGTCTTTGGCCTGTTGGGTCATGTCGGTGCAGAACTGCGCCAGCGCCTCTTCCTTGCCCATCGAGGCCGGGGCCATCGCGCCCGAGGCCTCTCCGGGCACAGCCCCACCCCCCGTCGATGATCCATCCTGCGGGGTCAGGGTTTCCTCCGGGGAACCATCGGTGATCGAGACAAAATTCTCGGCCAGATCATCCGGCAGAATACGCGCAAACTCTTTGGAAATGCCGAGGAAAATCCCACGCAATGCCTTGGTTTTCAGCATTCCCAGCACCAGATGCCCGGTGCGCACAGCGGAGGCGGAATAGAGCAGCGAGCCATAAACCCAGGCCCGTTCCATCGCGTCTTCCAGATGATCGGAAAGGTCCGAAATACTGCTGGCCCCGCGCGGCAATGCGTCCAGCGCGGCGGTCATATCGGCGGCCAGACGGGCGGGATCAACCTTGAAGTGGTCGCAGATCCGTTTGAAATCACTGTCGGGAAGCTGCACGATCTGTGCCAGCCAATGCACGATCTCAACATAGGGGTTGCCGCGCATCTTGCAAAAGACGGTGGCCCCCTCGACGGCTTTGTACCCTATCGCGTTCAGCTTGCCAAAAAGGGCAACGCGGCTGATCTCTGTCATATTTCAATCCCTCTGCCGGGGCCACCTGATGCATATCACGCGGCCCGATGTGTGTAATTCTGTGGTTCTAAATAAAGATCATCGGCATCTCTTTGACCTGCCCGTTTGCCGATCCAGCTGGTCTGGCCCAGACGTGTGTTGGCCCCCAATTGTGCGGCGGGCACCTCATCGCGTTTCAGCACGACATTGACGTCATAATCCAGCGTGTCGCCCATGTAATTGCGCACCACACTTGCCAGTTTGTTCATCGACGGGTGCCCGGGCAACAGGCGTTCATATTCAGCCAGGGTGACCGGCCCGATGATCAGCCGAAACTTGGCCGTGCGGGACCAGACGCGGCTGCCGATAGAGGTTGTGTGGCCCAATCCGCCCCCTTTGCCCAACTCCCATTGGTCATCCGGTTCCAGATCCAGCCAGGTGCCGACAAATTGTTCCAGTTCAACCGGCGCATCAAAGAACCCTGAAAGGATCACCACCAGCCCTTCGGCGTTTTTGGTGCCCGCCGCAAACAGACCGGCATAGTGGCGTTTGGCAAGATCAGGCATGGCATCGCGGTTGCACAGGCCGGGGCCGTGGTGCCCTGCAAGGGCACCCACGTGCCGTTCAAATTCTGTCTCACTGCCCCGGTCAAAATCCGCCGCAGGCTGACCCGTCACCCAGGCGCGGTACATCAGTGACATGATGCGATGGGTCAGCATATTGGCAAAGGCCATAAAGGTGCCATCGCGGTGGTTGACCTGCCGGTCGCGGGCATATTCCGTCACATGTACGGGCAGCGGCCCATGGGGGCCGAAGAAGCCGAAAAACCGGTTGATCAGGCTGCCGGGGCGGCTGCCGGGTGGGGTAAATGCGCGGATCGTGCTGGGCGGGAATGCCATGCGCGCCTCCTGCCCCAGCCTGACCGCATCCTCCAGCGGGCGGCGCGACTGCCCAAGGCGGGGCTTGTCGGCATATTCTGCCTCAAGAATGCGCAGCGCCAGAAAGATATGATGGCCCTGCGGGTCGTCCTTCAACCGCTCAATATGGCGCTTTGGCGGAGAGGTGCTCATATGATCCGCCCCTTGCCCACCTGCGGACGCCAGCGCGCGATTTCCCCGTTTGACTGCGTGCGCAGAACCGTTTCAGTGAAACTGTTGATGGTGGCATATTTTGCAAAGAACCGTTCCAGCACGGCACCCATCAGGTAGACGCTGGTGCCCTCAAAAAAGCTGTCGTCAAATTCCAGCGTGATCTCAAGACCGCGCACTGCGGTCGACAGCACACCATCGCTCATCCGGCGCACGATGGGGCGGCTGGAGACGGATTTGATCCCCTCCAGCTGCATGGTTACGCTGCGGTCCCCTTTGGGCGCGTAAAGCCCCATAAGTTCGCGCAGCGCGCTGGCCCCCTCGCCGCGATCACTGTCTGCGATGGACAGATAATTCAGGCTCAGATGGCTGATCAGGCGCCACGCGGTGTCGCCCTGCGCAAACGTCGGACGGGGCCGTGTCGGGTTCACCGGTGTGCGGATGTGTTTGACCGGGCCACCATCGGGCAGATGAAACAAATCAACCTCACCAGTGGGCAACAGCATCGGCAGATCGCGGTTTGTGACCAGTGCGCGCACGGCAAGCTGGCTCATCTCCGCCGGGTAGGGGGCGGCGTTGCGATCCACCAGGCCGAGGTAGGTCTCAGACCCCAGATAGGAGGTCCGCGCGCCCTTGAGCCGCTCCTTTTCAGTCCGCTGGCGCATCTTGCGCACCACCGAATAGTAAGAGGTGTGATTGTCGCCCGCGGGCGAAAAATCATCCGCCGAATAAAACGGGCGGAACTCAATGTCGTCCTGCCCTTCGCCGCTGATCCCGGTGACCTTTTGCACGGCAAAGACTTCGAAATCCTGCGCGCTGGTGCGGTCGGGCACAACGTGATGCGCGGTTTCGCGCGACGTGATATGCACCCGGTCCGCGCGTTTTTCAAACAAGTTGATTGCTGGCACGCAGTTCAGCTTAAAGGCATCCGGCGTGATCCCTGCGGCAATTTCCGGCAATCCGTCGCGCAGCAGGATATAGATGTCGATCTCATCCTGCGTCGCGCGCGCCAATCCGGCAGACAGCCCGGTCAGGTCCACAAAATGGAACCTTTCGGGCATTGCAAAATACTCCTGCAACAACCGATAGCCGTCAAAGCTGGCCTGCGGTGTGGGCAACAGCGCCTCTTCGGGGGCAAACCCACGCGGCACGACATCCCCGCGCAGCGACAGGGTCCAATCCGCGCGCCGGTTGGGGGAGCGCGCCACAAGCCCGGTGCTTTGCGTGCACAGCAATTGGTGCAATTGCCAGCCGCGCGCGCCGTTCCCGCCCAGAAACAAGGTCAGACTGTCCATGGATAATTCCGAAATCGGCTCATTGCCCGGACGGCGCAACCGCAGGCGGATCGCGGCGCGCGCATCCGCATCACCCGCCACACCGGCGGCCACCAGTTCGCCGCGCCCATCAATGTATTCGGCCTGCGAAACCTCAATGGGCCACAACGTCAGATCCGTCGCCGTTCGGTACACACAGGCGGTTGAAGCCCCCTCGCCCAGACGCGCACGCAACATGGTTTGGCGCGCCATCACATACCCTTCACTTAACGAGGCGTGCTCCATGTCCGGCTGCAACTCAGCAACCATCATGGAGGGCGTGGGCGCGAGGTAATGGGGATAGACAATCTCCAGCAGGTTGGAGGTAAAGGCCGGATATTGCAGGTCCAGCTCCAGCTGCACGCGGGCGGACAAAAACGCAGACCCTTCCAGCAGGCGTTCCACGTAAGGGTCCAGAACCTCAACCCCGTCCATGCCCAGACGCGCCGCAATCTTTGGATAGCTTTGCGCAAATTCCGCGCCCATCTCACGCAGATAGGCCAGCTCCGCCTCGTAGTGTTTCAAAAGCCGCGTGTCCATCGTGCTACCCGGCACTTTCCAGCGACAAATGCCCGGTGGTCAGATCAACCTGAGAGCGCAGATAAAGCTCCATCGGCAGGGGTTGCGCCCACATGTCTGCGCGGATGTCAAAATCCACAACCGAGGCGTTGCTGTTTTTATTTTCGCGCAGCAACACCTCCAGCGTACCCTCTTTGATACGGGGTTCAAACTGGGTGATGGCCCGGGTGATCGCCTTGCGGATGTCTTCGGCCCGGGTGACGGTGGAAAAATCCCCGGCCACATCGCGCACGCCGTAGTTCAGCACTGAGTTGGCGGCATGCGGATAACGTGCGGCATCAATCAGCGTGTCCTGATTGTTGGCATTTAACAGCCACGCCAGATCGCGCCGGATGATGTCGCGCAACCGGCGAATGTCGATCACGCGAGCATCACGGCTCTCCGCTGCTTCATGGGGGGCCTGATCCGTCAGCCGGTCAAGCAGCGAGGGCTGCAACCGCTCTATGATCGTTTTGTCAGCCATCCGCCGGGTCCATGATCAGGCTGCGCAGATCCATCAGGGCAATGTCAGTTTCCCCGATGGTCAGCAGACGCTGGCCCCTGCCAATGTAGGTATCATTCCCTACATCCGCCCAAGTTGTCGCGCGCGCCAGCTTGGCGGCGTCATCATCGCCGGTGTGGGTTCCGGCATAGCGGGTTGGGATCAGCGCAACCACTTCGCCGCCCGCCTTGACCTTGAGGTTGGCCGCCGTCCAGACCGCGTCGCGCAGGTCTTCGGGTTCTTCAATGGTAAGTGTGTCAATCGCATCAAAAGGCATCCAGTAGTATTTGCCGTTGATGATAATCTCAAGCAGCGGGCCCAGACGCATGTCCGCATCCGCAACCCAGTCAAATTTCGTCCCGTTGATGGTGCCGCTGGCCTCCGGCACCTGATCAAAGGCCTTGACGCGCAGGTCTGCCGCCTGTGCGGCATTGCCCTGCGCCAGCGCCCGGTTGGCCTCAATCATCAGGGCGATCCATTCCGCAGGCTCACCAAAGATCAGCGGGTCTTTTTCCCCGGCAAAGACCTTTTCGCGGAACACCTCGCAGATGATCCCCTCGCGATAGGCCTGCGCCATGGGGATGGCGATGGGGTCCAGTTCAGCACATAGTTTCAACTGCGTGATGGCGCGTTTCCACTCCCCCGTGACACAGAGCAGCTGGAACAGGAAAACCCGCAGTTTCAGAGCGGACGGGTCCGCGCGCACGGCAGTTTGCAGCGCATCCTTTGCCGCGTTCAGATCTCCTGCTTTCAGATGATCCTGGGCCTGCGCCGACAATTGGGCCTGTGTTGACAAGGGCATGTCCTCCGGTCTGGCGGGGTGGCAACCACCGCCCGGGGCGCTTAAAAACAGCGCAGGGCGGTGGCAGGGAAAGTGTTACTTGGGCTCGTTTGCACCAATGTCCCACTTGAGTTCCTTGACAGCACCGGCCTCGCCAGTTTCTTTCTGCTCGGTGTATTTCACTTCAACTTTTTCAAAGTTGAACGTGACGTTTTCGGTCAGACGGTCCTCGCCTCCCGACCCACCGGTGCTAACCGAGGTGACCAACACATTTTCCATTGTGATGATCAGATATTCCAATGGCTTCTTACCGGCCTTGCGCACGGTCAGCGTTGCCTTGGGGAAGTGATCACCATTGGCGCAGTAGAGCTGCAAAATAGCCGAGGCCTTGTCGATCCATTTGGTGATCGACAGATCCTGGAAGTTTGCCTTGCCCGCACCACCGCCGCCGCCTGCGTGAAATGAGCCGGCATTGGACATACCCCAGGACCAGGCCAGAACGTCAATCTGGCCTTTCTTTGAACCGTCTTTGGATTCGCCTTCGATTTCGCCTTCAATGTCGAGGAACTGGTCAACAGCCATGAGTTTTCTCCTAGATAAATGTGCGGATTAAATGCCGCGTTGAAAATATGGAGGAGAGTGGCGCCCAAATTTGCGCCACTCCTGAGGGTCGTTAAGCCTTTTCGGAAGGGAGCTTGGACGTCAGCCGCAGCGACACAGACAGCCCTTCCAACTGGTAGTGTGGTTTGAGAAAGAACTTGGACTGGTAATAGCCCGGGTTCCCCTCAACCTCTTCCACGACAACTTCTGCCGCAGCCAGAGGTTTGCGGGCCTTTTCAGCCTCGCTGGACACATTCGCGGTGTGATCAATGTACTGACCAATCCACTTTTGCAGGTATTCCTGCATGTCCTCCCGGCTCTTGTAGGAACCGACTTTGTCCCGCACCATGCATTTGAGGTAATGCGCAAAGCGGCATGTTGCGAAAAGATAGGGCAGACGCGCGGCCAGATTTGCGTTGGCGGTTGCGTCCGCGTCGTCATATTCAGCAGGGCGGTGCAGCGATTGCGCGCCGATAAATGCCGCCATGTCTGTGTTTTTGCGGTGAATAAGCGGCATCAGGCCGCTTTTCGCCAATTCCGCCTCGCGACGGTCGGAAATGCCGATTTCTGTCGGGCATTTCATATCCACCCCACCATCGTCTGTGGGGAACGTATGGGTTGGCAGGTTCTCGACCGTACCACCGGATTCAACACCCCGGATACGCGAACACCAGCCATATTCCTTGAACGAGCGGTTGATGTTTGTGGCCATGCCATAGGCCGCGTTCACCCATGAGAAGTTCTCGGATTCTGCTGCGCCCACATTTTCCTCAAAGGCAAATTCCTCCACCGGGTTGGAATTGGCACCATAGGGCTGACGGCCCAGAAAACGCGGCATCGTCAGACCGAGATATTTGGAATCCTCTGAATTGCGCAGCGAATTCCACGCGGCGTATTCGGGGGTGGAAATGATCTTGGTCAGGTCACGCGGGTTGGACAATTCCTGCCAGCTTTCAAACTGCATCAGGCTGGGGTCCGCGCCTGTGATAAAGGGCGCATGTGCCGCCGCGGCAACCTTGGCCATTTCCCCCAGCAGTTCCACATCAGGCGCCGAGTGGTTGAAATGATAATCCCCCACCAGACAGCCATAGGGTTCGCCGCCAAACTGACCAAACTCTTCTTCGTAAAGCCTTTTGAAGATTGGTGACTGATCCCAGGCCGCCCCCTTGAACTTGCGCAGGGTCTTGCCAAGGTCTTTCTTGGAGATGTTCATCACGCGGATTTTCAGCATCTCATCGGTTTCGGTGTTGTTCACCAGATGATGCAGCCCGCGCCAGGCGCTTTCGAGCTGTTGATATTCCTCGTTGTGGATGATCTCATTGACCTGATCGGAAAGTTTCTTGTCGATCTCCGCAATCATGGACTCCAGGGAATGCAACACATCGTCCGAAATCAGCGCCGTGTTTTCCAGAGCCTGCTGCGCCATTGTCGCCACGGCGGATTCAACGGCCGTCTTGGCGGTGTCGGTGCGCGGCTTGAACTCTTTGTTCAGCAGGGAGGCAAAGTCGACTTCTTCGGTTGCGCCATCCGCACCTTCGGCTGCTTTTGCTTCTTCGGCCATTATTTGTCCTCCTCGGCGTCATCGCCCGCGGCAGGGGCCGCGTTGGCCGCCAGTGATTTCAACAGCTCGGGGTTTTTCATCGCATCCGCGATCAATTCTTCCGCGCCGGGTTTGCCATCCATGTAGGTGGCCAGATTGCTGAGCTCATTGCGCGCATCCAGCAGCGCCTTGAGTGCGGGCACCTTTTCGGCAATCGCACCGGGGGAAAACTCCTCCATGCTTTCAAACGTCAGATCGACAGACATATTGCCCTCGCCGGTCAAGGCGTTGGGCACGGAAAACGCCGCGCGCGGTTTCATCGCCTTCATGCGGCTGTCAAAATTATCGACATCTATTTCCAGAAACTTGCGATCTGCGACGCCGGGCTGGGCCACTTCGGATTTGCCGGCAAGGTCTGCCATGACACCCATAACAAAGGGCAGTTGCACCTTTTTTTCGGCGCCATACAGCTCCACGTCATATTCGATCTGCACGCGGGGCGCACGGTTTCTTGCGATAAATTTCTGTGAACTCGACATCAAAATCTCCGTGTTGTTGTACTTTGTGACCCTTTGGGCCGTTGCAATGGGAACAAGGGTCGCGGGCGGCCCTGTTCGATATTATCGTTTTTATTCATCGTCTTCCGGCAAACCTCCGACGGTGCGCACCTGGCTCATGCCATCGGGGGCGAGGTCTTTCATGATGGTGACAAAATCAGCCCCCACCAATCGTTTGGCCCGCGACAGGAGTGTTGGCACCGGGCTGGAGGGTTCTTTGGCCGCGTAATAGGCCATGATCCGGTCCAGCGCGGCCTCCACATCCTGCGGGCTGTTGATCGCGCCGGGAATGGCCGCGGGGGCCGCGCCTGAGGGTGCATCTGCTGCCTCCCCTTCCGGGGCATCATCGGGTGCGGCTTCGGCATCCGTACCGGTGGCATCCGTCAGCTTGGCAACCGCGCGTTGAAGCACCTTCATGGTTGCAGACAAATCAGGCCCCTGCCCGGGGATGTGCTCGTTAAACACCGCATCAATCGCCTTGATGTCCTCAAGCGCGGTTCTGGCCCCGGTGTAAATCTGCTGCAACGCCTCTGCATCCGTGTCTTTGAACGCCGCCCCGATGGAGGCTTCATCCAACACCCGTTCTGCGCCCTCAAGGGGCTGGGTCTCGCCGGTGGCCACCTCGATGTCGCGCAGGGTTACCATGCCAAAAGCCGGGCTCTTGGTCAGCGGGGCCATACGAAGCGGGCGCAACATCAGCCGATCATCCGCCAGACCGACGATGGCATTGACCCGCATGGTGGGGTCATTGTCATCCTCTTCGTCTAACTGAGGGTGGCAGGTCTCCCAAAACTGCTCAAGACAGCCGCGCATATAGGTCGTGACCTTTGCATAGCCGGGAAATCCGTTCACCATCAGCTCCGCCAGCGCCAGATGGAGAGCCGCACGCAAATCATGGCTTTGCTCCAGCACAGCTGTGGCCTTTTCGATGACATCTGAAAAGTTGGGGGGATCGCCGGAAACAATCTCCTCTCCGACCTGCTTTTCCTCTCCGGGCTGTGCGGCAAGCTCAAGCGCTGCAAAAACCGGTTCATACTCCAGGTTTTCACCACTTGGCGCGTCTTCGCTACGTTGTGTCAGTAGTGCATCCAAGCGATGCCTCCCCCAAGCCATTGTCAGATCCGAACGTGACCTTCATGCCGGTCCTGCCGGACCTGTTGGTTTTTACGCTACTGCCAAACACGGCGGCGTGAATATGAAGTAGATCACACAAGGACCAAAAAAAATCGCAACAGCAAAAATACCTTAAGCCTGTCATCCCGACTATCAGCTGTCGCCACGTCACTCTAAGCACGTCAGCCTGTGCGTCAATGCTATCAATCGCAAAAGTCCGGGCATGACCGACACTTGACCGGCGCGCCCTGTCATGCCCATCCTGACACCATTGCTGACATGAATTTTGAGAGGACGAATATGCGACACATTCTGCCCACCTTGGCCGCCATCGCGGTCTGCGCGTTTCAGTTGAGCGCAACGCCAGCTGCCGCCGAGGGGCCGTTGACGGTGGAACTCAACAAGTTTGAAGCGGGCGAAAGCGGCGGGTGCCGTGCATTTTTCCTCTTTCGCAACCAGACCGCGAACAGTTTTGAAGGGTTTGAGATGTCGCTGGCGATTCTTGACACAAACGGGATCATCGACCGCCTGCTGACCATTGATGCCGCCCCCCTGCCCGCCAGCCGCACCACATTGAAACTGTTCGAAATCCCCGAAATCTCCTGTGATGCCATCAGCGAAATTCTGTTGCACGAACTGGCCTCGTGCAAGCCGCAAAACGCTGACGAAACCGATTGCTTTCCCTTCCTTGAACTGGTCAGCCGCACCTCTGCCGGTCTGGTCAAATAGGCATGATTGATCTGTTGGAGACCCTGCGTGCGGGCGGGCCGATCATCGTGGTGCTGCTGATCCTGTCGCTGTTTTCACTGGCGCTGATCGTGGTCAAAATGATGCAGATGCGCGGTGTCACGGGCGGGCAAGCGATGCGCAGCGCAGCGATTGAAACCTGGGCCGCTGGTGATCGTCACGCGGCCCTCAAACAGCTTGCCACTGGCACCGGGCCAGCGGACCGCGTCACCCATGCCGCGATGAAGCGGCTGAACGACGGCAAAACCCGCCCGCAGGTCGAGGCGGAGCTGGAATGGCGCGGCAACGCAGAGATTAGCCAGCTGAACCGCCATATTCGCGCGCTTGAACTGATCGCGATGATCAGCCCCCTGCTGGGCCTGCTGGGCACGGTGCTGGGCATGATCCAGTCCTTTCAGGAACTCGCGCTGGCCGAGGGGGCGGCCAATGCTTCACTGCTTGCAGGTGGGATTTGGCAGGCGCTGTTGACCACAGCGGCAGGGTTGCTGGTGGCAATCCCGGCGGCGGTTGCGGCCAATCTGCTCTCCGACCGGGTGGAGCGCGCCGCAACCACCATCGAAACCAGCGTTGGACAGCTTTTTGCCGCGCAAGAGGCCAACTAACCCATGCAATTGGCCCGCCCCCAACGCCCTGCACGGCTGATCTCACTGGTGTCCATGATCGACGTGCTGTTGATCATGCTGGTGTTTTTCATGGTGACCTCAACCTACCTCAACCTCGACATGATCCCGGTTGCGGAAAATACCGATGAAACGCCCGTTGCCACCCCCCAAGGGGCGGCTGGCGCTGTGTTGCTGGTGCGGTTGGGCAGTGATGGGCAAAGCTACCTGCGGGGGCAACCGGTTGATGTGGCCGCGCTGGCCGCACGGATACAGGCCAACCCGGATCTGGCAATCACCATCCTACCCTCCCTGCGCGCCAGCACACAATCGCTGGTCACCCTGATGGATGGGTTAACGGGTGCCGGTGCGGGGCGGTTGCGCATCTTGCAGGTGGACGCACCATGAGGTTGACGCGCGCGCCCCGACGCACCCCACCTGAATCAATCATTCCGTTAATCGACGTGGTATTTTTTCTGCTGGTGTTTTTCATGCTGATCGGACGCATGGATGCCACGGCACCTTTTGATGTGACCCCTGCACAGGCTTTGACTGGGCAGGATATGCCGGGGGGCGGCGTGACCCTGTCGATTGGTGCAGAGGGTCAGATCGCGCTGGACGGTGCGGCCCAGGACCAGACCGCAGCACTTGATGCCTTGCGCGCCAACATCACGGCGGACCCCACCCGCCTGATCCGCGTCAATGCGCATCACGCATCGCCCCTGTCAGAGGTGCTGCCTCTGGTGGCCGCAATTGAGGGCATGGGCGCGCGGGACGTGGTGCTGGTTGTCACTCCGGCGGTGCCATGAGCGGGCGGGTCTGGAGTGGCGCGGCCCTTGCCTCCGTCCTGTTGCACGGGGCGGGTCTGGACGCGATTGCCTTGAGCACAGACCCCGAGGACGCGCCGGATCAGAACATTCCCAAATCACAGTTTTCCATCGAGGCCGCCGAGGTGCCCCGCAGCCGCGCCGCACCGCAAACCCCCGCTGGTGATCCCGCTGCTGAGGCGCAGGCGAAGACTGCCGCAGCCCAATCCGGCAATGTGCCAACGTCCCGCGCCAGTGCCGCAACGCCCCAGATGCAGCAGCTGGCGGCACGCGCGGCACCTGCCCCCACCCTTTTGGCAAACGACGCCGCTGGCACGCGCCAAAACGCCGCCGCACCAGAAACTTCCCGCCTTGGCCCCAGCACCGCACCTGTTGAGCGAAAATCGCCGGCCCGCCTTCCCGCCAGCATTCTTTCGCCAAGCGCGACACCTGAGACACCCGCCGTGGTGGCCAGCGCGCCTGTGGCCCCGCTCAAGGTGGCGGCACTCGCCAATACGCCCGCGCAAGTGAGCGCGGCCATTGTCGCAACACCTCCCGCGCTCCGGCCCACATCCCCCACAAATGCCCCGGCACTGGCCGCGGTCACAGCCTCCGTCCCCCGGCAGACCGCCCTGTCGCCGCCCACAACGCCCGCTGCTCTTGCGGCGACGACAGGCAGGCGCGCCACCCCGGCGCAACCCGCATCCGCCCCCGCCCCGCGTGCAGAGCCGCAACCTGCAAACAGCGCCGCGTTGCCCCTGCCCGCCACGGCAGGCACGGCTGCATTGGCCTGGTCAGGCGAGGACACCACAGCGGTTTCGGAAACATCACTGGCCGCCATCACGGCCTTTACACAAGTAGGCGATCTGGCGGCGGCCTCCGCGCAGGTGCGCGACGGGATCGCGGGCATTCTTGCCGCCGTGCCCTGCGCGCGTCTTCAAACGACCTTTCTGCCGGACACTGGCCAGTTGGAATTGCGCGGGCATATCCCGGAGGAAGGCTTGCGCGCGCCTGTGCTGGCCGCCTTGCAGGAACAGATTGGCGCGGCGATTGACCTGTCAGATCAATTGCTGATCCTGCCCCGTCCGCAATGCGGGGCGCTGGCCGGGATCGCAAACGTGGGCCTGCCCCAATCGACAGAACAACTCAGCGACCCGGCGGTGATTGGCGAAGACGGGTTTGCGCGCACCTATACCTATGTGGATGGTGAGCGGCTGCGCCTTGATCTGATGGCACCGGATTATGACAGCTATATCTATGTGGATTACTTTGTGGCTGATGGCAGCGTGATCCACCTGCAGCCCAATGACATTTTTCCACTGGAATTTGCGCAGGCGAAATCGGAACAATCGGTGGGGCGCGCGCGGGCGGACAAACCTTTTTTGGAGCTGATTGTCAGCGCCCCATATGGTCAGGAAATCGCTGCCGCTTTTGCAAGCTCTGTGCCGCTCTATGAGGGCACGCGCCCCCTCCAGGAACCCGCCGAAGCCTATCTGGCGTTCCTGAAAGAACAGGTGGCGCGGGCGCGGGCAGAACATCCGGACTTCAAAGGCGAATGGGTCTATTTCTTTATCTCGACACGGGCGCCGTAGGATCGGGATCGCACATGAAAAACCCGGCCTGACAGAGCGCTCAGGCCGGGTGATCTTATCTGCGTGGCTTATGACTGGCAGGCCTATGTCTTACGGACACTTCGCCCCGGCCCAGGCCCGCAAACCTTGCTTGAACACTCCGCCAAAGGGGTGCTGTTTGTTCAGCGCACGTTCATTGTTCACCGAGGCATAGGTGGTCCCTTGGGTGCACAGGGCTTCCTGCGTCCATTCATGGCAATTGGAACAGGATTGATCCTTCCACAACTCCTCCGGAATGCCCTCAATGGGGGCGAACATGGGCGACAGTTCGACAATTTGCGCAATGCTGAGGCCCTGAATTGGTGCCCCCCCGGTTGGAAACGGGGAGTTAAAGGTCAGAGCGCTGAGATCCACAATGGCGACGACTTCTGGCTTAGGAGCCTCAACCGCTGCTGTTTCGGTCTTTGGCGCCTCGGCCTCTGCGGCGGCTGCGGCTGCGGCGCGTTCGGCCTTTTCCCTGATGATCTGCAACTCAAACGCCGCCAGTTCGGCAAAAATACCGCTTGGAAAGGCATCAATATAGGCTTGGTAATCTGCGGCGGCCCCACTGGCCTGCGCCGCCCCAATCAGCTGTTCTTCGCTGGCGGTGGGCAGTTGCGGTGTTGCCGGTGCCTCTGGTGCTGCCGCAACAACCTCTTCCTGTGCGGGTTCGGCAGGTGCCTCATCTGTGGCGAGGGCTGATCCGGCCCCCAGTTCATCTTCCATCAATGCGGCCAGCTTTTCACGGGCCTCGTTCTGGTATCGACCGGCGGGATAGCTGCGCAGGAACAACATCAGCTGCACAGGATCATCGCTGCCGCTGATTGAATCCCACAACTGCTTCTCCTGAATTTCTTCTGCAGTCAGCTTTTCGGCTGCCTGAAAAAAGAAATCACCGGTCAGCGAGGATGTATCCCACGGCGTTTGCTGCCCATTGGTTTGGGCAATCACGGACACGCGGGTTTTCTTGAACGCCTGTTCGATGGGCACACCGGGCACAACCAGCTCACGGGCCAGCGCTTTGGTGAACGGGCTGTTGCCATCCAAGCCATCCAGCGCCACCGCACCGGGGGCGGTGGAGTAGGACAGAAACGTGCCTGTTGGCGCTTTCATCTCTGCCAGACCATTGTCGGCAAGATCAGGAATTTCCTCAAATGGATTGTTGCGGCAGGCGTCCAGGATCACAATGTTTGTCTTGTTGCGCGCAGAGCGCATCTGGCGCAGCACGGATTGTGCCTCAACCGCGACCAGTGACAGGTCTGCCGCATCGGTCAGATTTACATCCACCGGCAACAGATAGTTGTCGCCAAAAGACTGCACCGCATGGCCCGCGTAGTAAAACAGGCCGGTTGCATCTTTTCCCGCAGCGCGCAGGTTGCGCCCAAACTGGGCAATGCCCTGATTAAGCTGCCCCTGGCTTGCATCTGTCAGAATGGTGACCCTGAACCCCTTGTCACGCAGGGTTTCTGCCATCAATTCTGCATCCGGCACCGGATTGTCCAACTGCGTTACAGTGGAATAGGTTGCGTTGCCCACGATCAGGGCAATGCGCTCTTCGGCCAGACCGGCGCTGGTGCCAAACGCCAGCGTCACTAAGACCAGCCACAGGCGATGCATGTGTTTCATTGGTTCTCCAGCACCTTAAATTCGATCCGACGGTTGTCTGAGCGCCCGTCGCGGGTTGCATTGTCCGCAATGGGCTGGGATTCTCCATAACCTTTGGCGATCATTGTGTCATTCCCAAGGCCCTTGCCCTGCAAATATCTCACAACTGACCCGGCACGGGCCTCTGACAGGCGTTGGTTGACGGCATCAGAGCCGACACTGTCCGTGTGCCCGCCCACTTCGATGACCATGCCGGGGCAGCGCAACACGATATTGGCAAGACTGTCGAGCAAGGGCGCTGATTTGGTATCAAGGCGCGTAGAACCGGAGGCAAAATAGATATTGCCGGTGCGCGAGAGGATCTCAAAACGCCCCTTACAGGCCTCACGGTCAAAATTACCCTCTGCCTCAAGTGCGGCGTTTTCCGGTTTTGCCGGCGCGGCTTGCGGTGCCACTGCAACCGTGGAGGTGTTGCGCGCAAAAACCCAGTCAAAAGAAACGGTTGCCGAGGGGATGATCGTGACGTTGGCCGCATCCTGTAGCTTTTCCAACCCTTCGGTCAGGTTGAAATCCGCCACCGGCACCGAGATCGGCGTGGCCGAGGCGACCGATACCATGTCATCGGTTAACAGCGTGACCGTCACCATGGATTGATAGGATTTGCTGACCCCGTGCAGATCAATGGTGTACTCAACAGGCACCTGCTTGCGCCGCACGCTGGCCAGATCGGCAATATCATCCGGATTAATCTGTGCGGTGATCCGCGCCTCCGGGAATTTGAACGTTTCAAAAAACAGAAACCGCATGCGCACGTTGCGCAGGTCGATTTTAGTATCAACTGAATCCAGCAGCACCGTAACGGTCGCCGCCCCACTTTCGTCAATGGTGCCCTGAAAAGTTGCAAATCCGCTTGATTCTACAACTGTTTGCTTTTTCACGGACTGAAAGCTCAGGTTGGACATCTCTGGATTGAGGGTCCACCCGCCTTCAAACGGGGCCTGCGCCGCAGCGGGGAACGCCCCCCATGCCGCCAGAAATAGCCCGGCACAGAATATAATTGCGCGATGCGTGGATAATGCCATTTGTCGTAATCCTTCCCTGGGGGCCGTTCCTGTTTATACGGACAGGTGAAACGGGGTCGTCTTTTAAATCTTTTGCCGCAGCTTAAGCGAACAGGTGCAGTGATCAAGCATTGGATGCGGCAAACAACGGTTTATTGGCAATATGTGATGCGACCGCACAGGCGTCGAAGGTATATGCCCGCTTGCCCGCGCAATCATGGCTTGGCAATGAAAAGGAATTGTTAAAATACTGTGGACAGGGCCGGTTATACCACCGGCCATGTCTCGTTCTTTGCTCTCACCCCGCGCGGCGCTGTGTCGATCAGGCAGACCGCAACAGGGTTTTGTTGGACCCCACCGCCTTTGCCATCTCGGCATAGGCAATCAACCGGCGGTCGGAACGTTCTGCAGACCGCAGGAGCTTTGTTTCGGCCTCTTCCAGAATATCTGCCGCCGCCAGATTGACGGCCTTGATGCGATCCTTGCGCACCGCCGTCAGAGGGCGCGTGCGCACGGTGCCATTGCCAACAACGCCCTGATACCGCACCCGCGGGGCCACGGGGTCTTTGTTGGCCTGCACAAGGGCGCGCATCTCAAGCGCGGCCTCGCGCAGAATAACACGGGCTTCATTGTACTCACCTGTTTTGGGCAAGGTTCTTGAAATCGCAAGCAGGCGCTCTGCATAACAATCAACCAGATATTCCTTTTTTTCCGGCCCTTCACAAAGCCCATAAGAGGCTTCGATTGCTTGGCCAATGGAGCCCGTGACCTCTGGATCAATCAACCGTGAGCGGGGAATGCCATAGGCGTCCCGATCCGACAGGATACGTGGCCGAAGCGGTTTCAAAAGCTGTTTGTCACCCTCGCGGGCACCGCCTGGCAAGTCATTTTCACTCTCCTGACCTTCAGCGTCGTCGTATTCATCTACCGGTCTCGGCGTTTCCTCATCGCCAGGCGGGGTCTGGGGTTCTTCCATCACCGGCGGCTGCTCCACCACGGGAGGTTCTTCAACAACGGGCGGTTCTTCAACAACGGGCGGCTCTTCGACGACCGGTGGTTCCCGTTCGGGAAATCCATCGGGAAATTCGTCTCCAAAGCCCTCATCAATCACATCTTGTGCATGGGCAGGGGACATCAACAGCGCCCCCAAACCAAGACCGGTCACAAACACCGACAAATGGGCAAACCTAAAAATATTTCCAGCTCTCACAACAGGCTCCTCTGTTTAAGCATCTAAATTGTTACGTAAAAAATATTGGCTACATGGTGTTTTCAGTAATCTATCCGCCGGATCAGCGCAAATGTCCTGACCTGTCGGGCATGCAGTTTCAACACATCTGGCGTCTTGCAACTGTGCTGTCAGCCCTCAAAAAAGGGGGGTCTCCATCGTTTCAAAATAGCGTTCCGGTCAAATACATCCCCCGATAAATATCGCTCAGCGGACCGTTCGATCATGCAACCTTCGCGGGCCTGTGTCACCCCTCTTGTTTGCGCCGCGTGGGCTGTGCTTGCACTGGCTGAAAAGCTGCTTCAAAGTTAACGTGATCACGCTACACCAAACGCCAAGCAGTTAGGACACCCCATGAGCACCCCAAAGACTGGCCGCGCCGCCTCATCCTGGATGCGCAGTGTGCGGGCTGTGACGGGGCTGTATTTGCTGTTCTATGTGACGCTGCACCTGTTGAACCTGTGCATCGGTCTGGTCTCGCTTGAGGCGATGGATGCAGCGCGCCCCTATCTTTCGGGCATCTGGACAGGTCCGGGCTTGGGCGCGGTGCTGATCCTATGTCTTCTGGTGCATTACCTGCTGGGGCTGTGGTCGCTTTACCAACGGCCCAGCCTGTCGGGCAATGCGCAGGATGTCGTACAGGCCCTGTCCGGCCTCGTGATCTTGCCGCTGCTGGCCACCCATGCCATTGGCGTCAGCGGGCTCAAGAACGCCAACGTCGATGTCACCTACGAAATGCTGAACCGCCTGTTCTGGCTGAGCAATCCTGGCATCGGGTTCACGCAGGTCCTGTTGATCTCTGTGGTCTGGATTCATGGATGTGCGGGCCTGTTCATCTGGCTGCGCGCGCGCGCGGGTGCCGCGCAAGTGCTGCCCTGGCTCTACCCGCTGGCCGTGGCGGTGCCGGTTTTTGCGCTGCTGGGCTACACACAGGCGGGGCGGCTGGTGCTGGCCGAAGGGCTGGGCCCGGTGATCGAGCAAATGCCAAACGCGGATGGAACTGACCCGGCTCCAATCCCGTTTGACGGTATCAATCAGGCGACAAACTGGATCATCTGGATTTCCATCGCCCTTGGGGCTCTGGTGCTGGGTGCGCGTGGCCTGCGCAAATGGCTGGCCAACCCGGCCCCTGTGACCATCACAACCCAAGGTGTGGGCCAGATCGTGGGGGTGACCGGGCAGACCCTGCTGGATGCGTTTCGCGATCAAAACCAGCCCCATGCCAATCTGTGTTCGGCGCGCGGGCGCTGCGGCACCTGTGCGGTGCGTATTCTAAGCAGCACGGTGGATCTGCCTGCCCCGACCCCGCTGGAGCAAGCGACGCTGGAGCGTGTTGATCATGGCCCCGGAGTGCGGCTGGCCTGTCAATTGCCGCTTGACTCGCGCGGCAATCTGGAGATCGCCCGCGTGTTGCCGCCCGATTATACCTTCCGCAGGCCCGGTGACCCTGACACCCCCACCCCACCACTGGCAAAGGCTGCCCCGTGATGCGTCTGCTTGCCTCATTGTTGCTGGCGCTGAGCCTGTGGTCGCTGCCGCTATCTGCGCAGGACCGCACGCCGCCCCCCAGCGCCCCATCCGCCAACGATCTGCACGAATTTACCCGCCTGCTGGCAGACCCGCGCATTCAGGGCTGGATCGCCCAACAGGCCGACACCGCAGAACTGGAAAACACGCAGACCGCACTTAGCCTGCAAGAAGAACTGAACATGGCCATCACCAAAACCCGCACACGTCTGGGCGCGCTGGCTGATGCATGGTCTGCCCTGCCCGGTGCCGTGTCGGTCTTTGCCGAACGCTGGCGCGCGGCACTGTCCCCGGCGCAACAACTGCGCGGGCTGACGTTTGTGATGATCTTTTTGTTTGTGGGCGCGGGTCTGGAATGGCTCTACCGGCAATACACAAACCCCATAAAGCTGCGGATTGAGCTTTATCCGATCAACACCCTGCGCGGGCGGGTGTCTGCGGGGGCGTTGCGTGCATTGATTGCAATTGGCGGGCTGGTGATCTTTGCCCTTGGCAGCATCGGCACCTTTGCCGCCTTTGGCTGGCCCCCGACGCTGGAAACCCTCGTGCTGAACCTGCTGGTGGTGATCTTTGCGGTGCGCGCCCTGCGCACGCTACTGGTGCTGTTCCTCTCTGCCAAGGTACAGGAGCTGCGTCTGCTGCCCTTTGACAATGCCCTGTCACAACACCTGACCAGAGTAATACTGGCGCTGGCGACAGCCTATATCCTGTCTGCCTCGCTCTCCAACATTTACACGCAACTGACGGGAGGCGCTGAAAACAATCCTCATGCCCTTGCCGTCGCGGTTGTCCTGGCCTGCCTTTGCCTTGCGGCGACACTCCTGGTGCTGATCCGCTGCTTTGGCCATGTGGCACGGTTGCGTTGCATGGCCCTGAACCGCACCCAACGGCTGTGGCGTGTGTATTTATGCGTGTTGGCCGTCGCTGCCTTTGTGGCTTTGCTGCTGGACCGCGGTGCGGTGATGTGGACCCTCCTTTTGCTGGGTCTGCTGATCCCCGGGCTTGGCCTGTTGCGGGCCTGGGTGGATGGCGCGTTTGAGCGCGCCAAGGCAGAACGGCTGGCCGACCTGCCATCTCCCCCGGCGCTGGACGACGAGGCATTAAGTGCCCTGACGGATGATGCCGACGATCTGGTGGACCCTACCCCCCTGCATGACCCCTATGAAAGCTATCGCCCCCTTGCCCAGCGCATCGTGCGGTTTTGCGCGATCATTGGCATTGGCATCAGCATGGCCCTGATCTGGGAGCTGCACATCTTTGAACGCGCAGCCTCCCCGACGTTCTCGGGACGGGTGCTGGCGATCCTGATCGACAGTGCGGTTGCCCTGTTGATTGCCGATCTGGTCTGGGTCTGGGCGCGCTCTGCCATTGATCGCCGCCTTGACGCCTACGTCCCCCCAGAGGACGGCGCCGCACCGGGGCCAGAGGCGCGCATGGCCACGCTATTGCCGCTGCTGCGGGTGACCCTGATGGTGACATTGCTGGCCATGGTGACTATGTCGATCCTGTCCTCGCTCGGCGTCAACATCGCGCCTATTCTGGCCGGTGCAGGTGTGATGGGCATCGCCATCGGCTTTGGCGCGCAATCGCTGGTCAAAGATGTGGTGTCTGGCATCTTCTTTCTGGTTGATGATGCGTTTCGTGTGGGCGAATACGTGGAGATTGACCAGCTGCGCGGCACGGTGGAACGTATTTCCATCCGCTCGCTCCAGCTGCGCCACCACCGTGGCGCGGTGCATACCCTGCCCTACGGTGAGCTGAAACACCTGACCAACCATTCGCGCGACTGGGTGATCATGAAACTCGAATTCCGCGTGCCCTTTGATACCGACCTGAAGCTGGTGAAAAAGCTGATCAAACAGGTTGGCACGAGGCTCAAGGAAAACGAGTTTTATGGCGATGCGATCCTGTCAACGCTGAAATCCCAGGGCGTGCGGCGGATGGAAGAATTCAACATGGTGATTGGTGTGAAATTCATGACCAAACCGGGCGAGCAATGGCTGGTGCGTCGCGATGCCTATGTCTTTGTGCGCGACGCCTTTGAGGCCAATGGCATCCGCATGGCCGAGCGCAACGTGAAGGTAGAGGTGGCGGGGGCTGACGAGATGACCCCGGAAGAACGCGCCGCCGTCGCCGGGGCGGCACAACAAGCGATTGAACGCCCCGCCCGCCCAGCCGCCCCGATCCCCGATGAGCCATAAAGCCCGATCAAAAGGAACAAAAGCGACGTGAGCATCACAGCCCTGGGTGTGGACCCGACACAATGTTTGATCAATGGCCAATGGGTCACGGCTGACAGCGGTGACACGCTTGATCTGCACAACCCCTCTGACGGCAGTACATTATGCGCCATTGCCCGTGGCAGTGCTGTTGACATCGACCGCGCTGTGGCCGCAGCCGATGGGACATTGGCGGGGGAATGGGGCAGGCTTGCGAACTTTGAACGGGGCCGCATTCTGGCGCGGATCGGCACACTGGTCTTGGAAAACGCCGATGAACTTGCGCGCCTTGAGGCGCTGGACGTGGGCAAGCCCCTGACACAGGCCATGAACGACGTGATCGCGCTGGCGCGCTACATGGAGTTTTATGCAGGTGCCGCAGACAAAATCCACGGTGCCACCATCCCCTACCTTGATGGCTACACCGTCTACACCCTGCGCGAACCGCACGGGGTGACGGGCCACATCGTCCCGTGGAACTACCCGATGCAGATCATTGGCCGCTCTGTCGGGGCCGCATTGGCCATGGGCAATGCCGCTGTGTTGAAACCTGCCGAGGAGGCCTGCCTGACTGCGCTGGCCTTTGGCGAACTGGCCCGCCAGGCGGGGTTGCCCGCGGGGGCCCTGAACATCGTGCCGGGCCTGGGGGCCGAGGCCGGTGCCGCCCTCAGCGGCCATCCGGGCGTGCGCCATGTGTCCTTCACCGGGTCGGTTGGGGTGGGCAAGCTGATCCAGACCGCAGCGGCGGCCAATGTGGTGCCTGTGACGCTGGAACTGGGTGGCAAATCCCCGCAACTGGTGTTTGAGGACGCGGATGTGAAGGCCGCCCTGCCCTTTTTGACCAATGCGGGCATTCAAAACGCGGGCCAGACCTGCTCTGCCTCCTCGCGCATTCTGGTGCACACCAGCCGCTGTGATGAGGTGATTTCCGGCATGGCCGCGCGCTACGGCGCGTTGCGCGCGGGGCCTGCGCTTGATGACCTTGACGTCGGCCCGCTGGTTTCTGCCCGTCAAAAAGACATCGTTGAAGGGTTCATCGCCAAAGGGGGTGATCTGGAGATCGCGGCGCGCGGAGAGGTCATCACAGATGCGCCAACCGGTGGAGCCTATGTCGCGCCCACATTGTTTGCTGGCGTGTCACCGGATCACATGCTGGCGCAGGACGAGATTTTTGGCCCCGTGCAGGTTGTGATCCCGTTTGAGGATGAAGAACAGGCCGTAAGCATCGCCAACGGCACGGATTATGGGCTTGTCGCATCCATCTGGAGCCGGGACGGCGCGCGCCAGATGCGGCTGGCCAAACGCCTGCGCGCCGGGCAGGTTTTTCTGAACAATTACGGTGCGGGGGGCGGTGTGGAGCTGCCCTTTGGCGGCACGGGCCTGTCCGGTCATGGCCGCGAAAAAGGGTTTGAGGCGCTTTATGGCTTTTCAACCCTCAAGACCGTCGCAGCACTTCACGGATAGGATTTGATCATGAGACTTCAGGGCAAAACAGCGATAATCACGGGTGGCGCGTCAGGCTTTGGTGCAGGCATTGCGCGTAAATTTGTGGCCGAGGGCGCGCGCGTGGTGATTGCGGATCTGAACACCGCGCTTGCCAATACCCTCGCCGCTGAACTTGGCGATGCCGCGCGCGTCACCACGACCGACGTCTCAAAGGCCGCCGACGTCAGGAACATGACCCAAGCCGCCCTCGCCCATGGCGGGCGCATCGACATTCTGGTCAACAACGCAGGCGTCAGCCATATGCCCGCCCCCCTGGATGAGATCAGCGAAGAGGATTTTGACCGGGTGATGCGCGTCAACGTGAAATCGGTCTACCTCACCGCACAAGCCATCGTGCCCCTGATGAAAGCGCAGAGATCCGGTGCCATCCTCAATGTCGCCTCCACCGCAGCGGTCAGCCCGCGCCCGCGGCTAAGCTGGTATAATGCCTCCAAGGGCTGGATGACCACCGCAACAAAATCCATGGCCGTCGAACTGGCCCCCGAGGGCGTGCGCGTCAATGCGATCAACCCCGTGGCGGGAGAAACGCCGCTGCTCAAGACCTTTATGGGTGAGGATACGCCAGAGGTGCGCGCCCGGTTTCTGTCAACCATCCCCTTGGGGCGGTTTTCGACGCCAGAGGACATGGGGAACGCCGCCTGTTACCTGTGTTCGGACGAGGCGGGCATGATCACCGGCGTCTGTATGGAGGTGGATGGCGGGCGCTGCATTTAGAGCGCGTTAGTACCCCCGCACCGGATCAACGATGTTGATCAATGGCTTACCGTCCTGAAAGCGCACGAGGTTGTGCAGGAACAGATCAAATGACGCCGCCTCCCAACCATCATGCACGGAGGAGCAATGCGGCGAGACCAGAACATTGTCCTGCCCCCACAGCGGGCTTTGCCGGGACAGCGGTTCTTCCTCAAACACATCCAGGGCCGCACCTTTGATCTGGCCAGACCGCAGTGCCTGGAACAACGCGGTTTGATCCGTCACACCGCCGCGTGACACATCGGCAAAAACCGCACCGGGTTTGAGCGCGGCCAGTTCATGCACACCGATCAGCCCTTTGGTTTCGTTCGTCAAAGGTGTCGCCACGGCCACAAAATCCGCCCGTGGCAAAAGCGCGGTCAAATGCGCTGCGCGTTGCACCTCATCCACATGCGCCATCTCAACGGGGCGGCGCCGCGTGCCCAACACCCGCATGCCAAAGGCCTTGGCCCGTTCCGCAATCGCCGCCCCTGTGTGCCCCAGCCCAACAATCACCAGCGTCTTGCCCTTGAGCGGTGTCACCATGCGGGCGCGCCACACCCGCGCGGTCTGATCCGCCTGCATGCCGGGGATATCGAGGGAAAAGTGCAGGAATGCGCCCATCACATATTCCGCCATCATGTCTGCGGCGACCCCGGCGGCATTGGTGACGGTCACACCTTTCGCATCCCATTGCCCCAAATGATCCGTGCCCGCCCCGCCATTGGCGATCCAGCGCAAGCCGGGGCTGGCAAACAGCGCGTCACGCGGATAGCCCGGCGTGCCGTCAAAGCGCACGGTGTAGATCGCATCGGGGCGAAAGGTCTCCAGCAGTTGGGGCAATGCGCCGTAGCTGTTGCAGCCGGCCACCTGAACCTGCGGAAAGCTCTCTGCCAGTTGCGCCTCCAGCGCGGCAGTGTCGCGGTGGTGCAGGATCACGCGCAAGGGGTCACCCATCACACCCGCCCCCGGCGCAAAAGCTGGCCGAAACCGGGGACAGGATCATTGATCCCGAGGGCGTGCAGCGCCGCAAAAACCATCGCCTGATTGGAACAGATGACGGGTTTGCCCAGCACCTGTTCCAGCGCATCCAGGGTTTCTGCACTGCGCATGTCGGTGCAGGACAGCACCAGCGCCTCTGCATCCGGGTGCTCAGCCCTGAGCGCGAGGGCATGGACCTGATCCGGCGTCAGCTCCCCCTGTCCGTAATTGCCCAAGGCATCGCTTACTTCAGAGCGGGCGACGGTCTGCACCCCGCCCTGCGCCAGAAAGGCAATCGCCTGATCATTGATCTCTTTGACATAAGGAGAGGCAAAGCCGATGCGGCTGACCCCGAGCGTTGCCAGCCCATGCGCCAGCGCCCCGGCAGCGGTGACCGTAGCCGCGCCACTTTGCGCCTTGATACGCGCTGCCAGGTCGCGGTCAAAGGCAGGCCCGTGGGTCAATGTGGCCGAGGTACATCCGTACAGGATCACATCCGGTTTTGCCCCCATCAGCAGCGCCAAAGGGCCGTCAATATCCGCCGCGCCAAGGCCATGCATCTGATCAGCATCCGGGATTTCATCAACATCATAGCCACCCATCCGTGCAATGTGCAGCGAGACGCCGGGCGGGCACATCATCGCCATGTCCGGTTCCAGATTGACGTTGGTAAAAGGCACCAAGACCCCCATGCGCGCGCGGCCACGGTGTGTCATGTGATGTCCTTCCGCCTGTAAATTTCTGTTGCGGCTGCGGGGCTGATCAACCCTTCTGCCAGATCGCGTTCCACCGCATCCTCAGCGCGTGTTTCGGGGGGACCAAAGCCGCCCCCGCCCGGTGTGTCAAAGGTTAATATCTCACCCGCTTTCACCCGCATCTCCCCCTTGCCGGGCAGGTCTGGACCCTGCCCGATCCGAATGCGCCCCGGCGCGCCGGACAATCCACCAAACCGCCCCTGTGCCGGGTTGTCGATCCGCTCAACCGACAAAAACAGCATAAAATCCTGATCAATAGAGGAGCTGACCTCAATCCGTTGCCCCAACCCGCCGCGCATCCGTCCGGCCCCACCGGAATCAGGGCGCAATTCACGGCGGTGAAAGATCACCGGCGCAACGGCCTCTGTCATTTCAATCTGACTACCCCAGACGCCGCTGGGAAAAGCCGTGGCCGACAACCCGTCAAGACCGGGGCGCGCGCCTGTTCCGCCGCTGAACACCAGTTCAATGGCAAGCTGCTGATCCCCCCGGTCTACCGCCTCCGCCACATGGCGCAAAGGCAGGTCGTACATGCAAGACGCGCCTTCCGCCGGCACCAGATCCGGCAGGGCCTGTGACAGACAGCCATAGACCAGATCAGGCGTCATCTGCCCCAGCGTGTGGCGCATCGCCACTGGTGCGGGGGCTTGCGCGTTGAGGATGCACCCCTTTGGCCCGGTCACGCGAAACGGGGCCAGCGAGCCTGCGTTGTTGGGGATATCCGGCCCGATGATGCAGCGCAGCGCAAAGACCGAATAGGCCGTCGCGTAGTTGAGCGGCACATTGATGCCCTTGCCGATGCACCCCGCCGTGCCCGCAAAATCAAGCAGCAGATGATCCTGCGCGATGGTGAGCGTGGCGTGCAGATCAATCGGCGCGCCGTAACCATCCACTGTCAACACATGGTGCCATGTGCCTTTGGGCAGTTCTGCGATGGCGTCTAGCGTGCCACGATAGGAGGTGTCGATGATGTAGTCAGCCAATACATCCAGATCGGTGATGCCAAACTCGGCCATCATGCCACTCAGGCGCGTCGCACCCGCCTCACAACAGGCGATCAGCGCGTAGATATCGCCCTCATTTGCGACAGGTTCGCGTGAATTGGCCTTGACGATCTCCAGCAGCAACGCGTTGATCTCACCCCGGTCCACCAGTTTGCAGGGCGGGATCAGCAGGCCCTCGTCATAGATATCCGCGCCCTCCGGCCCCATGCCCTGCCCGCCAAGGTCCACCAGATGTGAGGTGCAGGCGGTAAAGCCAATCACGCGGCCCTCAAAGAACACCGGCATCATCAGCAGGAAATCATTCAGATGCCCCGAGGCGATCCAGGGATCATTTGTCATGTAGATGTCACCGGGGGCCATGTCGTGTATCCCAAAGCGGTCGCGCAGGGTGATCACCGCCTCTGCCATGGTATTGATATGCCCCGGCGTGCCGGTCACGGCCTGCGCGAGCATCCGACCCTGCACATCAAAAATCCCGGCGGAAATATCCCCGCATTCGCGCACAATCGGGCTAAAGGCGGCGCGGATCAGGGCCTGCCCCTGCTCCTCCACCACGGCGAGCAGCCGGTTCCACATCACTTGCAGCTTGGTGGGGGTAAGGGTCATGGCGTGGCCTCCTGCGGACGGGTCAGCCAGATGTTGTCTTGGCTGTCGATGCGGGCCGCAAAATCCGCACTGACCAGCGTTGTGGTTTGCGGCTCAACGATCAGGGCGGGGCCTATGATCTGATCACCGGGGGCCAGATCGGCGCGCTCAAACACCCCGGCGTGGCGCGGCCCACCTGTGACGTCACAGGTGATCTCGCTGAACCGCGACGGCGTGAGCGGTGTTGCCTGCGGCGTTTGCCCTGCCGTGGCCCCCTGCGGCGCCTGCGTCGTTGCGGACAAGGCCCAGTTCAACACCTCAATCTGCATGCCCGGCACCACGCGGCTGAACTGGCGCGCGTATTCCACCTCAAAGGCCCGTTTCAACCCGGGCAGATCAGCGGCGCGCAAGGGCGTTGTGGGCAGATCAATCTCAATCTCATGGCCCTGCCCGTGATAACGCATAAACGCGACCTTGCGGATCAGGATGTTCTGCCCCGGTGCGCCTGCACGCACCACCGCCTCCGCCTCTTCCTGCATCCCGGCAAAAAACGTGGTGAGACCCGCCAGATCAAGCCCCTCCAGCGTGCTGTATCGCGACCGGATGATCTCAAACGACACTGGCGCATACAAGAACCCCACGGCGGAGCCGACACCGGGGTCGGGCGGGATCACGATCTGCGCCACTTGTGCGCGCCGTGCGACCCTTGTGGCATGCAACGGGCCATTGCCGCCAAAGGCAATCATCACCCGCGCACTCAGATCTTTGCCCGATTCCACCGCGTGCATGCGCGCGGCACTGGCCATGTTTTCATCGACAATCTCACTGATCGCCTGCGCGCCCTCTCCCTCTGTAATCCCCAATGGGGCACCAACATCCCTTTTGAGTGCCCCGCGCGCTGCATCACTCTCTATCGCCAGACGCCCCTCGGCAAAGCGATCCGGCGCAATCAAACCTTGTACCACATCCGCATCCGTCACGGTGGGGCGCTGCCCTCCCCGGCCAAAGGCCGCCGGTCCGGGATCAGCCCCGGCACTTTGCGGGCCGACCTGAATGCGCCCCAGCCGATCCACCGAGGCGATCGACCCACCCCCGGCCCCGATCTCAATCATCTCAATCACCGGGATGCGCACCGGCATGCCCGACCCTTTGATAAACCGCGCGGCCCGGTTGATCTCAAACTTGCGCGCGGTTTGCGGGCGGTACGTGTCAATCAGGCACAGCTTGGCCGTGGTGCCGCCCATGTCAAAGGACAGCACCTGTTTGGCTGCAACACTTTGCGCAATCCGCGCCGCCAGTATCGCCCCCCCTGCGGGGCCGGATTCGACCAATCGGATCGGCAGGCGCGCGGCGGTTTCAAGCGTGGTCATCCCGCCTCCGGCTGTCATCATCAGGATCGGACAGGTCAATCCCTCACCCTGAAACCTGCCCTGAAAATCAACCAGATACCGCGCCATTAATGGGCGGATATAGGCGTTGGCGATGGTGGTACAAAGCCGGTCAAATTCACGCGCCTCCGGGCTGACCTCATGCGACAGAGAAATCACCAGATCGGGCAGCGCTGCGGCCAGCAGGTCGCGCAATTGCTGCTCGTGGGTGGGGTTGGCATAGCTGTGCATCAGACAGATCGCGACCGCCTCTGCCCTGACATCGCGCAATTGCGCCACCAGCCCGGCGATATCCTTTGTGGCGAGCGGTGCCCGTTCGCGCCCCTGCGCATCCATGCGCCCGCCAATGGTAAAGGCATGCGCACGCGGCACAATCAGATCGGGTTTTTCGAGATTGATGGCGTACTGGCTGTACCGCCGCTCATAGGCAATCTCCAGAATGTCACGAAACCCGGCGGTGGTGATGCTGGCCACCCGCGCCCCGCGCCGCTCAATCAATGCGTTGGTGGCCAGCGTTGTGCCATGAATAAACCCGGTGATCTCAGTCATCCGGGTGCCGGTATCGGCCAACACCTGCTGTGCCCCCTGCACGGCGGCCTGTGCGGGGGCCTGCGCTGTGGTGGGGGTCTTGGTACTGGCCAAAATCTGAGTGTCCGGCCCCATCAAAACCGTATCGGTAAAGGTGCCACCAATATCAATGGCAAGCCGCAATCCGCTGTGTGACGTCATCTGGGGGAACTCTCTGCAAAGATCAAAACTGTGCGTGCTGCGCACAAACGCAAAACCAACGCAGAGTGTCAGACGACGAGGTCACACCCCGTCGCACGGCGCGACGTCACGTTCATTGCATCAAAGCACATCGGGCATATACCTGCTGATCTTGTGGAAAACACTGGCAAAAGCGCCCCCGGCCCGTCAACGCATTTTTGCGGGCAGATGGCACAGAAAAGTGCAGGCAAGGTCCGATCTGAACACTCCGGTGTCGGGTTTTGATCGCGACATCCATTTGAAAACGTGCAGACTGCCGTGAACGGAGGTCCGATTTCATGCGTTATTCTGGGTTCAGAGTTATCAAAGAAGCCCTTACCGGGCACAAAGGCTGGACACCTGCATGGCGCGACCCTGAGCCGAAACCACAGTATGACATTGTGATCATCGGCGGCGGCGGGCATGGGCTGGCCACCGCGCATTATCTGGCCTCGGTTTACGCGCAGGCCAATGTGGCTGTGCTGGAAAAGGGCTGGATCGGCGGCGGCAATGTGGGGCGCAATACCACCATAATCCGCTCCAACTATCTGCTGGACGGCAATGAGCCGTTTTATGAAATGTCCCTGAAACTCTGGGAAGGGCTGGAGCAGGACCTGAACTACAACGCCATGATTTCACAACGCGGCATCATGAACCTGATCCACTCAGACGCACAGCGTGATGCCTTTATCCGACGCGGCAATGCAATGATCCTGAATGGCGCGGATGCGGAATACCTCGACCTTCCAGCGATCAAGCGGGAATACCCGTTTTTGAATTTCGACGATGCACGCTTTCCCATCAAAGGCGGGCTGGCCCAGCGGCGCGGCGGCACCGTGCGTCATGATGCAGTTGCCTGGGGCTACGCGCGCGCCGCGGACGGTCGCGGCGTCGATATCATCCAGAACTGCGAAGTCACCGGCTTTCGCATCGAAAACGGTGTGTGCAAAGGCGTCGAAACCTCACGCGGATTTATCGGCGCGGGCAAAGTGGGCTGTGCGGTCGCTGGCTCCTCTGGCCGCCTCATGGCCAAAGCCGACATGCGCCTGCCGATTGAAAGCCACGTTTTGCAGGCCTTTGTCTCTGAGGGCCTCAAACCTGTGCTGCCTGGTGTGATCACCTTTGGCGCGGGCCACTTCTATGTCTCCCAATCCGACAAGGGCGGGCTGGTCTTCGGCGGCGACATTGACGGCTACAACTCCTACGCCCAACGCGGCAACCTGCCCGTGGTTGAGGACGTCTGCGAGGGCGGCATGGCGATCATGCCGATGATTGGCCGCGCGCGCCTGTTGCGCATGTGGGGCGGAATCATGGACATGTCGATGGACGGCTCCCCCATCATCGACCGCACCCATATCGAGGGTCTCTATTTCAATGGTGGCTGGTGTTACGGCGGGTTCAAGGCCACGCCAGCCTCCGGCATGTGCTTTGCCCATCTGCTGGCGCGCGACGCGCCCCACCCCAACGCCACTGCCTACCGTTTTGACCGGTTCCAAACCGGCCACATGATCGACGAAAAAGGCATGGGCAACCAGCCCAACCTGCACTGAGGCCCGAGCGATGCACGCACCGACCAAATACCGACGCAATACCGACATGATACCGACGCCGCTTTCGGAGGCTTTGAGATGATCATCAACCACCCCCTGCTTGGCCCCCGCGACAGTTCTGAGTTTGTCTATCTGGGCGACGCCAGTCTGATCAACCGACCCGATCCTGACGCGGAAGACCGCGCACAATCCTTCTATGAATATGGTTATCTTCGGATAAATCCAGCCGGTATGCACCGCGAGTTGTGGTTCCATGAAGCGGGCGACCGCTCCTGGCTGGTGGTGACACGTGACACAACCACCCATGAGATCACATCGGTAGAAATGGCCCGCGATGTGGCCCGCGCACAAGGCAGATCAAAGTGACCCAAAAGAACCGACTTTCCGGCGGGCAGATCGACCGTACCAAGCCCATGAAATTCATGTTTGATGGCAGGTTTCATCAAGGATATCAGGGCGATACCCTTGCATCCGCGCTGTTGGCGAACAACGTACGACTGATGGGCCGGTCGTTTAAATACCATCGCCCCCGCGGCCCCCTGACGGCGGGTTCCGAAGAACCCAACGCCTTGGTCGAGTTGCGCGGCGGGGCGCGGCAAGAGCCCAACACGCGCGCCACAACAGCCGAACTATTTGACGGTTTGGTGGCCAAAAGCCAGAACCGCTGGCCATCCCTCGCCTTTGATGCCATGGCAATCAACGACCGCCTTTCAAACTTCCTAACTGCCGGTTTTTATTATAAAACTTTCATGTGGCCCAAGGCGTTTTGGGAAAAACTCTATGAGCCGGTCATCCGCAAAGCCGCCGGTCTAGGCTCCCTTTCGATGAAGGCGGACCCGGATGAATATGACAAGGGGTTTCGCCATTGTGACCTGCTGATCATCGGCGCGGGCCCCGCCGGTCTGATGGCCGCGCTTACCGCTGGCCGCGCGGGCGCAGAGGTGATCCTCGCGGACGAAGATTTCAGCATGGGTGGACGCCTTAACGCCGAAACCTTCAGCATTAACAACGAGGTAGCGAGTGATTGGGCTGCGGCGGCTGTGGCCGAACTATCCTCAATGACCAACGTTCGTCTGATGACCCGCACCACCGTCATCGGGGCCTTTGATCATGGCATCTACGGCGCGGTGGAGCGTGTCTCCGACCACCTCCACACCCCGGACGCAGGCAAACCCCGCCAGATTCTCTGGCGGATTTACACAAATAAAACAATGCTTTGCGCTGGGGCCATTGAACGCCCCATCGCCTTTGACAACAATGACCGCCCCGGTGTGATGCTGGCCTCCGCGATGCGTTCTTATGCCAACCGCTGGGCCGTGACCCCCGCACAACGGGTTGCGATCTTTACCAACAATGACGACGGCCACCGCACCGCGATGGATTTACATGCCAAAGGCGTCAAAATCGCCGCCGTGGTTGATACCCGGCCCGATGTTGCCCTGTCTGACGATTACCAGGTGCTGCGCGGGGCACAGGTGCTTGATACCAAAGGACGTTTGGGCCTGACCTTTGCGGAGGTCAAGCTGGCCGATGGCACCGAGCGGACCCTGGAATGTGGCGCATTGGGCGTCTCCGGCGGCTGGAACCCAAACCTGCATCTGACCTGCCATCAGCGCGGGCGACCAACCTGGGATGAAGCGTTATCGGCCTTTGTGCCGGGGGACAACCTGCCTGACGGCATGCATGTCGCGGGAGCCGCCAATGGCGCACTGTCGACCCATGGCGCATTGGAAACGGGCATGAAGGTCGCCCGCCAAGCCCTTGAAATAGAGGGGCGTGCTGGCAAACTGCCCCAAGCAGAAGACGCCCCGGTGAAGATCACACCATTCTGGTTCGTTGAGGGCACAACGCGCGGCTGGCTTGATCAGCAAAACGATGTGACGGTCAAGGACGTAAAACTATCCCATCAGGAGGGTTTCCGCTCCGTTGAGCATCTCAAACGCTATACCACGCTGGGCATGGCGACCGATCAGGGTAAAACCTCCAACATGGGTGGTCTTGCGATCATGGCTGAACTGGCAGGCAAAACGATTGAGCAAACCGGCACCACCATTTTCCGCCCGCCCTACACGCCCGTGCCCATTGCCACCTTTGCGGGCCGTATCAAAGGCATGGAATTTCACCCCACGCGCCTGACACCCTCGCACTACTGGGCCAAGGAACAGGGTGCGGTGTTTGTTGAGGTTGGCAACTGGCTACGCGCGCAATGGTTCCCGCGCCCGGGTGAAACCCATTGGCGCCAATCCGTTGACCGCGAGGTGGCCGCCACCCGCGCCTCTGTGGGTGTGTGTGACTGCACCACCCTTGGTAAGATCGACGTGCAAGGCACTGATGCGGCTGACTTTCTCAACAAAATATACTGCAATGCTTTCGCGAAATTGCCCGTGGGTAAGACCCGCTACGGCCTGATGCTGCGCGAAGACGGCATCGCCATGGACGATGGCACCGCTGGCCGTCTGGCCGAAGATCATTTTGTGGTCACAACCACCACGGCAAACGCCGCAAAAGTCTATCAACACATGGAATTTGCCCGCCAATGCCTGTTCCCGGACATGGATGTGCAGCTGATTTCCACCACGGAGGCTTGGGCGCAATATGCCGTCGCAGGCCCCAATTCCCGCAAGCTGCTGCGCAAGATTGTCGATGCGGAGTTTGACATCTCAAACGAGGCCTTCCCCTTCATGGCTTGTGGCAACATCACGGTCTGCGGCGGTTTGCGCGCCCGGCTGTTCCGCATTTCCTTCTCTGGTGAGCTGGCGTTCGAAATCGCAGTCCCTGCCCGCTACGGCGACGCGCTGATGCGCCGTTTGATGAAGGACGGTGAGGAGTTTAACGTCACGCCCTACGGCACAGAAGCCCTTGGCGTGATGCGCATCGAAAAGGGCCATGCGGCAGGCAATGAGCTTAATGGCACCACCACAGCGCTGAACCTTGGGATGGGGCGGATGGTGTCCAAGAAGAAGGACAGCATCGGCTCTGTCCTGTCTGAACGGCCGGGCCTGAACGCGGATGATGCATTGAAGCTCGTGGGCATCAAACCTTTGAACAAAAGCGATAAAGTCACCGCAGGTGGGCATTTGATGAACGCGCAGGGGCCGGTGGATGCAGCACATGATCAGGGCTACGTGACATCCGCCGCGTTTTCGCCATCGCTGGACAGTATGATCGGCCTCGCCTTTCTGAAAAGTGGTGAGGTACGGATGGGGGAGCGGCTGCGGCTGGTGTCCCCCGTCACCGATTTGACCGTAGAGGTGGAGGTGGTCTCCGCCCATTTTGTGGACCCAGAGGGGGAGCGGCTTCGTGCATGATCTGACACCAATCACGGCCCTTGGCGGCCTCGCACCCCAGGTCGACACGCATGGCGGTGTGACCTGCACTGAGGTGCCCGACGTGGCACTTGCGTCTTATGCCGCGCGTTTGGGTCAGGAAAAGCTGGCACAAGCGGCCTTGAAAAAGGTACTTGGCGCGGCGGTGCCTGATGTGGCGCGGTTGGTTGAGGCGGAGCTTGCCGCGTTCTGGATGGGCCCTGATCAGTGGATGATTGAAGCGCCTCTTGCGCGCCATGAAACCTTGGCTGAGGATTTGGCAAATGCCGCGCGTGGCGTGGCCTCAGTCACCGAACAAACAGATGCCTGGACTCGGTTTGACCTGACCGGAGACCGGTTGGAAACGGTGCTTGAACTGCTGTGCCAAATGAACATTCGCGCGATGCGCGCCGGGGATGCCCATCGCGGGTCAATCCATCATCTGGGGTGTTTTGTGATCTGTCGCGGCGCTGAACACTTTTCGATTTACGGGCCACGGGCCAGTGCAGGGTCCCTGCATCATGCCCTTGTTAGCGAAATGAAATCAGTGCTTTAAACGCCTGTCTTAAAGCACCTCAAGCAGAAGCCTCCTTGTGTTCTCCGCCGTCATCGCAACCGGGTTACCGCCTGTGCTGGGATCAGCCAATGCGCCCGCAACAATGCGGTCCACATCTGGGTTAGTGACGCCAAGTTCTGTCAGTGTTTTCGGGATGTTAAAGCCTGCATTGAAGGTATCGACAAAGCTCTGGAAGCCGTCAAAGCCGCCCTCAAGATCAAGGTAGGCCGCCGCCTGATCAAACCGGTAAGAAATTGCGGAGGCGTTGAAGCGCAGCACGGCAGGCATGAAGACCGCGTTCGTTGTGCCGTGGTGTGTGTGGTGCATCGCGCCCACCGGGTGTGAGAGCGCATGGATCGCCCCAAGCCCCTTTTGAAACGCTGTGGCCCCCATGATCGCCGCGGACATCATATGCGCGCGGGCCTCCAGGTCACCACCATCCGCATAGGCGCGTGGCAGGTATTCCTTGACCAGCCGCATGCCCTCCAGCGCCATGCCCTGGGACATCGGGTGGTAATGGGGTGAGCAATAGGCCTCCACACAATGGGCAAAGGCATCAAGCCCCGTGCCTGCCGTTATAAACTGCGGCATGCCAACGGTCAGTTCCGGGTCACAGATCACCACCGCAGGCAGGAATTTGGGGTGAAAGATGATCTTTTTCTCCTCAGACACGGAATTGGTGATAACGGAGGCGCGGCCCACTTCTGACCCTGTGCCGGCGGTGGTGGGCACGGCGACGATAGGCGCGATCACGTCTGCATCTGCGCGGGTCCACCAGTCATCCACATCCTCAAAATCCCAGATCGGGCGGGTTTGCCCGGCCCAGAACGCGACCAGCTTGCCAAGGTCCAGCCCCGAGCCACCGCCAAAGGCCAACACCCCGTCATGGCCGCCTTCTTTGAAGGCACGCACGCCCGCTTCGGCATTGATTTCATTGGGGTTTGGGTCCACATCCGAAAAAATCGTGCGGCCTAGTCCTGCGGCCTCCAGAAGGTCAAGCGTGCGGGTGGTGATTTCCATGTCTGCCAGCCCGCGATCGGTGATCAACAGCGGTTTGGTGATGCCCGCAACCGCGCAGGCCTCCGCAATTTCAGCAATGCGGCCCGCGCCAAAACGGATGGCCGTGGGGTAAGACCAGTTGGTGGTGAGTGTCATCGTTCAAGCCCTTTCAAAGCCGCGCGCGATTTCCCAATCGGTGACAACGCGGTCAAATTCTTCCTGTTCCCATGTGGCACAGCGGGTGTAATGATCGACCACCGCATCGCCAAATGCCGCGCGCAGGAAGATCGAGTTGCGCAAGGTTTCTGTGGCGGCGCGCAGGGTTTGAGGGATGTCCTGCGCCATGGCATCTTCATAAACATCGCCCGTTGTGGGCGGGGCCAGTGGCATTTTCTCCTCAATGCCTTTGATTCCGGCGGCCAGCATCGCGGCTTGGGCGAGGTAGGGGTTGAGGTCTGATCCGCCGATGCGGCACTCCACCCGGATGCCTTTGGTGCCATCACCACACAGGCGGAATCCGGCGGTGCGGTTATCGACGGACCAGACTGTTTTGGTGGGGGCAAAGGTGCCCTTGGCGAAACGCTTGTAGCTATTGATGTAAGGCGCAAGGAAAAAGGTGTAATCGGGCGCGTAGTGGATCAGACCAGCCATGTAATTCTGCATGAGCTTTGACATACAGAGGTCTGATTTTTTGTCATAAAATGCCGGTTGCCCACCTTTCCAGAGCGATTGATGCACGTGAGAGGACGAGCCAACCTTGTCGTGATGCCACTTGGGCAGAAAACTCGCGGCATGGCCCTGCTGCCAGGCGATTTCTTTCACCCCCTGCTTGGCAATCGTGTGGTGATCTGCACAGGCCAAGGCGTCCGCATACCGAATATTCAATTCTTCCTGCCCGGTCTCCGCCTCCCCCTTGGAATTCTCAATCGGGAGGCCCGCGCCAAAGAGGTGATTGCGGATAGGCCGCATCACATGTTCCTCTTTGGTGGTTTGAAGGATTGCGTAGTCTTCGTTGTAGCCGGAGATCGGCGTGAGATTGGCAAAGCCGCCCTTGCGGATTTCATCAAATGACTTCTCGAACAGGAAAAACTCCAGTTCTGTTGCCATCATGGCGTCAAAGCCCAGCTTTTTGAGCCGCGCGATCTGGCTTTTCAGCATTTCGCGGGGGGCATGGGGCACGGACGCGTGGGTGTGGTGATCAAGGATATCACAGAGCACCATCGCGGTGCCCTCAAGCCAGGGCAAAAGGCGAATTGAGGAGAGGTCCGGGGCCATGATGTAATCGCCATAACCGCCCGCCCAGGAGGACGCCGCATAGCCACCCGGCGTGGCCATCTCAAGGTCCGTCGCCAGCAGATAATTGCAGCAATGGGTTTCCTTGAACGAACTTTCAACGAAATTGACACCATGAAACCGCTTGCCCATCAGACGGCCCTGCATGTCCGGAAAACAGGCCAGAACCGTGTCGATAGACCCGTCTTTCACGGCCTCTTTCAACGCATCGAACGTGAGAATGCCAGGCATTTTTCTCTCCTCTGGGCGGACGCTGCCCCGGACTTGACCCGGGGCCTCTGATGTGCTGCAGCTAGAGGTCCCGGGTCAAGCCCGGGACATCGCATCTGGCTACTCAAAGTTATAGGGTACGCCAGCCTGATTGATGACTGAGTTGTACTCTTTGAAGATATTCACGATCTTCTGGTGCACCTCGCCTTCTTGCGCGACCTCTTCCCAGAACTCTTTCGCGGCGGCTTCCACCTCAGCCCACTCGCCCGCAGGGACCGAGCGGAGTGCCAGCTTATCGCCATTGGCACGCAAGGCTGCCTCGCCGCCCCAGTACCATTGGTTGCGGTAGGTGTGGCCTGCCTCGGTGCCTGCCATGACAACCGATTTGAGGTGGTCTGGCAGTTCCGCCCAGCGTTCCTCGTTCACGAACCAAGAGCCGATCCAGGCACCAGAAATGTTGTTGGTCAGGAAATAATCAGTCACATCTGCCCAACCGACCGTATAGTCCTCGGTGATCCCCGACCACGCCATACCGTCGAGTTCACCGGTCTGCACGGCGACTTCTGCATCCTCATAGGGAATGTTCACCGGCACCACGCCGAACTTCGCAAGGAAACGGCCCGCCGTTGGGAAGGTGTAGAGTTTCAGACCATCCAGATCAGCGACCGAGGTGATCTCTTTCTTGGTGTTGAAGTTACACGGGTCCTGCCCGGCCGCGGAGAGCCATTTGACGCCGACCTTGGCGTATTCTGCGTCCCAGATTTCCTTTAATCCATACTGGTTGAACAGCACCGGCACGTCGAGGATGTGCTTGGTGGCAAAGGGAAAATATCCGCCGAACTGGCGCAATGGCGTCGGGGATGCCATAGAATCGTCATCCGAGTGCACGCCGTCGATGGTGCCGCGTTGCAGGGCCTGAAACAGCTCTCCGGTGGGCACGATCTGATCGGCGTAAAACAGCTCCACCTCAAGCTCGCCGTTTGAATTGGCGTTGATGTAGTCGATCACAGGCTTGGTCACATGTTCGCCTAATGCGGCCCCCGCATAGGTCTGGAAACGCCACTTGATGGCACTTTGTGCTTTAACGATTGCAGGACTCGCCAGTGTCGCGGCAGCGCCGACCCCTGCGGTGGTGAGAAACTTACGTCTTGTCGTCATGTTACTTTCCTCTTTGTTAAAGTGCTTGGTCGATATGCCCCGTTGCCGGGGTCTTCTTTTAGTTAATTTCCGTAGACGTATCCGGGCAGCCACAGGGCGATTTCGGGGAAGGCCATGATGGTGGCCAGCGCCACGACCATGACGAGGACAAAGGGCAGAATAGATCCGTAGATATCGCGCAGGGTGATCTGCGGCGGGGCCATGGCGCGCATCAGGAACAGGTTGTAGCCGAAGGGCGGCGTCATGTAGGCGATCTGCGTGGTGATCGTGTAAAGCACGCCGTACCAGATCAGATCGAACCCCAATGCACCCACCAAAGGGACATACAGCGGGGCAACGATGACCAGCATGGCGGTGTCATCCAGAAAGGTGCCCATCAAGATAAAGCTGAGTTGCATCAGGATCAGGATGGCCCAAGGACCAAGGCCCAATTGTTCGGTGAAGAGGCGTTCAATGGCTTTCACGGCCCCCAGACCATCGAACACCGCACCAAAAGCGAGGGCGGCGAGGATGATCCACATGAACATGCAGGAAATGCCGAGGGTTTTGCGCAGGGAGGTCTCGAAGACCTCATAGGTCATGCGGCCTTTGAGGAACGCCGCCGCGAAGGCCGCAATCGCGCCAATGGCAGAGCTTTCCACCAGAGAGGTCCAGCCGTTCACAAAGGGCACCATCATAGCAAAGAAGATGAAGAGTGGCAGCAGGCCAGCGCCGAGCAACCTGATTTTCTCCCCCATGGGCATGGCGCGTTCTTCGGGGGGCAAGACGGGGCCAAGACCGGGGTTCAACCGGCAGCGCACCACAATATAGATCACAAACATGATTGCCATCAGGAGGCCCGGCACCACGCCCGCCAGCCACAATTGCCCCACAGGTTGGCGCGCGATCATCGCATAGAGCACCAGCACCACGGAGGGCGGCACGAGGATGCCGAGGGACGATCCTGCCTGAATGACCCCCGTCACCATGCGTTTGTCATAACCCCGCCGCAGCAGTTCGGGCAGCGCGATGGTCGCGCCAATGGCCATGCCCGCGACGCTCAAACCATTCATTGCTGAGATCAGCACCATCAACCCAATGGTGCCCACGGCAAGCCCGCCAGACAGCCCACCCATCCAGACGTGGAACATCTTGTAGAGGTCATCCGCGATGCGCGACTCAGACAGCACGTATCCCATGAAAATGAACATCGGTAGGGTCAGCAGCGGATACCACTTCATCAGCTTGATCGCGGCAGCAAAACCAAGGTCATACCCGCCCCGATCCCCCCAGAGGAAGAACGCCGCCACCACAGCGACAAACCCAATCGCCCCAAACACCCGCTGCCCGGTCAGCAGCATCAGCATCATGGAGGAAAACATCAGTATCCCGATCAGCTCATAGGACATCAGAGCTTATCCCCCATGTCATGGCCGCGGATGCGCAGGATGTCCTTGAAGAACTCTGAAAACGCCTGCAACAGCATCAGGAAGATGCCCAGCACCATGATGGATTTGATCGGCCAAAGGTAGGGCCTCCAGACCGAGGAAGACCGCTCCCCGCCGTAGCTGAGCGAATACATCAGGCTTTCCCAGCCCCCCCAAAGCAGAAAGATCAGATAGACGATCAGGAACAGGATCGTCATCGCGTCGATCTGCGCCTTTTTGTGATCCGACCAATTGCCATAGATCAGGTCCATGCGCACGTTTGAGCCCATCTGGATCGAGTAAGGGCCGCCCAGCATATAATAGGCGACCATGGCAAATTGCGCGACCTCAAGCGTCCAGAGCGAGGGGTTAAAGAACGTCTTGGAGATTGAGGACCACAACAGGATCGCCATCATCACAAAGATGCCGTACATCACCACCCGCCCGATGCGGTAGTTCATCGCGTCAACCCAGACGATATAGGTTTTCACCGCCCCGGTCATGCTGCCGCCCCCAGTTGGTCAAGCGCGTCCGTGACCCATGCAGACATGGCACTTGCCATAGTGATGATGGCGGGTGCATCCGCCAGCAGATCATTGCGCACCTCCAGCATCACGTTGAGGTGGCCGTGGGGCAAGGCATGTGCCATTAACGTATGGGTCACGCCATCCTCCGGGCCATATGGTGCATTGCGCTGCACGTTCTGCGCAAAGTAATCAGCGGCGGAAGCCAGCAACACATCGGCCAGCCGCCTGTCCGCATCATGCAGTACGCCAATCTCAACAGACCTGAGCCTGTTGTAATAAATCGGGGTAAAGCTGTGAATGGTGATCACGACGGGTTGCGATCTGGCGGTGATCGTCTCTGTCAGGGCGGTGTAGAACGGTTGATAGAACCCTTCGACACGCTGTGACTTTTGCGCGGTGCTGAGCCCCCTGTTGCCGGGAATATCATAGATTTCGCTGCGCGCTGGCATCGCGTCGGGCGCATAGGGGGGCCGGTTACAATCATAGACCAGACGGGATACTTTGGAGGCCACCAACACCGCGTCGAGCCGCGCGGCCATTTCACAAGCCAAAGCCAACGCGCCGGGGTCCCAGGCGATATGGCTGGCGCGCGCGGCCTCACTCAGACCAAGGTCGTCAAATTCCACAGGGATATGCCCGCTGGCATGTTCGCAGACCAGCACAACCGAGGAGGCGGCCTGTGCGTTTCTGACCTCAACACTGGTGCCAAATGTACCGTCAATCGGATGATTCATTTTTGTCCCCACCCGTCAAAAGGTCTTGCCAAGGGGGCGTCATGTCAACAGAATTGTGAAAAATTTATCACAGACGCACATGCGTTGATAATTTTTGCTCAATTTGGGAGCGCCTCATGGCCGATGCACAAGAAACCATTTCAGACCGCATTCAGCATCAGCTGGATGCGCTGACCCGTGCCGAGCGTCAGCTTGCCCTGTCGATCCTTGAGGATTACCCGGCCTCGGGTCTTGGCCCTTTGACAGCGTTGGCCAAGGGCGCAAATGTGTCGGTGCCCACGGTGGCCCGCATGGTGCAAAAACTTGGTTTCAAAGGGTATCCCGACTTTCAGACGCAATTGCGCGGGGAGCTGCGCGACAGTGCAAAAAGCCCGTTGGCCAAGCATGAGACATGGGCCGGGGCCGCCCCGTCTGAGCATATCCTGAACCGGTTTACCGATGCGGTCATCGACAATATCCGCAGCACATTGGCCCATCTGAACCCTGCGGCATTTGATGAGGCCTGCGCGCTGGTGGCGGATCAATCGCGCCATTTGTATATCGTTGGCGGGCGCATCACCCATACGCTGGCGGATTATCTGTTTATGCACATGCAGGTCATTCGCCCCAACCTGACCCATGTACGCTCCACCTCAAACACCTGGCCGCATTACCTGCTCAACGCCAATGAGGGTGATGTTTTTGTGATTTTTGATGTGCGGCGCTATGAAAACAACACGCTGAAACTCGCGCAGATGGCGCGGGCACGGGGTGCGCGGATTGTGCTCTTTACCGATCAATGGCGCTCGCCCGTGCATCGCCTTGCTGACGTCAGCCTGACCTGCCGCATCATCGTGCCCTCGGCCTGGGATTCTGCCGCCACCACCATGCTGTTGGTGGAAACCATGATCTCTGCGGTGCAAACCCTGAACTGGGAAAGCACCAAGGACCGCATGCAGGAACTGGAAGAGATGTTTGACTCCACCAAACTGTTTCGCAAGTTCACCTGAGCCACGGCATATCACCTGACACATAGAACCCTGCGGCGTTGGGGGTGCGAGGTTTGTCGGAAACCGCCCTAGCCCGGCCAATCGACCGCCATCTGCGCAATCTCGCGGCGCAGGGCCTCGCCAAACTCAGGATATGCCTCAGGCAGATCACCCCAAAGTTGGCGACTGGTGACAAAGGCATCGGTGCCCAGCATCGCCTTTAAGTCGGTCCAGTTGGGTTCGACATAGGGAAACGGAATTTTCCCGGCGTCAGACAGACAGGCAAACTGATGCCAGCTGGCAATGCTGCGCAGGGCGTAAATCGGAGTGATACCCTGCGCCAGACAGCCCTCAAGCGTGGGCCGGATAAAGATCGGGAATTTGACCATCCCATCGGCGCAAATGCGCGCCACAGTGTCACCAATGGCCTGATTGCCAAACCGCCGGGTGATGCGCGCCAGATAGGCCTGTTTGGAAAACGGCAGATCAAGGGTCAGCGCGGGCAGCACCTCTTGCGTTTCAAATGCCTGAAAATGCGCCAAAAGGTCGGGCACACGCATCGCCGCGTCAAACGTTTCTATGCCGCGTAACGCGGCCAGATAGCACAGCGCCGTGTGCCCGCCGTTCAACACGCGAATTTTGGTTTCCTCATAGGGGTCCACATCAGGTGTCACCGTCACCCCGGCCTGCGCCAGATCGGGCAAAGGGGTCAGCGTGGTATCCTCCAACACCCATTGGATAAAATCCTCCGCCATAATCGGGGCGGTCACGGTCGCGCCCACAACCTCGCTTATCTCAATGGCAAGGTCCGGCGCGCTGCGCGGGGTGATGCGATCCACCATGGAGCAGGGAAACGCAACGTTTTGCGCCACCCAGGCTGCCAAATCCATGTCGCCACAGGCCACCAGATAGGCCGCGAGATTGCGCTGCACCATCTTGCCGTTCTGGCGAATGTTGTCACAGCACGCAATTGTAAGGGCTGCGCCCGAGGCAGATTTCCGCCCCTGCAAAGCCGCGCGCAAATACCCATAGACTGTTTTTGGCGCGCCCCCCGCTGTCTCCATCACGATCAACGGGTCAGACAGGTTCAGATTGCCGTCAGGGTCCGTGTAATAGCCGCTTTCGGTAACAGTCAGGGTCACCAGATGCACGCCGGTGTCTGCGAGCAAGGCTTCGGCCCTTGCGGCCTCCACGCTCCAATCCACAAAGGCGAGATGCGCACGTACACGGCGCAGGGCAACCTCACCGTCAGCGGATACCGATTTGAGAAAATACCCGTCATGACGCGCCACTTCCTGCGCCACGGCCTGAAACTGCAACGCGTCTGAGGCGCGCAGGTTCACCGCCGCAATGCCCCAGGATAAATCGCCAGATTTGTCCATGTAATCATCAAGATAAACTGCCTGATGGGCCCGGTGAAAGGCCCCAAAGCCAAGATGAACAACACCAATGGCGCAATCAGAGCGCGCATATTGAGTGGTGTAGACTTCGGATATCCGCGCACCGCTCATGGAAGGGTTTCTGTATCGGGAAACAGATCCTGACGCGCCGTTTCGCGGTATTGCGTTGGGGTCATCCCCTTGAGGTTCAGAAAGTGCCGGTTGAAATTTGCAATGTTGCGAAACCCAGTCTGGTGCGAAATTGCACTGATCATATCATCGGTGGCATAGAGCAAGGCGCAGGCTTCCCCCACACGCACACGGTTCACAAATTCGGTAAACCGATGCCCTGTCACCGCCTGGAATTTACGGCCAAAGGTCACCTCGGTCATGTTGGCCATCTTGGCCGCTTTGGGCAGGGTGATGTCGTCCTTGAAATGTTCCACGATATAATCCACCACCGTTCCGATGGCCGAATTTTTTGTGCCGATGGCGGGCTGAAACATCTTGGCCACGGAGAGCACGCGTTTTTCGGCGTGTTCGTTCAGGCGCACCAAAAAACGGATAAAGGCGAGGATGCGTTCGGGCCCCTCATGATCGCGGATCGATTCCATGTGGCCACGCGCAAAGGTGGGGTTGAACCCCTCAAACAGGATGCCGGATTTAGCCGACATCAGCATGTCGCGCACCTGCGCAAATTCCGGGAAACCTGTGGCGAGTTTTTCCATGCTTTCATGGCTGAACTGCACCAGCATATCGCGCAGCGGCAGTTCCTCGTCGTAGATTTCATCGGTGATCCAGTTGTGCGGCAGGTTGGGGCCGGTCAGGTACAGATAGCCCGGCTCAAAATCACCGATGTAGTCACCAATAAAGGCCTTGCCGCGGGTTTCGACCACCAGATGCAGTTCATATTCCTCATGCGCGTGCCAGCGGCACAGCTCCGTCGGCCAGCCGTGTTCCAGATACCGGATGGAGCGCGTGCCCCGGTCCACAACCTCAATTTTTGGCACCATGATCGACATGCGATTACCGCGCGACAGGCGCACGTGTGCATGCCCTGCCCCGGCGCACGGCCCCCGCATGGGGAAAGCGAGGAATACAGCAGTCGGCCATGGCTCAGGTTTCCGTGCACAGTAAAATGATAATCAGGAATGTATCAGCAATTTAACGGGTGTGCGGCGAACATTTCTCGCGCTCACGCCAGACATTGCGACACCTCTTGGGGTGTAAGGCCCGGGGGTTTTTCCCCGGGCCTTTGCGTTGGTTTGGGCGGCAGGCTTAGTAGCCCGCTTCTTCCATGATCGCAGCCGCAGCGGCCTGTGAGGCGGCCAGGGCTTCGTCAACAGACTTCGCACCGGACAGGGC